>JABCTC010000041.1 GCA_018238545.1 Candidatus Heimdallarchaeota archaeon
TCTCGAAACATAGTACCAAGCTCTACGTGGAAGGACTTAACTTTCCCGACCATCTGGAACGCATCCAGATGTATCTCTGACCTTACTAGGCAAAAGTAAGGAAAATAGATTGCTTTTTAAGTTTACTATTAGCGACAAATATTTTATCAGTTTAGGGATATTTTAGAAATAAGTAGAAATGGTTATTTTATTACTTTAATTGATGATTGATTTATTCCATCAGACAGGTTTCCTATATCTATTTTCTTGAAATAGATTTTTCACGGTTATAACGCAAGTACAAGTGTTAAGGAAAATTTAAATGTAAAAATCAACATATAATAAGTAGTAGACTGCTGGTGAGAATTACCTGTTGAAAAATTAATTGATGGAGATAAAACTAAAAAATGAAAAAGAAAAAAAAATCTCTCACAAGCTTGTTCATATTCTTGTTTATTTTTTCTTTCTATGTTCCTAATATAGATTTAGTGAATAGTGCTGATATTCCATCCATTTACTCTTTAATTTCGATGGAATTAAATGGATTGACAAAGGAGGATCTTACTGCCCAGCTTTTAATTTTCAATGAAACTAGCCAAACATATGAGGAGAATGAAATTCTAAAAAGTGGGATTATTGAGGATTTAAACTGGTTATCTTATCAAATCTCTGATTTAGATGATATTTTAGTCTATAATTTTAATGATACTGTGTTACCTGGTAAAGTAGACTTCTTGTTAGCAAATGTCTCTCATTCTGATAAACGCGTGTATGAACAACTATCTAATATGATTGATTCTGACACTAATCGTTGGTGGTACGTAGAGACAGTAACTCCTTCAATTATCCCTCCAGATGGACCTAACTACGGTTATGCTTTTGCAGAATATCAAGCACCACTTGATCTCACATTATTTCGCACATTTAATGAAAGCATCCGTGGCGGTAACGAGACTATTTTAGACTTCCAATCAAAGGATGGGATTATAGCATCAAATTTCATAAATGATGGTGAAAAATGGATAGAAAATAACGAATTTCATGAAATTCTCATTTCCAGCCTTCTCTCACTAAAAAATATGATATTTGGGATTACTAATCTTAGTATGAATTGGCCAAAATCAAATTGGGCTGAGGAAGGAGATTTTCCGCTTCTTAATCTTTCAGAACCACTAGTCTTTAATGAAACTTTTCATTTTGTTTCAGAATTCAGAGTTTTAGGAGAGATAGACATTAAAATCTATTACAAGTCATGTCTCACTAAAAATAAAATGAAGATAGTTCGTAAAGTCTTTGACACAATTATTGCCAGTCATTGGTATGTTAATAATTTCATAGCACTTGCTTATTGTGGCAACGATGTTGACTTCCCATTTTTAGTGCTCGGTTTAACTACTCTTATTTTTGCAGTGGTAATACAAAATAGGAAAAAAAGAGTAAAAACTATTGTTAGATTAAACTATCAGTTTGATTTTTGTACAAAATAGCAATTATATAGAACTAATAAGTTTTTCAAAGAAATAAATGTAGAATGGATTTACAAATGGATATATTCTTTAATATAGGCCATACTTTTAAAGAATAATTGTCTAATGTTACAAGGACGAAATATTTAAATTTTTATCGTAAAGATGAAACAAGAGCGCGCTGAGATACTCAAGTGGTATGAGGGTAGATTGCTAATCTATTGTCAGTAGACTCCCGGGTTCAAATCCCGGTCTCAGCTCCATTCTTTTCTTTGTATGTTTTAATCCATAGTTAGCCAATTAGAGCCCTTAATCCAAAACCTATTCCATATGCTGCAGCTGCTGCAATTCCGCCTAGTGCTAATATCTCTAATCCTGATCGGATAAAGTTCTTTCCTGTTACTTTCACCTTCAAGGCTCCTAGAACAAAAAGAGTTATCCCAGTTAGAATGCAAGCTAGTAGAAAAGACAGTGATGGATTATCTCTTAGATAAGGTACCAACTGAGCTACTACATATGTTATCAATGGAACAAGACCAAACAGAGCAAATGATAGAAAAGTCGCCACACCATTTTTTGCTGGAGAATCATCTGTTTCAATTATACCTAATTCTTCTGCCATCATTGTATCTACCCATGCTTTAGGATATTTAGAGAGAGTATCTACTATAATTTTAGCATCTTCTGAGCTCACCCCTTTATCTTCATATATCTCTATCATCTCTTTCTTTTCGCCTTCAGGATAATGCTCAACTTCCCACTCTTCCCTTTCTCTTTCCCCTTGTTCATATTCTCGTTCGGATTTTGAACTTAGATAATCACCTATACCCATTGAAAGACCATCAGCTAACAGATTAGCAAAACCCAAAATTATTATGGCACTAAATTCAAGATCTGCTCCGACCACACCAGCAACAATAGCAAATGTAGTAATTATTCCATCGACACCACCGTAGATTAGACTTTTGACATATTTTCCCGCTTCTCTTTGATGACGTTCTGGGGCTTTTGTGGAATGAGCTTCAATCATTTTCTCTACATCTTTTTCTTTGTAAGCTTCTTTCGCTTTTTCTAGATCTCTACTTGCAGCCATATTGTGACAATCTCCTTATGATTATTTTAAAGTAGACTAAATAAATATTGAGTAAGGAATTTCTCACTAAATCTTCATATTTAAAAAGACTTTGAGAACTTTGTATTGGCATGAAACCGGATACTATCATTGAGTTGAATCATGGAGCTGGTGGTTCACTAATGGATACTTTTCTATCCTCTTTAATCAATATTTACAAGAATAAATCAGTTGATGGTGGAATAGGGGCTGATGAACAAGATGATGGGGCTACAATCCAAATTTCCAAAGACTCTACTCTTATTGTCAGTTCAGACTCTCATACAGTTGACCCAATATTTTTCCCTGGAGGAGATCTTGGCATGTTGGGAGCAACTGGTACTATTAACGATGTTGTAATGATGGGGGGAAAACCTATAGCTATTACATGTGCTGTATTAATCGAGGAAGGTACACTATATTCCACTGTTGAGAAAGTGATATCCTCCTTTGCTAGAACTTGCGAGAAAAATAATGTTGCAGTGATTGCGGGAGACACTAAGGTTTTACCAAAAGGTCAAGTAGATATCATGTATCTCAGTACAACAGGGATTGGAATAAGAACTTCGCCGAATGTTATAGCTGATAATAATGTAAAAATTGGCGATAAAATCATCATAACAGGTCATCCAGGAAAACATGGAGCGGCACTCATAGCTGGCAGAGAAGGAATTAATCTTACAACTGATTTGCAATCCGATGTTGCTCCCCTCGTATCAATGCTTCTCCCTATCGCAGACACTGGAGTAATTCATGCCATGAAGGATCCAACAAGAGGAGGACTAGGAAGCGCCCTCAATGAGATTTCATCAAAATCTAATGTTGGACTACTTCTCGAAGAAGAAGCAATACCTGTAAATCCTGAAGTTAATGGCGTTTGTGAACTTTTAGGGTTGGATATGTTTTCTCTTTCCTCGGAAGGTATGGCGGTTCTTGCTGTTGTGCCAGATAAAGCAGAAGAAGTTCTAGAAACAATCCAAAAGCACCCATTAGGAATAAATGCTAGAATCATTGGTGAAGCCACAGACAAATATCAAGGAAAAGTAGTTGTTCGTACATCAATAGGCGGCCACAGATTGTTAAGAAAACCTTTAGGAGAACCCATTCCAAGAGTATGTTAATCCAAGGTTATGATAATGTCTGAATATAGTTGTGAGATTTTAGTTGCTGGAATTGTTCAAGGGATAGGTTATAGACCATTTGTTTTCAACTTGGCTTCAGATCTTGATGTCAAAGGGCATGTTATGAATCTTGGTGACGCTGGAGTAAAAATCGTTGCTCAAGGAGAAAAAGAAACTCTCTTGAGATTTATTGAATTATTGAAAACGAATAAACCAAAACTCAGTACATATGAATCCTTTCAGATTGAATGGTTAAAGGAACCAACAGAGTTCACAAAATTTGAAATTGCTCAAAGTTTAAGTTCAGGAAAGAGCACGGGATTTTCTTACCTTCCACCTGACATAACTATCTGCGACAAGTGCGTAGAAGAGTTAGAATCTAATGAACCTAGACGAAAGGATTATCCCTTTAACGCATGTGTAGATTGTGGTCCTAGATACACTGTAATAGAAAAATTACCTTATGATAGACCAAACACAGTTATGAGGGAATTTCCTTTCTGTGAGCATTGTAAAGGAGATTATGAAAATTCAAAAGATAGACGATTTCACGCACAAACAACTTGTTGCACAGATTGTGGTCCAACATATACACTGTATTCATCGAACCGAGAAATGATATCATTTTCAAATAACAAAGAAATGGTACAGTTTATATCAAAAGAGATAGAGAAAGGCAAACTTGTCGCAATAAAGGGGATTGGAGGAACACATATAGCTTGTTCAACCATCAAAGATGATGTTCTCCTAAAATTAAGAGAAGCTAAAGGTAAAAGGAAGTTCAAGCCATTTGCTATAATGGCCAAGGATATCCCTTCCATGGAGGAATTTGCAGAACTAAACTCTGAAGAGAAAAAACTAATCACTAGTTTTAGAAAGCCAATTGTGCTTCTGAAGAAAAACTCAGACTATTATTTGTCTGAATGGGTATCTCCTGGTTTGCATAATATAGGAGTAATGTTGCCTTATGCAGGTATACATTATATGGTTCTAAGAGAAATGAGTGAACCTACGATAGTTATGACTAGTGCCAATCCTTCCAATTATCCTATGTTCATAGATAACGCTGAAATCATGGAAAAATTATCTTATGTTGATTACTTCTTATTACATGACAGGAAAATATACCAGAGAAATGATGATACAGTAATAAGAATAAATAAACTAGCGAAACGCTTCTCACATAAATTCATTCGCAGATCAAGAGGATGGGTTCCTGAACCACTAATTTCTCACATAGACATAAAGAACAACACCATACTTGGTATTGGAGCAGAGATGCACCTTATACCCTCATTAATGAAAGGAACAAGAATCATCCCAACCCAGCATATTGGTACAGTTACATTATTGGAAACATATGAGTATATGATAGAAGCAATAAAGCATTTATTGAATCTATATAACTCGAAAATTGATTCTGTAGCATATGATATGCATCCCCAATATATGACCTCAACAAGCATTGACGAGATTCTTAATCTATTTGATGTTGAAGAACACACAGCGTATCAACACCACGAAGCACATATTGCTAGTGTAGCATTAGAGCAAAAAATTCACCCTGAAGAAGAGGTAATAGGTATTGCTTTAGATGGTACAGGTTATGGAAGAGATGGATCAATATGGGGAGGAGAAATATTCTGTGGACCGATTACAAATTTGGAAAGAGTTGGGCAACTTGAGCAATTCAATCTACCTGGAGGAGACCTAGCAACAAAATATCCTTTACGAAGCCTTCTTTCTTTATTATCACATAATTTCAGAAGAGAGGGAATTGTTGATATCACAGCAGATTTAGTTAATACTCTTCCAAGAGGAAAAGAGGGAGTAGAGTTTGTTCTCAATCAACTTGAGAAAGATGTTTTCCCCGTAGGATTTAAAACAACAAGTACGGGGAGATTCCTAGATGCTGTTAGTGTCTTTTTGGGTATATGTGGAGAACAAACGTATGAAGGTGAGCCAGCTATAAGATTGGAAGGATATAGCTTAAGCGGAAAAACAAGTGGTGACCCGATAGGTTTAGAAATACCATACAAAGAAACAAAAGATGGACATGAAATACAAATTAGTCAAGTATTTCCCCAACTGATAGATTTAGGTAAAAACTTCTCAAAAGAAAGATTAGCATACTCAACTCAAAAAGCCCTCGGGAGCGTCATTAGTGAAGTCGTTAATTCCATAGCTGAACAAAGAAACATCTCAAAAATCTTGGTTTCAGGTGGAGTCTGTTTGAATAGTATAATCACAGATGAGATTGTAAAAGCTGTAGAAATAGGAGGAAGAAAAGTTTTTACTAATGAGAAAATTTCTCCGGGGGATGGTGGTATCTCTATAGGTCAAGTCTATTTAGAAGCGCTAAATAAATTCAACTAAGTTTAAAAATATATTATTTTACAAAAATTTGCTAGTTACACTTTAACTCCAATGAGATGAAGATTTTACCTATTTTATTAGCCAACTACTAACGATAAACCTTAAAAATTAGCTCATATTCCCTATCAATGTCGCACTTGTGACCCCTATTAGAGGTTACGTTGTGTACTAACAAAAGATAGTCCTTAATGGAGGATTAAAAAGATATGTGGTTAGAAATTATTTTAATGATAACTGTTCCTGGTATCATATTCATCGTTTTAATGGGTTTATTCATTGATTGGTTGGATAGAAAGATATATGCCAGGGGGCAAAGTAGAAAAGGGCCACCATTCTTGCAACCACTTTATGACGTAGTAAAACTAACAGCTCAAGAATCGATTATTCCACGAGGAGTAAGTAAATTCTGGATGACTGTTCTACCAATAGCATTTATAGCTACAGCACTAACCGGAGCACTAATGATTCCGATAGTTGTGCTAAATGAAGCTGGACTTGTTTCTGGTTTTGCATCATTCGAATATGACGTATTCTTTGTTATGTTGGTATTACTATCTTATGGAATGATAATCTATTTCATGGGTTTCGTCACTAAAAACCCCTTCGCTCAAACAGGTTCTACAAGATCACTTCTCCAAGTATTAAGCTTTGAGATACCCCTTGGATTTAGCCTACTAGTTCCAATCCTTATTGTTGGAATTGGAGACCCAGAGGCAGAATTCAATTTAGCTTACATAAGTAAGAACTTGTATGGAGTCATTGGAGATCAGCCACTTTACATAATTGGTATAATTATAGCACTAGTTATTTCTTTAATAGTAATGCTAGCTGAATTGGAAGTTTTTCCATTTGATTCTCCCATTTCTCATACTGAGCTGGCTGATGGTTGGAAGGTCGAATTTGGCGGATGGAGATATGCTCTGATTCATCTTGGTGAAAGAATTGGCGCATTTTTCATAGGCGGTTTGATTGTTACACTATTTTTAGGCGGTCCATATATTGGTCCTGCTAACTTGACTGGGATAGTCTTAGTTGATGGCATTTTGCATTTGCTATTCTTCTTGATTAAACTCATTCTTGTAATAGGAGTAATGTCATTCTTACGAACACTCATTTCTCGTATAAGAATTGATCAATCTGTAAGATTGGCTTGGAAGCAAATTTTGCCTTTAGCCATTGTTGCCTTGATGTTAACCTTAGGGTTCAAATTAATAGGAGGCGCATAAGTATGGAATGGTATTATGCACTAATAATAGATCTAGCAGTTTCGCTTCTTGTTGTATTAGCTATATGGCTAATAAGTAAGAGAGTTAGAAAGATTCTCGGAACCCAACCCCCTACACAGAGCAAGATGAAATTGGATCTCTTCGCAAGCGGAGAAGGTTCTATGATGGCCAAACCAAGAAAAATCTTCATTGACACATTTGTGTTTATTGCGTTCTTTGTGCTCTTTGACGTTGCAGTTTTTATCTTAGCGACCGCATTCTTCATTTCGGGAGAAATAGTTGTTGCTGCCCCTCTAATTGGCGCTGCTCTAATCTACACAGGAATTGTATTGATTACAGTTTTAGTAGCGGTCAAGAAGAAATATGCAAGAGACTCAATTGACCCAATCTTTGAAGGAGGCATAAAACAATGAGTTTAGTAGCAATTTATATTTTAATGATATTAGCTATAGTCGCAGCAATTTTTGCTCTCGAAAGTAAGAATCTTATGGTTTCAGTAATTAGCTTGATAGTCATGAATTTCTTCGTTTGGGGAGTTTTACTCACTTATGGCGCATTGATCATAGCATGGATACAATTGATTGTCTATGGTGGTGGTTTTACTGCGCTATTCATAGTAGTAGTTGCTCTAACTGAGAAACAAAGAGACGAAACCTTTGAATTATGGAAAACCATACTTGCAGTAGTAGCAGTTGTAGTAATAGTTGGTTTATTGATATTCGCAGTCACACAATCTGGTATTACCAACATTGTTGGCGACGTTAGTGACCCATCAGAAATCTTCACCATATTATGGAGAGATAGAACAACTGATGTTATTCTTCAAGGAGTTCTTTTCTTTGTTGCATCTGTAGCAATTGGAACGCTCTTCCTGCAACATAACAGGAAGAAAACAAAGGAGGAGATAAAAGCATGATTGAACAACTTCACTTACTAATTTTAGCAATAATCCTATTTGGTGTAGGGTTATACGCAACATTGGGAAAGAGAAATGTGATAAAAATCTTAATGGGTATTGAAATTATGACAATATCAATAAATGTAGCTTTTATCGCACTCGGAACAGATATAGCAAATGGAACATTTAAGGAATTTACACAAATATTCCCATTGATTTCACTAGCTGTAGGAGCAGCTGTCATTGCGGTTGGACTCGCAATCGTCATCAACAACTATAGACACACAAAAGGTGTGGATAGTGATGAAATGTCCACATTAAAGAGGTAATAGAGATGGAAATAGAAATAATATTTACAATAATCGCAATTGTGGTTCCCATAATTGGTGCGTTTCTATCACTATTACTGAAGAAATGGACAGCTGTGCGTGACATCTTTGGTGTTAGCACAATTGGAATCTCCGCCATATCAGCAGTTATAGTATTTGGCATGTTTGATGGTACTCCAATTGCACAGACTTTCAATTGGCTAAATTGGTCAACAACCGCTATTGAAACTGGATTCTACCTTGATTCTCTCTCAGTCCTAATGGGCATCATTGTTTCAATTTTAAGCATGCTTATCGCATTCTTCTCATTGGAATATATGGGTGAAGAGAAACACAAACCTAGATACTGGTTCTTCATGCAACTTTTCGTTGGTGGTATGTTACTACTGGTTTTCGCCTATGACATGATCTTCTTGTTCTTAGGTTGGGAATTAGTTGGTTTATGCTCCTGTTTCCTAATAGGACACCACTATATGAAGAAAGGTGAAGAAGGAGAAAAACCAGCAAAAAGCGGAATTAAAGCTTTGATCATGACAGGCATAGGAGATGTCGGACTA
This sequence comes from Candidatus Heimdallarchaeota archaeon, assembly GCA_018238545.1. Lineage (GTDB taxonomy): Archaea > Asgardarchaeota > Heimdallarchaeia > Heimdallarchaeales > Heimdallarchaeaceae > UBA460. The sequence continues at coordinate 9,064 of JABCTC010000041.1, forward strand.
CTAGCATTCTTAGCATGGGTTTATGTCCAAACTGGTGACATTTTAATTGGTGACACTATTTTCAATGAACCCGCTGGAGGAATAATAATGAGTATTCTCTTAGTACTTGCACCCGTGACCAAATCCGCACAATTTCCGCTCCAATCCTGGTTAAGTTCAGGAGATACCGTGGATATTGATGCAATGCAAGGTCCTACCACTGTTTCAGCACTTATTCATGCTGCCACAATGGTTAAAGCAGGTATATATCTTGTTGCTCGTTTCAGCCCAATTTGGAATGTGAAAGTATTCTACTACATCCTAATGGTTGTTGCAGGAATTTCTGTGGTATTAGCTGCTATTGGTGCGCTAACATCAACGGATCTCAAAAGAGTCCTCGCTTACAGCACAATCTCACAACTTAGCTATATGTTCTTAGCATTTACAATACGAGATGTTGATGGTCATGGATTATTTGCAGGACAAATGCATTTGTTCTCACACTCAATATTCAAAGCTCTTCTGTTTTTGTCAGCAGGTGCAATCATTCACTCTGTTGCTGAAGAACGAGACATGAAAAAAATGGGTTGCTTACGCAAAGACCTACCATGGATTTATGGTTTCATGATGGTTGGTGCTCTTGGTTTGATTGGTCTTCCAATATTAACCAACGGAGGATTTTCAAAAGAATTGATAATTACAGCAGCATACAGTGCAGGAACCCCAGGAAGTATATTTATATTTGTGATAGCAGTACTAACAGCTTTCATTACAGCATTATATGCTACAAGAATGTTATTGATGATTTTCCATGGTAAAAACAGAGGAGCCAAAGTCCACAAACCTAAATACATAATGAGAATCACTTTAGGCATTCTAGCAGTACTAGTTGTAGTAACTGGATTCTTAATTGAAGGACCATTACACAATTTGTTCAGCGGTCATGCTGATCCTTACGTATTGATTAGAGATTTTGAAGTGGTGCCTTTTGTATGTGCTCTTGGAGCCATAATCTTGGGTGTTGGTTTAGCATTCTTACTTTATGGTAAGGGACAAACTGAAGTAAGCTTCATTGAGAATAATAAAGTGTTGAAGGCTTGCAGAACTTTTGTAGCTAATGGTTACTATATTGATCATTTGTACAATCTAATTATCATCAAACCCATATTTTGGATAGGAGAACAACTTTCCTTCTTGAAGACTGGTAAGATTAATTGGAATATGCTACTTGGATCCGCAGTGGCAATAGTTGCTATTGTTGTTTTAGTGATGGTGATGGTCTAATGAATTATCTATCGTTAATACTAATTATCCCTCTTGCAGGTGCAGGTTTGCTCACTTTATTTGAGCAAATTAAAAAATACCTTGTCAAGATAAAGATATGTACTGACTGTTTGAACCATATTTTTGCAAATGTTGTAGCTTTAGGAATATTCGTATTCAGTTTTGTTTCAATATTTGTAGACGTAGGGGCATTGAATACAACCACGGACGGACTGTTAGAATTTGGACAATTGCAAGCAATATTAATTACAATATTCAGTTTCTTAGTCTGGATGGTAGTTCTCTTCAGTGTTGAATACATGAAAGGTAAAAATGGCTTAGGGTACTACTACGCTCTAATTCTCACATTACTAGCAGGCCTTAGTGCTGTAGTCATGTCAAATAATTTCTTCACCCTATTTGTAGGATGGGAAATGTTTGCTTTAAGTGGTTACACACTAGTTGCGTTTGATCGTATGAAACGAGGATCAGTAGAAGCTTCATTGAAGTATTTCATCATGTCAACAGTTGGAAGTATGTTTATACTTCTAGGAACAGCATTGACATACGGAGTATATGGATCTGTCAGTTTCGATAGTTTATCTGGACCCATGAATCCATTGCAAGGAGCAATTATAGCTCTTTTTGTTATTGGTTTCGGTGTTACATCCGCAGTGATATTCCTGAATGCATGGTTACCTGATGCACATTCATCAGCACCTTCAACAATTTCTGCTTTGCTTTCTGGCATAGTAGTTAAAGCTGGTGCATATGGTATCTACATATCAATATTCTCAATCAGTCCTGGAAACTTATTGGGTACTTCATCTGTATTCGTCTCCTGGTTAGCTATCTTCACAATGTTTGAAGGAAACTTCCTTGTGTTCTACCAGTTTAGAAGAAAGGACATTATAGACTTCAAGAGAATATTAGCATATTCAACTACTGTCCATCTAGGAATCATCCTTCTTGGTATAGGATCAGGAACTACTATTGGTGTTGAAGCATCAATATTCCATGTGCTAACTCACTCTTTAGGCAAAGGATCCCTCTTTTTGCTTAGTGGAATAATTATTGCAGCCATAGGATCACGAGACATTCGTGAAATGAAAGGTATTGGAAGAAGATCTCCTCTAATAGGAATCTTTCTAGCTATAGCTTTTCTATCACTTGGAGGAATTCCAATTACAGCTGGTTTTTATTCAAAACTGCTTATAATAGTTTCCGCATTTGGTGGGATCTATAGTTCAACCATGAATGTTATCATTGTGATATTGGCCATCATTAATTCTCTACTAGCTCTCGGTGGTTATCTTTACATCCTAAAGATAATGTTATTTGATGAACCTGATGCAAAAACAGCTGATAAGATTAAAATCCCAATAATTCAAAAAATTGTTATGATAACAATTGCAGTACTAATTATCTTCTTAGGCGTTTGGCCAAATAGTATAATGCAGTTTATTGTTGTACCAATTTAGAGTTGGGGCTATAATCCCTCTTTTTTCTTTTTCTTTTCTTTTATCTTCAAAAATTACAGCTAATATTTTTAATCTGAAGCGTAGTTTTAGGTTATGGAAATACTAGATTATGTTAACGGTATCTATGCAATTACAGTTGGTGTTTCCCTTAACCTTTTCTGGATTGTAATATTTGTAATGAAAGCATCTCACAAGCTTATTGAAGACTATAAAGAGAGATTATTTCATGTTATAGCTGAGATTTTTATTTCATCATTAGCATTAATTGCGGGAATAATGATTTTCTACGAACAAGATTGGGGGATATATTTCTTCTTTATAGCAATAGGCGCTTTAACCTATGCGTGCATTAATGCTGTGGGGATCTATTCAAAGAAAAAACTGTGGTTATTGGTGGGAACACTTTCGCTAGTTGGAATTATATCATTAATTTTGCTACTGTATAATCTTATCATCCTAATTACAGTATAAAAAAATAATTAGAAAAAGATTAGAGCAAAAAAGAGAAAAAAAATGATGATTAGAAATCAGCACTTATTAAACCAGCATTGATTTGTCTTATTCCAGTGTAAACTACACTAGCTACAAATAGTAATCCAACTAACCACCCTACATAAGGGATAGTGTAGCTACATATACCAAGTAGAATTCCAGCTAGCCCACACAAGATATAGTGCTGGCCTGATTTCTTATCCTTTTTATTATACTTGATAATGCCCAGTACAATACCAACTGGAAAGAATAGGATTGATAATACCATGAAAAGAATTAGCTTGTTCTTCTCATCCTTTGTAGGAGGAGTACCTATAACTTTGGGTGCCCCTACAGCATCTGGTCCAGATGTTTCAGTTTGGGGTGTTGGAGTAGCTTGAGGTTCAGCAACAGCTTCGGGAGCAACTTCAACAACTTTTGCACCACAACTATTACAAAATTGCATACCTTCTTGTACCTTTTCACCACAATTTGAACAAAATACATTTTTTGACATAATATCACATTCGTTTCTTCTGTTAAACCTAATTTGCTTTGTTGCGCATCGTATTTAAGAATAACTCTTTTGTCTTACACTTATTACAGAAATCTACCCATGTTGAACGTCTTCTCCTATACTCCATAGAAATATCGTAGCGGATTTAGGACCCATTCGGGAAAACTTCTTCGATAGTTCTCTTATCACTAACCTATAGTTTTCTGATTTATCTAGAGTGTCTAAATAATCCTGGAACGATCCATATTCTTCTTGAATTCTAGCAAATACAATAGCGTTAACAAGTACAGCTTCTATTTTAGCTCTATTTCGAATTATGCGCGGATTAGAAATTAGTACTTCAATATCCTCATCATCAAAGTCTCTAACCTGAGCGATTTTAAAATCTTTAAATGCTGCTTTGAAATCATTCCATTTGTCAGCTATAAGTTGCCAACTCAATCCAGCTTGGAATACTGTTCGTGACATATTTTCAAAGTAAGCATCATCATCAGGTGGAAGTTCGTCTCTATAAAACCATCCAGTACGAGGATTATTCTCTGCCATAAGATAGATAAAGTGAAGATGTTTATCATGTTTACCTTAGGTAAAAAAACTATAGAGTATTAATAATTTTGAAAATCTATTTATAGCAAGTTTATATGACACGCTTAAACTTGAAAACCAGATAACGTGTTAGAAATGAAGCAAAAACCTTCAATAGATGAAGAAGAACTGAAATATCTAATCAAATCAAAATATGACATAGATGTAGAGAAACTTCGCTTTGTACCTGTAGGGGAGGTCGCATATTCATATATTGTACAAACAAGTACAATGACATATTTTGCTAAGTTATACGAATCTAATAATCTAACAAAAAAAGGAATTCACAACCTAGAGACATCAATGAATACAGTTTCCCAATTAAATAAAAAAGACGAGATAAAGCAAATAATAAGTCCAATATTAAATAGCGATAAAGAATTTAGAACAGTTTTTGAAAATTATAGCTTAGTATTGATGTCATATATTGAAGGGGAGACTGTTAGTGAGAAATTGAGCAAAACGGAAAAGTTTCTCAATCAGCTGGGAGAATTACTTGCAAAAATACATAACACTACAAATGGATTAGAACTCAAACATATCAAACGGTTTGAGATAAATCTAGATTTCAAAGAGGATCTCTTACTTTCAATAAAAGAAGCAACGGCATGTACAGTTTCTAAAGATAAGAATTTCAACAAATTCCAGAAATTAATTAAATCAAATATTGATTATATCTTACCATCTTTAGTATATCTTGAGGAGTTAGCAGAGAATCTCAAACAAGAAGATAAATTTGATTTGGTAATCTGTCACACCGATCCAAATCGAAATAACATTATTATCAATAAAAAGGAACAAATCCACTTAATTGACTGGGATGGAATTGCACTAGCGCCTTTTGAAAGAGACATATGGTTTTACATTAATGAGAAATACCATGAAAGTTTTATTGATGGATATACAAGAATTAGGGATGTAGCAAGCATAAATGAAGATCTTGTTATCTACCTATTCTACCATAGGGTTCTTGATGACTTAACAGACTGGATATATCGAATATTGTTTGAAGATATTAGCAAGGAGCAGATGAAAAGTGATTTTGATGGATTACAGGAAGATGTTTGGTCCTTGTTGCCAAATATGAAAGAAATAGAAAAAATAATGAGGTACAATTGCAAAAAGTGGGTCAAAAGAGAATAAATTGCTCTATTTGGTTTTTAATGCAATTTTTTAAACATAAAGCAAACCTGTGAAAAAATACTATTTTAGATAGCTTCCAAGAAGGATGTCCTTCCGAAAAGGTAACCTTGATGCAAAGTAACAAAATTGGAGAAGAAGTTAAATAATTCGGCCCAAGTATAAGAACGATGGAAAAAGAGATTCAACATCTCCTATCACTTCTAGATGAAGCTGCAGATGAAATGATGTCGTATGAAAATGCATCCACATTTTCCTATTTTGATACTTGTGAAGATGTAGGATCGTTTATTCAAAAGGTAGCTAACAAAGTAAGAAATGGAGAATTAGATGAAATTTCTAAACTGTGGTACGTTTTTGCTCCAACAGGTGTTTGGGATGATTCTGGTGGATCTCAAGAGATAGCTAATGAGATATTTGTAGTTTTAAACGAGAAGTATAGACCAGATTAAGAACAGAAGATATTTTCACGTAAATGAGAATTAAGGTTAATTAATATAGTATGATACATCATATCATTTTGATGAGTGTAGAAGATTTTGTTTTGATTTCAGCAATTTTGGCTATATTTGCATTATTGGGTGATTTCATAATAACATTCATCTTAGGATATTTCCAAGACAATTATAGTCATATTGAAGACACTATGAGTGAGTTAGGAAATAAAGAAAGTAGATTCAAAACCATCCTATCAATCTGGTGGTTTATATGGGGGGGGTCTTTAATGATTTTCAGTATCGGTTTTATCATTCATGCTTACAATTCCGTTATAAGTGGGCATGTTATAGCTGCTGCAATATTAATCTTTATTTTTGGTTTTGGAGCGGGTATTGTAGCTGGTTTATTCCCAGAAGACCCTAAAGGGGAAGAAGAAAGCGTTTCAGGGAAAATTCACGGAATATTTGGTGGTTTGGGATATTTAGCCCTATTAGCTATACCTAGTATTTTAGCAAATATAAGTGGAGAGTGGTTTCTAGCAATTTCAATAGTAGTTCAGATTTTGGGTGTTGGTTCCTTTACTCTATTTTTACTTTCAAAAAACCCAAAAATTGGCAAGTCTGGTCTATGGCAGCGATTATTCTTATTCAATTATTATGTGTATATGATAATAATAGCTGTTATCATGATAGTTTATCCATAAACTGTTGAGGATTGGAACAGTCGTCAATACTTTTACGTCCCCGGTAAAACTCCAGCACCGGACCCATAGCTAGACATTTGCTTGTTTTGCCTAGTTAATTGCTTGATTTTATCTGTTTTTGTTTAACTAGAGCTTATGTGTTGTTTTTACAACAGGCGATAGAAAGAGAAGTATCCACAGTACGAGAGCAACGGGCGTTCACTCTATTTTTTTCTTGTTCAAAGAATTATTTTAAATAATCTGTATCACCATTTCTCAAGCAGTAGTGTGGTTGTATGGATAATAAAACTTACGAAGATAAAATTATAGAAAGACGAATAAGATACGATAAAGCCTTCAAGAATTCTCCTCATTCTCCTTTACTAGAGGAGCAGAAAGAGAATTTCAAAGAGATGTCACATTTTCCCATAGATGAAAAATATAGAGTAGTTGCTAAATTTGAAGAAAATAGCAATCATGAGGAAATTGCAATTTTAACATCAATGGGTGACGAAAGGAAGTACTTCCGTTATGGTTCCTTTGAATTTGAATTTGATGGAGTGAAAAACAGATTGACAGTTTTTAGGCCTATAGATGGTGATTACTTCTTCTTACCTTTCAAAGATAAAACTACAGGAGAAGAATCTTACAAAGAGGGAAGATATGTTGAACTAGAGAAACTTTCTCATGGTGAAATAATAGTTGATTTCAATACAGCCTACAACCCATTGTGTGCATACAATGATACAACAAACTGTACAAAAGTACCTGCAGAAAATATTTTTGAAATAGCAATACCTGCAGGACAAAAAAAATTCAATAATTACATGAAATCTTAGTTGTTACAACAATTTGTCAGTGTTAAATCAGTATCATATTCCCAGAATATTTTTATTTGCTGTTTTATACGAAACAATTAAGTGTACGATAAATAGTAAAAGGTATCCATATAATTAGGAAGTAGGCTTATGGACATATATGTCATAGATATTGAAACAACAGGACTAGATGGTTGGCAGAAAGATCACATTGTCGAAATATCTATCATGAAAGCTAATTTAACAAAGCAAAAGATAGATCAGGTTTACCATTCTTTAGTTCACTATGATACAACTAAATGGGACGAAAAAACCAAAAATGCTTGGATTTTTGAAAAAGGCATCATTAAGCTTGATGAGATCCAGAGTGCTAAGAAAGATATTCTGGAAGTTTCCAACGAAGTTAGAAAGATATTAACGGGGAAGTTTATCTCTGCTTACAATAACGGTTTTGATTTTACTAAATTCCTTCTTCATGAGCCTTGGAACATTAATCCAGAAACATGTAAGATTAGAATTGCTCCTTGTATCATGCTCGCAACAACTGATTACATCAAAATACCTACAAAGTACAAGAAACGAAAACTAGTAAATTTATCAGAAGCTAGAAAACATCTTCTAAACGAAAATACAACTAGCATAATAAATAACAAAGAAATTGAAAAGATTGTAAGAGAGTATGGAGTACATAGAGCAAATTGTGATGCTTTTTATTCAGCTTGCGTACTTCTAGAGTTGTACAAAAGGAAGAAGTATCGAGTTTACCCCAAAATCTATTACGCTCATTCTATGCAAATATACAAATCAAAACAAGAGAGAAAGGAAATAAAAATTATCAAAAAAATCTTTCCAAAGGCAGAAATTGTCAATCCTGCAAAATATGAGAAAAAATGGAAAAATCTTTCTGGTAAGGAAGTTATGACAAAATGCCTTAATCTAATTAGTAATAGTGACATGGTCATTTTTTCCGCAATAAAGCAAGACAACAGGGATTTTGTTGGGAGAGGAGTTTACGTAGAGGTAAAATTCGCAGAGGAAATTGAAAAAGACACATATTTTTTGCATGAAACACTAGAAAGTGATTTCTCATTAGAGATCTACAATGACGATGATTGGAACATTAGATTCAGTATCGTTAAAATAAAAGAACGATGAAGTATTCTATTTAATGATTAAAAGAATCTTTGTCAAACTGTGCAGAAATAATTTATTAATAGGAAATCAAACCTATACATAATGTGGGAAAATATTAGCAAGAGCAACGTGATTATTTCAGAGATCATATGCAAATTACGAGATAAGAACACAGTTCCAACAGACTTTAGATTAAACCTAAGAAGATTAGGTAATTTCTTGGCTTTTGAAGCTGCAAAACATCTGGACTCTAAGACTAGTAGTGTTCAAACTCCTTTAGGTAAAGCAAAATATGAAAAAATAGTCGACAATATTGTCATCATTTCTATTTTAAGAGCAGCTTTACCAATGTCTGATGGAGTTCTTGAAACGCTCCCAGATGCTTCTTTGGGAGTAATATCAGCTTCAAGAGGAAAAAAACTTCTGGATGATGGAAAAGATTTCAGGATAGATTGTACTTATACAAATATACCTTACTTAGAAGATAGCATTGTGATTATAGTAGACCCGATGCTCGCAAGCGGATCTACTCTACTTTTCTTACTTAAACAAATTGAGAATCAAAAACCTAAGAAAATCATTATTCTTTGTGCAATAGCATCACAATATGGTATAGAAAGAATAGAGAAACACAATTCTGATGTCATTATAATTGCAGGAGATGTTGACTCGATTCTCAATGAAAAAGGATATATTATTCCTGGACTCGGTGATGCAGGCGATAGGGCTTTCAACACTTCATAACTTTAACTATCAATCTGTCAGTTTTGTACAGTTTTTTTTATTGATTTTTTCCACTTAATTTACTCTTTTCTTAGGAATTACAATCTTTATAAATACTCTTTGATACCCGAACTGCATGAAGGTTCCACTTCAAAAATATTGGGAAGTACAAAAGAAGTACTTAGCACCTTTCAAAGGAAAGCTTGTGCTATTGGCAATCCTATTGATTAGTGGAACCGCGTTGCAAATTTTCACTCCTTTGGTAATTGAAAGTTATATCGATTTAGCAACTCAAGAAACAGTGAACCAGAGTCTTAGTTCATTCCTCAACACCATTGGGATTCCAGTGCCGAATGTGGAAAACATTTTGGCAACGCTCATATTATTAGCATCAATCTATACTGTCCTAATGCTTATTCAGCAAGCTATATCCTTAGGGTCTGTTTACGTTAATCAGAACCTTTCATGGTCTGCAACAAATAAACTTCGTAATGATTTAACTCAACATTGCGTAGACCTTGATATGACTTTTCACAATGAACACAAACCTGGAGAGATGATAGAAAGAATTGATGGTGATGTAAACACTTTAGCACAGTTTCTTTCAACATTTTCAATGCAGCTTCTGACATCCCTTTTACTCATTGTTGGTATTCTAATCACTTTCTTTACAAAACATTGGATACTAGGTGTAGCTTTCACAGCCTTCACCCTCTTAGCAATTATCATCATGTATATCTTGAGGAATTTCTCGGTTAAAGCATGGGAGAAACAAAGACAAACAAGTGCGGATATGTATGGTACAATAGAAGAAAGTCTAAGTGCTATAGAAGACATAAGAGCTAATGGTGGTGTCAGAAATGCAATGCGTAAGTTTTTCGATTACTCAAGGAAGGACTTCAAAGCTTGGAAAAAAGCTCTAGTCAGAGGGCAATTATTCGTGATGTCAATTTGGGGTGTCATTGCAATAATCAACACATTGGTTTTTGCTCCTAGTATCCCTCTATTAGAAAACAATGTTATATCACTGGGCACAGTGTTCTTGATTCAGATCTACGCAGGTCTTTTGCTGAGACCAATACTTATTATTACACGGCAGATGCAAGACCTCCAACGAGCAGGTGCTTCAATAGATAGAATTAACAATTTATTTGATACGAAGAAAAAAATATTAGATACAGGAATAGAGAAACTTCCATCTGGACCATTGGAAATTGAATTCAACAAGTTGAATTTCGCTTACAATAAAGACACTTATGTACTCAATGATATCTCGTTCAAACTTTATCCCGGAAAAACACTTGGGATTCTTGGTCATACAGGGAGTGGTAAAACCACCATTTCCAGGTTATTATTCCGTTTATATGATTCTAAACCAGATGACGGTGAGATTTTAATAAACAACATTAAAATTAGAGATATACAACTAGGAAATTTGAGAGACAAAATCTCTTATGTAACTCAGAGTGTAGAATTATTTCAAGCATCTGTAAGGGAAAATGTTACATTATTTGATGCCCGGGTTTCAGATGAGAAAATTATATCCATACTAAATGACATTGGTTTGGATGATTGGTTTTCAAAACTCCCAGAAGGGTTAGATACAATCATCTCATCTAGTGAACATGGTATATCTGCAGGAGAAGCACAATTGCTTGCTTTAGCTCGTGTTTTCATTAAAAGCCCTAACTTGGTTGTTCTAGATGAAGCGTCATCTAGATTAGATCCCGTCACTGAAAATCTACTAGATACTGCAATTGAAAAACTCTTGATAAACAGAACTGGAATAATTATTGCACATCGATTAGCTACTGTGGAGAAGGTTGATGATATTCTAATTATTGACAAAGGAAACATAGTGGAATACGGTAGAAGAGAAGACCTAGCGAATAATCTTGATTCACAATTTTACCATCTCCTACAGACTGGAGAAATAGAGGAGTTGTTAAAATGAAAGTTATGCGGATATCTTGGGAGATGTTAAAGTATAAACCAGGATTGGTAATTGGAGGTCTCCTATCGGATATCATGTTCTTCCTCCAACCGCTCTTAGCTAGTCTAATTGTTCGTGAAATCTTTAACCAGCTTCAAGGAACTGCAGGATGGGACATAAGTATCAATATCTGGATTCTTGTACTCTTAGTGCTTCCATTGACCTTGTCCATGAGACTAATTGGAGATTTTGTCTTCGTCTTTACGATGTGGGTATTCATTCTAATGGGTAGGATACTGCTCAGGAAGAATATGATGGATGGAATCTTCAAAAAACCAGGAGCAGTAGCGCTACCAGATTCCTCGGGTGAAGCAGTTTCACGGTTCAGAGGAGATGTAGAAGAAACCATGTGGTATGTCTATCATCTTACATCACTCATAAGTTTAGGAATATTCACAGGTGTATCATTTTTCATTATGCAAAGCATTAACTTGGAGATTACTCTTTACGTTAGCATTCCTCTTGCAGTTATGATGGTACTTATATTCTTTACACGCCCTATTTTTACAAAATTACGATTACAACGTAGAAAGGCAGCAGGAGCTGTGACGAGAACTATAGGTGAAATTTTCAGATCCGTACAATCTATCAAGGTAGCAACAGCTGAAGACAATGTGTTAGAGTACTTTGGAGAGATTAACGATAAACGACGTATAGCTGAAGTGAAAGATGAATTCTTTCATAGACTCCTACATTCGATATATTATTCAACCATCTATCTTGGTATAGGAATTATTCTCTTACTAGTTGGAAGTAATCTTCAGAATAGTATATTTTCAGTTGGGGACCTAGCTTTCTTTGTAGGTATTCTTGGAGAGCTGGGTGAGTTCATCTGGAATATGGGAGATATGGTACCACGTTATGTTCGCACAAAGGTATCTCTAGGTAGAATGTTCAAGCTCATTAAGAGTGATGATGAATATGTTACAGAATTAAACCTTGCAAAACATGGTGATATATACGTTAAGGAACCATTTCCTCTAATTCAAATGTTAAGTATAGAGGACAAAGATAGGCTCAGCAAATTCGAAGCAAGAGGTTTAACATATACATATCCTGATTCAAACAAAGGAATCAACAACATTAATTTTACTATCAATAAAGGTACTTTAACTGTTATAACAGGAAGAATTGGTTCAGGAAAGACAACGCTTCTACGTACCATTCTTGGATTACTACCTAATGATGATGGAGGTCTTTATTGGAATGGCGAGTTAGTTGAGAAACCTGAGGACTTTTTTGTTCCACCAAGAACAGCATATACGTCACAAGTTCCTAGATTGTTTAGTGAAACAATCAAAGATAATATTCTAATGGGATTACCAGAAGAATCGATAGATGTAGAAGAAGCACTCAATTTAGCAGTAATTAGTAAAGAAGTTGAAGAGCTTGATGATGGTTTAGATACTTTGATTGGTCCAAAAGGAGTAAAACTATCTGGAGGGCAAAGACAACGTTTAGCTGCAGCTAGAATGTTTGCTCGAAAATCTGAGATACAAATTTTCGATGACTTGTCGAGTGCTCTTGATGTTGAAACTGAACAACTCTTGTGGAAAAGAGTCTTTGCTAGAGAAGGTTCTACTTGTCTAGCAGTATCTCATCGTCCAATTGCTTTGAGACGAGCAGACAATATTATCGTAATTCAAGAAGGTAAAATCGTAGGTCAAGGAAAATTGGAATATCTACTTGATACTTGTGATGAGATGAAAAGATTGTGGGAAGAAAAAATAATGGGTGGGACTCAACCAGCAGCTTCTAACCAATCAAATTAATAAAAAATAAGAGTAAGAAGAGCGCTCATCACAAACGTCTTTTGAAAAAATCTAATTGTGCAGTAAAGGACCGAATTCGGAATTCTTGATCAGATGATCCACCGTGACCAATGTCTGAGTACTCAATGTATTCAAACGTTCTATCTCCTTCTTTCCCATCTCTCCACCCAAATTTTAACAACTCATCTCGAAAGATTCTAGATTGTTCAACAGAACATCTTGGGTCATGAGTACCATGAGTAATTAATAATGGTGCTTTGAGGTTCTTAGCAAGATGTATGGGGGATCTTTCATGGTATAACTTCTTATTTTCATCTGGTTTTCCAAACAATGTATGTTGGTAATGTTTGAAATGGGGCATACTACTTTCATATAGTTTCATCCAATCTGTAATCCCAACACTCGCAGCACCTGCTTTCCATAGTTCTGACCGTTTAACTGTTGCCCAGAATGTCATATATCCACCATATGATGCACCAAAAATACCTATTCTTTCTGAATCCACATAATCCAGAGTCTTAAGATAGTCGACACCCGCTAATACATCTTCTAAATCCCCCCCACCAATATCAAGTATATTCATATCTTGAAAATCTCTACCGTAGCCTGTTGACCCCCTAAAATTTGGTTTGAAAACAATAAAACCATTGCTTGTTAGAATTTGGTCAAACATACTGAAGTTCCTGAAATATTGACCGGTTGGTCCGCCATGAACTTGAAGAAGAACAGGATATTTCTTACCAGGTTCAAGATTTTTAGGTTTGGATATTATCGCCCCAATGGTCAAGTTGTCTGTAGATGGGTATTCAATATATTTGTCACTTACAAGGAGACTAGAATCAAGACCCTTCAACTCAACAGGAATTAATTCCTCGACATCACCATTTTCCAAATCGTATTTAACAAGAGAACTTGGGTTTTTTGATGAATTAACGGTAACAATAAGATGAGAACTGTCTTTAGTTAGTTCAGTACCGTGAACAACACCTGGAGGAAAGTCTACTTTTTTCTCCTCTTTGGTTTCAATATTGTAGATGATGGGAACGATTGTAGCTTTATGATTTCGTAAACAAACCAAATATTTTCCATCAGGGGATATCGCGGATGCTACTTCATCATATTTGCCATCACTCAACCACTCTATTTCCTTGGTATCAAAATCATACACTCCTGCTTTAGAAACTCCCTCATAATCTGAAGTGATAGCAACAAACTTTCCATCTTTTGAGATACCTGCAACACCTTCTTGAGAACCATCCTTCATACTTATTAGTTTCTTCTTTTCTGAACCATCAATATTCATAATCCAGACATCTATATTTTGCAAATTTTCCAGATCATTATAACCAAATAAAATATAATCATTTGTTGGACTCCACTTTGCGCCCATCACAGGTCTAGTAAAATTGGTTAATTCAGTTGTTTCTCTATTTTCAAGATTCAATGAAAAAATGTTCATTTGACCATTTCTTGTTGATAGAAATAGCATGGTTTTCGTATCAGGACTAACATCCCACACATGTTCTTGGAATAGTGGTGTATTTGTTAATTGAATAATAGCCTTCGATTGTGTATCTAACATGTATAAATCATGTTGTTCATTGCCGTCTTTATCCTTAGCAAAAATAATGTTTTTGTTATCTTTTGACCAGATGAAACCAGATCTTAAAGCTCGAGGAACCTCACCATCACTGATTTGCTCATATTCTTTAGACTCTAAATCCATTAGATATAATTCCAATCTTCCTGTTCTATCCCAGTAGAAAGCAATTTTATCTTTTGATGGACTTAATTTAACGTTGTAAAATTGAGGAATACGAGCTAATTTTTCTATTAACTCATGAGACATGGATAAGGTAAAATCATCATTTTTGAAAAGAGTTGTCATATCACGATTAATATCAAAATACGATATAAAAACACAAACTGATATCACAAGTTGTGATTTTTCTTTTTAAATAGGAAGAGGTATATGTAACTTAGAAAAACTTGGTGATTAAATATGGAAGAAATCGTAGTCAAAGATGACGAACAAATTGAGTTGAGTATTGTTGATGGTGACCTTGAAGTTCATGATGGGGCAATAATAAATGTATCTTCAAAGGTTGATAAATTGGTAATAAATGGTAATCTTGTTAGTAAGGGAGACATTGAAATCAATGGTTCCATAGAAGTTAAAGAGATTATTCATAAGAATGGCTATCTTGATGTTACAGGAGATATCCTTGCAGAAAGAATCAGAATTAGAAATGGATTAAGAGGAGGATCAAAACTAATTGTTGGAGGAAATCTTACAGCTGAGGAAACTACTATTGATGGCGGATTAGAAGTTGAGAAAGATTTCAATTGTCCTAGTGTCGAGATAATGGGATCTTGTACGGTTTATGGAAATACCGATGTAGAAACATATGAAGTGAACGGATCAGCTAAACATGAGTTAAATCTCAATGCTACAGAAGTTGACATAAGTGGATCTCTTAGAGTTGGTGAGGATGCAATTATTAAGGAAGAACTAGAAGTATCAGGTTCTGCGAAAATAGGTGGAACTCTGAACTGCCCTGAAGTTGAAGTTGGTGGATCCTTTGCATGTGATAACCTAATAACAAACAATACGGACGTAAGTGGATCAGCAAAAACTTCTACAGCTCAAGTTGGAGATGAATTAGATGTTAGTGGATCGTACAAGTGCGAAGGAAGCATAATAGTCTCAAAATTGTCTGTGAGTGGTAGTTGCAAAATTGGAGATGATTCAAAAATCGAAAAACTAAGTGTAAGTGGTTCAAGCAAATCTGGAGACAACTGTAAATTTGTCAATATCAAGGTAAGTGGATCCTTAGGATTAGGAGCAGACAACATAGCTGAAAATATAGATGTTAGTGGATCCTGCAGTTCAGTTGGCTATTTGAAATTAAGTGAGAAACTACAAGTTAGTGGATCACTTACTGGAGATGAAATTGAAGCAGGAGAGATTAGTGTTAGCGGTGGGTTGAGATGTGAAGTCGCCAAAGCAGATCTAATCAATATTAGTAGGAATTCTCGTGTGAGAGGTAAGCTCTTTGGAGGAATTGTAATCATAGGAGATGGAGCAAGAGTCGAAGATATTACTGCTGACAAAGTTGAATTAGGAAGAAAGGTTCGAGCTGGAGTGGTTGAAGCAGGAACAATTGATGCGGACCCATCTGCCAAATATACAAAAGGCTAGATATCACCAATTTAGTAGGTGGATGTTCATGAGCTCCAGTTATTCTGGGGCTCAAACTTTTTATTTCTTGAAGTTAAAATATTTAGTAGAAGGAAATTAACATGCCGGTTGTAAATAGATCACGATATGATATTTATGCTGACATTCTATTAGTCCTTGAATTCTATTCAGAAGCGGGAATATCACAGATTGCTAGAAGAGCTAATCTCCCACTAGATAGAGCAAAAAAACTAATCATATTCATGCAAGCACGTGGTCTGCTTGTAAGATACGATAACCCAGAGAAAAGACCAAAATTTATCTATAGAGCGACAAGCAAGGGAGCAGAATACGTAGCATTATACAAAGAAATGGCGCGCTTAGTTGTTGAGATAACGGAAGATGAATTAGGTTTTATAGAATAAACAAAACAAAACGAAAAAACTAAATAAATTATTAACTTTACAACAGTTATGATACATTTTCGAACCTTTAGGGAGAAAGATTGGAAAGAGTTTACAGCTATTGTTGAAGAAGCCTTTGAGAGGGAAAATATCCAGAAGAAGAATTTTATTGGGCTTCTAAAGGATGGGGGATTCATTGGTGCTTTTGAAAAAGACAAACTAGTGGGTTATCTAAGATTGCTAATTATGGAGGGTTATGGCCACTTAGGACAGATAGCGGTTGAAAAAGAAGAAAGAGGCAAGGGATATGGCAATAAACTCATGATATATGCTATCAATTACTTCAAAGAAAAACAAATTAGTTCTGTTGGATTATATGTTGAAACAAAAAACAATGCCGCTATCTCTTTGTACAAAAAATATGGATTTAGAAAAAACCATGAAACATGGCATTATTGGATAGAGAAGGATGGATTGAACAAAGTAGAAATAAGTGAAAATAGTTTTAGAAACACAAATCTTCGAATCTTAACTTCATCAGATTATAAGGAAGTCATGAGAACTTTTCCTAATGCAAACGGTAACGAGCTAAAAACACATTTAGGAGACACAAGAAATATTGGTCTTTCAGGAGGGGTTTCTTTACCGCTTGGATTGTTTGTCGATGATAAATTGCAAGTATATGGAAGATTTAATCCCGAATTTCCAGGATGCAGACCATTCTGGGTCACAAAAGTTAGTTATTTCGATGAGTTTGTTAAACAAATGAAAGAATACAAGGAGAAAGATCATCTAAGAATAACTTTTGATAGGAATAATGACCTAGCTGAATTCTTTAATCAAAGAAACTACAGACTACATCATCATTTGTGGATGATGGAGAAACAATTCTGAAAAACCAAAATGTTATTTTTACTTATTGGTTCAAGGTTTTTATTACAAAAATCTCTTTTTTTTGCCTTTATAAGGGATTATCACAGTATACTATCAGATGCAATCTCAAGGTATTGAGGGAATTAGTAATACGGAATATCTTAGAGGAAAGTATCCTTGCTACAATTATGCTATTCATTTTTTGGAATCTGAAGAAGTAACGAGACGAAGACTAGGTTACGCACTATTAGCCCCCCTTTTCAGAACTTTGCCAGAGGAAATTAAGGAATTAATACGCTACGTTTGGCAAAATGATACTGAGAAAAGGAAAATACCTTATTCTTTTGTTAAATGTTGTGAGAAAATATTCATGGATGAAGATTAACTCGTGATTCTTTTCATCACTAAACTTGTAATTGAGATTCAGTATGTATAGCTGAAGCTTCTGCAGCAATCTTTACCGGCAAAATTGAAGCGTTAAAAATCTTAAAAGAAATTGGAATTCCAATTACGGAAAATCTTGAAAAGTTAGAAGATTTCGCTAATTTAATGAAAGCAAAACCTCCAGACCCTATTCAAACAGAATTAATAGATAAGGAAGAAGGTATCTTTACAATCCAATAAATTGAGCTGAATCGTCATAGGAGACGCACTTCCGGGCGTCTCTACCTATTCCCGTTTACTGAGCTTTTGTAAAAATCATAATAATTGTTTAAACAATCAGATTTGCCGCATTTACTAAGGAGGGCATGATATAGTTTACATTTATTTGTGTGTATACTTTGCTTTCTTAATGAATGCCTTCTCTCCTGATATTAATACAGACCGCTTCAAGAAAGTTATGGCAGATTACGAAGCAATAACTGGCAAATCGCCTGCAGACAACAATACGAGTCTTGAAGAGCTAATAGAGCAGTTCTATGAGATTAATCACAATGAGAGAGGGCTTATATGGTTCGATGATGAATTTTACCGGCTATTAAACATAAACGTTTATGACTACGAATTCCCCAAAACTCAAGGATTTCAGCATATAATTAAAGGCCGATTTAATATACTGATTTATAAGCTTGAACTCCCTGATGAGAAAAAAGTACAAATTATATGCGATTTTCTCAACTTACAAAACTTCAGTATTAGAAGAGTTAACATGACGAATAAAAAAAAATACAGCAATATTTATAAAACCTTCTTACAAAATATCGTTGTTAGGGATTATTATCTGAATGATATGTATAATTCCAAATACGGCAGCCATTTTTACGGTGCTGATGAAATAGATAAGTTTAGGGCGAAATGGAAAAAACCGGCTTGAACGACATAGTGGCAAGCAACACTTACTATTAAGTGACCTCATTGCTGTCCTTGTTTCTTGTTTTGTTTACAGTCTGGAAAATCTCGGCCACTAAAATTTAATTTTGCTTCTTACGGATTTGTGAAATGTTCAAAGAATGGAAATTTATGTTGCGAGAGGTTGTAGATTACTGGGAACTCTTCTACTACCTGACTCTCAAAGAAATTAAAATAAAATATAAGCAATCAATC
>JABCTC010000042.1 GCA_018238545.1 Candidatus Heimdallarchaeota archaeon
AGATATAGGGCACCAGGAGGACATAAAAATAGAACTCCAGGACCAGGAACACAAGCAGCATTAAGAGCACTGAAAAGATCAGGAATGAGAATAATAAGATTAGAAGATGTGACCCCATTGCCTCACAATGGATGCCGCAGAAAGGGTGGCCGTAGAGGCCGTAGAATGTAGTTTTACTCTTTCACACTTTTCTTTTATTTTTGTAATATTTGGGTTTATATTCTATTTTCCATATTTTTATTTGAAGGTTCATGATAGATATAAAGCCAAAAGAGTTCACTTGTGAAATCTGTGGAAAGAAGTTTGGAAGAAAGGATAGTCTAGGGAGACACAATAAAACAGTTCACTCAAAATCGCAGAAATACAAATGTGCAGAGTGTAACCGTTTCTTTTCTCGTAAAGATATTCTAGATCGTCATGTCAATGAGGTTCATAAACAAATACGGAAACATGTTTGTGATTTATGTGACGAGAAATTCAAACAGGCAGGAGCCCTAAAAAGACATATTCAAACAATGCACGAAAAAAATACAATCTATGAGTGCCCAGATTGTGATGCCATATTCCCTCGAACAGATTCGTTGAAACGTCACATTGATACAGTTCATCTCAATCTTCGTCCTCATATTTGCGACGAATGTGGTGCAACTTTTCAATTACCAAGCCATCTAAAGGATCATATAATTTCTATTCATACTAACCAACGTCAATACATCTGTAATGAATGTGGTTTTGTATTCAAACTCCGTCAGCATCTTAATGATCATATCAAAGTTGTTCATCAGAATCATCGACCTTATACTTGTGAAGAATGTGATTCTACCTTTGCTCATGCACGTGGGTTGAAACTTCATATTATTGCTATGCACACTGATGAACTCCCTTATGTCTGCGATAAATGTAAGAGGGGTTTTGCCGATCCTAGTCATCTGTACAAACATGAACAAGCTGAAGCCTGTTGGTTTACTACTACTACTGCTTACAAATGGGAAGAGCTTTGTAAAGAGATAGCTGAGATACTGTTAGAAGATAAGAAGTGGAGATGGAAACCTACTATCGAAACACCTGAGTTGGTTGAGCAGACTAGAGTGCAACCTGAGATTGTTATCTACAATGATGATGGTACGATGGATTTTATCGATGCTAAGAGGTCTACTTACGCTATTTTCAAGGAGAAGGATCTGGTAGTGTATCCTAAACTGGCTAGGAAGGTGGAGTTCTGGTGCCTCTACGGTAAGACCGAGGGGTTGTTTGAGGAGGAAGAGGGAATAGAAGTAAAATCAAGTGAGGAAATTATAAAAGATCTAAAAGAGAATAGTAAAAAAAATCGTTCAACAACAGATAGAATAGTGATGAATATTATAATGCTCAAGAAAGGTAAAGTGTACAACGGACAACGAATTCTTACAAATCAAAAATTATGAGTGAATTTTAGTGCTGTAAGATTTTTGGAAAAAGTATATCTATAAAGTAGTACATAGAATCAACTATGTTGGATGAACATAGGATGGGCGTACTAAAAACACTTCGAAATTTGAGATATCCTTACATTGTGGAAGGAATGATTAAAGGACGTCTAGAACGAATAAAATATTCGAAAACTCATCATGGCGAATCTCATGGACATTTCTGTTATGCAAGATTACAAATGTACGAAGCAAATATTGTATGCTTGCAAGAGATAAGAAGAAGAATAATAAAAGAAGCAAAACTAAGCGTTGCATTTTCTTCTGAAGAATCTAAAGAAGAAATAATGAAACGTGTTGTGGAACTCAAGAATAATACAAATAGGAGAGTACCTGAAGTTCAAGCAAAGGTTTCTTTTCCAGAGAGTGGAGAAGAAATAAGAAAGTTAGCATATGAAATTGCGCTATATTTTTCACAAGGATATGAAATGTATAAAACCTCTATGGATATGGATATTAGTTCAAGTCCTATTTTGGAATATTATGCTTTGTTACAGATTGTTAAAGGGATTATCCTTCTTGAACTAGAAGTGCATCCACAGGAATTTCTTGGTGCGCATGGTTTGGAAAGAAGAAAAGCAAATGATGAGTCAATACTCCAAGTGAAGGTAAAAACACATGGAGTGTTCGCAGCCTTATTGCTTCGTACAAGTATGTTGTCAGAAAATAAGGAGGGGATTATATCATCTAAATTGGGAAAGCAATACTCAGATTATTTCCCCAAATTTGAAGATTTAGTCGATAAACAAATTGTTTATCGTGATATTCCTGAAACTTTCATTTTTGCATGGATACTTTCAGAGATTGCAAGATATCAACCAAAAAAATGGAGAGAAATCTGTTTAGGAGAAAACAACAATTGGATCAACAGCATTAATGATTTCAGAGAAGAAGGAATACCAAAAGCAATCTTTGCTTTAATTGATGGATTCTGTAACTAGTTTCCCTAAATCATTATTTTATTGGATTCTTGTTTGACACTACAGGTTGATTCTTCTCTTTTAAAATAGATATTTGACTTTCACAGGAAGAACATGATAAAGTAACATTTGTAAATGAAAACGTTAGAACCTTTCTGGAAAATCTTCAAACAGAAGAAGATGTGTGGTTATTAGGAGGGGGGAAAAATCATAGAGGCATTTCATAATGAATCGTTGATTGATGAATACATAATATCGATAGTACCGAGTGTTATAGGACAAGGGATGCCATTATTTAGACAATCAGTAGTTGAAAGCAATCTAGAATTAGTAAAAAGCCAGCAGTTCGATTCAGGAATTGTAAATTTGTATTATAAGAAAACTAGTTCTTGACATCATCTTTCAATTCTAATAATTTTTTGTGTTGCCAAATTCTTTCCTTAGAGTTGACTTTTGCAGCGTAATCAGCAGCAGAAACAGCATGACCTGCAACATGAGCAGTAGCCGCAGCATGGCCAGCAGAACGAGCTACAGCACAAGCGATGTCTTCCTCAGCATCCCGAGCATCTCGAGCAGCTGCATGAGCAGCAAATGCTGCAGAACAAGCTTCACCAACAGATATGTCCCCTTTCACCCATGCCCTGGCTGCTTCTATAGCTTTCCTTGGTCGGTCATCATCTGGATATTTCTCTTCAAAATAGGATAGAACGTGTTCTGCACAATCACTAGCCCAGATTGCTAATACACTTTTATCCATCTTGCTTGTAATCTCTGCAATCTCCTTCTTGATATCCTTATCATCTGCATTGGAGAGATTAGATGGTTTCATTTCAATCTTCTTCTTCATCTGTTTGAATAGTTGCTGTAATTTTCAATCTTCTAGTAAATGCCTCATCAATATTCTCTTTGCTATTTGAAGCAAGGATAACCAACCCCTCATAATCTTCTATACGTTGAAGTAGATACCCTGTTTCTTGGTTAGCAAATTTATCGTGGGCATCAGAAACACTTGTTCTTTTTCCAAAAAGCGCATCTGCTTCATCAAAGAATAAGATCCAATCCTTATTTTCTGCCTTATCAAAGACCTTGTTTAGATTCTTCTCTGTCTCGCCAATATACTTGTTTGTTATAGCGGCTAAGTCTACTCTGTAAAGAGGCATGGACAAACGGGTAGCGAGATATGTAGCAGCTAAAGTTTTTCCTGTGCCAGAAGAGTCAGTAGTAAAAAGGATACGTACTCCAGATAACGAAGATGATTTCAGTTCATTGCTTATTAAATTGTCAAGTTGGGATTGAACCTTGGTAGGAGGATTTACTCTTTTCTTGAATAACCTTTGGCAAAGTGATGGTATTCTTTTCATAAACTTTCTTCTAATCATAAGAAAGCAATACTCTTACTCATTTAAATCTACTCTCTCGCCCAAACTTTTTTTTATCACTACGCTAGTTTTATTTAGGGTTATTCAATGTCAATAGAAAAAATCAAAGAAAATGTTTATGCAATTACTGATGGTAGTACACGTGGAAACGTAACCGCTTATGTTTTACCTACACAAATCGTCTTTGTTGATTCAGGGATGCATATACCAATGATAAAGAAATTTAGGGAACATGTTGAAAAAGAAACTGGCAAAAAGGCTTCTATCCTTTTTATCACTCATGAACATGGAGATCATGTTTTTGGTAATCAAATATTCACAGATTGTGAGATAATTACATCAGAATTAGCAAATGAAGCCATGATAAAATCAAAACAAAATGATTGGACACCTGAGAACTTGGAAGAATGGAAGAAAAATGCAGAAGACCCAACTGCATTAGAAGGGTTACAAATTGTTTTACCCAATAAAACCTTTGTAGATGAATATGAGATGGTAGATGGGAATGTAAAAATCATAGTTAAAAGAACAGGTGGTCATACTGAAGGGTCAAGTTACGTTTATTGTCCAAACTACAAGGTAATGTTCGCTGGTGACAATTTATTTAATCACAGCTTTCCTTGGGGTGGGACACCTACTGCCGACCCTTTAAAATGGATCAAAGCCTTAGAAGAATACCTCTCGCTTGATGTGGAGCATTATATTCCTGGACATGGTTCAATATCTAACAAGGAACCTTTAGAGGAATTTCATGCTTATCTGAACAAGGTTGTTACTCTTATGAAGAATATGTCTGCAGAAGAAAAGAGTGAAGAAGAAATTCTTGAAAAAGCTGATAAGATAGAATATTACCCTCCTAGAAGGGAGCAGTGGAAGGCTTTAACGTTAAAGAAATGGTATGATGTTGTGTTAAAATTAATCTGATTTTTCTCATATTGCTCTTTATAACTATTTTTTCGCGGAGATAATACTTAGAAAAAAGAAATTTTTGTCAGATTTTTATTTGTGGTCTTTTAGTTGTTATTCACAATATAATAGATAATCTGATACGAGTGATGCAAGCAGATGACCTTAAAGAAGAGGACCAATGAAGAATCCTTTCCCTTCAGCAACCCACAATGGGGGTCCTCTTCCTTCTTCCACCATAAAAAAATCTTAAATAGAAGCAAGATAGGTCGATTTTATTCGTGGTAAACTATGTATGAAATAGAGTTTGTACCTAAAATTAACGAAATTGGACTCGATGAAAAAATCAAATTCTCTTCATTTATTGATTATATGCAACATACAGCATACATGCATGCAGATCAATTAGGAGTGGGGCACCATCAGATTTTTCATAAAAATTTAACTTGGTTGCTTCTAAGATATGCGGTGGAAGTTATTCGTTATCCCACTTTAGATGAAAAACTTAGGGTCGTTACATGGGTAGCTGAGTCTGAAAGCCCAAAATTCACTTTAAGAGATTTTGAGATCTATGATGAGAGAGATAATATCATTTGTAAAGCTACAACAAGCTGGTTGCTATATAACTACAAAAAAAGACAGATTATTGATTTTGTAGATTATTGGTCAAATTATGATGCAAGAGATAAAAGAGCTTTGGACTATGATTTTCCTAAACTAGGATTACCTGAAAAAGTTTCTACAAATAGAACTATTAAGGTCAGACTACATGATTTAGATATTAATCAGCATGTAAACCACCGAATGTATATAGAATGGATAATAGAGGGAATATCTCAAAAAATATTCAAAAAATATGAATTGGAAAAACTGGAAATTAGTTTTAAGGATCAAGCACTCTATGAAGATGAATTATTGGTTGAAACTGAAATAGAAAAGATTCAAGGTACAGGACAAATAACAGCGATTCATCAGATAACAAAAGGTAAGAAAAAAAGCCTTGTTTCCAAAGCTGTCACTTATTGGAGAACACGAGAATAAATAGAAAGACCTCTAATGTGAAGTAGATTTATATTATAGATTGTTATAAACAAGTTATGGGTTATGAAGCAATCACCTTTCTATTATTTGCCGCTTATTTGCCGCTTGTTTGGATTCCAATCCGTTTAGCAATCAAAAAGCAAATAGGATACAAAATCGCTCCCGTAATTCTTGCCCTCTTTTTGATGGGTGTATGGATAGTTGGTTTTGTTTTTCGAACAATGTTAGTTACAGCTATTGAGCATCTAATGTTTGCTGGAGCGCTTTCTATTCTAGCAGTAATTACTTTCGAGATTGTTAGAGGTAAAACTAGATTTCTCAATAGGTTCAAGACAAGAAAGCGTTTTACAGGACTTATCATAATTGTTCTTATAATTGTAGTTGGTGGGAATTCACTATTAGGTATAAACAAAACCATGCAAAGTGCAAGATATTTTGAGAACATGGTTACCTATGATTCTACTAATTTACCATTTGTTATTCTCGATGAGGTAAACGAGATAGATAAGAATATACGACTTGTCACAAAAGAATTTGCAATAAGCAAAGCAGAACAAAATAAAGCTATTTTTGGTTCTAATGCTGAATTGATGGAAGCTAACGTCATATTTGTTAATAATTCTATTTACTGGTGTATGATTTATGCACCGAAAAGTTCAGCACAATTCTGGACTCCAGGACAATTTAACCATGCTTGGGGATTGATACTAGTTGAAGTTAACAATCCAAACGCTGAACCAGTAACAATTAATTTTCCAGAAGGAGAGTTTAATTATGCTGATGGATTATGGCGTAACCACAATATTGTTCTTAAAAATTACCGTCGGGATCAAGGGGCAAAATACTGGCGCTCATATCCAGCTTGGACAGGCACTGAATGGGTTTATGTTGTTACTCGAACTACTAGAAATGTTTATGGAGCATGGTATTCTGATGGAATAGATGTTCTCGATATTACAACAGGTGGTCTAATCACGCATTATACAGCTGCAGAATTAGACACAACGCCCGACTATATCATGCAAATTTATTCTGAAAGATTGGTTGAAGAAAAATGGATTTGGAATTGGGGTGATAAACGAGATACAACAGCAGAAGGTAACATACGTTTCTTCAGTGGTTTTCCATTTTACAGTTCAGATAGGATTGGTTTTTATGGAGACGGAGTTGAAGATATCCGTTATGTGAAATATCAAAATTCTACTTTAGCCTTCTTTGCTACACATCCTTTTGATTCTTCAGAGACTCTAGCAGGCATAGGTGTAATGACAAAAAGTGATGTTACATTTTATGACCTTAGAAATCGAGGATTTATTTCAGCTAATACAGCAGCTACACTAGCTGAGGGGCAACTTACTGCACCAAATGAAGGTGGGTATATTGTTCAAATGCCAGTGCCATATACACTTAATACTTCTATTGGATTGAGATTGGCTTGGTTCATACCCATCTATTGGCAGAGTGGTACCATACAAAGATTATCTCACGTCTGTGTTATTGATGCTTTAGACTCAAGTTATGTAGCTATTGCTGAGGCTGAAGGACTATCAGGATCTCAAGTAGTAAAAGAAGCACGATTGCAATTCAAGTCCTTTTTCACAAGTGAAGTTGTAGAAGACCAATATGAAGTTGCACAAATAGAAGATGTTGGAAGCTATGTGGAAAATGGTGACAGTATCTTTATTTTCCAATTGAATGATAGTCGAACAATACGTTGTTCCCAAGATTATCTGAATGTAACTCATTGGAATCAGGTTGTTCTAGCAGATATAGGAGACGACATACGATACACATTCACAGAAGATGACGAAGGGATATTTTGGGCCACAGAGTTCTTCATTTTAACTTAATCGTTTGAGTTTAACGATTATTTTTTTTCTTTCTTCTTATCACTTAACTTTTTTATATTTTAAATCTAAATTAATGCATAGAAAGCGTTAACAAAAAAGGCGTTGAAAATCGATGAACAAGGAAAAGAAGATATTTGATTTGGTAAGTCTAGGATCTTGCACTATGGATATGATTGTTTCCGTTGAAGATGTATTAAGAATGGAACTTGTTGATAAGAACCTAGTTGATAAAAAATATTTAGCAATTGAGCATTCTTCAAAATTAAATGTTAGCAATATTAAATTTCATCCTGGTGGTTCAGCAGCAAATATCTCCTGTGATCTATCCAGCATTGGTTTTAATACGGCGTATATAGGAGGAGTTGGAGAGGACTCTAATGGTAAAGCATGTTTAGAAGATATGCAAAACCATGGAGTAGATACTTCGGGTGTTAAAATATTTGGTGAGGATGTAACAGCTGTTTCTGTAATCATACTAACACCGTGGGGTAGAGATAGCTCAATATTAGCCTACAAGGGAGCAAACAACCTCTTCTCTGAAGAACACATACTAGATGAGATGCTATTATCTACAAGATGTTTTGTTTGGACATCATTAACTTCTGATAATGGAATCAAAGCAATAGAAAAATGCATAAAACTAGCTAAATCTACAAATGGTTTAATTGTGGGGGCACCATCGACATCTATTATAAAAAATCGTTCAGAGGAAGTAATTAACCTGCTTCAACAAAGTGATATAATAAGTTTAAATGAAGAAGAACTTATTGCTCTCACTAATGAAGCAGATATAAAGAAAGGAATGGAGAAATTGTTTGATTTAGGCATTAAGATTGTTAATATCACATTTGGAAAAGAAGGACAGTGGTTGAGTGATGGAGAGACAATTATAAAGACCAAGCCTCCAAAGGTTTTTGCTGCCGATACAACAGGGGCTGGTGATGCAACTATCAGTGGTATTATTTATGGTATGTTAGAGGGAAAGAGTCTTGCTGAGACTGCTAGAATAGCTGCTTCATTAAGTGCAATGGAGATTGAATCACCAGGTGTGAGAGTAGGAACACCAGTAAAGTATACAGAATTAGAAGAATTTATGAAAAAGCATCCAATTACTCAGACAATAGTAGATTTTTGAATGAAAATAAATGCAAAACAATCATAGATAAGGTAAATTTCATCCAAGATTTATTACAACTTCAACCAATGTGTTCAAGTTCCAGGGAACAGATTTATCAAATCAACAAGTGATGAAATTATAAAATCAGGTTTTTCTAGCTCAAGGCTCGATCGAGTAAAATTTCCAAGGTCTCCTAAGATTCCCACAGTTTTTGTTCCTGCAGCTTTACCAGCTCTGATATCTTGAGGAAAATCTCCAATCATAGCACACATTGAGGGATCCTTACCTAGTTCCATACAAGCTAGTAATAAAGATTCAGGATAAGGTTTGATTTTCTTAACTTTATTTCGTGTAATTATGACATCAAAGTTGTTTAAGAATTCGATATGTTTCTTTACTCTGTTAACAGTCTTGTCACCAGCATTTGTAACAATAGCTAAATCGTAACCTCGGGAATGAAGAACTTCCAAGACATCATTTACACCATCAAGTGGAACTATGTTTTTAAAAGCCATTGGATCAGATTTAACATTTCTTAGAACCTTAACGACATCAAAAAGAGACAGTCTTAATGCTCGGGCGGACTTCCACACCATTTGTAGCTTTAATAGTTTTGAACTGCCTTGTGAGGTTTCCATTACTTGGGTTATCATGTTATCTAGAACCTCTTGCCGTTTTTGTTTATCAAAATCTGGTTTAACCTTGTCAAAAGCTCTTATGAATGGGTTCCACCATCTTTCACCAAGATCAATAAGTGTACCATCCAGATCAAAAAGCAGAGTATTCACTTCAGCTATTGGCATCATTTCTAACTGAACCAAAAGTATGATTATAATAATGTTATTAATCTATCAAAAACATCTAATTTGTTAACCAGAAGTCTTTTTAGATAACACTATTTGTGTTGTAACAATGTCAGATTCTTTAGATAATCCAAGAAATAGTGAATTAATAAACTGTATTGCAGATGAAAAATCGGACTGTATTGAGTGTGAGTTAAATGGGAAACTACTCTGTATAATTGATAAGAAATTTGCAAACAGATTTCTAATAGGGAATATTACGTACCGAATATTAGCACTAACAATATTTGTGATGTCAGGATTATTAATCGGGCACTGGTGGATGTTGATTTCATATGCAATTATATTGCCTTTAACTTTTTTAGTTATTGAACCACGATTATTGTGCAGCTACTGTCCATTTTATGAAAAAGAGGGTAAATGTCTAAAATGTTGGGCCCTAAGAGGGATGCCAAAATTATGGAAATATAGACCTGGTCCAGCCACAAAAATTGAGAAAAACGTAATGCTGATTTTTGGTACGTTTATTGATGTGTTTCCTTTTGTTGGATCAATATGGGGGATTATTCACTTTGCATTAAACACAACCAATAATCTATTTGCGGGTATCAGTTTAATAGTTATCACAATTCTTTTCTTAATCGTGGCAACTTACTTCAGTAAGATACTTTTAGGGAACGCCTGTAAAAAATGTGCAAATTTCTCTTGTTCTATGAACAAAGTTCCCTATGAAATCGTAAAAATATTCCTAGAAAAAAATCCAAAAATGAAGGAAGCTTGGATTAAAGCAGGTTGGAAGGATGAACGAGCTAATTCTAAATAACAGAACATAAGGAAATCTATTATCCGAAAAACTTTTTTGCTTGCTTTTAAATTTGAATTGTAAAACAATGAAAATCTTTATTCTAATAGGATTACAATTAAGTGGTAAATCGTCTCATGGTTATAGACTAAGAGTAGAAGAAGACATACCAATGATAGAAACAGGACATGCGGTCTATCATGAGCTGAAGCGATTGAAACTAGTAGTAAATCATAAGAATAGTAGTAAAGTCATCATTGGATTGTTAGCCCAAGATCCTACAGCTTTTACACGTACAATACTAGATTATGAAAAAGAAACGTATGAAGGAGCTAAGTGTCTTATTTTAAATGGTGTAAAATCACCAGCTGAAGTTAAATATGTACAGAACCGTTTTGGTAAAGACAGTGTAACAGTATTTGGGTTTCATTGTAGTCAACACACACGTTTTAGTAGAGTAACTAATCCAGATAGATTCAAGGTTTCTGGTCAATACCACGAAAAAACCCAAGAAGATCAAGATTTAGCAAAATGGGAGAATTTCAAAAGTAGAGATATAAGAGAGATTGGTCTAGGTATAGGAAATGCTCTCGCTTTTGCGAATGAAATAATCAGCACAGAGGATAATTTCTGGCCCTATAATTCATTTGAGAGTTCGTATAAACAGTTTCATAAGAATGTTTTTGACAGATTAACAAGGTCTACATAGCAATACAATAATCTGAGAGCATTATTTTTTTGGAGAACTTGGATAGGTTCCAATAGGCATTAACACGCGCTTTGTACTGGAAACTATGCCATTTTCCTTTTCAGGAAGAGTTATTGCATCAATCTGTGCCTCACCTAATGCTACCAATTCATTCTTCAAGGTATAAATTGCTACCATTTTCCCTGCTTTAAATTCTTCTGAATACTTTGAAACACCCGGTAAAGCTAATGGAGCACCATGACAAAGAGGATTAACTGCGCTATCCTTGATATTAATTTTTGGAATATGTTTTACCCCATATTCCATTGGTAGAATTATATTTCTCAAAGGATTTTCATCTTTTTCTTCTTTGTACCATTCAAAAGCATCATATAAATCATGGAGAGTTGATAGGAAATCAGTTTCTGAAAATGGTCCAGAGCGTGTTCTTCTAAGCTCCTTCATATGAGCTCCACACGATAAACTTTGTCCAATATCGTGACAATACTTTCTCACATAAAATCCTGCTTGGCTACTTATTCTGAAAAGAACTTCTCTTTCCTTTATATCAAGAATCTCTGAATTATAGATGGTTCGAATTCTCAACACTCTTTTTACACTTGCTCTTAATGGAGGTCTTTGATACAAATCACCAACATAATCTCTGATAATTGATCTTATTCTTGATTCATCAATATCTGAATGTAATCGCATATTTCCAACATATTCTTTTCCAGCGAGAAGAAGTGTATCCAATATTCTAGTTGCTTTTCCTAAAGCTGTAGGAAGAACACCAGTTACTTGTGGATCCAATGTTCCAGAATGACCTGCCTTTGGAATTCCAAGAATTTTTTTTACATAACTAACTACTTCGTGGCTTGTTGGATTTGGAGGTTTGTCCAAGTTGATAATACCATAATTCAACAATTCAGCAATTGTTCGATTTGAAGGTATTTTTCCCCACTTAAAGTCAGTTGTATCTCTGGAAAGTATCTTTAGGGGTTGTTTAGGGTTGTCAAATGATAACTTGGGGGGGGAAAAAACTAATGTCATGATATATCAACACGGAGTACAAAGAAAAATAGAGATATAAGGTTTGAGGAACTTAAATCTGTGGAACTACCACTTCTTCCATGAATTCCTTTAAACCTGCTTTATCGATAGCTGCAGAAACATCGTCATCGCTTGCATCTCGTTTTACTGAAACCAGTTTATCAGTTGGTTCCAAATGCATTACATTGCATTTTCTTCTTCTAACTGATGTTAGTGCTTTTGGACCTGAAACTAAAACATAATTTTGATTAATTAAATCCACAATCACAGCTTTCTTTCCTGCTTCTCTTCCGTTTGTTTTTACTATTATTCTTCCAATTTGAAT
The DNA here is from genome assembly GCA_018238545.1 of Candidatus Heimdallarchaeota archaeon. GTDB lineage: Archaea > Asgardarchaeota > Heimdallarchaeia > Heimdallarchaeales > Heimdallarchaeaceae > UBA460. The sequence goes on from JABCTC010000042.1 coordinate 12,351, forward strand.
TGCAGTCACTTTTATTCACCTTTTGTTATTTTTTTAACTGATGCCATTATTATATCAACACACTCAGCTGCATCATATTTTTTGGTGTTGATTATTACATCATAGATGGACAAATCAAAGATATTAATATTATAGAGTTTTTGATATCTGTCTCTTTCTGATTCTTCTCTCATCAATGTCTCTTTTTTGATTTCTTCCATAGATCTATTTTCTCTTTCAGCAATGCGTTGGATTCTTGTCTTCACCGGTGCTGTAATATAGATTATCAAATCAGCAACCTTTCTTAGAATCCATCCACCTAATTGAGCGTCAACTATAATACCGTCTTCTGTTTGTGCAAGCTCTAATGTCTTTTTATCGATATGTCGATCAATTTCTTCATCGACTTCTGCACATTCACTAAATTCTTCAAGATTCATTCCTTTTTCTCTGGCCATTTCTCTAAATAGCTGTCCAGCTGATACATATGTATAATTCAACAACTCTGCTACAGTTTTTGCAGCTGTGCTTTTTCCTGAACCATGCGGACCAGAAATAGCTATTATTGGTAAAATCGCCACTTCCTTTATTTTCGAACATTCGCCTTAATTGCACTTTTTAAACATTTTGAGCACAAATGACCTGCATGTTGTCTACTAGGGAGATGTTCAGAGCGGGACATTTTTCTTACTTTGACTTGAGGTCCAAATGCGACTCCATGGAGGATAGCCCCACATTGCGAACAATGTGGTTTTTTAGTTCGTTTGGAAATTTTCTTTAATCTAGTTTCAGATGGGGTTCGTACTAATCTCGTTTTTGAAACACGTAATGATGGTCTAACCATAAATTTCTCCTCATTTGTTAGTTTTAGATTGAAGTTTGTTTTTTGCAAGTTGTTCTTTTTTAGAAACAGACGCTTGCTTCAAAGGTTCAATTTTCTTTCCTTTCTTCTTTGTATGTGTTGCTCCTGAGGGAGTTGCACCAAACATTCTACTAAGCAATGAACCAAAAGCAAAAGATACCATAAAATACCAGAGGGTAAAAGGTACTTTTGAAAATCCATTATAAGCTGGGTCTTCCCATCCTGCAGATGTTTGGAACCATGGTGTTCCTATCCAGGGAAAACCACCAAGATTAAAGGGTAACCATGCATAATTATGACCAAATTCCCCACTTGGAAAAGCGGATCTAAGTATAGCAAATAAAAGCAGGAAAGGAATGGTTGTGAAAAGCATTGGTTTCATTCTTTTAAACATCATTGAGGATTGAAGTTTCTTTACTCTTTCCTCATCTCTTTTAACACTCAACCATAATTTCTTATCAGCAGTTTGCATTGCGGTTTTTCTTTTCTGATTCCAATCGTTAACTTTCTGCATACTTTCCTTTAATGCATCAGTATCAAGAATCAATCTGGTAGCAAATGTAGAGATACTTGCCAGAAAAACTGCAGTAAGTGCTATGAATAGTGCGGATGTAGGAAGCTCATTCCAATTATTACTGGATATCCAATCTGCAATTCCCGAAAACCAATCATCATAGAAAGCCATATAAACCACTTATTTTGCTTACTTACACCAAAAATAACTTACTTTTAAAAGCTTTTGTAACTAGAGTTTTTGATAATTAAAACCTTTAGACACTAGACGGAGAATCTTTTTTCAACAAAACAAAGAAGTTATCTTTTCCGCCTTTCCCACCGCATATCGAGAAATCAATTATGTATAGATCAGTTTTTTTTATTATAGACACAAGTTCTCTTTTAGTAAAAAGATGGTAATATCTTCTAGCAATGATATTTTTGTTTTCATCGTGCCAAGGTAGATAAATATCTCCAAGTCGCCAATACTTGTTCTTCAATTTCTTGATAGGGTAGGTAAAAAAATCACTAATCAGTTTTTTACGAGTATCTGATTTCCACCTTCTCCAACAAGATAAAATAAGATATCCATCGTCTTTTAGCAAGGTTGATAGAAGTTGAAGACATGAAATTGTTTCTTTCTTTTCTCGTAAATGATGTATAGTTGCAATTGATAAAACTAAGTTGGCGAAATTACTACGCAAACTTAAAGATTTCATATCATTATTTATTGTAAAATGATTCCTCGCAGGAATATCAACTGAAGCTTGTAATAATTCAAAGGATATATCGGTAGCAATAAATTGCATGCTAGAACTGTTAAAATGAAGTAGGTTTCTGCCATTACCTGTACCAATATCAACAATGATACCTGAGGAAGGTAAAGAATAAAGCTCAGAAATCTTCTTCATGTATTTTTGAAAATCTTTCCAAGGTCTTCGTTTAACTCTGGTGTATTTTGGAGAAATTTTCTTGTAAGCTTCTATTAGATCCTTATCACTATTTGAAATACTAGTAGGCAATTCATAGAATTTAGGTATACTGAGTATTTCAATTTTCTTCTTATTAATGAAATCTAAACAATGATTTTTATACTCAATAAAAAATCAAAATTTGTGTTTATGTGTTGAAGGCAAAAATGCTTATAAATAGAAGCACATCATACACATTAAAGCCACGCCGGTGAATTTCATGGTTTCAAAGTTCTTGATGCTATTCAAACCGTTTCAACGTTTTACCTTTGAGGTAAAGAAGCCAGCAAGAAAACCTTCTTTTAAAAGAAAGTTAGCTTGGACCTTCGGAATCTTAGCCCTCTATTTAGCCATGCTAAACATCCCTATTTTCGGTATACCGGAAACAGGAGGAACCGATCCTTTCTTTGCCATGAGGGCAATATTAGCTTCACAAAGAGGGAGTTTAGCAGAATTAGGTATAGGACCTATTGTAACTGCTGGTTTGATTATGCAACTACTTGTGGGATCACAAATCATTAAAGTGGATTTCACTAATCCTGAAGAACGTGCTCTCTACACAGGATCACAAAAAATACTTGCCATATTGATGACAGTATTTGAATCTTTAGCATATATTTTTGGTGGAGCTTATGGAGAATTAACTTTCCAAGCACAAATTATTGTTTTGTTACAATTAGTTGTTGCAGGTTTTACCATTCTTCTTATGGATGAAGTTATCCAGAAAGGTTATGGACTTGGAAGCGGTATTAGTTTATTCATCGCTGCAAGTGTTTCATATACAATCTTTGATGGTATGTTCAGTCTATCTCAAGAAACAATTGGAGGCTTTAGTTGGTACAGAGGTTGTGTTCTTGCATTCTTTCAAGGTCTCTTCAAAGAACCTTTAGATATATTAACACCACTCAGTAGACCTGGTAGAACTCCAGATATAATCGGTTTATTGGCAACAATAGTTGTTTTTGCCATGGTCATTTATGTAGACTCTATGAAAATAGAGATACCTGTACAACACAGTCAATATAAAATGCCGGCCAGATATCCAATCAAATTCCTATATACATCAAACATTCCTGTAATCCTTGTAAGTGCTTTGTTTGCAAATATTTACTTCATTTCAAACCTAATGCACAATTCTTGGAGCAATATAACAACGGGTTATAAAGGATTCTTGGTCGACTTCTTTGGTAGATGGGATACAATAGAAGGCACGGATCAGCTAGCTCCAGTTTCGGGGCTAGCAGCTTTTACAACGGCACCGTATGGGCCAGAACAAATTGCTGAGCAACCGTGGCACGCCTTAGTGTATCTACTATTAATGATAGCACTTTGTGGTATCTTCTCGCGCATCTGGATAGACACGGCAGGAATGAGCTCAAAGAACGTCGCGAAACAACTGTTAGATGCAAATATGCAGATACCTGGGTTTAGGCGCAATCCAAGAATCGTAGAAAGATATCTAGAAAGGTATATTCCTATAGCAGCTTGGGTTGGAGGTTTCTTCATAGGTGTCCTAGCGGCAGTAGCAGACTTTCTAGGAGCGCTTGGTACGGGTACGGGAATTCTTTTAACAACGGGTATTCTCCGTCAGTACTATGAAATATTCGCTAGTGAACAAATTAGTGAAACTGTTCCAGCTTTAGCTGGAATGTTAGGAATAAAATAAAATTCCTCCCCTTTTTTACTTCTTTTTTACTTTTATTTTAATTAAATCTCTACTAAAGATTCAGGTCTATTACTTTGTTTTTCTCGATACTCTCAATAGAAGCGAGAGCAATCTTTAAAGCTTTAAGCCCATCAGTTGAAGTTACAACTGGTTGTTTATTTTCTAGACATGCTTCCGCAAAAGCATTCATTTCTCTGCTTAATGGTTCTTGCCAAGTTGATTTTGTATTTCGTAACCACTCATCATCTTCAATGATATATTCTTGTGTGATGTAATCAGCTTCCACTATTCCGCGCTCGCAAGTAAGCATCAATTTTCTGTGTCTATGAGGGGTTAAATAATTAGATTCAATGAAACCAGTCAACCCATTATCAAAGTCAATCAATATATCTGCATAATCAAGATAACTATGACGCAATTTTCCACCTCGTGCATACACTGAGATAGGATCCTTTGAAGTTATATATCTAAAAGCATCAATATCATGAATACTCACATCACGAATAACATCAACATCTTTTAACCTATCAGGCCAATATGGGCCTAGTCTTCTTGCACTTAACAATACAAGTTCACCTAGTTCTCCACTTTCTATGAGTGTTCGCGATTTACTAACTATTGGATTGAATCGTTCGATAAAACCTACAGATACAATAACGTTTGAACTCTTAGCTGCATCAATGATTTTCTCTGCTTCCACTAAAGTACTTGTCATAGGTTTCTCTATCAAAACATGTTTTCCATGTTCTATAGCTTTGAGCGCTATTTCTCCATGAGTAGAGGTAGGAGAAGCTATACTAACAGCATCGATATCTTCTAAACTCAATAGTTCATCTAAATCTGAAAAAGCTCTGGCACGATGCATTGTTGCTAGCTCTTTAGCCTTTTCAAGTTGAATATCGTAAATACCAATAAGATTTGTTTTTTTCATTTCTTTAAAGACTCTTGCATGGTTTTTACCCCAGCTTCCCACTCCAATTACTGCAATATTGAGTTTTTTCATCTAATCACTACTAAGTAAAAAATATTTTTACTCGTTTTGAGTAAACAGTAGTGAATATTTAAAATTTATTATATGGTATTCTAAAAAAAGATATAGTAAAGAAAAGAAAAGAAAAAAAATTAGTCAGAGCTGCTTAGTTGGACTTTGCCACCAGCAGACTCTATTTTCTTTATTGCTCTTTCACTAGCTTCAGCAACTACAATGTTCATTGCGGTGCTAACTTCACCTTGAGCAAGAAGTTTAGTGTAACCAAGCTCAGTCAAATTAACTTCATATTTAGTTCCCTTCTTTGTGACTTTTCCTTCACGTTCAAGGGTTTTAATCATTGAGTCTAAATGAGAGACATTGATTACAACATTTTCTTTTATGGATTCTCTAGGACGGATGAAACCACGTTTTCCAATTGCAGGACGCAAACCTTTGATTGTTTGAATCCAGTGTGTTGACTTAGGACCAGCTTTACCTACTCCACCACGCATACCACTTTTTCTGTGGGTTCGTACAATTCCCCATCCATGGGTTCTGTATCCGCGCTCTCTTCCGTGTTTCTTTTTTGTTCTAACTGTCATTTTGATCACGCCATCCTCACAATAAGCTCATTTATAGCTGAGCCCCTATAACCTAAATCTCCACCATCTGCGAAGTTTCTTTTAACAGATTTGTAACCCTTTCTTGCAGGATGTAGTCTGAAAAACTTCTTTAGTGTAGGAATCTTTTGAATTATAGTTTCTCCTTTAATTAGAGCTTTTGAAAGCGACTTTATAGTTGGATATTCAGTATTTTCCTTAACAATTTTATCAGTCAATCTAGTTTTTCCTTCAACCTCTCCTCTTTTCCTTAGTACATGCTCTAAAGCTTCTTGGTTTATTTCACCCCAAGTGACATGGTCTTTTGCACGCTTTAGCATACCAAGGGTAGAAAGAGTATTAGGAAACAATGACATATAATTTGTCTTTCGAATGTTTAACATATCCAAAGTTTGTTGAACCTTATAGAAGACATTAATTCTTCCCCTAATTCGGATAACTGCTAACAATTCTGGAGTATCTTGTTTTTCACTCATGTAAATCACTTTCCTTATCTTCGTGTCCAATCGTATGGAGCCATTATAGAATAGGTGTTCTTCAAAGCTTCAAAAGTTGCTTTTGCAAAATTTGAAGTAGTTCGTGTTTCACCAAATGTTTTGCTCCAAACATCAGATATCCCTGCTAATTTTAAAACAGTTTTAGCAGTGTTTCCAACGACTAACCCTAGTCCTCTGGGTGCTGAATATAGAACAACCTTTGTAGACCCTACTTTACCTGTTACTTCGAAAGGAACAGTGTGTGGTTCTCCACAGTTGCATTCCCATGAACCGCATCCTCTTCTAACAGGTCTGATATTCAATTTTGCATTAACCATCGCTTTCTTAATAGCTGGACCTATTTCTTTGAGTTTTGCTTCACCTACACCAACATAACCGTTTTTGTTTCCAACAACAACAGTTGCACGGAATTTTCGTTTTCGACCCGCGTCTGTTTGTCTTTGAACAAGGCTTATATCAATCACATCATCCTCTAGGGTGTCACCAAGCAGAATGTCAACTATTTCAGGTTCTGCTAAAGGAAGACCTTGTTGGAATAGTTCATCGATAGTTGTAATTCTACCTTCCTTTACTAATCTTCCAACACGAGTTCGAGGTTCCCATTCTTCTAAATCTAAAAACATATTTCTACTCATTTTCTATACCTCATCCCATTGAATCAATTTTTGATTTTGTCTCTTCAAAATACTCGGTTATCTTTTCAGGTTTCTTACTTGCGGCCAAGTATTTAGCAAAGTATCTATCATACTTGGATTTATCTTCTTTAGCTAGAAGTTTTGCGTATGATTGAATATGATCTCCTCTGATTCTAGATTCAGATGGCATCATGGTTTCATTACAAGGAACATTAACACCTGCGTCAACAACACCTTTGAGAGTCGCGAATATTTTTGTCCCAGAGTATGCAGTATGTGTTCCAATATCCAGAATAGCTTCTTTTATTTTAGCTTTCAAAGCTCTTTTTCCAGCAAGATAACCTGTTAGGTACGATGCAGGTAAATTAGATGTTGCGATATCCCAACCATATTTTTTAAGATCGTCTGATCTTATCTGAATATATGTTTGATCTCCACCAATTTTTGACATAATAAATTGTACTAAAACTTGTTTATTCGATGTTCTTGCTACAACTCTTATTTTACCTGATTTCAATAATCTCTTACGCTGACCATAATCAGTCTTAAGCTCTCTTCGTCTTCTAAAAGGCACTCTATAGAGAGGTCCTTGACGTTTCATCTTTGGTTGTAATTTCCTTCTCTTCTTTGGTCCTCTTTTTCTTCTACTTGACATAACTTAACACCTCTTATAATTCAGGAAGTCTCTTCTTAGAGAGTCCATGTTCGGCCATATAATTTCGGAGATACCTCACAGAACGGAACAAACCACCTTTTGACTGCAAATACAGTTTTCGGTAAGTTGTAGTATCAATATAACCTTCGTCCCTTAATCGCTTCAAGAACTTTCTCTGGACACGGATTTTGCCAATCCATCTGTCTTTCTTTGAAAGTCTGGAATATTTTGGACCTTTGCGGCTACCAACACCAATTCTTTGACCTCTTCTTTTTTTAGCTGCTACAGCTCGAGCTCGTCCTCTACTAACACCTACAATTTTCCTTTTCTTAATATCACCGTCATCAATATGACGTCTTACGTCTTCTCTAGTGATAGCAAGAGAAAGATCGTATAGGCTGTCAGGATTAATTTTGACTCTATTGGATCCAACTTTGAGGATTTTTGCTGCTAATCTTCTTTGTGTTTTAACGTCCATATTCTAACCTCAGTTTATTTTTCTGCCTCGTCAGAATCTGCTAATTCATCGAGTTCAAGATCTTCGTCTAATTCGAAGTCGTCTTCGAAATCGTCACCAATATCATCTTCAAGTAATTCGTATTCTTCCTCAAGTGAAGTTGCGTCAAGCATATCACCAATTTCATCTATACTTGCAGGTGGGTTCAAAATCTTAAGTCCCAAATCAGCTGCATTGTCTAGAATCATCTGCCTCTTACGAGCACCAACGGTGTGCTTAATCATAACTGCTTCAGTTTCTTTATCTATTTCTTCAAGTTCATAGATATTAGCAACATGAACTACTTGATAACCCGAAGGATGCAGACCTCTGACAGCTTTTGGTCCTCGGTATCCTATGCTAACCATAGCAGGATAACCTTTACGCTTTTCTTTCATTTTATTATCAATACCCTTAGGTTTACGCCAGCTTTTCTTTACTCTGTTGTAACGCCAACTTTCTTGCCTAACAAAGTTAGGTCTTCGAGCACTGATTTCCTTACGTTTTTTTAGTAAACGTTTCTTATCGTCTGTCATAGGCACTCACAGTAGAATGTTACCTTATTTTGGTTGTAAGCTATCATCTAGCTGTAGTTTTTAATACTTTTTATTGGTAAGAAAAACTAAAACGGAATGTATATACTAAAACAAGTCTCAAACACCATGCCCTATGAAAGATATAGATGAACTGAATAAAGAAAAAATTAGTTAAGTAATAAAATAAATAATCAAGAAAAATCAAGAAAATAAAAAAAAGAAGAATTGGAAAATTATTCGCTAGCCCACTTCCAAATTCCATCCATAAATGTTTCAGGATCTTTCTTTCTTTTACCCCTTAACCTACAGATTTCTTTCATATTGGTAGTGGTTTGTCCAACAGCTTCTTTGTCAATACCTTCAATGATAACATCATCTTTGTCAATCTTAACAGTTGTATCATCTCCTACAATGGGAACAATCAAATGTTTTCTACCTCCGTAGAGGTTCTTGATTGTTATTTGGCGTTTCTTGTTATCAGGTTCAACTGTAATTGGAAAGTGACTGAAGATTATTTTTGATCTATAGACATAACCTTGTGTTACACCTATCATCATGTTTCGAAGATAGCCCACAACGGCAAGCATTTTCGCCTTTTTCTTTTTGTTAATGAAATAGGATTTGACATTGATTTTGTCTTTTGATTTCTTTAGCTCTACTTTGAAAATTTCGAAGTCTTTGGTAAGTTTACCTCTTTTACCTTCCATGGAAACAACAGTTCCATCGATAGTTACTTTCAAATCTTCGAGTAATTCAACATCTCGTTCAATATATACTTGCTTCATTATTATCACCTAATATATGTAAGCTAATAGTCTTCCACCTATTCCACGTTCCTTTGCATCCTCGTGAGTTATTACTCCTTCAGATGTTGTCATTACAAGGATACCAAAACCTCTTGCAGGTAGGTAGTTTCTTTCTTCATCTTCTAATTCATCATGTTTAACTGGAAATCGAGGTTTGATAACACCGCATTTGTTAATTCTTCCCATCAGTTGTATTTCGAACATTCCTCCACGATGATCTTCAATAAATTCAAGTTCACCAAGATATCCTGCTCTTTGGATTGTTCTGAAAACGTTCGCAATTATTTTACTAGCGGGTTTAACAGTGACGGTTTTCTTACCTGTTTTTTCAGCATTAAGTATTGCAACTAAAGCATCTGCTAATGGATCCATTTGCATTTTTATTACCTCCTTAGCCTCCTCGGCTTCCTGTTTTCTTGAAGCCGATTTTGGAATATATTTCTCTAATACAACGTCTGCAAACATACAAACCACCACGTCTAATGATAGCTTGATGTGTTCCACATCGTCTGCATTTTCTTGAGCCTTTTCCATATTTAATTTCTCTTCGTTCTTGCATATCCGTCACCTAAATTATTTGTACCTCAAACTCTGTTCTAATAAATTCCATAGATTCAGAGGGGGTAAGTAAGTGCTTCTTTGGTACTTTCTTTCGTTTGTGTTGTCTATACTTCAACCTGTATCCTGGTCTTTCTAGCTTAACAACAACATTGAAACCGATTGTCCCTAACATTGGATCAAAAGGGGCATTTTCAATATCTACGTGCTCAGTTATACCAAAAGCAAAATTACCTTGTTGGTCAAAAGATGATGCTTTCAGTTGATAATCATGAGCATAGAGAAGACGCTTCAACATTATCTTGGCTTCTTCGCCCCGTAATGTGATCAAAGCTGCAATAGGTTCTCCTTCTCGTATACCAAAACCTCTTTCAGATCTTTTTGCAACACGTTCAACTGGTTTGCAATTGGTTATTTGACGAAGAATCTCTCTTGTTCTTTCAAATCTTGGACCAGATTCACCAACACAACTATTGATGATTAAAGCTTTCAATCGAGGTTTTCGCATTGGATTCTTTTTCCATTCATCAGCATATTGCAAAGGAATTGGTTCTTGCTCAATTACTTCGTCACTCATTTCTTATCACCTTTATCACCAGCAATTGTTACACTTGGAGCATCATTGCCCACAATGAAAATATATCTGAACAGTGTAACGAAAATCTCACCATCAGGAGTTCTTATGGTAGCTGTTTTGGTTATTTGTTTTCCATGAGAACTGACTTCTTCAATGGTTCCATGTTTACCCATCCACCTTCCACTAGTCACAATACCATAATTACCGATTTTCAATTCGTACTTTTCTAAAATCTTTTGATCTGGTAAAGATATCTTAACTGTGTCATGTGTATGGTAAGGAACACTATCACTTTCTTTTTTCTGCAAGATTATGTTTCTACCATCATGAAGATTTAATTGTGTTAAACCTCCTTTGAGTGTGGTTTTATTTTTAATCTGGCAGAGTTTAACTTTTGTCTCATCACCCTTAATTGGGATTGTCCTTAGACCTTTCTTTGGAGTATATATTAGTCTATAATGCTCTTTTATTTTGGGGAAGGAAACAACATCCATAAAACCTAGAGGGTATTTTCTGTTTGTTTTTGTTCTTCCATCTACGAGAACATTTCGTTCAACCAATATACGTTTAACTTCACTCATATTTCGGGCTACTTGGAACATATCACGGAGCATAATAGCCATCGGGATGCAGTCATGTGCAGCATGAGGACCAGGGGAGGGTCTAACTGTATAAGTATTAGCTTTCTTTTCAATTGGTATATGTTTTGAAACAACAAATCTCTTTAAATGTCGTTTTCCACCGCCTTTTGTCATGATGATTCCTCCTTTTCATCTGTTTTCTTAGAAAGTAAATCTTCTGCGTTAGTTCTCATAGTTTTTGCTGTACCAGAACCGATACCAGGCACTTTTGAAAGTTCTTCAGGGGTCGCTTTAGCAATCTTATCAACGGTATCAAAACCATTTTCTTTGAGAAGCATTGCGGTTTTAGCACCTACACCCTTAATCATAGATACGTCGATGTCAAGAACTTTAACCTCTTTCTTGGGAGTTGCTTTTACAACCTCTTCAGTAACAACAGCTTCATCAAGATCTTCAAATTCTTCAAAAACATCCTCATCAAGATCTTCATCTTCATCTTCGATATCGGTTTCTTCTAAAGGCTCCTCGAATTCATCAAATAAATCTTCAGTTAACTCTTCTTCAGTGATTTCTTTTTTAGAACGTCTCTTAATTATATCGCGTCTCTTCTTATCACGCAAATTCAGAGAAGTAATTAGGATGTTGCTTGGATGAACAGGAAAACTAGTGATTGTACCATCAGCTTTCTCCTTACTATGTCCTTCAACATGAACTGAATATTTCTGAGGTAAAACACGGAGTACTTTACCTTTAATTTCTTGATCTTCAGATTTAGCTCTGAAAACTATCACTTTATCATCTTTATGTACGGGAAGACGTCGAATGCCATATTTAGCTCTCAACTCGCGTGAGAGAAGAGCTGTCATCTGGCGATTGCGGAGATGTAAAGGAGCATTATAATACCTCTTACGTTGTTTACGAGGTTGTTTTGTTTTTGTATACTTCATTTATATCTCACCTATACTATTATTGAGGCTTGATGGGCAATCTTTGGCCACTTCTCAGCTGCCTCTTTAGCAATTGGTCCACGAATTTCGCTTCCTAAAGGATCTCCTACTTCATTGGTAAGAACAACAGCGTTCTCTTCGAATTGTATCCAATCACCAGATCGTCTACGGTATGGAGAACGTTGTCGGACAACAACCGCTGGAAAAATTTGCTTTCTCCTTTGTGGAGTTCCTTGTTTAACAGAAACGACAACCATGTCAGAAACAGAGGCTTTTGGTACTCTGTTTAGTCTTCCTCTATAATTCTTAACTGCAATTATTTGAACTATTCTCGCGCCAGAATTATCGGCACTACGAAGTCTTGTTCCTACAATTAAGCCTTTAGTAATATGAACTTGTGTTCGTCCTACGGATTTTCTCTTCGCCATGATAACACCCTAATTTAGTTTTTGAACCACAACAAAACTTACTGTTTTTGCAAGTGGTCTGCATTCTGCTGCTAAAACCATATCACCTTCTTTGACATTAAGGCAAGGGGGGTTGTGTGCAGAAATCTTTCCGTGAGCACGTTCATATCTACGATACTTTTTCACATACTTCAAGAAATCTCTTCTAATAACTACGGTACGTCTCATTTTATCGGAAATAACTTTTCCAGAAAAAATACGACCCCTTGTTGGAAGTTGCCCATGAAACGGACATCTTGGGTCATCGCACTCAGTAGCGGGAGGTTCAACTCCTTGAATACCTACATTACGTACTTTACTCATTCGTTCTTTCACCTCGGTAATGCGTCTTTCACCCATGATCCCCTATCGTTTAGAAGGACAGAGGAACAATCTCGGCTCCTTAATTAAGGAGTAAGACGTCAATCACCTATAACTGATTCACAGTTATTTTTGTGATATTAGCAATCCTTTCCCCGTTATAATCTTTTTAATACTTTTCATTGGTAAGAGAAAAATATAGCAAGTGATACAAATGGAGATTGTGGTGATGGAATATCCCAAAGTATTTGTTATGTTAACCAAAAAAGGTAACCATACCCGATTGAATGAGAAGATATGTAACTAGATAAAGCAGTGCAAGGAAACAAAGATAACCAATAAAAATAAAGGAGTACCGCATCCAATATTTGAGTTTTTTAAAATCTTCTACTTTCCTATGGGTTCTAAACAGCTTTGGCAAAAACATTCCAGTATTTAATCGGTATTCAACATATTCAGAACCAAGTTTTTTTGTCAGTTTCCATTCTTCATAGTCTGACCAAAGAAATAGGAATATGCTAAAAACTGACCAAGAGAGAATGTCTCCAAATTTGATACCAAAATCTGTTGACCAAGGAACAAAGAGGGAAAGAGATAAGGAAATGAGAATTAGACCTAGATGTTGAGGATGACGGATGAAACTATAAGGACCGCTATTGACTAGTTTCTCCTTCTTAAGGATGGAATTAGTTAAAGAAATAAGTCCCCAAACAACTAAAACAAGACCAATTATAAGCAACAAGAATTCAAAAATAATCAAAATAATTAGTCCAGGAGAATATTCAATGCCCTGTAAGACAATCCATGCCCGACCCCAATTTTCGTTGCTAAAGAAGTAAATAACTTTCCAAGATAGTAAAGCTAATGGATAGAGTAGAGACATAGGAACAAGTATAATGAGGATAGTATAAGTATAAGACCATACTATTGTAAAAGCATACAAAAATGTAGAAACTATGCGGCCAATTTTCGGCTTCAGAGATTCTTTCATGAATGTATTCTAAGTGTTTTAATGATATAAAAAACGTTCTAAAAACTATTGTGGGAGATAAGATAACTAATAAAATTGATCTCAAAAAAGCAATGTGTCTATAGATATTTATTAGAACTGAGAATTAGTATAAAATGATTTCACCATGGTAAGGTATTTCGAAATAGTTTCTAAATAGTGTTATTGATTAGAAAGAGAAGCGTAAGAAAAAACTTTTAAAATAATGATGCAACAAAACAAATGCTAATGAGGGCCATTAGCTCAGTTTGGTTAGAGCGCTCGGCTGATAGTTTAACCGCTAGATGGCGTAGAATACGAAACCAAGAGGTCGCCAGTTCGAATCTGGTATGGCCCACCACTCATTTTGCACATATTTTTTCTTCCATGTGTTGATAAGTGTAACACTCAATTCATTTACTGTAATCATTCTTCTAAGGAATTTTTTCTTTTGAAAGTATTGAATTTTTTCTTTATTTTTCTAATCAGTTTTTTATGCAAAGTTGTTTTTCCATAATATCGTATCATGATTTTTTCAATTACAGATAAATATCGCAAACACGCTATTCCTAATTCAATTAGAAACATCATAAACTCCAAATCAGAAGAAATTGTTTCAAAACTTCTTGACATATATTTTTGAATGAAACTTTGAACTTCAGGTATCTGAGGGAGATATTTATCAATTACTAGAACTAGCTTTTTGTTCGCATTGGCATATATATGGCCAAAGTTTTTCTTTAATTCTCCAATTTCAGGTAAATAATAACCATGAGCTATTTCATTCCTTATATTCAAAATTACTCCAAAAGCCATTTTATCTTCGTACCATTTTCTATCTCTTATTTTTAATATCTCATCTATAATTGTTGGTAATCTAGTTTCACGATCTGTTACCAATAACAAATTCTTAATCCTCTCATTCAATTTGTTACTTTTATTATAATTTTAAAAAATACGGAATAGATCAATCTTTTTAGAAACGGAATCTGTGATAAACATGAACAAATCTTGAACATATGCATCCATAAAAGCATACAATCTCAGAATGAAATAAGACACTAAATGAGACAATAATTTTGATTCCTTAATTCCCATCCTTGATAAAAGATTTGTCTCCTCTGATTTATTATTGTCATCTAATGTCATCTTTAGTAGCTTGATTAGTTCTTCTTTAGGAATTAATTGTAATTGTGACACCCAATATTCTTCTTTTTTCTCAGGTGTTTTTTCTAGTTCTTTCAGTATTTTTTCTCTTAATACAAGAATGTTATCTTTTATCAATAGCTCTTTTTTGATTGGTTCTAAATTAATCACAAAAACGATCAGGAAATTTATTAAAGAGACAAGTCCAATTAGTTCGTTAAAGTTTTTATGAAATTTTTCACCAAATTTAGATTCAAACAAATCTAACTGGTTTTCAAAAAGACTTTCTTCTATTTTCTCAAATTTATCAATACAATTATTGATTACTTTGGTAATATCTTCCTCTGAAACTGAAGTCATCAATATTATCTTTATAGAAGAACAAAGAAGAATTTTTCTATTATTAATACCCAGTTGTCTTTAATCATAAAGGGCTCTTGAGACATGTAATACTAAAACTATTATTCATATCTATTGTAAATCTTATAAATCTAATTTGCAAACTAATGAATTATAATGGAAAAATAATCTGGGATAAAAGCAAACCAAATGGTCAACCCAGAAGATGTTTAGACACAACTAAAGCTTATTTTCCACACTTTTGGATACTTGAAAATGGTGAGTATTTTTACCGTACACTTAGTTCAAAAATAAAGATGCCACAAAACTTTCCTGTAGATGTAAATGCACTAGAACCTGAAGCTTTTTGTAACAACATAAGTAAGCGAGACTCAGTTAAGTATACACTTCCGAGTGAAGATGAATATGAAGCTATATGTAAAATGGCTGGGATTGATGAGATGCAAAGTGATAAAAAGGCAAACATAAACCTAGAGATAGCGAGTTCGTGTCCAGTAGATAAGTAT
>JABCTC010000043.1 GCA_018238545.1 Candidatus Heimdallarchaeota archaeon
GAATTATCAAATATTCTTAAAATAATTGATAGAGATATTAAAATCAATAAAATAAATGAAGCTTAATAAAAGATTTCACGAAGATCCATTTAACACTGGAGTCATACGAAGATATATTTTATCGAAGGTAAGTAATTTCACAATTAGTGAAGATGATTGTATGAAGCTCTATGAAATGCACTTAGAAGAAGCAGCATTAAGAATTGAAACTATTTTAAAACATAATAGCTAAAATAAAACCCTGCATCAAACCTTCGCCCTGATCGAAGCTGTTCCGGCTGAATTCCTCCGGTTTGCAACAACTCATTTTCACTAATTCAGCCAACAGAATTATTAAACAACTCCCCGGACCGGTCAACTTCCGATAAGCCGGCTTATAGATAAGTGGACCTGGGATTCAGCCTCCTCGAGCCCTGCGGTTCGTATATTATAAACTCAGTTATCTGCAGAATTTAAAACCCGTGCCTGGTTGTCAGCTCAACCTTTGGGTAGACAGAACAAGTTCTGCCCACTTCTCAGGCTCAGAGTGGTTTTAGCAAAATACCTCAAGCTGTCAGCATTAATTGAAAAAGGGGTTCAGACAGAATCCTTTGGATTTGAACTTCATAGCAGGTGGTTTATAAACTGGACGGCCGGAAATTGTTTCCAACTGCCTGGTCAGTTCCAACTATATATTATTTCCCGGTATTTTTCTTAATATCTATTCTTTCTAACACAAAGTCTCTGATCTCTTTCGCTTTCTCATACACATCCTTTGTTTCTTCAATTGCAGGAACATGAAAATCAGAGAAACTCGGGAAGTACAATTTTATTCTTGGATCTTTAATATCAACTCTTTTGTTATCTGAAGTAATGACAACAATTTTTCCATCTCTCTTTTTTACCTTAGTTACCTGGAACGGTTTTTCTTCTTCTTTCTTCTGACTCTTTTGGAAATTCGTAATTATCTCAAGAAATGCTTCAAGACGAGTTTGTGTTCCTGCATCAGCTGTATGCGAGTCAAGTTCTAAAATTAGAAATGGTTTTGAGCGCATCTCAAAACGAACGAAATTCTGCACAAACGCATCAATTGTACAACTATAACTGTTAATATAGAGTAAGAATAAGTTATCGTTTTCTTTGGCTAGATTAATTGCTATTTTTACATAGTTTGAAAAATACCAGGGGATATCATCTACCTTTTCTTTCTCAAGAAAATCAAAAGGAATGACAGTTATACCCATACTAGCCAATTTTTTTGGGATTAATTGGGAAGTCTCTGGTGGAAAAGCATTATAGCTTCTTCCAAGTAACAAAATACCTATTTCATTGTTTTCATTTAATCTTTCTATCGTTTTCCTTCCCCAATCTAGAAATTGTTTTTCTACTGTTGTTTGTTTTTTAACTGCTTTTTCGTAAGCAGCAATGGCTATTTTCTTAGGTATTTCTAATTCTTTTACAGCCATTTTAACCAAAGCTTCATCCTTTTCATAACCTTCTGCAAAGTTAAGAATAGGACTAAGAAAATTAGTTTCTCTGAATGCAGTAGCAATAAAATATGGACTTGATTGAGTAACAGGACAGAATGTAGCATCATGCCACTCTTCTCCCTTCTCTAAGGTATGCACTTGTGGTAGAAAAATCAGCGGAATTTCTTTCTTCACTAAATCATTTACAGCCCCATGAAGCACTTGAATTGGATAACAGAATGGTGCATTTGTAAGAACTTCTTTATCTTCATCAATATCAGATAAAACTACTTCAAAACCCATTTCTTCAAAAAACGTGGAGAAAAGAGGATAAAGTGTGTGAGTCAGTAAAGCTCTAGTTATACCAACCTTCCCTTTGGAGCTTTTGATTATTTTATTCTTTTTAAGATTATTTTCAAAAATTAAATCATTACGAAGATCAACAAGATTTTCTTTTTCTTCAGTTTTTTCTGAGCCTCTCCACTGATGTTCATATCTAGAACAACTTCCGCCAAAAGGAAATTTACGAGCCCCTACTTCATATCTCTCAATCTGGCAGTAATTCTTACATGCTTTGCAAGTAAAACTACCTAATTGCTTTAACTCTTCACTGATTAAAGACTGAAGGTCTGTTTTCTCAGCCATTCCTTCGATTTCATGATCAATGTATTTTTTGTTTGCAATTAAACCAATCCCGAAAGCACCTATAAGCTCAGGATTAGGTGGGATAATAATCTCTTTACCTGTTAATTGGGCAAAAGCATAACCAACAGCATTATTTTTAGCAACGCCACCTTGGAAAAATACTTTCTTCCCAACTGCTCTAGAACCTTTAACTTTGTTCAAATAATTTACAGCGATAGAAAACACTAATCCCCCGATGATATTATCTCTACCATAATTTTCTTGCATAGCTGTTCGAACATCAGTATTAATGAAAGCAGCACAATCAGCTTTGAATCTAACAGGATTACTTGCTTTCATAGCGACGTCTGCAATATCATAGACTGTAACACCTAGGTCTCCTTTAGCACTTTCTTCGAGAAAAGAACCTGTTCCAGCAGAACAACTTGCATTCATCGCATAATCCACGGGAACACCATTTTGCAGGAACATGTATTTTGAATCTTGACCTCCAATTTCGAAGATAGTATCAACATCTTCATCATAATAAACTGCACCTTCGGAATGTGCAGATATTTCATTGTAAACAGCTGATGTACCTAGATAAGCACCTACAAGTTGTCTTCCAGAACCTGTGACTCCAAGCAGTTTTATCTTTTGATTACCAACTTGTGAAATAATTTCTTGGATGCATTTTCTTGTAGCTTTTACTGGGTTTCCACTTGTCCTACCATAGTGAGATGCTACGATAGCCATATCTTCTGGATCTAAAAGCACAGCTTTTGTAGTAGTTGAACCTACATCAACACCTAATATGAATGAAGTATTGGCGCTAAAGTTCTTCTTGTTTTCAACCGGAGGGATTATTGTCACCTGTTTGCTGAATTGCTCCAAAGAAGGTAATGTGGTGAAGCTCTTGCTTATTTTCAATTTTAATTCTGTTTGTTTAGGGTTATCCTCCTCTAAAAGTGCAGTCCCATAAGCTTCGAAAACTGAGCTAACATCTTTTACAACTACTTCTACATCTTCGAGTTGTTCTCTTAGAATTTTCACAAAAGCATCATTAAGTGCCACACCACCAATAAGTAATATTCGTTTAACATCTACTCTAGATTGGAAAATCAAACCCTTGATCTTATTAGCCATACTAGCAAGTACAGATGCTAGGACATCTTCAACTGAAGCCTCACCTCGATTCAGCTTATGAGTAATGTCCGATTTACAATGAACAGAACATCGAGAAGCTATTTCTATTTTGTTTCCTTTATAAGCAAGAGAGATCGCTTCAGGGAGAGAAATATTCAGTCTATCAATTTGTTGGATGAAAAACTCACCGCTACCCGCAGCACATTTGTCGTGAGAAAGAACATTGACGATGTAACCTTCTTCATCCAAGACATATAGAACAAAAGCTTCGCCTCCTAAAGAAATAATAACATCAAATTTTTCATCAAATGAACTTACACCTCGTTCTACTGCAACAACCTCTGAAACGTCTCCAAAAGAGCCACTAACTCTATAGAAACTTTCTTTTAGTGTTTTGTTTTCAGCTAAAATTTCATCTAAAACTTCGCTAGGTTTTCCTAGATGTGACCTCTTAATTATGTTAATATTGTTTTCATCATCAATATTTACAAAATTAACAGAAACTGATCCGATATTGATTCCTATGTAACACTGAGATATACCAAACACCTTATAGATTCAATAGATAGAATGTAAAACAATCTGATATTTAGTGATATAAAAGATTTACCTAAAATACATTATACAAGTCTGAAATTGTTATTTACAATAAAATGGAAATGGATGCAAGATAAAGGACTGGATACGATAAAAAAAGAAGATTGTTATTGCGTGATTTTACGTCTAACAACCACAAGAACTGCAAACACTACTAAAGCAGGCAACAAATAAAGAGCTGTTTGCTGAGTTTCCTCAGGAAGCAATGAAATTGTGAAATTATCTTCCATTGTAACATCTTCGAAATCTTCTGAAAATACCATTGTTTCAAAGGTTATTTCTTCATTCGTAACTGTCACATTAATGTAATTATACTCAGCGAAGTAGACATCTCCTTCAATAGCATTACCAGTAGCTGTAGGAGTATAAAGAGGAGCGCCTGCACCACCTGTTACAAAGTGAGTTATTCCTTCTCTAGTTGTTCTAAGATAATAGTGATCATGACCAGCAACAAGCTATATCGCTAAGGAATTGATGATGACAGATAATCTAGATTTTTCTATTCCAATAGATGAATTTTCTTTCTCTGGTGGAGTAGCAGAGATGATCTATGGTGAGAGTAAGGCATATAATGACATTGGAGCGTATCTCGCAGAGGAAATTAAGGCGTTAATGGAAGAATACGAGTTACCAATATTCGAACCCGAAAATAAGATTAGGGCTACGGTTATAGGAGCTGGTTCTTTTTCCCTTTCTGTATCTGGATCTACATGCTATTTTGATAAAAGTATCTTGTTCCCACTCGAAAATATCCCAGTTATCAATGTGAATATACTAAAAGAAAACTTCAGTCCAGAGAATCTTGAAAAAGAAGTTAATCGAGCTTTCAAGAGATTTGATATGCAAGAGGGGGGGGATTTAGTTGCTTTATACTTCAAGGATCCAATCCATAGATCCGCTTATTATTTACCGGAATTTGCTAAAGCCATCGAAAAAGCTCTCCCTAATTCAATTAGTAAAAATATGATGATCATTTTGATTTTCGGTCAAGATATGGGAGGATCTGTGGGAATAGCCCTCCGTCGTGAAACAGCAATTCAGAGTAACCTCATTTGTATGGATGAATTGGAACTTGAGGAGGGTGACTGGATCGATATTGGTGCTCCTCTATACTCTGGTCAAGCTTTCCCTGTTACTGTAAAGAGCTTGGTGTTTAACAAGAATAAGAATTCTTCCTAGAAGCAAAAAGACAAATCACAGATACAAATATATGTACAATTATTTAAGTTAGGAAAAAAAGACCGAATACTTCACCATCGACCATTGGAAAAAAGGATAGCCCTTCATCCAGTATGCAAGCATACTGATTCAGGGGGTTTATGATGAGAGACGCACATTATTAAACAAAATTTTACTATATTTTTTCCACTTTTCCATTTATCAATTGTACTCTTTCGAAATTATCACCGACAACTTTCGGAATCAGGTTTTCGTTATATTTTAAGATTGGTTTAGCCATTTTCGTATCAAGAATGGATGTAATTGCTTCTTCTGGGCAATCTCGCTCGCAGTAATAACAACCAAGGCAATCTTTTCCAATCTTCGGAAACCCGGAATCGTCCATAACTATATTGTGTGTCGGGCATATATTCACACAAATTCCGCATTTAGTGCATTTAGATTTATTGACCTTGATCATTTTGTAAAGCATTGAATGAGTTATCCACTTTGCATTTATAGCACGCTGAAAACGAAACATGAAAGGTGGTCTTTCATCAAATTCTTCAGAAATATAATTTTCATTCTCTATATTGGATTTGATATTTTTACCAAAATTCTCCGCTCGTTCCAAATCTTCAGCATTGGGACTGTTTGGAAATAATACATATCCACTTTTTACAAATCCGTAAAAATCTTCTCTGCCGCGAGTCTTTAAATATCCTACATCTCTTCCGCCCTTTTTTGTAAGTTTCTTTCTCAAACGATTGCCTCCTTCTCCTATAACAAATCCATACAAAATAAATGAAAAGAAGGGAATATTTAATTTTGGAATAGTTTTGAGATAGTCCGCTACGTTAAATGGTAGACTCACAAAATATGCTGGAGTTCCTATTCCTAAAAGATCATAATTCTCAATAGAAGGCGGCACACCACCCGTTAGATCATGCAAGTCAACATCATAGCCTACACTTTCCAATCCGGCTACTACTTTATTGGCAACTTTTTTGGTGGTTCCCCCAACGGAGAAGTACACAATTAAACATTTGACCATAAATTTGTTCACCATCTACTCTTAGTCAATAAAGCATATAAATTTTTAGTAGAAAATGTCTATTAAAAAAAGAGGTGGAGGTAGTTATGGAATAAATTACTTCAGTTAGATGTCATCTTCCATATAGGAGCAGAATCTCCATTGATTTTTTTCTTTTTTGTACTACTTTTCTTAAATTTAATATTGCTACAGGATATAGAAAATTTATTTAATAAACAAGAAGTTGAAATAAATATGTCCAAAATAAAGACTAATGACATCATGACATATTATGAAATTAATGGAAAAGGAAATCCCTTCATATTCATTCATGGAGGTTTAGTTACTTCTACTATGTGGCAACCTCAAGTAGATTACTTTTCTAAGTTCTATAAAGTTATTACATATGATATCAGAGGACATGGAAAAACAGGAATTTCACCATTAAGAAAGTATTCCATCGAATTATTTGCAGATGATCTAAAAAAATTAATTGAAAAATTGAATATTGCAAAACCAATTATATGTGGACTATCCTTGGGTGGAATGATTGCACAAGTTTATGCTACGAAATATCCACAAGATCTAAGAACACTAATCTTAAGCGACACTGCTATATCAACCTCTTTAACATGTTGGGATAAATTAATGGTCTACATTTTATTTCCAAAATGGGTGATGATACCAACATTACGAATAATGGGCGTGAGAAATTTTATTAAGTTTTCATTTTGGTTTGCAAAATTAACAAGAGGAAAAGAGTGGATTGGCAATAATAAAATTGAGGAATATGAAATAAATGAAATGTTGAAAATGGATAAAAAAGAGTATTTAAAAGTATTCGGTGCCATTTATGATTTCAAACTTCAAGATTTAGCTAAAATAAATTTGCCTACTTTAGTTCTTAATGGTGAAAATGAATCAAAATCCGTGCAGTATCATGCAGAAGTAATGAAAAACTTAATACCAAATTGCAAATCAGAAATTATACCTAATGCAGGACATACTTCAAACCTTGAAAATCCAGAGGATTTCAATGAAGTATTGAAAAAATTTCTTAATTTACATCAAAACTAAAAAATAGAAAAAGAAGAAAGAGAATAAGAAGGGGGGTTCTATTTTCTCTTTCTGTTTATTGCTAAAGCAGCAATCGCTATAACAGGTATGGCTAAGAATGCATACAAAGATACACTGACGTATCCAGTGTCATCTATACCAAGGACGGGGTCATGAACAAGTTTTAGGTTATCACCATAATTAGGATAGACTAAGAACAGATTAATGAACTCTCTACCGAAAGCATGACCGATTCCATAAGAAGAATCTTCACCAAAGCTTGTTGCAGTAGAATTTACAGTAACGGTATCAACATAGGTTCCATCTTCATCAAAAACATCAGCTTCAGGAGTCCAAGCGAAATAACCCTTAAGATCATCGTCATCGTAAAAACCTACACCATCTCTTGTATGATTTGCTGTTCTGTCAGTAGTAGTATTGGCTTGATCGGGCATGCTTGCAGATTGAGATTCTTCAGGCACATTAACTCTATCCCCAAGTTGTACTCTACTTCTAAAGTGATTTTCGTGAACCTTAACATGAAGAGCTAAACCAACTGCGTCTTCACTAAAAGTCCAACCATCTATAATGATATCGAATTTAACTTCCTTGAGACCTTTCACTTCATGAGTGTATTCAACATCGTCAATAGTTTGTGTTACAGTTACATCCTCTAAATACACATGATAAACAAAGGTAAGTGTAGCTCCATTGTCAAGTTCTGAAGAAGTTTGTGTGATAGTTATTTCATTTGTGGTGTTAGTAATATCCAAAGTCCAAGTAATCTGATCGGAAGCTAGATTATAGACTTTACCACCAAATTCATCCCTTGAATCTATTATCAAATCATTACCAAACAGTTCAGTAATATAATGAAAACTAACATGAAAAACCTCTGTATTTTTTCCTGTTTCAGATGCAGAACCTAACCAGAAGAAGATATCAGGTTTTCCCGAATGCATTTTAACTTTAATGTTTGAGGTTTCTATGTACATTGATCCTTGTCTGTTTTCAGCTTTCATATCTGAAGAAGGCACTGCTACAGCTGTTGATAATGTGGAAACAAAGAGAACTCCAACCATTGCCATCATAAAAATTTTAGTTTTGGAAATCATTTTTATCTAACATTTATAGAAAAGCAGCATATATGAGATGTTGCATTTTACTTTGTTGCATGACCAAATAAGGTTAAAATGCAACGTTGTGCAACGTTTCACTCTATAACTGTACGACCGTCATCTGTCAAATAAACAACATAAGTACGACCCCAACGTTCTCTTTTGATCAAACCCCGTTCTTCCAAAGGAACAAGGTTTCGGGAGATTTTAGACTTTGAATAGCCTGTAATTTCACACAAATCTCTTTGAGAAATCTTTCCTTTTTTATCATAAATTATTTTGATAAGAGCTTTTTGATTTTCATTTAATAGCACTCTTCCAAGTTTTTGTATTGCTTTCTTTTCTCTATAACGAATTAACCAAGTTGTACTCGCTACACCTAAGGAAATTCCTGCTATCACACCGAAAATAAATAAGCTGTAATTAGATGTTAGAAAAGTTGATTCAGGTTCAAGAATGATTGGTTCATCAAAACGAACTAAGAAAAATGGATTTGAGGAGATTGATAAATTAGTAAACATCCAAGAGACAATAATTCGGTTTTTTATTAGAATCTGTGTTGCATTTAATGGATAAAAGGGCGATAAACCTCCATCAGCGTCATGAATGAAGCTTCTTTCTGGGAGAATTACAGAAAATGTATGTGATAAAGTATAATGTGATATGGTTGAGTAAAACTCAATATAATAGAAAGATGGATCTGATTCTGTAAGTATCAATGGAGTAATTATATCATATTTTATGACAAAACTTGAGGTTTCATTCTGCTCGACATCATTTCTAAAATTGACTTCAACCAAATTGGAAGTATTAGTTATAGGGTACCAGTTATAGATTAAGATACCTTCAGCATCTTCAATTACTAAGGTATTTATGGAATGGTTCAACCACAAATTAACTGAACTTATTGGTACTGCGTTAGTATTTTCTATAACAAAAGATTCGCTCATGGAAACTGAGTTAACTGTGAATATATCGATTGTCGCAATATGGGAACGAATGACAATTGAATTCGAAGAATTAATAGCGAGATTACTAGATGACTCAGTTTGTCCTTGAATCATACTACTAGAATTAAACATCATTACACCTAACAAAGCGAAAACAGTCAATATAGCAAAGTAAGTTCTAGTCCTCAAGTTAATAGAATTTGAACATACAACTAAAAAAGAATTTCCATATGAAGAATAAAAAGAAAAAAGGAGAAAATTACTAATCCGAGATAGATTAGCTATTAGGAACTTCACCAGAGTGTTCAGCTTGTTCCAATTCAGTTTGTGTTTTCATGCCTTTTTCTAGATAGTCCTCTGCCCATTTTTTCCTGGTTTCATCAGAAGGAAGTTTAACAAAATATATTATAATTAAACCTATGATGAGTAGTACAACAAGGAAGACTAGCGCAACAGAAAAAGTTCTCCAAGGTTTACCTTGTGCTGCAAAGTGATCATAGAATAGAGCAATCAATCCACCCCATATCAAAAATGCAACAGAAGCGTTCAAACGTCCTGTTATATAGGAGAAACCTACATATTCACCTACTTTATCGGGAGGAGCTAATTTTAGTATCATTACTCTCTGAACAACCCACGTTGCACCTATACCTACTCCAACTGATACCATCATTATAAAGGTTAAAACGAACATCAAGCTGAACTCTGGAACAATGCTTTTTTCACCATACCATATCGCAAAAACTCCACAGGTCATTCCTACCAAATAAAGAGCTCCTACTATATATGCGGTAATTTTTGGACCTATTTTGTCTCCCAGCCAGCCAATAATTGGAATAATAATTATTGCCAGTACTACTACTGGTAATTCAAGAATTAATGACTGACTCTCAGGAAAACCGATTCCATCTCGTAGTATGTTCAAGATTATCAGATTTGCCGTGTTAGCTACATCAACAATAAAGAAAAATCCAATAATGAACAAAAACATGTTTTTGTGTTGTCGGATATCTCTAAATGTTCTATAGAGCTGTCCAAAAGAATCTTTCATAAGATTTCCAAATGTCATTTTTTCTTTCGGTCTTGTTTTCTCTTTTGTGAAGAAGAATGGAATCATAAATAACAAGAACATAACTGCACATGCAACATAAGTTAGCCATTCACCATAATATCCATAATTCACTGGTCCTGCCGTTGGATCGGCATTAGGTTCTCCCAGAGGACTATAGATGAAATTCATTAGGAGTAACAAACCTATTGCAGGAATTATACTTACCCAGCCTAAACCCATAGCAAATCCAGAAGTTTTACCTATGTCCTTTTCAGCTGCAAGCGTTGGTATCATTGCATCATATGCGGATAATGCAGCCCAATAACTTAGATTTGCTAAAATAAACAACGTCATTACGACAACCAAATCTTTCTTTATCCAGAATAGAGAAGTGGTTACAAGTGTTAGAGCTGTAATCGAAATAACCCACGGTTTTCTTTTACCCATTCTATCCATCATTGCTCCAAACAACGGAATTAGAGCTATAACGAAGATTTGGCTTAAAGCTTGAACTGTAGTGAAAAAGAGTGTTGCCTCATCATAAGCCATTCCATACTCTTTTTGACCGATAATCTGAATATATCTCAAAATGATAGTTGATTGAATAATTTGAGAGTATACAGTATTTGCTACATCAAAAAATGAGAAAAGAAAAATGTTTTTCTTATTAGTTTTATTAACAATACTCATAATAAACGATTTCTTGCGGTTAAACTATAATATAAGTTTTTTGTGAAATCTAAATTGGAAGAATTTCTTTAATGAAATCCTTAAGAGATTGTGCAAACTCCTTGACTCCAGGTCGATGATGCATATAATTGTAACCTGGAACTTCAAGAATTTTAGAACCTTCGATAGCTGCAGAGATATTGTCAGAAAAACTGACTGTGTGTAGAGCATCTTTAGAATCTTTGGTAATTAATGCAGGAACAGTAATTTTCTCGTAATCTACCATCGCATTCCATTTTGCAATACTTAAGGTTTTTTTCCATCTCATTGCATTGGCTCGACTTATGAAACCATGGTAATTCTTCCTTTGGAATCCCTTAGGTATAACGAGATTGATCCAAAGTTTGACAATGGGAAAGGCAATGTATTGCAAAATAAAGGAAGGGATGAGATATGCTAACCAAAGTATCTTCCTAGGTAAGATGAATTTAATTGAAGGACCAATGAATACAATTCCTGCTGGATTAAGGTCATATTCTACTATCGCTCTTGCCAGTGTGCTACAACCAAAACTTGCACTAATTATAATTAGTTTACTCTCGTCAAATTTGAAGTGTTCAACGATTTCCTTGATATCTAGACCGAGTCTTTCCATGTTTGCTTTGTGACCCCATTTTACTCTGGAAGTACTCTTCTCTCTAGAATCGAAGACGAAAAAGTCAAAATCAGGAGATAATTCATCCCAAAGATCAGTCCAACTAGGAACTCCAGTACCATATCCGGGACCAAACAAAATTGTGATTCCACTTGATCTTTTATTCTGTGTAGTATAAGAACAAAGCAATTCTGCACCATCACTCATTGTAACATATTCTTTAGATGATTTCTCCCAGAATTTTTTTTCTTGAATATAAGTTTCTAAATCAGGCTCATATTGGTCTTCGGTCAATATTATCGAACTATAAAGAAATATTCTTGTTTTAAGATTTTGGATGAAGAAGCGTATTAACCCAGAATATTTATTTATAATAAACACAGTAATCGTAATATGAAAATTTGGAAACTAATAATTGGTATTCTTTTAGTAGTTGCACCTTTCAGCATTCATTCTGGAGAACTCCTATTTGAGGACACTACATATATGATGACACCAATTGGAGGAATTATGATCCGTGGAGGTTCTACAACAATCGCTTTTCACAGTTTTAGTTGGTATACAGAAGATGGAAGAATTGATTACGTTTTTGATAAAACGTTTGATTTTGTCACAGACGCGGGAGATGGCAATACTCACTGGTTTATCGAATTAGATGGCCTTGATTTAGTTTTAACAATTGAAGGCTTATTGACAATTTTGACTCTCTTTGCACTTGCGTTATACCTTATTCTATCATTCTTTAACAATAAGACACTATCATTTATTGGTGACGTGTTATTATTAGGGTGTGCTGTAATGGCTTTAGTGGCATATATTCTTTTTATAGACAACACATGGATTTCATTTGATCTGAGTATACCAATATCACCGATAATTATGTTTATTGCAGCCATATTTGGTTTGGTTCAAACAGCTAAGAGTAAATAGACACATCAACTCAACAGATTAATGCCATCTTTTTCAATTTTTTTCTCTACTTAATTGATTGTGTGTTTATATAAATTGTTTCAAGCATTTCTATACATTTGGAAACGCTAACAAGTTTTAAGAACTAGTAACTTTTGTTAGGAAAAATATGCATGATTCAGAACCTTATGTTGTTGTTGCAGCTGGTTTTGGAAATTATACTCGAGAGTATCCTGCTTATGCTAAGAAATTTGGTGAAGATAATGTTGTCTGGACTAGCAATTACAAACGGTATACTGTTGAAGATCATTTAGAAGAACTAGAATCCAAGATACCAAAAGATAAACCTTACATTCTTGT
The DNA here is from genome assembly GCA_018238545.1 of Candidatus Heimdallarchaeota archaeon. Taxonomy (GTDB): domain Archaea; phylum Asgardarchaeota; class Heimdallarchaeia; order Heimdallarchaeales; family Heimdallarchaeaceae; genus UBA460. The sequence goes on from JABCTC010000043.1 coordinate 12,775, forward strand.
GGGACACAGTTTGGGAGGTTCTATCATCATAGAGTTGATGAGTAGAAAGCCATTAAATAATTGTCAAGGAGTTAGTCTTAATGGCGCTTCTAAACAGGTTCTTTCTCACTGGTTTCTTAATTTCCTTTTCTACCTTCCAGTTCCAATCATATATTCTTTCTTCATTTTGATGGTTCTTCTATTTCCACTCAACTTTATTCTTACTGGTTTCAATCTTCATAAAGCGAAACAAGCTTCATTTGAAGGTATTATTAGGTTAACAGAAAATGGAACGAGAGAAATTAAAAAGGAGTATAACTATTGTCTAAGAAAGATTGGTAAAGAAGTTTTCAGCATACATAAAGATAATTTAAACATTCCAACCTTATTCATTCATCTTGAGAAAGAAATGATGGTCGATGAAGAAGATCTAAAATTTACTAAATCATTGTTTAAGAACAAGAGAGTTAAAATTATCAAATCTGATACTATGCATCTTACACATGATTTTGATTATGTTGTTGCAGATCTAATTGGAGAAGAATTGGATTTCTTTGGTTATGAAAAAATCTCTAAATCTTGTTGAGAATCACTTGAAGTTCTTCCCTTTTTCTTAGAACCTTTCAAAGCTTCAGAACTTATTTCACTAAGAGTTTTTCTTTTTTCTGGTTTTGTAGAATAATACCTGTTTCTCCAAGAAACCTTATTTCCAAGAAATCCATTTAACAACGATAAGAAAATTATTGTAATCACTACAACCATTGCTATAGGGTAAAATAGGACAAACATAGCGTTGTTTTTTCCTCGTTTTCTCCAATACAGATAATATGTTACGCCCCAAATTAGATACAAGACTATATTTATTGTTATACCTACCGAAAAATCCCAGACCATCCATGATGTTGGATTGACAATAGACATTGCTAGAAAATATGGTGCAGTTAAGCAATAGATTAACCAGAAGATGACAAACATAACTCTCCAGATAGGGAGTGTTGTTATTCCTCCCCAAATTGCTCTTTTAAAAGCTCTATAGAAATCGATGAATTCTCCTGGATACATTCTTGTTGAGACTATTTTTGTATTATCGAAGAAGTAAAGCTTCAGTTCCTTTTCCTTACAAAGTTTAGCTAATGCAACATCTTCAACAAGTGAGGAACTTATAGCTAAATGACCACCTAATCTCTCATAACCTTTTCTACAAAACAGCATATACTGACCACTTGCCATGTATGCAGATTTATCAAATTGATTGTTTATTTTATCTCTTGGTCCCCCTCCTATGTAACTAAGGAAGTACATAAAACCAACTAAATATTCAAACCATTTCTCAGCTTTTTGATAAGGAAATAAGGATAACAGTGTTGTATCTGTCGAAAGGAGATGTTCAACAGCAATTTTTAGTGACTTTGGAGTATGCTCTGTATCTGCATCAGTAAATAATAGAATTTCACCTTTTGAGGCTTGGTATCCTATGTGGCACCCGTAAGATTTCCCCACCCAACCTCTAGGTAAGTTTTCATCAACAATTACGTTTACATCATATTCTTTTGCAATATCTGTGGTTCTATCTTTTGATCCTCCGTCAACTACAATTATTTCTAGATTAGGATAGTCTAGAGCTGTTAAACTTTTCAAACATTTACCAATATTATTTTCCTCTTCTAAAGTTGGAACTATAACACTTACCAAAGGCAATTCATAATCTTGGAGATTCAGATATTCCCAACCATTTCTGCTATTTTTTATAATATTTGCTAAATAGATGAAACAACTACTAACAATCAAAATGTAGAGAGTTTCAAAGACAAAGCCCAAGATTATCACGTGTTATTAGTGCTGAATTTATGAGTCTAGATGTTACTTATAATATTTGTCTTTTGCAAGTAAAAAAGTAGAGGATATTATCTCTTGCTCTTTAGTGATAAATATGTTCCTCATCATAGATTTTCGGTTTAAATACCTTCATGGATATTGCTAAGAAAGGAAGAATAAAACCTAAGGTTAATCCAATAACTGCGAAAAGAGTGAAAAAGAAGTTCGGATATGGTTCTGGTCCGAAAATAGCACAACTCCCAAGCCATGTGGTTGTTGCACAAATTTGCTGCAAAATAGATTCAACAGTCAGATACAGAAAGAAAATGCCTACTACATTAAATATTACCCCATATCTATAGATAGGTATTTTCTTATTCCATTGGGTTTTTCCAGGAATCATAGTGTGCTTTCCAAATAATCCTTTGAAAGCAGGTATCAAAAAGAAAGGAGCTGTAAAACTTCCAAATAATAAGAAGAAAGGAACATACCATATTTTGAGGGGGAATGTTGCTGATTTCATCGTATACATTGTTGTAGCTGAAATTGTCGCAAAATAGATAATAAAAGTCAGTGAAAGGATTATAATTAACCACCATTGTCCTAGCATATATGCCCTTACTAAAGGTATATCCAACATGTATATTATCGCATAGAAAATTCCAAGGAAATAGAATGAAGTTGCAGCTACAACCAATAGAGAAGATAGCACAACATCAAGTGATTGTCTAAATTTCAGTTTTCTTTTTAAAGTATACTTGATTAATTTACCAGTATAATCATACATTATCCCTGATTGACCTGTGAACCATCTAAAGAGCTGACTGATCTGATGAGCCATAGTTTCTGGAACCAGAGACATAGACCCTATTTCATCGAGGAAATATCCTTTCTTTCCTTCCATTATTAGATTAACAGAATGGTCAAAGTCTTCTGTCATTTTTCCTTCAGGAATTGGATATGCAAACTCTCTTTGGAAACAAGCTGTAGAGCCACTGTAGAGAACGGTTCCGATCTTCCTTCGAGCATTTTCTGAGCAGAATTGTTGTGTTAAACTCATCGCTTCCCAAACATGTAAGAAGTTGGTGACATTTCTAAAACCAAATTTTGCTTGAATAAAAGCAAATTCTGGATATTGTTCTAGAATGGCGGCAAATTTTGCAAGAATATCGGGTTTTGGAATATGATCTACATCGAAAAATGCAATAACATCTCCACTGGTTTTTGGTATAACAAGATTTAACATATGAGCTTTGAACCTATCATTTTCTTCATAATAGTAGATTGCATTATGCTCCTCACTTATTTGTTTGCACTGTTCTCTTAAATTTTCATCTGGACTATCATCAGCAACCCAAACTTCGTAATTGGGATATGTCTGTTCTGTGAAACCAATCAAGGTCTCTTCTAACACAATTGGTTGAACATTATGGATAGGAACAATAACACTAATTTTTATTTTTCCTGTCAAAGCCTTTAAATCATAAGGAACTTCACCAACACGTAAAACTCCATCAATTAATTGAATCGCGAAATAAAGAGCAATAAAGAAACTAGCAACTTCAACTAGAAGAGCTAAAATATTAAGTATTTGACCTCCAACAGTCAATGGTTCATGTGAACCAATATTAAGAATAATATTGATGAGTGACCAGACAAAGTATGCTGCAATGAAACCGTATAATATATACCCAAAGATATGATTGATTCGACTCCCGATAACTCTTTTACGCATAAACATGGTTATTGCGAAAGGATATTTAAATATTCAGCCTTTGATTTTAATTTCTTCCTTATAATAGATGAAGAAAGGATGTCTAAATCTCAAGAAAGATTGTTTGACTTAGATTTCTATCCTACAAATGAATAATTAATGGTAAATATGCTTGTCTTCATATATTTTAGTTTTGAAATATTTTTTTGTTATAGCCATGAAAGGCAAACAAAATATAAGAGTAAAACCAACCAAAGCGAACAACAAAAAGAAAAAGTTACGATAAGGGTCTGCATAATAACAAAAACCTAGAGTATAATAGTAACATAATTGTTGAAAAATTGAATCAACTGTTAGGTACAAGAAGAATAAACCAAAGACAGAGTATATTGATGCAATACGGAAAATAGGTATTTTTTTATTCCACATTGTTTTACCTGGAATAAGCTTGTTTTGACCCATTAAGCCTCTAAATGCAGGGATAATATAAAATGGTGAGATCATACTACCAAAGGAAAGGAAAAAGGGTATATGCCAATACTTCAGCGGGAAGGATGCAGAATTCATTGAATATATTGTAGTTGCTGTAATAGTCGCAAGATAAATTATAGCTGTTAATGCTGTAATTATTATTAGCCAGATGTGACCCAAATTCCATGCCCTAACTAATGGAATTCTTGCAAAATATATGATACTGTAAAGAACACTTAATGTGTAAAATGAAGTTGCACCAACCACAAGAAATGAAGAAAAAGCAATATCAATTGCTTGTCTCAATTTTATTTTTCTCTGAAAAACCAGTTTAACTAACCTAATTGCATAATCGAACATAGCTCCAGATTGACCTGTGAACCACCTGAAGGATTGTGAGATCTGATGAGCCATAGTATCTGGAACTAAAGACATAGATCCTATCTCGTCTAGGAAATATCCTTTCATATTATTGAAAATTAAATTCAAGGATAAATCATAATCTTCTGTCATTTTTTCTTCAGGTATTGGAAAACAATCTTCTCTTCGGAAAATAGCTGTTGTACCATTGTAAAGAACTGTATCAATTTTCCTTCGAGCGTTTTCAGAACAAAATGCTTGCATCAAACCCATAGCTTCCCAAATATGTAAACGGTTGGTAACATTTCTGAAACCAAATTTCGCTTGTATAAAAGAATATTCAGGATATTGTTCCATGATCGCTACAAATTTATCAAGAATTCCTGAAGTGGGAATATGATCTACATCGAAGAACGCGATCAAACTACCTTTTGTTTTGGGAATCACAATGTTTAGCATGCCGGATTTGAAACGTTTGTTATCTTCGTAATAATATTTAACATCATATTTTTTGCACACTTTCACACAAGCTTGTCTTAGATCTTCATTTGGACTATCATCAGCAACCCATAAATCGAAGTTTGAATATGTTTGAAGACTAAATCCCTTAATTGTTTCTTCTAAAACACTTGCTTGGACATTATGGGTAGGAACAATTACACTAACTTTCGTTTCTCCAGTAATCTTCTCAATATCGTAAGGAATTTCTCCAACTTTGAGAACTCCGTCAATCAATTGTATAGCAAAATAAAGAGCAAATACAAAACCAAAAATCTCAACAAATAAGGCAAGTATATTGAGGATTTGTCCTACAACATTTAATTCAAGATTAAAATCACCAATAATGTTAACTAGAGACCATATGAAATAGGCAGCAATGAAACAATATAATATCAAACCTATTAAGTGATTCACTCTACTCCAGAAGGTTCTTCGATTCATGAAGAGGAAACTCAGAGTATGCTATTTAAATCTTGATACATCGATGCTTAAAGATAATCCTCACAAATTCAACTAAAGTTATAAAGAACGAAGTTCAAGTTATTTCAGATGACAATTCTTGATAATCATCCTAGAGCAGAATCTTTGAGAATACGTGAAAAAATCATAGAAGGCATGCATAAAAAAATAGTAGCTGAAGCAGGACTAATAGCTCATGGTCGTGGGGAAGCTTACGATTACTTATTAGGAGAAAAAACACCGAACTATGCACAGAAGCAACAAGAGGTTGCAGTTGCTATGTTATTAACTGCCAAAAAACCTATTATCAGCGTAAATGGAAACATAGCAGCTCTCTGTCCAAAAGAAATAGTTCAACTTTCAGAGCAAACAGGAGCTTTGCTTGAAATCAATTTGTTTTATCGAAGCGAGGAGAGAATTAAAGCAATAACTAGCGTTTTAGAAAATGCAGGTACAAAGACAATTCTTGGAGTTGAACCTGAGTATTATGAAACAATTGAAGAGCTATCACATTTAAGGAGAATAGTTGATTTGAGAGGGATATATTCTGCTGATTTAGTTCTTGTTCCCCTTGAAGATGGAGACAGAACGATGGCTCTTAGAAGAGCTGGTAAAAAAGTAATAACGATTGACCTGAATCCTCTATCTAGAACTTCTCTCTGGTCTAATGTTTCGATAGTAAACAATGTTATTAGAGCTGTACCAGAGATGATTGAAGAATCCTTGAGATTAAAGGAGAAGGACACTGATGAATTAAAAGAGTTAATAAATGACTTTGACAATTATAAATCACTTCAAGAAACGTTAAATTTCATGTCTTCAAGACTAAAAGAGTTATCTGAAGGAAAATTGGAAGATCCTACAAAAAACCTATGAGATGAAAAAAATGATGAAGAAAGTCACCATAAAAAATCTTCGGAAAATGAAAGAGGAAGGAGAAAAAATCACTATGATTTCAGCTTATACATATCCAATGTCCAGAATTATAGATCAGATGGGCATAGACACTATTTTAGTTGGAGATTCATTAGGCATGACGATTCTTGGTTATGAAAATACTCTCAAAGTGACTTTAGATGATATGATTCGTCATACTCAAGCTGTTTCGAGAGGAGCAGAACGAGCTCTTGTCATCGGGGATTTACCTTTTCTTTCATACGGATTGAGCAAAGAAGAGACGATTAAGCAAGCAGGAATGTTAATCAAAGAAGGAAATTGCCAAGCTGTGAAATTAGAAGGTGGAGAAGAAAGAACAGAAGAGATTCGGGCATTATTGGAAATAGGAGTTCCAGTAATGGGTCATATAGGATTAACTCCAACGTATGTAAACAAATTTGGTGGTTTCAAAGTTCAGGGCAAATCATTAGGAGCAGAATCCAAACTTCTAGAAGATGCTATTAAGTTGGAAGATGCCGGGGCATTTTCTATTGTTATAGAATCTGTTCCTTGGAAATTAGCCAAGAAGATAACAGAAGAACTAACTATACCCACTATTGGTATAGGGGCAGGTGAATACTGTGATGGTCAAGTTCTCGTTATTGATGATTTGATTGGGTTGTCTTTTATTGATAAACCAAAATTTGTTAAGAAATATGCTAATGTCAAAGAAATTGTTAAAAAAGCAGTGAAGGATTTTATCAATGAAGTTAAAGAAGGGAAATACCCCTCAGAAGAGTACAGATATGGTTAATTAGCGTTTTTTAACTGTTGAATGACAGATAGTTTCTTTCACAAGGTTAGGATGATTAGGCAAATCATCAGAATCTTTGTAGAGGATAAATATTCCATCGCCTAACATTATTTGACCAATTATGAGATTTTCATTATCATATTTATTCATGAATTCTATGACATTTGGAGTGGCCAACATTGAGGAAACAGCAAAATGTCTTGAGGCTAAACCAAAGTTCCTGATTGTAGGTTCACTGATTATATTTTGCAGTAATAAGTTACCTACACTGTTAATTTTTTCTTTCCAATTGATGTTTTTTATAATAGATTTTGTGTTCATTTCACCAAAAGATAGAGTTGCTACTTTGAATTGGTTACTGAGGATATTTTTTGCTTTTCCGACATAAGGAGCACCTTCTAAGGTTCGGTATTCCCAACCTCCTTTGTACAAAGCTAAAATATCTCCTAAACCTCCACCTTCAATAATTTCAGCAGTATGCGCAATTTGATATATTTCATATTCATTCAAATTAAGTTTCAAGAGATCATTAAGTGCAAATGCACAACTGAGAGCTCCAGATGCACTAGCACCATATCCCGCGGATAAGGGAATCTCAAATTCATGATGAATTGAAACACCAAAATCACCTTCATTATTAGCTTGAACTAATTTTGAATAATGATTGAGAACGAAGTTCGATACGTTTGCAAGATTTACTTCTACTTCTTTCTTATTGAAAAAAAAGTGATTTTCATTGTCTTCGGAAAATCTCACTGTTGTAGTAGTTCCTCGAGATATTGAAAATCCAGCTCCTCGAGAACCTCTTTTCAATGGGTCTATGTTTTCATCATAGATTGCAAAAAGTCCAGAAATATGAGAGGCTACCCAATAGTTTGTCATTTTATCCCTCATAACAACGATTTGAATTCTAAAATAGCTAATTCTTCTGGTTCACTTTTATCTGATAGTGTTTTTATTATAGAAACAAGTTTAGAATTAATTGGCGCTTCTACATTTTCACGTTTGCTAATTTCTAGAAATTTACCATTAAGATAATCAATTTCAGTTTTAACACCTTTTTCGAGATCCTGAAGCATTGAACATTTATTATCTGAAGTGTTTCGAGCAATTTTATAGATAGTTTCAAGTGCATCTGTTTTGGATATAGTCATCATTCTTGAAAGAATTGCTATGGTTTCATCTACAATTCGCTCAATGAGATCTAGAAGTTGTTTATCTTTAATTATATCACCGTTCTTCAACTTTGTAATTGAACCTATAGGATTGATAGTCGAATTTACTATTGCTTTGAGATAATAGTGATATGCAAAATTTTTATTCAAATCTTCAGGAATTAAAACATCCAAACCTATTGATAACAACAATTTTTTCCATTGCTCTATTTCTTTAATATCGTTGTAATTCATTACTCCGAGTTTAGTTTCCCCAACAGCTGTTTCAGTAACCCCTTTCTCATCTCGAAACGCACCTATAGATGATATCGCACGGGTAATCTTCCAATCTTTTTCTTTTTCAGTAAAAGGTTTCTCAACATCAATACCGTTTTGAAACAGTAAAATAGATGCTTCATCATCCATATAATCGACTAGATAATCCGCTAAAACTTGATTATTGTATGCTTTTGTAGCTACAATACATTTCTTGAATTTACTTTTTTCAGGTAGAAACTCATACACTTCTGCCTTATGTAATTTAGGAGCATCATCAGAAAATAGTTGAACAAACAAACCTTTTTCTCTTATTTCTATGGTTCCCCTATTTGAAGTCAAACATACTAGCTCTACATTCTTTTTCTCTAACCGAGAAAAAAGGATAGAACCAATAGCTCCTAATCCAGCAATAAGAATTGTATTTTTGCTACTCACAGAATAGGATAATTGCAAGCTAAATATAAGGTTTTTTTAGAGTTCACCTAGTTGTTACAGAAATTGGGCTAATAATTTTCGTAAATTGAAAGATGAAAAAATGAGAAATGAGAAAAAGTAAAATCTATTCTTGTGCTTCTTCTCTAACAACATGATGATCAAAATTGAAATCGTTCTTGTAACCTTTGTATCTGTCAATTAGAGCCATAGCGTTGTCTTCTTCTTCAACTTGTTCCTCAATGAACCATAATAAGAGAGGGATAGATGAGTATTCTTTGATTTCTTGTGCAAGCTCATATAATTCGTTGATCTTGCCTGTAATGTATTGTTCATGCCCAAGAGTAGTTTCTAATATTTCCATAATATTGGACCAATCTTGTTTTTGTTCTCTCAGTGCAGGATAATGTACTTTTCCTCCTCTTTCAAGAATATGGGATTTAAACTTCATTGCGTGAGCAAATTCTTCTTTTGCTTGATTTGCAAACCAATCTGCTAGCTTAACTAGAGTTCTTTCTTCAAACCAGTTTGCCATTCCTAAATAGATATATGCTGATTCTAGCTCCTCTCCTATCTGTTGGTTGAGAGCTTCATTCATTTTATCACTGATATTTGCCATAGTAAAAACCTAACTTTTTATCTGTGATTTATTAGTAAGTGAATATTTAAACCGTAACATTGTGCAAGTTTTTTGCACACCAGAAAAACTTGTAAATAACTAACCAAGCCATAAATTTATTTAAATCTTAGATTATTGATTATACATGTCACATCCATCAAGTAATATCATCGGAACAGAAGGAGATGAGCTTAAGGATAAGGTAATTATTCACTGTATAACAAGTTCGATTTCTTGTTTTCTTGCTCCACAAATATCAAGAAAATTGATGAGACATGGCGCAAAAGTCATTCCAGTGTTATCGCCTGAAGCTGCAAAGTTTGTAGATCCCAGGATATTTGAATGGGCAACAGGTGAGATACCTATAACTGAGATTAAGGGGAAAGTAGAGCACGTTAAATATGCCGGGCTGAAAGAAGAGGGGGCAGATTTAATTTTAGTAGCGCCTATTACAGCTAATTCTATTTCTAAAATAGCAAACGGCATAATGGATACAGTTGTCACTTTGATGACAGGAACAGCGCTAGGAAACAAGATTCCGATTATTATGGTTCCTACGATGCATGAAGTAATGATGCATAATCCAGCTATTGAGGAAAATATTGACAAACTAAAGAAGATGGGTGTAAGCTTTGTTTATCCTAGAGTAGAAGAAGAGAAAGCTAAAATTCCTGAGAATGATGAAATAGTAGATTACTGCATTAGAGAGATTTACAGTAATTCATTGAAAGGGAAGAAAGTCCTGATAAACGCTGGACCAACTCGAGCATTCATTGACGGAATAAGGTTTATTTCAAATCCTTCTTCTGGTAAAATGGGATATGCTTTAGCTTTAGAATCCTGGAGGAGAGGAGCAGAGGTTAAGCTAGTTTACGGAGCAACATTATTACTCCCACCTAGGGTTATTGAAGATAAGGTAAATGTTGTATCAGCCAAAGAAATGCATGACCAAATGATTGGTGCTCTCAAAGAAAATCAGTATGATTATGTAATATTAGCAGCTGCAATGAATGACTTCGAATCTGAGGAAATTCGTGACATGAAAATTTCTTCAGCTTCAAATTTAGAATTTAAATTAAAACCAACTGAAAAATTAGCAGATGCAGTAAAAGAAACATCACCTATTTCACAATTAGTACTTTTCAAAGCTGAATACAAGAAATCAGATGAAGAACTAAAGGAAATAGCAACAAAGCGAATGCAAAATGCTAACGCAGATTTGATAATTGCTAACGATGTTTCGAAGAAGGAATATGGTTTTGAAAGCGATTTAAACAAAGTATTGATAATTCCATTCGAAGGGGAAATACAAAAAAAAGAAGGAACCAAACTACAAATTGCTAAATGGATTTTGGATACAATAGAGAAAATGGAATAGAGCTTTAATCCAGTATTGTTTCTGAATGTTAGATACTAGAAAATTGAAACCTAAAATCCTCTGGTAGATGTTTTTTCAAATTCTTCAGGTTTATGAACATCTTTGTGAAATGTTTCAAATCTGGATTTTCTAAAGCTTCATCCAAGGTTATCCAATTGAACTCAGAATGTTCCCAATCAAGTTTAACCTCTCCTTTTATGTATTTACAATAGTAGGAGATGAAGACCATAGGAAACTCTTTGCTACCTCTATAGAAGAAACCAGTGTCTACTGGCATTATAACTTCCACATCTAAACCTGTTTCTTCTTTAACTTCTCGCACGATTCCTACATTAGGAGATTCGTCAGATTCTAATCTTCCTGTGACAGTTTCCCAGGTATTTGGTTCAAAATCTCTTTCTGCTGATCGCTTCATGATAAGATACTTTCCATCTCTTTCAATTAAAGCAGCCATTCCAACATAGACTTGTTTCATACAAGTGTTAGAAAATCAGTTATATTTCAAATTAACTAAAAAAGTAGAAGGGGCTAGTAAAACTAAAAATAACCAAAAAGATAAGTATAAGAATTTACAAAAAGATATACATAAAACTGAATATAATCTGGAAAGCGGAGCAAAATGGGAAAAAAAGATAAAGACAATTTTGAAACCTTGAAAGTATCAAAAATTAGAAAAGCTGCATCTGAGGTTTATATCAATTTGGAGCAAAAACACAATGTCCATGCATTACTCGATTTTGATATTACAGAGACTCGGAAAAGGATTAAACTTCATTTTGAAAAAACAGGAGAGAAATTATCGTTTTTAGCATTTATAATAAATTGTGTGGGTAAAGCAGTCTCAGATAATAAAAGAGTACATGCTCTAAGAAAAAGCAGAAGAAAGTTAGTTATTTTCAATGAAGTAGATATTGCCACGATTGTTGAAAGAAAGATAGAGGGTGAATCCTGGCCTATATTATATGTTATTAGATCCGCAGACAAAAAACCATTAATAGAGATACATAAAGAAATCCGTAATGCTCAAGTGTCAAAAGATGTTACAGATGATTTTCATAAACTGGTCGAAGTCTACTTGAAAGTTCCACGACCCTTAAGACTATTATATAGAAAGAGGATTCAAAATACTCCAAAAGTCCTAAGAAGCTATGCAGGATCTGTTTTAGTCACATCCGTAGGAATAACTGCACTTAATGGAGGATGGGGCATACCATATGTTGGACATCCACTAGTTATTACCATAGGTGGGATAGAAAAGAAAGCTAAGGTCATCAAAGATAAGATAGAAATCAGAGAATGTCTAAATGTAACTGTAACTGTTGATCATGATAATCTAGATGGAGCACCAGCAGCAAGATTTGCAGCAGAGATTAAGGAATTAATTGAAAAGGGTTATGGGTTAGAAAGTCTACTAAAAAAATGAAATTTCCTCAATATTCAGATAGATTTATTTTAGTATGAAAGAAATAAGTAATTATAAATGTAATTAGACTAGCTAATTTTTGATATAATTAGATGTTCAACATCTCTACTAAATCTACTCTTTATATTAGTGGCATATTTTTTCTTAAAAGGTTCGATGCTGAAATTACTGTCTGTACAATACGTTTGTTGAACGAAATCAGTGTTTTTTATTATAAGAATGAAATCAGCTTTCGTATTCGTTAAGGTTCTAGCTAATCGAATATGGTCTTCCTTTTTGAATGTTTTTCCATCATATTTCTTGAAAGCTGAGTCGTATGGCGGATCTATAAAAATGAAGTCTTTCTGGGTAAGACTATATTTTTTGAGCACAGTTTCGAAATCGGTGCATTCAATCTCAGTGTTCTTAAACAATTCAGAAACATCTTGTGAGAATATGTGGTTAACCTTACTTCTGAAATTTTTTCTGTTATAGTTTATTCCTCCATATGGAATATTGAAACCTCCAGAACTGTTTTGCCTAAACATACCACCAAAGCAAAATTCTCTTATGAAATAATAATTAGCAATCATCTTTTCAGATGTCAAAATAATTTTTCCATTCTTAAAATCATTATAAATTTCTCTAAAATGGGTATAATATCCACCTCGTAAGGCTGTTTCTAATTGTTCTCTAATTTCAAATGTGTTTAAATTTCCATTTTTATCAATACGTGTGTGAAGATTAAAGAAACGGGTTTTCACATTTTTCCGTATATACTCTTGCAATTGAGTATTATTCTTAGAAAATTCTTCAGTAAACAGTTTGAATATTAAGTGATTATGTTCTTCAAAACTGATATCGATTAAGGATTTTGTTTCATCAAAATCATATGTGTTCTCACGAAATTTCAAGTAGACTTCAACTAAATTTGAAATAATCGCATCCATAAAAACACTGTAGTTTTCCCAGTTTGTAGCATATTGTGTAAGTTCTTCTTTGAATGTGAGATTTTCGTTTTTTATGAACTTATAAAATGTCATTAGTTCAGGAATCAAGTCATTTATTATTGCTCTATTTGGTTTTAGAAAGAAAAAAAGAGCTCCTCCTCCAAAGAAAGGTTCAAAGTATCTTTCATAATCAGGGATCAAGTGCTTAAAATGCTTTATTTCTGTTGATTTTCCCCCTGTCCATTTGATTAGCGGTTTCAAGTTACAACCTCATTTTAGATGTCAAACGCTCTTTTACTGTGTAAATAAACACGATTTATATAGTTTTAGGAAATAAAGTCTACTTTCATCTTTTTATTATAGAATTGGATTTTAAATACTGAAATGTAGTAATATGAAAGTGTGTTCTGAGAAACGTGTTTTTATAAATGTTTTAGGTAGCTCAAATCAGTTGTTAATTAGAACACATGAAGGATTCTTATTAAGAAACCTTGATGAAGTTTTTAAATTGTATACTGAAGATAAAACTATTGAAATACCATTTGTAGATAGTTCAGGTATTTTTTTATGGAAGAAATTAGAGAAAATAAGCTGTGTAGGTTCAGAAAAAACGCGAAAAATTATGCTAGGAAATGGAATGTATTTTAGTTCTGTTGGGAGCCAAGAAGTACCTGTAATAAACAATGTGACTAGGAAAAAAACGAACATAGACTTCAAACTACGATTTAAGGAAATAAAGAATTTAGAAAGGAAAGATTAATTGTGGGTTTGTATGAAATTTACTACAGATTTTACCTGCAGGAGATATACAAGATTATTTGGAAGGTTTCTATCTAGGTTTTTTTACTGCTGAAGGCAATTATATTTACTATAAACATCAATTAATTGAAAATTCTATATACTCAGAATATGCTTTAAAACGATGGTCAAAGGAGAAAGGATATTCAAATGTTGATGAATACTTAAAAAAACGTAAAAAAGTTAAGATAAGAGGCATACAATTAACTTGTGGAATAAAGGACATAGAAAGAGGCTATAGAGAGAAACTACAATACAGATTTAACATGAATCATTATAACAATATTGTTCACTTAACTTCATATGATAAGGAATTAATTGCTCTAACACAAAGATACATTGGTGGTACTACTAGTAAAACAAAGTATCTCAAAGATACAGTTTTCAATCGAAGCGTTTCCTTTTTGAAGGGTATTCTAGAGGGTTTTATAGCTGGAGATGGGCATGAAGAAAGAACTAGAACTACTATAGGAATAACAGAAAACTATAGGCTAAGAGATAACCTAATGATAATCTGTAAAATTCTTGGCTTAGAAACTAGATATGGGGAGAATATGGTTCACTTAAAAATTAATAATAAATCATACAAAACCATAAAATTGAGAATATTAAAAGGAAAAAATAGGATCATTAGAAAGGATATAATTTACTATAGAACTAGATACGTAGACGAATATATTCTAGAAAGATTATATGAATTGGAGTTAGAAAGTCGATTATTAGATTCTGAAGATTATTGGAACAGGATATTGGTATTAAGTAATGGTACTTTAATTTTATCTCAGTAAGTATTTCCTAACTAACAGTGTAATTAATGTCAAATTATTAGTTTCCTTAAGCGATCTAGAATTAAAAAGAAGAAAATCATATCACGATTGATATAATTTCATGGCTTCTTCAAAGAATTATACTTATTGAACCAATCAATTATTTTTTCTAATCTGTCTTGCACATGTTTGGGTTTTCCTGATCTGCTCAACTCGTGTCCTTCTTCAGGGTAACGTATTAGTT
>JABCTC010000127.1 GCA_018238545.1 Candidatus Heimdallarchaeota archaeon
AAGAATGGAGAGAAAGACAAAGCTTTTGCTAGCTATACTAAAGCAATAGAACTAGACCAAAATAATGCTAGAGCTTTGGGATATAGAGGCAGAATCTATTTTGAACAAAATAAGTTTGCTAAATCATTAGCTGATCTGAATAAAGCTATTGAAATTGATAGCTCAAACTATTTGTTTCACCACAATCTAGCTAACGTCTACTTCAGCACAAAGAAATTCGACAAATCAATAAAAAGCTATGAAAAATCCATCGAGCTTAACTCAGAAAATGCTTGGGGATATGAAAATATTGGTGTTATCTATTATCAAAGAATTGAGATGGAAAAAGCCTTGGAGTATTTTGATAAAGCCCTTCTGTATGAGAAAAACGTTGCAATGTTTTTCCACAATAAGGGAGGTGTTTTGATGCAACTCAAAAAACACAGTGAAGCTCTTAGCTGTTTTGAAGAAGCACTTAAGCTCGATTCTCGAAGCAGCTGGGCACATGCAAATATAGCGATTATCTATTCAGAACAAGAAAAACTTGAAGATGCAATTAAACACCTTAATAAGGCTATAGAGCTAGATTCTTCAAACAATGTGTTCTACAAAACAAGATCTGATGTTTATGTCAAGATGGGTAAATTTGATGATGCTAAGAAAGATTATGAGCAAGCTGAAAAACTAGGATACAAATTTGTTAAAACAGGTTTCTTCCACAAGAAAATTCTCACTTCTATCAAATCCTCTTTCAAAAATTACTGGATTACACTATCGTTCATTTTTGCATATATTCTAACATTCATAGTTGTTTATTCAATAAATGGAGGATATGAAGCACTCTCAGCTCAGAGCAACGTAGAGGTTGTAAATGGAGGAATTTGGCATATCTTTACAGGTGTATTCTATACTTATGGTTCATCATTTTTAGATGATGTCTATGGGAGTGATAAAAAATGTTTTTATCCCATTATTTTTTATCATTAATTGTAAAAAGGATGAATTAAGATGGTTGAAAATCTCATGAAAACTATAAAAGAATCTTTCAGTGTTGCTTCATGTCAGAAATTACACATCAACTGGCAATTTAATGAAAGAAGACACAATATTACAAGATTTGTTATATTTTTTATATTCTTCTTGATTCTATTTAACAGTACTTCTTTCATAATATTTTACTTTAATATAAATGGATAAGTATGTTCTTGGAGTCACTAAAATGGATATTAGGATACTTACAAAATTAGAGATACTTAGCTGTGTGTTAGTTGTTCTAGGTGTTCTATGTCAAGTAATTCTTCAAATCTTTTTTTACATTCTTTACTTTTATATTTCTACAATTTTTATTGGAACAGGTTTTATTATATTTAGTTTAAGTATTCTAAGTAGTAACAATAGAGTAAAACGTATGCAAAGTCAAATTAATGAAGAAAAGGTCTATTCTGAACGGAAATTCTTTTACTTATCTTTATTTTCATTAATCCTAGGTGCTATCTATCCGATTGGTGAATTTCTTCATCAATATGGTAAAATAACTTCAGAAATAGAAATGGTAATAGGAGGAACATTACTCAATGCATTTAGAATAATCATATCAGGAGTTCTATGTGCAATTTCGTTTTACATAACTTTTCAATATAAGAAACACAATTCCAATAAAATTATCAATAATCTACCAGAAATTCTTCTTCTGATTACTCTTTTAGCAACACTTTTCCCAAACACTAATAGTATATTATCTTATAATTGCTATTTGTCATTCCATCTTCCAAGTTGTTTCTCTGTTGAGTATTATATGATAAAAGATGCTTCTATACTTTTTATGGCAGTTTTTCTAGTTAAATTGATATATATCAGTTATTTGAGCAGAAACCTTTTGGTTCAAAAAAATGTTAATCTTCAAAAAATTCAGTAAAACAAATATTTCTTTAGCTTAACTTCAAAGGTTGGCACTTTTTCATTGGAACAGGAATAACTTTCATTTTAGGGACAATTATAGGAATTATCACTGGGATTAGAGCTGTAAAGAAAGTTAAGAAGAAGAAGTAATTCTTCTCTTTCTAAATATTGAGTACATTACTACACAAAATGAAATACCTACTAAAACAGTGAAAATAGTCAGTCCACTTGTTTCTTCTGTTTCC
>JABCTC010000018.1 GCA_018238545.1 Candidatus Heimdallarchaeota archaeon
CATTCGGAACAGGTGTAGATCGTCACAATTTAAGAGATAAAGATGAGTGGATTAGAAGATATGCTATTGAAGCACTTGGGAGAAGTGGAGATAAGAGCGCAGTTAAAGTAGTAATCAAAGCTCTAAATGACAAAGCTGATATGGTAAGAGAAGCTGCAATTGATGCTTTAGGAAATTTAAAAGATAATAGAGCAGCTCAACCTCTAATTAAATATTTTAGCAATAAGAATAATAAGCATAGAGAAGCAGCAGCTAGTGCATTAGGAAGAATAGGAGATAGAAGTGCAGTCAACATACTATTAAAAGAGTTGAATGACACTGTATCATATTCAATTTTAGGAACTGTAGATTCTTTAGTAAAGCTTAATGCTAAAGAGGCTGTCAATCCAATTAAACAGGTAATTAAGGATATTTCAGCGGAGAAATATAAGAATTATAGACCAGATACTTGGCGATCTTCAGAAAAGCATCAACAGACCATAAAATTCTTGATAAGATTATGGGAAAAATTAAGTGGTTTGAAATTTAGATAATAGAAAATTTGGTTCTATTTCACAAAAAATCTTAATAGAAGATAAACTTGAAGCAATAAGAAGAGCAGACTTCATTCTTAATAGTTTACCAAAAACAACCAATACAGTAGATTTTGTTGATGAAGAAGAGTTCTCTGTTATGAAACCATCGGCTATCATCATCAATGTCGGTAGAGGGAATACAGTCAACGAAAAAGCTATGTATAATGCTCTTAAAGAAAATAGGATCAAAGGTGCAGCTATAGACGTTTGGTATAATTATCCAAAAGGCAGAGACCCGCTTGAAAGAGATCCAAAACCTATTTTTCCTTCAGATTATCCTTTTCAAGAATTAGATAACATTATCATGACAGCTCACAGAGCATGGTCAACTGATTATCCTTGGAGTGAATTTTCGCAAACACTTATTCAAAATATTAACAAATTCATCAGAGGAGAAAAACCTGATAACATTGTAAACTTGGAAGAGGGATATTAATCTTTGAAATCCGGTTCCAATTTCTCCACTTTTTCTTTTGTATCAATCTCTTCTAGTTCAGATTTATCCACATCAGTTGTGTTTGTGTCTGCTTCTTCTAACTCTTTCTTTTTAGCTATCCTATTTGAAAGAAAACTAGCAATAACTAACATCAATACTAGAACACCAAATATTATGTAAAATATGGTGTTAAACTGTCCAGCAACGACCTTAAATTCCGATGGAGTAAGATTTCGAATGAATTCAGCTATATCAGTTACTCCTGGATCTATCATAGAAGCACCAAAGTACGCAAAGAAAATTGCTCTTGGAATGGAACCAATAAAAGTTGCAAGTGTGTAAGGTTTCCATTTTATATTAGATAAACCAGCTGCGTAAGAAACTGGATCAAACATTATAAGAGGCACTGCACGGCCAACTATTATTGCCCATATCCCCCATCTTTCAATCCAGATATCCACAACTATGATAAATTTATCCGCTAAGCTCACATACTCACCCGCAGATTCAATTATTGGTCTTCCTCCTTTTACAGCAAGAAAATATGTTACAACGCCGCTAATTACAGAACCTACAACACCAATAGCCATCCCTGGCCATAGACCAAAAATCATCCCAGCAGAGAGAAGTACAAGTTCAGAAGGAATTGGTGCTATGAGACTTTGTATAATCATCAAAACAAGAAATACTAGATATGCCCACCAGCCTATATCCAACAAGGGAAGGATGAAGTAATCACGAATCAAGCTGAAAAGGAAAGTTTCGTCAATGAAAGTCCACACCAATACCCCAACAGAGATGATAATAATTAGAGTAAAGAGAATGACCATCACAATCTTTTTTGCTGTCCATTCAACTTTTTTTCTTCCAGCTGAAGTTAGTTTTTCATCTTGTGAAAACTCGACTTGTGATTCAGGCATACATTAGGAAACATCTTGTTTCATAAAAATATTTCCAATTGATGATAAATTGTTAGAAATTAGTTTTTAATACTATTTTCAAATTACGTTTTTAACAATGATGAGAACAAATTCTCAGTATTGTTGAGAAAAAAATTATCGATTTGTTATTAGGTAGGTTTTTACATGCACACACATAAGTAATAAATTCTCACATAAATGAGAATACACAGTTTCAGCCCATAGAAGTGCAAAATTAGTGAGCAATAAAAATATAAAGGTGCAGATAAACAGAACATTGATGAATATCAAAAAACGGTTGATTCTTTTACTAATTGTAACGCTAACATTCACTAGTTCAGTATTAGTTTTAAGTCAAAATGACATAGAAGATAACGCACAACTTGAAGACCTTTTAGTATTAACAAAATTTGAAGGAAATGAGCAAGAAATCGTATCTCGAACCGTAATTGACGAATTTGGTAATCTTCACTTTTTTGGAAAAATTCAGTATGATAATGGTACTTTTTTTATTTTTCACGCAGTGGGCAATAATATTTCAATCATCATTTGGGAAGATAATAGTGACAAATTTTTCTTGCCTTTAGCTATTCCTGGAGGTGTAGTCCTATTTTACTCGTTTCACACTTTTTACGGGACTTCGAAATATTATATGTATACTTGGACACCAGATTCTTCTGCGAATGTAGAATTCTACACCACCAATGAGATTTTTTCCTTTAATCCTTCTATCTATGTTTACTATAATGAATCTTTCAATGGTTTCAACATGTTCATTATGACAATGACAGCTGAAGGATCTGACCCATTGACAGAGGTTGTAAAAACAAAAATAAGAGAATTCAGAGTTTCTATGGATGGTTCCTATGAATTAGGCCTATGGTGGATCATAGACTACGAGTATGATTTCCTTATTGATTTTGATTATGTCAATGGACAATTGTATGCTCAGTACAGATATATGGATTCATACAACCCGACACACAGGTATTATACAATTGTAACTAGTTTTAACAACACCTACATATCTAATTACATGGAAATAGGAGAAGGTGGTTTTGATCCTGTTTTCTATGTAACTGAAGATGGTACTTTTCATACAAGGTTGCTTAGAAGTGGAAATTTGTACTATTTAGATTATGAACTAAATGACACGATATCCTTTGATATGTTCAATGTCACTGATATTGGTTTATCAACATACAAAGATTATACAATCTTCAAATACGAAGGTTATGAAACGTTTATTTTCAACTCTGAACCATATATTGAATATGAGGAATTCTTCGATGATAAGGATTTAAAATCAAAAGTGATAGTTCTTAACAACAATTACACACATTTTGAAAGAGAAGAATTTTATCTTTACAACGTTCCAGAATTAGATAATTATCACTCATTCTACATGCAACAATATGAAAATGGATCGAAAGTTTATACCCATTCTACAGTTCTAACAAGAGAAAATTTCGATCAAAGAAGATTGGTAGAAGACATATACATTGGAGTTTACATTACGACAGATTTGCCTATTAGTTATAGCATGGAACCATTGGTTATTGGTTTAGAAGTTCTAACTTCTTTTCAGCAATTCTGGGTAAATGTAGGCGTTTATCTCACAATAGCAATTGGAACGGCATTAGTATTCTATTTCATTTTTATGAAAAGAGTACATAAGATGTTTTCTGACTTTGGAAAGTTTCTTGTTAGACCTGGAAAGAAAGCTAGCGTTAAATTTTCCCTGATTTTCATCAATATTTGGAATTTTATTTCAAATACATTTTCAACGCTTTACATACTCTTCAAAACGAATAAGAGAAGACATCTGATGAATCTTGTTGGTATGACACTTCTATCGCTCATACTAATCACAAGTACAAGTCTTTACACTTCTAAACAAAAAGTGCTTCTTTCTGAATATACAGACAATATAGATTTGATTCACAATAGTGTCCCCTCTATGAGTATGACAATTAATTATGACACTTTCGCTCGAGGTTCTAGTGAGCCAATAATTTCAGACTTCAATGAGGCAGCGCTAAGTGAGATATTTACATTATTGAAATTAGAGTATAAAACACTTGCAAGTATTATTGGTGAGGTAGATTTTGCTTCCTTCATGTATGGTACAGGAATGGATCCTAATGACAATGATTCCTTATCAGGTATAACTTATACAGGTGTTTCTACAAGAGCACAGCCTATACTTGAAGTAATGTTAACTGAAGGTAGATTGCCAGAGAATGTGGGAGAAGTTGTCATATCACCTGATTTAGTCTTAGAATTAGGATTAGACATAAATGATTCGATGCGGGTATATGGTTCCCGAAGAGGTTATTATAATTTTGAACTAGGATCAACATTCGGACTTGTAAAAATAGTTGGAATTGTCACACCTTTGGGGACGGATGAATTACGAGAGTACACTAGGATTTTCGATGTTCCTTATGATACAATTAAAGTTTTGGAAACTTTTGGTGGAGTATGTTTAACTTACAATGACTTCTATTTTACTAGCTTAGAAGGGTTAAATCCGTATTATACTACAATTACAACTTATGTACAGTTTCTTTATGATTTTTCTGAATTTGGTCCTACATCAATGGAAACATTAAGACTAGAACAAGAGGATGTTGTAGCAAATAATATTCATGATTTCGAGTTTGCAGAACACGCTACTTGGCACTTCTCAGACGAACTAGGATTAGTAATTGACACTCTAGGTCCCAAATTAAATTCTTCCATTTTCCTATTCTTCACACTAGCTTTACCAATTCTATATTTAGCAATTTTCTTGATTTTTGAAACTAATGAGTTATACAGTAAGAGCATGGAACAGGAAATCGAGATTTTCAAATCCAAAGGTTTGTCAACGGGGAGAATAGCTGTGAATTACACGGCATTAAAAGTTGCTGAAGCTATTCTCGCAACTGCAATTGGATTTGGATTATCAATGGCTTTAACACCTGCGTTAATTAAGATGGATTCATTCATCACATTCAACAATACTTTTGCGGCTATTGATGTTTCTAGTGTTCCTCTTGCAGCAGTTTTCACAATTCTTGCCCTAATATTAATATCATTACCTAAAACAATAAGCACAGCAAGATCGAAAAGAAAAGAGCAAAAAACTCCTCAAAGAATACTAGTTTTGCTGAAGAGAATCAGATTGCCAACTATACTTCTAATTGTAACAGGAGGAGTAATAATGTATCTGAGCTACTTGTTGTACAAATATTTATTTAGCGCCGTAACAGAAAGTGGAAGCAATTTATTGATGGTATTCATCTATATTGCAGGAACTGGTGTGCTACTAGCTATGCTAGGATTTGGTCTGTTGTTGAAAGATTTACATTCAATAATCATGATAGCAATAAGTAAAATAGCTTGGATGGTAAAGAAATCTGTAGCTTCTTTCTCATTAATAGAGATTCGCTCTGATGTTCATCTATTCAACAATATTTTTCTAACTTTTTTCATTCTTGTAGGAATAATCTTACCTTCAATTATATGTCCCGTATCAGTGCAATATAATTTTGAAAAGGATGCTTTAATGTATGCAGGAGCAGATCTTTACATAAAAAACTGGAATGATGAAAATTATACATTGTTAGCTGAAATTGAAGCAATACCAGAAATAGTTAGTACAGCTAATGTATCAGCTATTGATGGGCACTACGGAGGAGAACAGATCAACATCTATATTCTCAACAATATTACGGAATACCTAGCAACGGCATATACACCACCAAAAGACATGTTCCCTGATTGGGGAGAAAGAATTGAAGCACTAGATGATAATAAAACTATGCTGACTTCTTATGTCTTCAAAGAAGAAATTGCCGATGGGTGGAATAGTTTCATGTGGTCAAACTATTATCAGACTTACAATTCCACCTTCCAAATAACAGGTATTTTTGACTATTTCCCTATTTTTTATGATGTTGGCCCTTTTATTGATGGAAAATCAAGAAGTGTAAATGCTCTAGCGATTGCAGAACATAATTACCAATACATTGAACCTGCAATAATCGAATTTGGAAGTTATAAAGATAGACTTCTAATAAAGCTAGATAATGATGTAGATCATTCTGCAGTAAAACACTATTTAGAAGAACATTACCAATTCACCGTAGTGTCAGCCGTAGAAGAAGGAGAAGAAACACAATTTAGTAGTTATCCTTTCTATTCGATAATATCAGCAGAATTTGCAATGTCAATACTAATCTGTTTGATAGCAATAGTTTTTATTAGCATATCAAACCCAATAAAACTTTTGCAGCAAAGAACAAACAAAAATGATAGATTAAAGAAAATGGGAATATCAACAAAAAGAATTATCCAGTTAGCAGCTGTTGAAACATTCATTGCAGGAGCATTTCCAGGACTAGTAATGGGAGCAGCTTTCGGATTCGGGTTGGTGGGATTATTCATCTGGACAACGAAGAACTTCTTCTACTCAGGAATGGGCTTTAAGGTAGTAATAGCGCCAATGGCACTGATTATCAGTTTTGTAATAGCACCTGTGTTATTCTATGCATTATTCTACTATGCGATGAAGAGAAATTATGCGAGGTATTTACCAAGGAATTTGGAGTGATAAAAATGATAAGATGCGTAGACCTAATTAAAATATATCACGATCCTATTACAGAATATAAGGTATCGGCATTGCGTGGACTCGACTTAGATGTCGAAGATGGAGAACTTGCATCGATCATCGGTCCCTCGGGGGCTGGTAAATCGACTTTAATCAACATACTCTCAGGAATGGATACTCCTACAGGAGGATTAGTGTTAATAAAAGGTGTTCAGATAGACAGACTAACTGAGAAGCAAAGAAGAGATTTCAGGTACAATAACATAGGTTTAGTAAATCAGTTTACAAGCAGGAATTTGTTCAGTAACCTAACCGTAAGAGAAAATCTGATAATGCCTATGAAAATGAGTTTTATGCCAAGAGGAGAACAGAAAAGTGAAGCAAACGAATTGCTAGATTTGTTCAACTTGACACATGTAAAAGACAACAAAGCAACGAAAATCTCAGGTGGGGAGTCAATGCGATTGTCAGTAGCCATTGCTTTAGCACGTAAACCTCATTTTGTTCTTGCTGACGAGCCTACTGGGCAACTAGACAGCAAAAACACGTTTGAAATTATTGACACTTTGAAGAGCGTAAACAAAGAACTGGGAACGACTATTTTGATCGTTACTCACGATGTCAGATATAGAGGAATTTTCAAGAAAAGTTTTCTCATCAGAGACGGCAGATTAGTTGGTGTTGGTCAAGATATGAAAAGACAGCAACTAGATTTTCTCAAAGATGCTTCCGTTCTTAACCGAGTCTATATTGATCCCTCTAACTCTATGCGCATTCCTGACAGAATCAAATCATCTGTTGCTTTGCGTGATGCAGCTGAACTTGAAGTTCATCCTTCTAAGAAACTTGCACTTATGTGGAACCCAGATTTGGTAAGTAAAGAAGACGTGATTGAAATCTTGAAACAACCACCTGATCAGTGGACTGAAACTAAGGATGAGATTACATTTGAAGATGTAGAATATCTATTTGATCGTCAATTTAAGCCAAATCCTGATGCTAAAACTTTGATTAAAGTAAAGAATGTTCAGAAAGGATACAAGATTTTTGGTAAAATTAACCCCGTAATAAAGGGTATTGATTTAGAGATCAATGAAGGCGATCTAGTGTTTATTTCTGGCCCAAGTGGGGTAGGAAAGACAACTCTTCTAAATCTTATTGCTGGATTAATCAAGCCCGATAAAGGTAGAATAAACATTGGAAAAAATAACATCTCGAAGATGGATGACACAAAAGTTTCTGATTTTAGACTAGCAAATATAGCCTATATAACTCAATATCACAGTTTGTTTGAACCCATACAACTTGAAGATAACTTACTTATTCCTTATCTTTTCCAAGGAATACCCTTTGATCAAGAATATGCTACTTACATTACTCAACAATGTCATATAGATCACAAACTTCTATCCTATCCAGATGAATTATCTGCTGGAGAAAAACAACGTGCCACACTGTCACTAGCTCTTACAAGAAAAACACCAATACTCTTAGCAGACGAACCTACAGCTAATATGGACAGTGATCTAGCAAGATCTGTCATGGATACCTTAATGGATGTTGTCGAAGAGAATAATACAACGTTTCTCATGTGTAGCCACGATCTTTCTTTACTCCGACCAGGTTTTCGTCATATTAAAATTTCTGATGGCTTAGTTGTAGAAGATGCTAGAATCACTAAACGTTCTCTCAAGAAGATTCTAAGAGAATATCTTCAAATCGAAGACGAGAAAAAAGGCTAACTACCTCTTTCATTTCTTTTTTCTTATTTTATACTTCTTCTCACAATTTTTCACAAGAAGGAATCACTTAAAACTACCAAAGAAATATTTTAGTTGATTGTAATATGAAACACCAACTTAATGCTTACTTCATATTAAGTGGAGAATTGCCTCCAGAGAGCAAAGAAGATCTAGATGAATTTTTCATCCAATTTAGTGAAAAAATTCAACAATCTAAGAAAGAAGGAAAATTTGACATCGCTTGGTCTATAAAAAAGAGCGAACTAGCTCTAAAAATATCTTCAATTGATTCAATATCACCTCATGTAGCAATTCTTAGAATCAGAAAACAGTTAGCAGCTACAATAGGAAAGAAATACAGAGTTGGTTTAAGAGGTTTTAAATTCAAATATTATAAAATAACCACAGAAATTGATGACCAACCCATAAAAGAATTCACTTTACCTTTAACCAAAAAACTAACTTTTTCTGAAAAAGAAGGTAAGAATTGGGTTGAAATTCAAATCGATCCTGAGATATCTGAAGATTTCGTTGAAAAAGGGACAATTGAACGAATAGTTCGCAGAGTGAGTGAAAAAATTTCTAAACAAAAATATGGTGCAAAGAAAGAGCATCACGAAATTGTTTTCTACAGCGGTGAAAAAGAGTTATTCACAAAAGAAAATCCTACACAATTAATGCAAAAAGCAAACTGGATCCAACGTACCAATTACAGAAATCAATGGATTTTAACTCCTACTCTGACAACTTTATCTGAAGCATTGAAGCAAATAATGGTTGATTACATCTATAAGCCTCTAGGTTTTGATCAGATGATGATACCTAAGCTAGTTGATTGGTCAGTATGGTTAAAATCTGAACATGCAGAAGGGTTATATCAAGGAGGTTTTGAGCCATATTTTGTTGTTCAACCAAAAGAACCCACACCAGAATATTTCGAAGAAATTGCCGATTATATAACAGTTACAAAAACTATCCCAAATGACATGTTATCAGAAAAGGTAACTGCACCCATAGGTGGATTATCTTATGCTCAATGCCCGCCTTTTTGGCCTTGGTTGCAAGGCAGGACTTTAGCTAAGGAGAGTCTCCCGATAAAAGTGTACGATTGGTCAGGACCTACATATCGATATGAATCTGGGTCAGCCTATGGATTTGAAAGGGTTGATGAACTTCATCGAATTGAAACTCTATTTATTGGAACTCCTGAACAAACTAAAAAAATAGGTAAAGACGTCAGAAACAAACTAAGAGATGTCTTTGAAAAAGCTCTAGATTTAGAGTTCAGAGAAGCTCGAGTGCTTCCTTGGTGGCTCCAACAATCAGCTCGTGAAGATGAAGAAGATTTAGATGAACTAGTTGTAGGAACTATTGACTTTGAAGCTTATATGCCTTATAGAGGTAGTAGGAAAAAAAGTGAATGGTTAGAAATACAAAATATATCAATAATCGGTCAGAAATATCCTAAAGGCTTCTCTGTTAAAGCTGAGAGTAATCTAGAACTTTGGAGTGGTTGTGGAGGAGGATCGTTTGAAAGGTTCCTAACAGCATTCATTTCACAAAAAGGCTTGAATCCTGATGATTGGCCAACAGAGTTTAAGAAATACTTCGATAAACTGCCAACACCCGTGAAATTCCATTGATTGTTTTTTTATTTTTTACAAAATCTATTTCAAAAAAAATTAAATCAGCACTAATAGTTTTTTATATTGAACATAAATAAACTACGAAGTGATTGCAATTGACAGTTAGGTTTAGCTTAAGTGTTTCAACTTTTGCTTGAAATACAACTTCTGAGCATTAGTTTTCTCATCATTTATTTTTTGAGCAATTGTTAGAATTGCATTCGCTTCTTTATTAATCTCCTTTGTTTTAAATCCATTCATTCGCAAAAATAATGTTAGCTCCTCTCCTGTAAAAGCTCTTAAAATCATTTCATCTTTGAAAGAACTCTTTTCATTATTTTCTTCTATTTCATATTCTGCTGCCCATTTCCATGTCCACCCATGTTCTAAATCAAGAGATGTGGTACTCTTTCGAGTATAATTCCTTCCTTCATACTTAGCTTTATGGGTAGATTGTTCTCTGAAATTTGTAAATATCTCTTCTGTGTTGAAATTATCAAATAGCAACCATCCCTCTTTCTGAAGTATTTCATGAATGGAGTATAGGGCAAACATAACATCATGATTAGTTGTCATATGAGTAAATGTTCTACCAGTTACTACAACAGCTTCAAATTTTTCTTCTAGTTTTATGTTTCTCATATCACCCAAGATAAATTTTCCTTCAGGAACGAATTCTTTGGCAAGTTTAATCATTTCTTTAGAATTATCTAAACCAGTATAGTCGTATTTACTGTCTATGAAGTATTTGGCAAGATTTCCGCTCCCACTTCCAATTTCTAATATTTTCTTGCATTTTAACTTAGACAGATATCGATGATATAATTGAAAATCTTTCTCATAATTAAAAATTACTTGTTGCATTTCATGATACACTTTAGAATGATCTGTGTAAATCTTTAGAATCTTCATTAGAATACTGAACAAATTACCCTATATAAATCTCATTCAATAAATTTTTTTTAGATAAATTTAATAAATCATACTTTTCCCATTAGTTGATGATTGATTTACGTTCAGATACTTTTACTTTACCATCAAAAGAGATGATGGAAACAATTATGCATGCAAAATTGGGGGATGATGTTTGGGAAGAAGACCCTACTGCAATCGAACTTGAAGCTTTAGCAGCTAAAATTCTTGGTAAAGAAGCAGGATTGTTCTTATCAAGTGGCACACAAGGCAACCTTGTAGCAAATATGACTCATCTTAACCGTGGTGATGGAATTGTTTTGGAGGAAGAGAGTCACATCAACATGTATGAAGTAGGTGGTATTGGGCAGATTTGTGGTGCTTATCCTTATCTCATCAAAGGTGATGATGGACTTATGTCCCCTTCTGATGTTGAAGCAATTTTTACTCGAAATTATAATGTTCATTGGGTTGAGCCAAAACTCTTGTGTATAGAGAACACTCACAATAGAGGTGGTGGTAAAATCATTCCTAAAGATAACATTGACACTTTAGCCAATATAGCTCATGAAAACGGAGGAGTTGTTCATATTGATGGAGCTCGTGTATTCAATGCAGCGGTTGCAACAAATATGCCCGTCTCGAAGATAGTTGAAAAAGCTGATAGTGTGCAAATATGTTTATCCAAAGGTTTAGGTTGTCCTATAGGTTCTTTGCTTGTAGGTTCTGAAGAGTTCATTCATAAAGCTAGAAAGAATCGTAAAGTTGTCGGGGGAGCTATGAGACAAGTAGGTATTATTGCAGCACCTGGTATTTATGCTTTGAACAATATGGTTGATAGATTAGCAGAAGATCACAAACATGCAAAAATGTTAGAGAAAGCTCTCAACAATATAGAAAATATTCGTGTCAAACCAGTTGATACAAATCTTGTTGTTTCCGACATCTCTAAAACGACTTATACGGCAGATGAAATAGAGCAAAAACTTTCTCAAAAAGGAATACAAGTTTCTATTATGGGCGATTATCTTGTCAGAATGGTAACCTATTTTGGTATAACTATTGAACAAATAGAAAAGGTTGCATCTGCCCTCTTAGAAGTATTCTCATGAAGTAATTTGCAAACCTTGAACCCTTTTTTTCTTCTTTTTCTATAACTCCCTAGGCTGTTCTTTTGAGCTTTTATGAGGAATATCATAGAGTTTTTATATCTATATTTTGGTGTTTACTTGATACATGTGTCAATCGATGATTATTTAGATACCTTGCTTTCTGGTAGTTCTGAACCTACTAGTAAAGCAATCAAGAAATTGACAAAACTTCTCGAGAATTTCGGAGCTATTATGGTTGCTTCTACCGAGAGGATGGAGGATTATATTACCGGTTTAGATTCACGAATTACCACAATTGAGAGAGATTTAGGCGTTTCCTCTGGATCTACTTTAACAAATTCAGCTCCTGCAAGAGCTCCTGCAAGAGCTCCTGCAATGGCTAATCCCACTCCAGCTGCAGCCCCTTCAACGGGTGCTCCAAACCTTTCTGCAGCTCCAAACCTTTCAGCTGCACCGGCGATGGGTGCACCAAACCTTTCTGCAGCTCCAAATCTTAGTAGTGCTCCTTCTGGTGGAGGAACAGCTGCTCCTGCTCCAGCGCCTAGTAGTGGAGGAGGGGGGATTTCAAGTACTGATTTAATGAAAGCAGCTTCAGGCTTAACAAAAGCTCCTGAACAACAACCAAAAGAGATGGTTGACGCAGCTTCACTCAGTCCATCGGGAGTTAGTGTTACAGCTATTCAAGATGTTAAAGCAGGATTGAAGAAAGTAGACCAAGATGAACATAGAAAAGAAAGAGCTGCAGCGGCTTCTGGCGGATCTAGTGGTTCGATGCCCGCTTCTATGGTTCTAAACATGGAGGTTAAAGATGCTTTAGCGAAGAGAAAATCACGTTCTAAAAAAGCTGATGATGATGAAGATGAAGAAGATGATTTTGCTCCAACTCAAGCTGCTCCCGCTGCGCCTAAACGCTCAACAAAACAGATGAAAGAAGCACTACAAGGAGAATTACGAAACGCCTTTAGTAGTTTACTTGAAAGTGATACACAAGAAGAAGAAAAGTAAAGACTCTTCTTTTTTATTTATTTCAATTTTCCACACAATTTATGTCAGATTATCCTTCTGGTTCAAAGACTCGGAATACTTAAGATGTACTAATTATATGAAGAGAATATTACTATGACAACCATTACTAAATTTATAGAACAACTTTTAGTTGTTAGACAAGAAAAATCTTCAACACTTGCTATAGATGATGCAAAAGTACAAACAATTTTTCAAGAAATTATAGACTTTCAACAAAACAAAGACGACCCTTACTACATTTGCTCAAGCGAAAATATTAAAAAATTATTCGTTTCCGCTTGGCAAACAAACGATGAGATTCCAACAGATGTTTCTTATTATCTTGCTGGAATGTATTTCTTAGGCAACATTAACTTTGAAACCTTTAGAGCAGTTATACAATTGCTCTCTGAAAAAGGAATACTAAAAGATGATTTATTAGTTGTATATTTCTGGTTACACGAACTGATTGAAAATGATTTCAAACTCGATAAGACCATCAGTTTTCTTAATTTCTTAGAATTTACAAGAAAATTAGGAGTCAATGTTCTTAGTTTTAGTGAATTTGAATCAGCTTTAGAGAGGGATGAAATCGACTTAAAAACAAAAAATGAAGAAAGATTGCAATTCAAGGAATTAGATAGAATTGTTTCAAATCTCGAGGATAGACCAGAATACATAGATTCTCTATCTAGTTCAATACCTCCTGAAATTCTTGAACTACTTGATTTTCATATTGATTATAGGAAATTAAATGAGATATCTTACAATTTAGCTAAATTCATAAGTGAGCAATTAAAAATTAACAAGAAAATCACTATAGCAAATTTTCAAAAGAAAATCGAGGAACAATTTGCTTCTCAAAATTATTTAGAAGTACCTTCTGTTGTTGATCCAATCTTCAAGCCACATATAGATCATATTACAGCTAAAACGGTTGATATGACTAATTTGGCAGAACTCTCAAGTGATTTGGTTATGGAGTTTGCATCAATCAAAGCTTACTCCAGCCCAAATATTGCTCAAAAAATAAGAATTACTTTCTTAGGAGGAGGGGGAATCGGTAATATGGGAATTATTATACAGCATGATAACAATGCGATACTATTAGATTTTGGGATGAGTGTAGCGAACCAAAGTATCCCTCGATGGCATCCTGCATTGAGATTTGTAAAAGCTGTTCTTGTTTCTCACGCTCATTTAGATCATACTGGAGGGCTACCTTATCTCATATCACATGAAAATGAAAAAAGGTGGTATGCAAGTCCTAGAACAAAGATTCTAACAGAAAAACTGTTGTATAATACAGCTTCAATAATTAGGGGGAAACGAACTCAATCTACTCAATTGTCTCATTTACAGAAAATCTACTTACAAAACTCAAACATTATTAATTTGCTAAACTCGTTTCACCCTCTCAAACCCAAAAAGACAGTAGAAATATCTCCAGGTTTCGAAGTTACTCCTTATCCTGCGTCTCATCTTTTTGGAAGCTATGGTTATGAAATCAACATTTTTGGTAAACGGATTTTCTTCACGGGAGATTTCTCATTGGACAAGAGTGAATTATTCCCAGGTGCTCAATTCCCAACAGATTGTGATTTGACAATTTTTGATGGAACTTATTATAATCGAAATATTCCACAAGAAAATCCTGATGCAACTTTGCTCCAAGCTACTGAGTTATGCAATCAGATCATAATTCCAGCTTTTTCAGTAGGAAGAACTCAAGAAATGATAAAGAGATTAGAAAGGTTAAGGATTACAAAGAAGAGAAATATTATCGTTACAGGTCTTGCTGCTGATATAACAAAGACAATGGGTATTAATGCAGATTATGAAATAAGGAAAAACTTTGAACCTAGTGATTTTCAAGAGAACGATATACTGATCACGGGCCATGGTATGTTACAAAGCGGTAGTGCTAGAAGATTGTTGGAAGCTACCAAAAACTCATCAGAAACTGGTGTTATCCTTTGTGGATATCAAGCTCCTAACACTCTTGGTTTTGCTCTTAAGAATGGGAATCCTGTAGCAGTCCAGCAATATAAACAGAGAATACACTCAGTACAGATTAGCGGTCATTCTTCTCCCTTGGGTCTTAATGATTTTATTAACAAACTCTCAGGCAAGAAAGTGATGGTACATACACCTGATAAGACCACAGTAATGAAAAAGCACAAGGATGTTATGATCCCAAGGTACTTGGAGCAGATAATTATAAAGTGAATAGTCAATATTTGCTCTTCCACAAATTTTATAATAGATTATTGTTTAAATTATAGAAGTTAACAAAATTTCTATAGAACTTGCAATAGGTGGTAGCGTTGATAACAAACTTAGAAGGTTTAAATATCGATAAGATTTCGAAACAAAAAGATTTACGAGATGTTGTTTCAGACCTTCTAGAATTAACACGAAGATTACCTCTTAAAGATTCAAAACTGTTAATCGAGAAAATATCCCTTAAAAGTAAGCAATTGGGTGATATAAAATCTCAAGTAATTATAAATTATGTTAAACATCTACAAATTTTCGGTCTTCTAAAGAGAAATGGAGAAATATTAGAGCTTGCCAATGAAATTAACATTTTATCTGAAAAAATAGATTACAAAGAAGGAAAAGCTCTTTACTATATTATTATGTGGGGGGTTGAGAAATTAAAAGGTAATATCAAAAGAGCTATTGTAATGCGAAGGACTTCTATGGAAATCATTGATTCCTTAGAAAAACCTGATATAATGGTTTCAACCTGGATTAGATATTCTTATGCTGTTGGCGAGTGGACAGAAGAAAGGAATCTGTCTTCTGCTAAGATGTTAGAAGATTGCATGATCTTCTTTAGAAAAAGAGAACATTATTCATCAGAGATTAATGCAGCAACATTTTTAGCTAATATTTATTCTAAAACAAATCAGAAAGATGAGCTTTTCAATATTGTTCAAGAGATTATGGGAAACGATGGTTTATTCCAGTATTATCCTAAACACATTTTAGGGAGATTTCATTATCTTCTAGGGTCAATGTTTCTTTCAAGGGGAGATAAGGAACTGGCTGAAATGCACTTGTTCTCAAGCACTCAGCTATACAAGAGATTCAGTCATACTTCAAACCACATTTATGATTATCTTTCCGGTCTCTCAATTCTAGCCCGAATTTATGCTACTTCAGGTAAGTTGGACAGGGTTCATGATATCCTTACAGAGCTTAAAGAGATAGTTGATGAAGGAGATTTATATCAGAAATTATCAAAACAATTTGTAAATTCCTTGGTCAGTTCTATCACTATCACTCAATTTTACATGTCATTTCATAAAAGAAACAATTACAATTTAGATTTTCAAGGAGAGGTTAGAAACCTCTTATTGAAATACCAAAATTTTATTCTATTACCTGAAATGTTGACCGAACTAATGGTTTATTCAGGTATCGAAATTGAGGAACTTTCAGATTTGAAGATAGAAAAACTACCGAACAATTTCCTTAAAAGTGTCATTGATTTTCTACTTGCTTTACAAAATCCAGATGTCAGCAGCACAGATGAAAGGATTAAAAATGCTTCCAAAATTCTTGACCTTTCGCCAGAAAATGCTGTTAAAGGAGAATTTGGAAGAATCTTTAGTGATATGATTCTATCAAAACTTTATCTTTCAAGTGGTAGGTATGAGGAATTCAAAACTACGATGAAGAAGTATGTTTTTAAGACTGATAAAATCACAAATATTTCTTTAAGAATTATGGCAGAGAGCATGGAAGCGATATATAAGTTCCTGCAAAGCGATAAAACTGAGAAATCAATAGAAAGATTATCAGAAATAATTTTAGAATGTGAAGAGAAAAGCTTAACCAGGATGGGTAGAGAAGTTAAGGCTTTCAGACAAATGCTAGTTCAAAAAAGAATGAATTTTTATCATAAACAAATTTTCGCCGATTTATCTTATCAAGATCTTGTTCCAATAATAGTAGAAAAAACATAAAAAGAAAAGGAGAATGTTAGCTACTTCCAAGACCTATAGCTTTGTATTTTACCTCTGATACTATAAAATGCTCATGGTCATATGCTCTTCTTCCATCAATCAAGACAGGATTTCTCATCAATTCTAAAAACCTACCGGGAGAAATATCTTTGAATTCTTTCCATTCAGTTACTAGAATGCACCCATCAGCTGATTTTAGCACTTCTTCAATAGAGTTTACTAGATGCAAATTTTCATTTTCTATTTCCTTTTCGAAATTCTTCATGGCTATTGGATCTGTTGCATACACAATTGCTCCTTCTTCAAGCAACGTTTCTATAATAGGTACTGAGACAGCATCTCTCACGTCATCTGTATCGGGTTTAAAAGCAAGTCCCAATATTGCAATTTTTTTGTCTTTAAGTGATTCTCCATCGTAAGTCTCCTTGAGTAATTGAATTGCACGTAAAGGTTGAATCTTATTTGTTTCAATTGTGGCTTCTAGGAGTTTTGAGGGAACCTTAAGTTCTTTTGATTTCTGGAACAAAGCAGAAACGTCTTTTGGGAAACAATTGTGAACAATAAAACCACTAGTTGATACAAAGGTGTGAGGACTACTTTCCATTTCTATTGAATAAACATCAATCTCTGCTGTCTTCTTAGTAATATTGTTAATTCTCAAACTAGCAAAACCATCATATTTCACATATCCCATAGGTTTAACATCTCTTTTTTGTGCCAACAAAGTATCAGTCATTTTCACATTTGTTTTCTGATCGAAGAATTTCAAATCATTAACCTGTGATTTACCGAAAACACGAATAATGTGTGCTGGTGTTGTTGATTTCTTCATCCACTGCTTCTTATAAGAAGGAATAATGTTTAAAGATTGGAGAAGTACAATAATCCCTTCAGCTAGTTCTTTGCTTACAGTTCCATATTCTATTGTTATTGCTCTAGCATGTTTATGAAAGTAAACACTTCCATCACCTCTGAAAAGCCCTTTTAAGACATTAAATTTAGACTCTTTGTTTTCGGTGTAAATAAGAGCTGGTAATCTTTTTGTATATGAATCAGTTCCGCAATTGAAATATTTGTCCAGGATATAGGCTAGCACCTTTGATGAAACAAGTATTGTGGTACATTGTCCCTTTGAAACCAAACTGAATCGAATCTTCAATTTTTCAAGAATACTGCAAACATCCCCTATATATTCTCCTTCGTTTGAATTGAAGGAAAATCCAATTCTTGCCCTAATACCTCTTTTTCCTTTTTCATAAGTAATATGTCCTTCAGCTAAATAATAACCTATTAAACGCCAGAAATCTGCATCCATACTGATAACTGTAGGGATGTACGTAGGAGTACCTTGAGTTGTATATATGTAATATTCATCCAGTTTGAAAGGTAATAGATTTTTCTTAATTAAGTATTGGAAGAATTTCAATGGTAGATAATTATTTCTAACTAAATCATATACTTTCCAATCTGATTCTTGAATTTGTCTAATGACACGATACAATACTTCTTTGTACTCCTTTAGATCATGTTTCAAAGGTCTAAATTTCAAGAAATCAATATTATCTTTTGCAATTTCATATACATTTAGCTTCTTTTTTCTACATACTGGATAACTTGTCAATACAGGGAGTCTATTCCCCTCTCTTACGTCCATTGCTAATGTTATTTCCAAATTACCATTATTTTCAATTAACATTGGATGATCTTTAGTTACAGAAATTTCTCTTCCCATTTTAGTATGGAATGTTATAATTTCTCCTTTATACTCTCTCTTGGAGAAATGCTTTACTTCCTCTACAAAAGAATTATGACCATCAAAGGATATTGCTCTAATATTTGTATTTGAATGGTATCTCAGGTATAATTCTTCTGAAGTAGCAATTTCAGGAGTTGAATTTCCTAATAGAATGAAATCATTTCCAGTTATACAACTTCCACCATATCCTAACCCAGCTCGGAGAAATTTACTTGAAATTCTCTCATCCATTCCAACACCCTGTGCTATGGAACTGACATCACTACCAATTTTCTCAGCAATATTTGCTATTTCATTGATAAAAGAAATTTTCATTGCTAAGAATGAGTTGGATGCAAGTTTGATTATCTCAGCTGTTGTTGGATCTACTTGAAGAATAGGAGCTTCAAACCCCTCATAGGTTTTTGCAATTAACTGCTGAGCTCTTTCATCATTCCCGCCAATTACTATTCTATCTGGTGCTAGAAAATCCTTCAAAGCTACTCCTTCACGTAGAAATTCTGGGTTCATACCTACTCCAAAATCCTTACCAGAAGTCAATTTACTGTTTTCAAGTATTGGTTTCACAATGTCAGTTGTAGTTCCTGGATTACAAGTGCTCTTAACCACTACAACTTTGTATTCTTGACCTTCTTCGAATGTCTTTGCTATTGATGTAGCAGCTGATCTAACATATTTATCATCAAGTAATCCATTTGAGAATGAAGGTGTTCCAACACATATGAAAATGATTTCTGATTTTTGTATTGCTTCTTTGAAATCCAAAGTTGCTTCTAATTTCCCTTCTTCCACAACTTGTTTTAACATTTCTTCTAACCCTTCCTCATATATCGGGGGGATAGCTTGGTTAATCATATCCACCTTTTCTTGAATAACATCTACACAAATAACATCATGCCCTTTATGTGCAAAACAAGCACCAGTAACAAGTCCCACATATCCTGTCCCAATTATAGCTATTTTCATAATCTTCATTCTCATATTAATTGGGGATTATTTGAAAGTTTGTCCAGAAGTTGTCCATTTGTCGACAAACCGAAAACATTTACATATACCAAGGAAAAATCTGTACAATGATTAATTACAAGTCGATTGCTGATTCGATACACAAGTATATTGATTTTCCCGAAAATTTCTACTTTGATATAATTGATACACCCGAATTTCAGAGGCTTAGAAGACTGGAACAACTAGGCGGTGTCTCTGCATCGTATCCTTCTGCTACTCATAGCCGTTTCATTCACAGTTTAGGTGCATTTCATATTGCAAATAGGATAGGGAATAGTTTACAAAAGAAATATCCTTCAAGAGTAACTAACTCAGATATCCAACTCGCAAGTACAACTGCTTTAATTCATGATGTAGGTCATGGTCCTTTTAGTCATATGTTTGAGGATACTATCAAACTGCTTTGTAACAATTCGAATGGTAATGATTGTTTCACTAAATATGAAGCTTTTATTCGACACGAGAACATCACTGAACAAATTGTCCGTTCTGATAATTCTGAAATCGCAATAATTCTTGAAAGAGAAGGATTTGATAGAAAGAAGATGGCTAATTTGGTTCTTGGGAGAAGCGTGAATGATAAACCGTTCTTAAATCAGATTATTGCTTCTCAACTAGATGCTGATTCTTTAGATTATTTGATGAGAGATTCTATGGCGACAGGGGTTTCCTTTGGTCTCTATAATCTGGAGAGATTATTTGCCATGTTAGAGATTTCAAAAGATGGAGATTTAGTAGTAAGAGAAAAAGGACTACAATCGACTGAACAAGTTGTTATTGCACTCTATATGCAATTTACTAGGGTTTACTTCCACAAAACAGTTCGCTGTTGGGAGTATATGATGAAGTTATTTATTGCCCAATTATTGCAACAAATCGAAGAAGATAAGAAAATACATGTTCTTCCTTTTATTAGAGAATTTGCAGAGAATCCTAACTGGGAAACTTTGATTCCGTTGACGGATGATATAATGTATACTCAGCTACATCTATCATCGAGAAAGGAAACAAACGATGAATTCATTAGACAATTAGCCGGAGATATTCTTCACAGAAAATTATACAAAAGCATACCTCTCACTGAGGATATGGCTCACAATGTCCACGAAAATCAAGATAAAATCAATTTCATAGTTAGGAAAAATGGTTATCCTACAAATTCTTGGATAGTTGATCATTTTGGTTCTAGATACTATGACCCTGATAAAGCATTCAAAATTTTAATCAAAATGAAAAACGGTGATATTAAACAGATTTCTGAGGTTTCAGAGGTTGTAGCAAGTTTGTCAAAACCTAAATTCAACAATTTGCTTATCTTTCCAGCTAAATGCAGGAATGAGATTACAGATTTAATTAAAACAATTTCAAAATAAAAAAGAAAAAGAGGATTATTGGAATCCTGATTCCATCGAAGGTGGTTCAAAATCCTTTTCCTGTTCTTTTTTCGTTGATTTTTCTGTTTGAATAATTTCTCCACAATAGCGGCAAATTGGATACTTACTCTTACCTGTCTCACCACAGTGAGGACATCTTCTGAGTGTTTTCAATACCCTAAGTTTGAATTGTTTCCAAAGAATTACCCAAACAACTGTCAAGGAGGTAAGAATCTTCACCCAAGAAGATTGAAGTGCTATTTCTATCCAAGAATAAAGTCTCTCTAAAGTCTTCAAAGGTGTAATGTGAATTTCAAAGAAGAAATCATCTGGATCAAGGATATTTGTGGAAATACGGATATGTAAAATAGGCAATCCTTCAACACTTTGTTCTATAGCATCTTTTATAGTTGAATAGTCGATAGATACCGAAGCGGCAAGAGGGATATCAAACAAACCAGTTGAACTATCGTTAATTCGAGTATCACCAATACTGATTTGTGCAGTTTTAGTCCAGATTGTTGCTTCAATTTGCGTCCTTACATTTATATACAAATTCAAGTCATCTCCTTCCTTAATCTGAGGAGGAGATGGACTGATTGAAAGGATATATGAGTTAAGGGTTATGATAACTTCTTTTGCAAGATAAGAAGTAATGAAACCAGTTTTACTTACCGTTATAAACAATGTTGCATTATACGTTGATTCGTCTGGTGGAAATTCACCCACAGCAGGCACTAATTGGTCAATAGCAACGCTAATGTCTACTTCTCCTGTAGCATTTGTTTTAATTGGTCCAAATGATTTTGTTCCGTAGGTAATATTTACTAGGGCATCTTTAATAGAAATTTCTTGCTCATCTACGCACTTGATGGTGAAAGAAACATCATCATAACCTTGGATAGCTCTAATTTGAGGAGGATTTGTTGAGATTCCTATCTCTTTCTGAATATAGAAATATTGAGTGAAAAATAGTATGGGGAAACTTGAGTGTGTTATTAAAACATCCATCTCATGTTGCCCTCCTACTTCTGCTGTAAAATTGAAAAATACTTCTTTGGGATTATTTATCTTTTTTCCATCAAGAAATGTTGTAGAAAGAGGTACATAGGTTATATATGAAACGTTCAGATTGGATTGAGAAGATATTGAAAACTTCAATTCCATTCCAGTTGAACTATTACTACTACCAAATATCGAACTTGTTTCTGCATATTTTAGATAGTATTTGAAAGAGGTTTCTTGTAAAATTCTGAGATACTGATCTCTTAACAACATTGAATCAAGAGGAAGTATTTTTGTGAGCATAGTTATTGCTTGAGCATTCACAATTATTGGATTTTTATATCGCTCCAACCAATCTAGATAAATTATCGAACCAGTAGTTGTCATTCCTGCCTCAAAGAAAGCTGGGAATACAAATAAATTAAGGTATATTTAATCAACTATTGGAAGTATTTGCAAAAGGCTCTGAGGAGACCCAGTATAATCAAATTTCATCCTATTGAATTCAATTATCTGTGACAAAGCTAGGCAATTATCATATGTGAGAGCTGTATCTTTTAGAACTAATGCACCTAAATCATATATTGAATGAAACATTCCTGTATCAGGGCTCCTGAACATTTCTAGAAGTGCTAACTCAAAAATATCAGCGGCGTAAAAATAGATAGCAGCTAATCCAGCATCTCCAAGGAATACTTGATATGCACAATGTTGTAATAATGCAGTATTCATATACAAATTTCCTTGTAAATCAGCTTCATTATCAGTATTTGTTCCTGAATTATTTGTGCTCCTGAACAAATAACCAATGCTTGCATCAAGCAATGTTACTGAGATATTCCCATTCAGAAGATAATAATCAACAGTCTTCTTTGTTTCAGAATAGTAAACAGAACTATCATTTAACAAGTTATTAGCCATTGTAAAGAGTCCAGTAGACTTTGCAGATTGTTGACTTAAACCACTCTTAACTTCACCAAATGGTAAATCTACATACATTGTCTGATTCAGTGATCCTGATGGTGAATGAAAGAATACATCAACTATCCCATCCATTGTTATATTAGCCAAATCCCAGAAGATTGTTGCTAATGAATCCCCTATAAGATCTAATGCTTGAGCTAATCTACAATAAGCTATAACTAACAATAAATTGTCATCTGCATGAAAATCATTAAGTAAACGACAAAATTTTTCTTAGAATTCATAAGCAAAAACGATTTAATTAAAAAAAAGGGAGTGTATTATGAGAAAAATATCTGGGACTATTTGTTATCTTCTTTGATTAGTAAATATTCCCTGATTGTATTTTCTAAGTTCTCTTTAGTTATCCTATAATCTTTGCTGATTTTTCCATCTAACATCTCTAAATGACGGAAACCTGGTCGGAGTAATGTTAGATCATGAGAGCATGTTACAATGGTTGCTTTGTTGATTCTAACTATGTCCATAAGAAGATCTATGATATGTCTTGCAAGTTCTGCATCGAGGTTTGCAGTTGGCTCATCAGTAAGGATAATTTTTGTTTTCCTAGATAAAGCAGAAGCTAACGCTGCTCTTTGTTTTTCACCTTCTGATAGTTCATAGGGATACGCTTCTAAACGATGACCTATGTGGCATTCTTTGACAATGGAATCACTATATTCCACATCAAAATTTATGTCAGAAAAGATACTAGGAATTAGGAAATTCTCATGAACTTTTATAGGGTCAAAGAGGTTATTATGCTGAGTAACATAAGCAATATTAGCAAGTCTAAAAGCTGAAACTTCCCTTTCGTCTTCTTCACTAATTGGATATTTCATAACAGTCACAAGACCGTCATTTGGTGTGATTAAACCTGCAATCATGTTAAGAAGTGTAGTTTTGCCAACACCGCTGGGTCCAGATATGAAAACAAAGTCACCTTCATGGATATCTAAACTCATATTTTTGATAACTTCGTTATAACCTGCTTGAGAGTGGTAACCTTTTGTTACGTTCTTAACCGTAATCAGCTTTTTCTTCTTGTCAGGAGGGATAAATTCTCTGCTTAAGAGATGCTCTACATCCTTGAATGATATCCGATCAACCTTATCTTCACTTTCCTTTGCAGGTTTAGAAATTATCTCGTAGATCTTGTCTCGACTTATTACTTCAGGGTTCCAGAACAGGCCTAGCTTTCTTGAAGGATGAGAATCAAAT
This sequence comes from Candidatus Heimdallarchaeota archaeon, assembly GCA_018238545.1. GTDB lineage: Archaea > Asgardarchaeota > Heimdallarchaeia > Heimdallarchaeales > Heimdallarchaeaceae > UBA460. The sequence continues at coordinate 24,231 of JABCTC010000018.1, forward strand.
TCCACAACATCCTTGATAGCAGTAGTACTCTTAACTTCATCAGGAACTCGAACATAATTAGAAGCATCCATATAAGAACGATTCATATCAGAAGAATGCATGAGAAATTCAAGCTCATCTCTTTCCATATCTCGACTTATTCCAGCTAGCCTACCATCTCTGATAATGAAGCTTTTCTCAAATATAGTTCTGAACCGAATATCATGAGTTACGACCACAATTGTTTTACCTAATGCTAGATTAACTTGCTTGATTGCATCGATAATGTCTTGCGTATTTTTCGTGTCGAGTTGACCAGTCGGTTCGTCAGCAAGTAGTATTAGAGGGTCCTTAGCAAGGGCTACACCCATAGACAAGCGCATTGCCTCACCACCAGAAAGTTTTCCTACAGTATTATTAAAGACATGCCTGAGATTCAGCAATTTTGCAATTTCTTCTATATCTTTCTTTGCTTGCTCTCTAGGTAAATAGAACATCTTCTTAGGAATCATCAGGTTTTGTCTAACTGATAAATGTGAGAAGAGATTGTCGCTAATAAATTGGTTAATCAGTCCAAGATGGTAAAAACGAAACTCCCGTCTCATATATTCATCAAGTTGGTCAAATCTTTGACCATTCATTATGATCTGACCGCTTGTAGGAAGTTCAATACCAGCAAGAATCTTTATGAGTGTAGTTTTACCTGCTCCTGAAGGACCAATTACAGAGACAAGTTCTCCTTCCTTTATGTCTAAATCTAATCCTCGTAGTGCTGCTACTTTATACTCAGTTCTAGGATCTTGAAATATTTTTATAATATCAATACATCTTATCATCTTTTTCACTCCAGATTCCTTGGTTGGTATTTTGCAAAATTTCTTTTCATTGATATATAGTATATCCCGAAAAATATCAGAGGTATGCCCAGAAACATGCAAAGTATTAGCACGTATGGGAAAGGCAGAGTATAAGGCAATATATCATAAGACAATTCAACTAAGATTGAATTGAAAGCTCTCTCTAGTCCATAACCTGCTAAAGCACCTAATAACAGCCCAGGTACTATTGCAGCCATGAAAAGCTCTATAGCAGAAACAAGAATGATTTGCCGCGTTGAAATCCCTATTTTCTTTAAAGCATCGTGTTTTGTTATTCGTCTCTGAAGAATTTTAAGAGGATTACTTAGACTTGTGAATATAATTGCTGCAAGACAGATAATTACACCAAACACAAATTCCGCTACTATCATGGAATAGAAGGGGAAGTATTGTAGTAGAGCAGCATCCGCTATCTCTTTAGAACTTCGGACATCGAATCCATAATCATCCTCAATCTCCTTTGATAATTCGATATGGTCTGTTAAAGGTTTAACTTCTATAATAAGTCGATCAAGTGAAATCCCGAAGACAGAAAGCCTATCAAAGATATTCAAAAAGTTATCTTTTGTCATTACCAGATTATATGTATATGACTGTGCTTCTCTTAAATCTCCTACATCATATATTATTGGGAAGTAATCAAACACTCCTGTGATATTGAAGTCTATATCATCGGCCTCTTCTTTCCTGAAGGCATATGAATCTCCTTCAGCTGTATAGAGTATTGAGAAAGGTCTAGAAACCAACATCGTATTATCTTCCTGAAGGCTTTTGATATCCTGTCCCCAATCTTCATAGAGATTTTTCGAAGGCGTATAAGACGTTGACAAATACGTCAGAGGGTCATCTATAATTAAGACTGACATAGTTGCAGTGCCATGACTGGCTGAAAACTGCGTAATGTTTACTAGATTAGCAATACCATTGTAATCTGCCCTAAAATCATCCAGAGAGACATTTACTAGGTTCCAATTATTGATATAAAGATCTCCACCACCATAGAAATAAGCTTGATTCATAACTTGATTTTGAATCCTCACTGGCGTTATTATGAATGGCAGTAATAATCCAATTAGTATGGTATATGTGAGGAAAGTGTTATTGAATAAATTGATATCTGATCGCACTTCAACTAATGAGAATGATGTTATTGTTTTTCTTGCAGACCAGGAAATTTTACTAATTGCAATCATCAAAAGCTTGTGTAAATCTTTTAGAAGAAGACCCACTCCAAGTAGTAACACCATTATGCCTATCCCCATCAAATAAATGAATATCAAGGCGATTGCTTGTAAACCAAATACCATGAAATAGAAACCTACGAAACTCATAAGGAATAAACCTATCCCAAAAATAATCCCTCCAACAAATATCAATAGGAAGTAATGTATTCTAAGTTGTTTGAGTAATTGTACCCACCTTCTTGGTGGTTTTACTTTTTTCTTATCCTTTCTTGCCAGAATTATTATTCTAGGGACAGATATTAGTATTAAAATTACAAAAGTTAAACTCATTGCAATCGGAAGACTAGTCAGATTGATAGAAGATATTTGAGCATTAAATGTTAGGAACGTGTCTACTTGTAACAAAATCGGTATGAGAATCATCATTAAACCAAAACCTAACAAAGTCGAAGCTAATGATTCAAAGAGTTTCATCATAGAGTAGGAGAAAGTAATAGTCCCCGTTGAGACACCTTTTGATCTCAGAATTTTTATTTCTTGCTCAAAACTATTCCCAAATAATTCGTTAATCTCGAAAACAAGGAACAGTGCTAGATATAATATGGGAATAGATAGAAACAAGATTAAGACTTGAGACATCAAGAGAATAAGCTCAAGACCTTGAAATTCAATAATTAATTCATATCCTATGTTCCAACTACCTGATGTAGAGGATAATGGATAAGGTCCTTCAGCAATTAATAATGTAATTTCCGTGATAAGGTTAGTTATTTCTTGAGCATCTGAATTTTCAAAATCATATACAAATTGTATAAATCCATATAGTTGTAAATGATAGCGAGTCATATTTTCAAAATTTTTGAGAAAATACTCCGTTGGAACTAAAAGAGAATTATCATAAACTAAGCTTCTTATAGTGTCAGAGGGAATATCTTGTAGTTCACATGCATTCTCAATTTGAGAATAAGAGGGTTGTTGATATAAGCCAACAACTTTAAACTCGATCGAATCGATATCAACGTCTCCAGGTGAGCTGGTTGCATTTATGGTTATTGCATCATTAAGTGATATTCCATATGTTAAAGCCATGTTAACTTCCAACAAAGTTTCGAGTGGAGCTGAGGGTAATCTGCCACTCTCTAGAAAACTTCCAATCACCGTTGAATAATTCGACATATATCCGATATAACTCAAATAGCTGATATCTTCATATGGTGATAAATGAAAGCCTACAACGCTTGTTGACAATCCATAGAAGTAATTTTCCACCAACCTGGGCAAGATTTGTGATTTTGACCGCATCCCATACATAACCTCATCTAGAGCTTGATCGGTTATGTTCGGGTTTAATCTGTCAGCTTCCAGGCCTGAAAAAGATAATAGGTCTAGGTTAAAGGTCAGAGATGCCACATCATCATTCTCAAAATCTGCGTTTCTAGCGTATTCTACAAATAAATTGCTTGCTTTCGAATCATATAGAGTCATACTCGTAACAATTATTGATGCAAGTATTGTGAGACCAAGAAGGCTGATAATGAGCCTTTTCTTATTAGCTTTCCACAAAGAAAATATCACACTGAAGATATTAGTGAGATATAACCAAGAATTGATGAACACTAATTTAAATGTCGAAACATCTGGTTTAATAGGTCTTATAAGGAAATTCTTTAGTTTGACAAATCCCCTATTTATCCTTTTTCTGAAAATAAGATAAATTATTCCAAGAATCCCAGTTATAATTACAAAAATATACCAATATCTAATCCAGAAATATACAAAATCGGAATAATTTACTAGGTCAAATATGTACGCAATAGTTGGAAGTTCAACATTTGTATTTGTCTTAACATTTATTGACATTATATAACGTTGTTTGAAATTATATTCATCAAGCGTTGAAGATTCTATTAAAGAAGGGTAGCTCGCTATATATGTTCTATTTTCAAAAAGTGTAATTGAAACCCTGTCATTTGAACCTTCATCCATGTATGAATAGTAGGACATAACATCTTCTATCATAAAGGAAAATAATGAAATTGTTTGATTGTCATCCTCAACTATTGAAATTTTATTTGATTGAGTATACCGATTGTATCCAGATGGACTAAATATTTCAACATAAAGTGTAGTAACAAATAAGAAGAAAGATGTGTTCTGATATGAGATCATTCTGAATTTCTCATAAGTATATATACCTAAATTGATAGAGAGAAAAGACTTCTTAGATATTGTATCATTCACAGAAAAAGAAACACTGTAAAATAGTTGAAACTCAAGCATCGCAAGATGGAATTTACCATCTTCACCAATAAATAACTGCACTCTATCATAATTACCTTCCATAACAAAAACTGTAGAATTATAATAGGAGAGATTACCGGTTATACCAGCAATAATAAGCGTTCTCACTGCAGTATAACTACTTTCATTATAATAAAAGACATCATAAAATGCGAACAATTCCTCATCAAGCATGTGCAGAGATACTAAATATACTGAAGTGAAAGGTAGAACAAATATTTTTTCAACAATTGTTCCATTCAAATAAACTTTTGTTTGAGTAATTGAAGTTCCTGTGGTTTCTAGTTCACGAGAAAGAAGGTAAAAATAGTTATTACTAGGTATAATATCTACATTAATATAAGCTGATCTACTAGTGAATACTTGCTTGAAATTGCTTCCATTCTCACTCCAACTAAACATCTCTATTACTGTGTTGTAAAAACCATCAGAAAAAGAGAAGAGAAGAACAACATTCTCGTCCATAGTATAGACCTTGAAGATGTAACCTGAAAATATATTCCTAAAAATTTCTACCATTTGATTATTGTAACTGTGAAAAATCACAAATGTGTTGTTCTCAAAGTCCTTCTTCACAAACACGTGTAATTGCCCCTCGCTGTCTACAACATTAGTAGAGGAAAATCTTGTAGAATAAATATCTCCTGGGTCAGAAAGAAATATTGAAGTTTGTTGATCTACTGCATTCACAGAAGTAGCTATGAATGTAGACAAAAATAAGAAACAGAATAATATGGGTAATAACTTCTTCTTATTGAAACTAACCATAACCATCAAACTACAAAGATAATTATAAACCTAACCCAATACAGATTTCGCATTTTCATGATTAAGTTTTTACTCTTTCAAAAATAATTGCCATAACTTGTTAAACAACCATGACAGAGGTAATGCAAAAAAGCCTACAGTTACAACAAAAATTATAGATTGAATTACAGAATCCATCAATACATTCATTCTCACAAAATATCCTCCTATAAAAGTTGCACTTGCAAATACAAAAGATATTATAAAAAATGGCAAATTATCAAACCATTTTTTATGTTGAGCATCTAAAGCAGCATTGATATTTCTTGTCTCTTCCTTGAATTCTTCTTCTTTTGCTGCATCTGCTTGCTTAATAGTCTCTGGATTCTTAGTCATTAGAGTTTGTCCACTTAAAACGATAATAAACTTATCGAAGAAACCAGAATAAATAGCATTGTAACATGGTAGAATTTTAGAAAAAGTTAAGTAAAGGATGTTTAACTTATCCTAAGCTGGGCTTAATGGAATACGACAATAGTGTATTAGGTGTATTGAATTATAGACAATTTGAAAAGTTCTATGAGAGATTCAACCTTCTCCCTGATCAAATTAGAGCAAATTTCGATGGATGGAGAAAATTAGTACTTTACACAGAAGAATTGGTGTTTATGTTTCCAAGAGACCCTACGGGAATAGAATGGTTAGAAAAGGAAGCTTTAGCATATGAGATAATGGATGTTTACGATGATTTACCTGTTCCAAAACTAATCGAAAGAGTATCTGACAAAGAAATTTCCTATTATGACTTTCTTGTAGTTAGTAGAATAAAAGGGAGTGCTTATGCTAGGTTTGAAGAAGATGTTAATCTACAAGATGTCCGAAAAATGTTTCACAATTTAACTCAGATTATTCCTTTATGGCATGAAATTGTGCTTAAAGAAGATCAAATAGAAATGTTGAGAGAACCCACAAAAATAGTGAAGAACATTGGTCTTGACAACTGGCAACAAGCTGTTTTAAACACAGAACAAGTTGAAAATGCATTATTGTATCTACAAGGAGTATTAGAATACTGGGGAAAGAGATTTGATTTTCTTTCAACAGATTTGTTAACTTCTAAAGACATGCTTCTTAAATGGTCCAGATGTCTATCTGAAATCGCTTCTCTGAAGCCAGTTTTTATTCATGGAGATATTCATGAAGATCAAATTCTTTTGGAATCTAAAGAGACAATGATAATAACGGGAATTATTGACTGGGAAACAGTAAAAGTTGCTAATCCTATCTGGGATTTTGATTTTGGAGAATGGGGTCTCAAAATCTGGGAATGGAGAGAGTTCTTTTCTGAATTTAGAAGAGAGATGTGGGAGATATATTTATCTAAAAGAAAAATCGATTTAGAATCATTCGAAGGACTGGATTTATTCTATTCCATGAGTGAGTTACTCTGGGTTTTAAGGACGCCAGAAGAAGTATATTTCCCAATTACTGGTTTAGATTACGAAGGTTCGATACAATACTATCTAGAAAAACTTGTTAAAATCTCAGAAAAAATATAAAGAAAAGGAGAGAAAGAAGCTCACCTGTGTTATTTCTTATTTTTGTGTTTTTCACTAATTTGAAGGAGCATTTTCTTAAGATCCTCTGGGAAATCTTCACCAGTCATTTTCTTCATCCGTTTCATCATTGCTTTGATATCCTCTGGATTCAAATTTTTTGCTCGTTCTTTTAGATCTTCAATCATTTCTGGAGTTAAGCCTTTGCTAGATTGTTGTTTCATAGGAGACACACCTTCCTTCTTCATCTTTTTCATTTCTCTCCTTGAAGGTTTCTTGCCTTTCATACTAGGCCCTTGTCCCATGACCATTTTATAAGCAGCACCCTTCTTAGTTTGAATATCTTTGTCAAGTGTTTCTATACCTAGATCTTCAGGTCTAATGGTTATGTCATCTAAACCTTGATGAACATAGTAAGTATTGTAGAGGTCGGCATAGATACCTGCTGCTTTCATTAATTCGTTATGAGTTCCAACTTCCATTAGTTTGCCATGATCGAGAACCATTATTCTATCAGCATCTTTGATGGTAGATAATCGGTGAGCTATAACGAATGTTGTTCTTCCTTTGAACAATTCTCTTTGAGCAGCTTGAACTAAAGATTCAGTATAAGCATCCAATCTGCTTGTGGCTTCATCAAGAACTAATATTCTAGGATCAGAAAGCATTGTTCGAGCAACTGTTATTATCTGTCTTTGTCCAGCAGATAATTTCTTGCCCCCTTCAACTACTTGAGTATCATAACCTTGAGGTAGAGCGGCAATAAATTCATCAGCGTTAATCCTCTTGCTTATTTTGTAAACATCTTCAACTGTAGCATCAGGTGCACCGTAGAGAATATTTTCCATTACTGTACCAGTAAATAGGAATGGTTCTTGAGTCACTAAACCAATAGCTTTTCTCAGTGATGATTGTGTAACTGATTTGATATCTTGTTTGCCTATTTTTATTGAGCCTTCGTTGACATCATAGAAGCGAGTTAGCAGTGAAGAAAACAGTGTGGTCTTTCCTGCACCAGTGTGGCCAACGACAGCTATCATTTCTCCAGGATTTGCAGTAAAATTGATATTTTTGAGAACATAAATTTCCTTTTCATATGCAAAACTCAAATTGTCTATTGTAATATGGTCGTCATCTGTCAGAAGTTCTTTAGCATCTTCTACATCCGCTACAGCTGGTTTTGCTTCAAATATATCTATAATTCTATCCATAGCTCCCAGAGCTGATTCCAATTGTGGGAACATCATAGAAAGCATCACCATAGGAAACAGAAAAGCTTGCGATAATTGTATAGCAACATATATGTCTCCTATTCCTATAGAGGAAGATTGGTTTATCCACCCACTCATGTATATAATTGCGATGAACATTGCATAACTTAGAGCTGTCATAAATGGCATTACGAACATCATTAGAAAGCCAAATTTCCTAGAATATTTGTAATGTTGCTGATTTAATTCTCTTAACTCTATTGCAAGTTCCTCTTCTCTATTGAATGCTTTAGCTATAGCTATTCCTTCTAATCCCTCAGCCATCTTCCCTGAAACAATACCAAAAGCTCTTCTTACACCCAATACAATTTTCCTTGCAAAAAAGCTCAATGTTGCTGCTACTGCAAAAGCTATTGGAATAGCTGAAAGTGTAATCAATCCTATTATCCAATTAGTGACCATGAGTATGATGAAAGCAGAGACAATCACTAATATCTGAGAAACTACAGTAGTTGAGAGACGTAATGCTGTAGCTAGCTCTGTAGTATCTGAGTTTACTCTTGCTGTGATATTTCCTGATTGTTCATTTTTCAAGTAAGCCATATCAGAATAACTAAGTTTTTCATAAAGATCAGATCTAACTTCATGAAGCATTTTTGAATTCATCTTAGCTTGTAATCTAGTTGAAATTGAATTAATAACCCATCCAAAAACTGTCAAAACTAAGAATGTAGCTGATAGGATAATTACTAGCCTAGTTGTATCAGAAGATACTGCTAAAGTATCTAATCCTGCACCAATGATTAACGGATTAATAATGGATATTACTGAATATAGTATAGAAATCAAAGCAACTAGAAGTATCATCCACAGATATTTCTTAATATATACACTTAAACTTCCTACTAAGACTCTTGTAGACCTCGCACGATCATGTTTATCTACTGCAAATCTCCTAGCACTTCTTCCAGTACCGTGACCCATTAGACATTACCTCCTTTGGTAGTATCATTACAACCACTCGTCCCTACACCGTCTACCATAGGTAAGTGTTTACACATGAACTGATAATCTGGACACCTTTCAAGGAGTTCTTTATGAGTACCAATATCAACTATTTCACCTTTTTTCATCAGGATTATTATATCTGCTGCAACAAGGGTTGTTAATCGTTGGGTAACAACTATACTAGTTCGATCTTTCATCAATTCCTCAATCGCATATCTTAGACGAAGTTCTGTTTTGATATCAACTGCGCTGGTACTATCATCTAATAATAGTAGTTTTGGATCTGAAAGTAATGCTCGAGCAATTGCAATTCGTTGCTTTTGTCCTCCTGAGAGTGTTACACCTCTTTCTCCTATGATGGTTTCATACTTCTTTGGGAGAGATTCAATAAATTGTGCAATCTGAGCTCTTTCTGCAGCTCTCTGTATTTCAACATCTGTTGCGTCAGGTCTTGAGAATGAGATGTTTGCCTTAAGAGTATCCGAGAATAGAAAGATGTCTTGTTCAACCATGGTCACATTATCTCTTACGTAGCTAGTATGCATATCAGTTATGGTAGCACCATCTATCTCAATTCTTCCTTCTGTAGGATCATATAACCTCAAAAGTAGTTTTAGAATTGTCGACTTACCTGAACCAGGTCCCCCAATTAAAGCAACTCTCGCACCTGAAGGAATTGTAAATGAAACATTCTTCAGTACATGTTTTTCAGTTCCTGGATAAACAAAATTTACATCTTTAAAGCTAACTGCTTTTTCCCAATCAGCTTCTTGAGGTTCAACAGGTTGAGTTAAAGGATCGTCAAAATTCATTACTTCCCACAATCTCTTGGAATTTTGTATTCCAGCTTGAAGATTTATTAAATGTGCAGGTATCATGAAGTTTTGTCTATTTAGATTCAGCAATAAAGTAAGAATTGATATCAATATTGCTACGTCTCCAATAATAATTAGTCCATAAATAAAAGCACCTGCAGTAACTAATATTGTTAGAAGAGCTGGCCAATAAAAAGCACTAAAATACCCCTCTCGCTTCATATCTGAAGCATATTTTTCACTTACAAGATCGAATTTTTCAATTTCCTTCTGATGATTGTCAAATGAACGAACAACATCAATTCCCTTAAACATTTCTTGAGATAGTGAAGATAAATCTCCTAAATCTGTTGCTAGTTTCTGTCTTATTGGTCCAACTCTTGCGGCATAAAGCCACGCAATAATAAGATAAATTACGAATGTAGATCCTAGTACAACACCAATTATCCAGTTATATTCATAAACTAACCATGTTGTAATTCCAATAGTAAAGATTGAACCCATTAACATTCGAATGGAAGGATGATATGCCATTCTTATCTGATTAATTTCATTCATTCCCATTGACAGAATAACTCCAGAATCGTTTACATCAAAAAACGCCATAGAATGCTCTTGAATAATTTCGTAAAATTCTTGCCTCATGTCTCGTTGAACTTTGAAAGATGTATCAGCCCAGAGATAGATGTTAATGCTTAAACAAACCCAGCTTATAATTACGAACGTAATCATCAACAAAATTGTTTCATTGAAGGCTACTGAAAATATAGGTAAACTCGCTTTGATATTATCCCTGATAATACCAATAATATCACCCACAAGAGCTAATGTTTTTGCTGATGTGTAAGTACTGATTAATAGTACTATTGTTGCAATTATGTATTGGATTGGATATCTTTTAAATGCTGACCAGAACCATTGGTTCGCAGATTTGTACTTATTTAGTAATTCTTGTTGAATATCAGCATCATAATTGAGTCTGTTAGTTTCTTTCGATGATTTCACTGCCACGTTAATTTTCCTCCTAAGTTTTCTTTCAATTCTTTATAGTTTATACTCTTATTTGCCATTTATTTTAACTCATCCAGTGCTTTATCTATTAAACGTCGATGCTCTTTTAGCTGTTTCTTAAGAAACTCTATTGTGATGCTTTTTTCATCTTCATTTTCTATTTGATTAAGAAAGTGTTGGATAATTTCTGGTTTTTGTAGCAAAAAGCGTGGATTTGGAATTGACAAACCATGTTGTATCATCATTCGGCTAAATGGTCCTTTATGATGTCTTCCTCTTTTCATCATCAGTTTTTTCCTATTTTCAGAAGGTATTTCGTGTGCCAATTTTCTGAATAGATCCCTAAATGGATTGAGACACTCAAATTTTGTTTTATCTCCTTCTTCAATAACATTATGCATTTCAATATGAAAAATAAAAGATGATATATCAATTAACGAAAGAATGGATCTATTCAGTGCCTTTGTTCCTAGTTCAGTTATCCCATATATTTTCTTTAACCGTCCACCCTTAATATCTTCTTTCAGAAGCTGAATAAGTCCATTTTTTTCTAAAGAATCTATAGCAGGATAAATTCCACTTACATTTGACCAGATTGTTGAAGAAACATCTACTTCTTCTCTTGTTTCTTCCAAAGATTTTGTTATTTCTTCTAAATATTTCAAATCAACATCAATATCTGTAATAGAATCTTTTGTGAATATTCTATTGAAATGTGGGTTAAATTTGAAAATAGGACAATTTTCTAATGATTCTCTAAGTTTTTCCTTTCTATCATCATATTCGGAAGTTCCGATATTTGTTTCAGTAGCAAAAGCATGTAATTCATTAGTAATCTGCAGAAGGTTATTAACAAAATCTATACCTTTCCTCTTTTGCATAAATAATATATCTGATGCCTTAGATCGAATCTCATAAGCATGATCGCCTTCAGGATGACGAGCTAAATGAAGAAGAATTGCAATTTCACCAAGCCTTCTTGCAAGTTTCTCTTCAAATTTACTTATAGCATCATTTTTAGTTTTAGTCATTTTTTCCACTTTTTATTATTTTATAAGATATCATAATTACCTAAATGATTAGTTCTATCTATTGTGATTGAATAGCTAATTTCTTACTCACAGCTATTTTGCGAGCAGTAAATTATTGTATCATAACGCCTTCTTAGGGGTCATGATGGGTAGATATCCAGCTTTAACGAATTATTCAATTACATAGACACAATTCATCATATTCAGATTTCTGAATATTATAGAATGTGTAATATTTATAAATGTAGCTATCCATCAAAGCAATAAAAAATGAAAGAAAAGATTGAAGATTAATCTACATCAGGAACGTAAGGTTCTTCACTTCTAATTAATTCAACAATTTCACTATATGCTTGTTTAACATCTACGTCCTCTCCGACTAAGAAGAAATGTAAGGAACCCTCTCCGTCACCAACTCCACCAGAACCTATGTGGAAAATATTTACGTCAGGATAGAGTATATCAAAAGCTTCCAATTCCGTAAATACTTCCCCAGGTATAGGCATTATTCCAATTGGTAAACCCATACAATATTCTGGATCTACTGTCTTACTACCCAAAATCTGGGAAAGTTCCCAAACACTGTCATCAATTGTTCTAGAAAGACTGATAGGCACAATAACATCAATACCTCTCGATATAGCATGAGGCAATATACCACCAATTGTACCTCCTTCAGGATGAGCCATATAAACACCAGCAATCCCATCTGTTCCTAAAGTATTTCCACCTTTGAAGATAATATCTCCAGGTTCAAATTTTTTAAGTTCGTCTTGAAGGCTTTCAATTTCTCTTTTTACTCCTTTCTCAAGAACAACTTCTTTCAAACGTTTTTCTACTTTCAAACCACCATATCTATAGAGATCTTTTTTATCTCCAGTCATTTGACCTGCAACATAATGATTCTTTTCAAATGATTCACCTGTTAGTTCTTCCAGAACGTAAGCTGTTGTTGACCCTCGAGAAATGAAGATACGCCCATTTTCTTTGGCATGTTGTACCCCTGGGTGTTCCTTTAATCCCTTAGCAATAAGTCTTTTACATTCTGAATGAGTTAAAACGATTAATGCACGCATGATTCATTTCAACAATTAGTTAATAAAAACATTTCTTCAGAAGGGACAAGAAATTCAGAGTGAGCCTAATAAAGAATTTGTCACCTGATTTGTCCCCGCATCAATTTTTTATTATATTCTTGGGTCACTAGATAGGCATCTACATGACTCCACATTGCTAGAGCAAAAGCGAGAATAGGGAATATGATAAATGCAACATACCAATAGTTGAAAATTGATAAGAAAACACCAGTTATTAAAGAATAGTAACCTGCCATGAAAGCCACCCCTCTTGCCGTTCTTCCAGCATAGATCTGTCCCAATCCTACAATAAGGAGGATATTAAGCAATAATGCTATACCTACACTTTTCTGTGAGTGATAAATTGGTGTTTGAGGAGCATAAGCAGCAGGTTGAGCAGGGGATACAGGCTGTTGATATGTTTGCCTATGAGTTTGTTGAGGTGGAGGGGGGGTATAAACTTGTCTTTGGGGAGGAGGGGGCACATTACTTGTAGTAGCTCCACAGTTTTCGCAGAATTTTGTTCCTTTAAGCAACTTTGCTCCACAATCATCACAAAACATTTTTTCACTTGTCATTTTGCTACTCCTCATAGTGAAATATTCAATTAATAAGTTTTATTATGAAATTGTACATGTTAAAAATAGAATCTAAGGTGACATTTTACACATTAAAAAATTGAAAAGAAAAAAAATAATTAAGTTTACCAATCATCATTTGATGTCGGAGGTCTACCGTTTTTCTCTAAGAATAGGTTATACTTTTTCGCAGTCTTGTAAGCATCGATATGAGCATACAAAGCTATTACAATTGCACTGATTCCTCCAATAACCAAAAGAGCTATTGCAAGACCAAGGTTGTAATAAAAAACAAGAAGTATAACATAACCCCCAGACATTACAAGACCACTAACAAAACCACCGGCTAATAGTCCAAGACCCTTACCTACTTTCCCTGCATATATATGCCCTAAACCCAACATTACGAACCATGACAAAATTAGTGCTAGTATAGGTTCTTTTGGTTTATAGGGTGTTGGGGGAGGAGAATAAGGCTGTGTTCCCGAATATTGAATATTTGCTTGTTGAGGTTGAGCTTTAGCAGGTTGAGCAGCCACCCCACTATCTGCACCACAATTAGGACAAAACTTTGTTCCTTCAGGTAAATTCGCACCACAATTGTTACAATACATTTAATCACCATATCTATATTTGTTCTCGTAATTTGTGTTTATGGTATTTAATAAAGTTATTCAAACCAAAAACAAAAAGAAAAAATTTTCGGTAAACCTTTTTCTTTCATTTTTACAGCATACTTTTAATATGTTATACAGAATATACTATTCTGAGAATATAAAGATGGAATGGATGTGAATTTGAACACAAAGTCGAGGCTGAAAAACTTTACTGTACCTTCCAAACCACCGTTGTTACGCTTCACAATAATTGATTTAAGCGGGGTTACAGTTTATCACAGGTCATACGTTAGTGAAGTCCTGGATGAAGTATTGTTTTCTGGTTTTAGTGCGGCTATGATTGCGTTTTCAAGAGAATTAGGGACACAACTATATTGTATCAAAATGGAAGGAGTTGATTATTATTTCAAAACTAAGGGAGATTTCATCTTTGTTGTAGGTATGTATCCTCGCGTTCGTTCACCTAGTGCTAAACGCTTTCTTAGATTAATAGATAAAGAAATCAATTGGCAAGAGATTGACAAATATCTCAACAAAGCAATTCATTTTCAAACAGAGGAATTTGAGAAAAGAGTTGAACAAACTATCTTAGATTTTCAAATCAGATTCAAACACATAATTAGAGATTAGAATAATTCTAAACATTTTTATTTTGTAACAACAAAGTATCTCACTTGAAGGTGATATAGTGTTAATAACAGCGCAAAAACCCTTAGAAATTCAGCCAAGAGACATGACAAACATCCTGAAATTTAAAGAAAAGAAGGAAATAACAGACATCAATGTTCGCAATAAACGTGTTTTAGTCAGAGTTGATTTCAACGTTCCTATGGATGAAGATGGCAACATAACTGATGATCGAAGAATAAGATATACTCTGCCAACCATATATTATCTTCTAAATGAGAACTGTAAAATTATCCTGATGTCACATTGGGGACGACCAAAAGGAAAAATTGTTCCTTCATTAAAGATGGATGCTATTGCAAGAAGATTAAGAGAATTACTTCCACTCTATAGAATCTATAAAGCTGATAGTTGCATAGGAAAGGAAGTAAAAGAACTCTCAAATAAACTCAATCAACAGCAAATACTGTTATTAGAGAATACTCGGTTTTATCCAGAAGAAGTCAAAAATGGCGATGAACTTTCTCGTAAACTAGCTCTCCATGCTGATGTCTTCATTAACGATGCTTTTGCAACAGCTCATAGGAAACATGCTAGCAACTGCGGAGTTGCAAAACATATTGAGGAAAAGGGATATGGGTTTCTAATGGCCAAAGAATTGAAGTTCCTCTCTTCAACTATAGCAGAACCTCAACGCCCTTTGACTGCAATAATAGGTGGAGTCAAGATAGAAGATAAGCTTCCAGCGATTAAGAATCTTATTGGTTTAGCTGATAATATTCTAATTGGAGGAGGGTTGACTTACACTGTCCTTCTAGCACTGGGTCATGATGTTGGTAAATCAGTCAGAGATCTCAACAAAGTAGAGATAATAAAGCAATATCTAGAAGAAGCTAAAAAAGTTGGAACGAAGATATACATACCAAGTGATGTTATCGTAACTGAAGATCTAAGGAGAATTGTTCCCGTAGAGACAGTCCCAATAAATAATATTCAAAAAAATCAAATTGGAGCGGATATCGGTCCTCAAACTATCCGAGAGTATAAGGAAGTCTTGGAGAATACTAAGGAAGTTCTTTGGACCGGACCTCTTGGAATATTTGAAACAAAAGAATTTGAGAAAGGAACTAGAGAACTTGCACAATTTCTTGTTGAGCAAAACATAACTACTTTTGTGGGTGGGGGGGACTCTGCAGCAGCGTTTGAAAAGTTCGATTTCGAGAAGGACATCTCATTCGTTTCTACAGGTGGAGGAGCGTCTCTCGCTGTAATGAAAGGAGAACTTCTTCCAGCAATAGATTTTCTCTAATTCTATCTTATTTATGTAACACAATCTGTATCTGTACCGGATTCTACTAATGTATCATCAGTATCTGTCCAAGCAAAATGCACATCATTATTTGCATCATGGAATATACTTGGATGCCAAGAATGATCATTGCTAGATACCGATATTAAGTTTATAGGGGTCCAAAACCATGAAGAGTAACTATTATCTAAATCAATTTCCGAATTAGTTGTTATCTCGGTTGCACCATTACTGAGATTGATACTCTTAGTGCTGATGAATAACAAACCAATAATTATTACTGTCAGTATTGTTTTTTCCTTTCAAAGAAACACCAATAGTAATTCTCCTTATCTTACTCAAAAGTCTTGCTCAAAAACTTACATTATACTGATTATTACAAAATTAAACCAGATTTATAAGTGCGTATGAAGTGTTTTATATAGAAGTTTTACGAATTCTAAGCTGTCTACAATGTAAGAATTGGTCTTCTAATTTATATTGTTGTAACAGCACAAAACAAGGCGATTTATCGATGAATATCAATAGTCCATCAGAAATTAAGTTGATTAAAAAAACTCTCCAAAACTACACTAAAGCATTTCAGAAATGGGATATTGGTAAGCTTGTTGTAGCCTTTCATCCTGAGGCAAAAATCGCCTGGTTTGTTCCTGAAAGAGGAGGATACATTTCTTCAATGTGCTATAGCTGGGTTAGAAGTTTTATTAAAAATAAAAAGGATAAACTTGTTATCGGTTATACCACATTCGACGAAAATATCGATCAATCGGGATTAGCTGCTTATGTTAGGTTCAGATTCTTAATTGAAGATGGGGAGTATAGCAGAGATACTACAGATTATCTTACTCTCCTTAAATTTGGAGAGGATTGGAACATTGTTCACAAATCAGGGTTCACCATCGACAAACCAGTTGAAGAGATCATTAAATTAAAGGAAGAACCCACTGAAACTAACAGAAATGTTCCTCAAGAATTAGAACTTATAACATTGAAGCTTAGATCCTACGTTGAAGCTTTTGATGAGTGGGATATTGAAAAAATTAGGTATGTCTTTCATCCAGAAGTTAGGGTAAATTATGTTGATGATGAGACAAATAAATTCAAGTGTCAGACTCGCTCAATTGGTGTTTGGAAAGAAGTTTTTGAATATCATCAAAAAGATAATGTAAAATTCAAAACACAGATCGAATTTATTGACCAACTGGGAACCTCAGCAGTTGTAAGAATGCGTTGGTTAGCAACTAAAGAGAATTTTAGAGTTGTTACAGTTGATTACTTAACTTTTCTGAAAATTGATGGTGATTGGTTAATAGTTAACAAAACCTGTCATTCGGAGGAAATCAAAGATTAAATTAAAAAAGCACTTAAGAGGAATTCAAATGGGTAATATTAAAGAAATTAAAGAAACCATAGCAACTTATGTAGAGGGAGTAAAAGAATTTGATTTTATTAAAGCAGAATCAGCATGGTTTAAAGATGGCATAAAAATATCTTACAACACTGAAGATGATAACTTGGAAATGCTTAAAATGCTGGATTCAAGACCATCTGAAAAAATTAAAGAACTAGACATCCATCAAGAAGCAAATATTGAATTAATCGATGTAACCAATACAGCTGCTATTGTAATACTGCATTGGGTTCAAGTGTTTCAAGGTAAACATAAGCACTATGTTGATTATTTATCGCTTTTAAAAGACAAAAACAGATGGAAAATTGCCACTAAAGTTTCTGCAATTAAAGAAATTACGGTTAATCCATATTAGTTTCGAATTCTGCCAATTTTATTCAGTTACCTCAAGGGCAATCTTGAAAAATAGATATATCTTACTCAAATTGTCTAGAAAGAAATATTCCTCTCTTATTTCTAAACGAGCTCGTAGGAAGAAGAAGGTAGTTTTATGTCAACAAGAAAAATACTCAACGAAGTTCTTGACTTGATGGATGATATCCATAGAATCGCCAATAATACCAATTGGAGTGATTATTCTGAAGTTAGAGTTAAAATTCTTGTTAACAGCAAAATGAACGAACTTAGACACGTTCTAGGAGAACTTCCTGAAACTGACGTATTTAATTCTGAAGAAGCATCAACCTTTTTTGAGAAAATTCTAGATAAAATCACTCGAATCTTAGGCAACCTACCCCAAGATAAAATGCCTCTACAGTTTTATGAGTTAGAGATTTGGAGATTGAGATATGCGTCAATGTATGCTTTGCAATATGGTCAAGGAGGAGCTTTACAGGTAGCAGGAGCTGCTCATGCACTAGCTAATGTCCTTATCGGCATTGAAACAATGGATGTTCAAGAACTAATTGTTGATTGGGAACATCCTGAATTCGATAAAAGAAGAAAATTGATTCTTAATTATCTAAGCTCAGCTTATCTGTTCTTTTTCAGTTTATGTACATCATTAAACACCATCTATAAACATGATTTAGAGCACTGGGTTTCAGAAGGTTTCAAAGCAAGTACTCAATACATTCACTACATGGACGTCTATTGGGATGTTCCAAAAAACATTGCACATTACAAGAAGACACACAGAAACGTTGCTGATCCCAATTATTCGCCATATTATGCAACATTTGCGGCAGTGGATTACATTATTACATTTCTTCTAGATCTGCAAAAATTCTTTTTCAATGATAGTGTTAAAATAGACAATTTCAAGGAACTAGTCAATATAACTGAACCAGAGGCGTTTTTTGAATCTATAGAAGATTTATTAGCTAAAGCAGAATATTACGTTGCAGATTTTAAGAAACACGTCAAAGAAGGCTCTTTCGATTTAAATGAGGATCCTCTCAATGACGGTGATATCAAAGAAACTATCTACGAATTACAGGTGACAAAAGTATGGATAAAGGGATTAATTACTCTTTATAGAGCCGTAATTAAAGACATTTCCACTGAACTTCACGTATTAGAGAACACAGTTATTCCAGAATTGTTCCAATATATTGACAAATATAAAGATTTATTCACTAAACCTGATTTCATCGAAAGCCAAATCGCAGATGGTATTAACTCAACAATTATTGAAATTCTTCTTTTCGCAGGGGCTGCTACCGTAAAATCAAAGAAGCGAAATCACATTGAAAAGATTGACAAAGATTATCATATGTTCTTTGCAGAAGATGGGATCAAACGCTATCCAATTCTAAATGGTCTTTATACAACCCTTAAAGTTACTTTAGATATTGCAGATGAAGATTACTCTAAATTAGAAGAGTATGGTTACAGATTGAATAAATTATCAGATTTAACTCTTTATGAACCTCGCAATTCTTTTGCTTTTTCTCTTCTTGGAAATATGTTGCTCTTATTAGAAGGGGAACTGAGCAAAGAGGAATTCCTTCAATCAACAAAAGCCAAATTTGAAGAACTATTACCTTCATTCTCGGCGTGCATAATTTCAGAAATTGAAATCTATATTTCAAACCTAGAGTTAACTTTGAACGGAGAGCTAGCTTCATTTAACATGGGTAGATTACTATCACCAAAACATTATGATCCCTATTCAATTTTTGTTCCTGAAATCTCAAAACTTGCTGCAGAAAGAAACTTAGGAGAATTGGTTTATCTTCCCTTTAATCTTCAATCAGATTATCTAACCGACGCAGATTTCCAACTAGCGGAAACAATTGTTCCTGCAAGTGCAGAAAAGGCAGATACTGTCGTAAAACCATCTGATACAACTTCAAACCTTAAATCAGACATCACAGATTAACTACAATATGAATATTTATCAACTGAAATATTTTTCCTTTCAACATGTCTTTTGAGATCATTAACTTCGTTCCAAAAGAAGCAAATGAAGAATTATTAGAATCTTACTTTGATTTTGCTGAAACAACGTTTATGGAGATTTATCCTACAGATCCTTTAGTTCCAAGAGTTCTTCATCTTAAGCTATTATTGATAACTAGAACAGGAGAGAAAGTAATTAGAAAATTAGCTCGATCTAGTAAATCAGGAGAGATAATCGGTCGACTTTATCTAATGATTATTACTGAAGAAAACACTGGATTTAAAGAAAACAAACATTCAGTTGAAATTCACATCAATGTTCTCAATGACTTGAGATATAAGAGTATAGTACAAGAATTCCTCATAGAAGCAATTAAGGAATTACAATGCTATGAATATGTAACAACAGTTGACACTTGCAGTTACTTAGAAAGAGATTGGGCTTTCTGGGAAGGATTAGGAGCTAAAATGGCTCTAGAAGGTGCACAAAATCGATTATTCATGGAAGATATCGATTGGAGCATGATAAAAGAGTGGAGGCATGGAGGACATGAACTTGCTAAGAAAGAGCAAGTTGATCTTTTTTCCTTTGAAAGATGTCCAGAAGAAATTATACTCGAATATACAACCACTTACAGTGAGATTATACGCTTAATGCCATTAGGTGAATTCGATTACATTCCTGAACCCACAACACCCTTCACAAGACGAGAAAAAGAAGAAAATCATAAAAAAACAGACCACAAATGGTATACACTTGCTACAAGAGAAAAAAATGGAGAGATAAGTGGGTTGACAGAGATTCTCTATACAGAATCCAGCCCCCATAAAGTTGAACAGATGCTAACAGGAGTAAAACCTGAATATCGAGGAAGAGGTTTGGGGAAATGGTTAAAGGCTGAAATGATGGTTTTCATAAAAAATGAATTCCCAGAAATTGAATTTATATCGACTGGAAATGCTGATATGAATGCACCCATGATTTCAATTAATGATAGGATGGGTTTCAAAAGAGTTCTCACAGAAAAATGTTATATAATAAAACTTGAAAAATTAAAAAAACTGATGTCTATCAATATTAATAAAGAGAAATAGAAAAACAAAAGTATCGTCAAGTTTTCAGGGGTGACTCTAGTTCCAAATCAGCCCATTTTCCGCAACGGCTGCCCCATCTTGCAATTAGTTCATTATTCTGTCTTATTTCAACAATCTCGCAAACGTTAGGACAACCATCACACTCGAAACCTCTTGATTCAAATGATTGGTTTGGAATATCCCAACCATGAAATTTAGATTTTCCACCATTTTTCTTCATAGTTTCTTGTGCAAGAATAGCAGCTCCAATTGCGCCCATTACATCATAGTGTTTTGGAATAATTACTTTGTAACCAAAAGTTTTCTCAAAAGATTCTTTTATCCCTAGATTTGCAGCAACTCCACCTTGAAACATTATAGGATAAAGTATTTCCTTTCCTTTTCCCACATTATTAAGATAGTTCCTCACTAAAGCTTCGCAGAGACCTTTGATGATATCATTTGTTGAATGACCTAATTGTTGTTTGTGAACCATATCACTTTCCGCAAAAACTGTGCATCTTCCAGCTATAGCTACAGAGTTGTCCGATTTGAGAGCACAAGCTCCAAAGTTCTCTATTGGAACATTCAATCGTCTAGCTTGCTGATCAAGAAAAGAACCTGTTCCAGCTGCACATACTGTATTCATGGCAAAGTCTATTGCAACACCATTTCGTATAATAATGATTTTACTATCCTGTCCCCCTATTTCAATTATAGTCTGAATATCGGTACGTTCATTTAACGAAGCCAAAGCATGAGCAGTAATTTCATTTCGTACAATATCAGCTCCGATGAGGACACCTGTAAGTCGTCTAGCACTTCCAGTAGCTCCAGCACCAGCAATTTCATAATGCTTCCCGAGTTTTTCTCTCATCTGTCGGATACCCTTTTGCACAGATTCTATCGGTTTACCTTCAGTTCTAATATAGATTGACTCTATTACTTCTCTTTTTTCATTTATCAAAGCAACATTGGTGCTTATAGACCCAACATCTACTCCAAGATAGTATTTCTCTACCGCTTCTGTCATTCAATTCGACTCCGTTTTCTTCTTTTTATAAATCTACAAATGCTTCCGGTCTTGTTTGAAATCTTACTTTTCTTGTATGTGTATTTTCTACGAATCAGAGGATAAGATTACTATTTTCCCTTCTAACTTGAAGAGCAATACTACTATAAAAATTTTCAACTATGGATAATAAATAATTTGGGAGTGGTGAAAGAAAACCTACTTCATTCTTCGCAATTGGAATAAATAACTCCAATATGAAAATGATGAATTGCTATCTGTTGAAGCAAGATTTATATCTTAATTTACAGTTAATATTTCATCTTGAATGATACAACTCCAAAGTATAAAGGGTATAGAAATCAAGTTTTGGTTATAGATTTAACAAAAAATAAAATTGAAAAAAAAGCTCTAGGCATCTCTCTAGTTGAAAATTATCTAGGAGGGCGGGGTATAGCGATCAAATATCTTTTTGACAATCTTGAGCAGGGTATTGATCCTCTAAGTCCTGAAAACATTCTTGTTATAGGAACGGGCCCACTTACTGGGACTTTGGCCCCGTCTTCAAATCGCTATACGATTGCTGCTAAATCCCCGTTAACTGGAGGAATCGGTTATGCGAATGCTGGTGGGCATTTTGCGCCTGAGCTAGCCTATGCTGGATATGATGCTATTTTCATCCATGGAAGAGCAAAAACACCCGTATATATTCAAATTGAGGATGATGTTGTTAAGATTCAAGATGCTCAACATCTCTGGGGAAAAGATGTTTGGGAGACAGATGAGTATTTCAGAGAAAAACTTGGTGAGGAAATACAAATCCTATCTATTGGTCAAGGAGGAGAAAATCTTGTCCGTTATGCTGCTATTTTAAACAACCTCTCTCGAGCAGCTGCAAGAACTGGTGTTGGCGCTGTAATGGGTTCTAAAAACCTTAAAGCTATCACAGTTCAAGGTTCGGGGGTTGTAGAAGTTAATGATGCTGAAAAATTTGACGCATTAATTGATGAAACTTTGGAGAAAATTTATGCTGATCCTGCTTACCCCAGTTTGTCCTATTATGGGACATCCTTTCTTGTAGATCTTGCATATATTAGTGGTGGATTAGCTACAAGGAATCACCAAACAGGCATTTTTGAACACTATGAAGAGATATCAGCGGAAACCTTTGATGAAAAATACAAAGTAAAATCGGAAAGTTGCTTTGCATGTCCAATTCATTGTGGGAAATACTCCAAAGTAACTACAGGGAAGTACGCAGGTACAAAAGGAGGTAGCCCAGAATATGAAACAGTTGTTTGTTTAGGCTCAAAGTGTGGTGTAGGAAACCTTGCTGCAATACATCATGCAAATGAACTTTGTAACAAATATGGTATAGACACAATTTCTGCTGGGGATGTCATTGCTTTTGCAATGGAAGCATATGAAAAAGGAGTGTTTACAAAAGAAGATACTGATGGATTGGAACTTGTGTGGGGGAATGAGGATGCTATGATAGAGTTGATAAAGAAAATCGCTTTTAGAGACGGGATAGGTAATTTACTAGCAGAAGGATCCAAGAGAATAGCAGCAAAAATCAATAAGGGTTCTGAAGATTATGCTCATCATATAAAGGGGATGGAACCACCTGCATACGATGTAAGAACTGCTAAAGCATTTGGATTGGGATGGGCAACTGCAACCAGAGGAGCGGATCATCTTGCAGCTTTACCAAATTTTGAACTACTCGGATACGAACCTGAAGTTGGCGTTGAGTGGTTCGGTTCAGAAAAAGCAGTTGATCCTCATGCGTGGGAAAGTAAACCTCGGATGGTTGTCTGGCATGAAAATTTAGGTGCGATTGTAGATTCAGCTGAAATGTGTAAATATACTTGTTTCTCAGCTTATGCCGTGAAACCTGAAGACATGGCCAGATTTATTGCATATGGAACAGGTATGGAATTGAATGCTAAAGATCTTATGAGGATAGGAGAAAGAATCTACAATTTAGAACGATTATTCAATTTAAGAGAAGGGATAGGAAAAGATCAAGATAGGTTACCAAAAAGATTTACTGATGAGCCTCTACCAGAAGGTCCAGCTAAAGGGCAAGTTGTAGAACTGGATAAAATGTTACCCGATTATTACAAACTCCGAGGATGGGATTGGGAAACAGGATATCCAACAAAAGAGAAATTGCTAGAACTTGGATTAATAGAAGAAGCAGAAAAATATAATTTGGTATCAAGGAGGAATGGACAATGACTGAACAATTAGTTAAGAGGCGTATCTTTGCACAAAAAGAAAAGTGTAATGGATGTCGAATATGTGAATTGAGATGCTCATTTTATCATGAAAAATTATATGCCCCCTCACATTCTAGAATTAGAGTAAAAAAGGTAGAAATCGAGGGAACGGCCATCCCAGAAACCTGTAGATTATGCTATAAGTGCATTGAATCATGCCCAGAAGATGCAATATCAAAGTCAGAGATAACAGGAGCTATTCAAATTGATGAACAAAAATGTACAGGTTGTGAGGAGTGCGTGAAAGCTTGTCCTTTTGGAGTTATGCACATGCACCCAGTTTCTAATATTGCTATGACTTGTGATCTATGTGATGGTAACCCTCAATGTGTGATATATTGCCCTGAAACAGCTTTACATTATATGACAGCTAAAGAATTTTCTGAATATAAGAAAAAAGAAAAAGAAAATATTGAAGCTGGTCGAGTTCCAAAATTTTCCCCTATACCTGAGTGAAAAATAATTTTCTACCCACCAGCTATAGCGGGCATAATTACAAACATATCTTCATCTTCTAATTTAGTATGAAAACCATCCAGCAAATTGATGTTTCGACCATTCACAATAATACGATAAATAGATTTTATTTTCCCTAATTCATCAAATAATTCATCCTTCAACTCTTTACCATACTCCTCAAGAAGTTTATCAAGTAAATCTTCAACAGATTCAGCTTCCATAGTGAACTGTTTTTTACCAATTATCTTCTTAATATTAGCAAAAGTTATGACGTTGATTACGCTCATTAGCATTCTCTCATCTACATATCATAAAAAATTAGGTAACTTAAATAAATGTGTTTCAGTTTAGTAAATGAAATCAAATAACCACTTATTCTACCTCATCTTCTTCTTGAATCTTATCTTTTAGCTGCTTCAATTCATTTTTCAGATCAATTATATCTTCTTTCAGATTATTCATTTCATAATCTAGCTCATGGATATCCTTGGTAATTTTGCTAACTTTCTTAAAATCATCTTCAGAATCTATTTGACACAGCATAGTTTTTTGTATGCTTAATTCTGTTTCTAATTCTTTATACAAGGTCTCTAATTGCTTATCCTTGAGCATAATTTCTTCCCGTGTTCTCTCTAACCTTCCTCTCTCCTTCTTCAATTTCTTAATAAGTTCAAGAAGCTCGCTACGACATTTCTCAAGATCTGTTTTGTTGCTTACTGAGTTATCTTGACAATCACAAATATCTTCATCTAATTTTTCTAGCTCTTTTTCATATTTCTTTATTTTCTTTTCATCAGTTTCTGTAGCTAGCAATATCTTAATCTCTTTCATGTCTCGCTCTTTTTCTTTGATTTCTGTTTTTAATTCACTTATATCTTCTTTGTATTTTTGCTCAGTTTTGTTATACTTCTCTATCTCTTTCTCAAGATCCTCGATTTTCTTTTCAAATTCCTTTAGCTCTTTATCCTTATCTGAGGATGTGAGTTTTACCTCTTCGATTTGATTATTAAGTGTAAGTATTTCATGTTCAATTTGAGCGAATTTATCAAAATCTTCCTTAATGTCGACAATTTCTTTTAGATTCTTTTCCTTTTCTAGCTTAGCTTCTAATTCCTTGTATCTCTCTTGTATTTGAAGATCTTTAGATTGGATTTCAATTTCTACACTAGTAATCCTACTTTTGTCAGCTTCTAGCTTCTGTTTAAGATTATCGAGTTCGATCTTTATGTCTAGAACTTTTTGTTCGGCAATCTCGGATTTCTCTGCAATTTCCTCAGTTTCTGCAATTAGAACCTGAAGTTTAGATGCATCCTTTTCTTCTTCAGGAGCGTTTTCTAATATTTGTTTCTTTTTGTTATTTTCACGTAAAGTTCGATTCAAATCCTTAACAGTATCTTGTTTGATTTTGACCTCTTTAGAGACCAACTCAATTCTTTCCTCTTCAAGAACAAGTTTATCCTTAATTTGTGATGTTTCTTCTACTGACTGTTCTTTTTCAACTTCTAATTTTTTGATACTATCTGTTAATTCTTGGATTTCTAGCTCGATTTTTTCTATATTTGATATATCTGATTTGGATGCGCCTAATAGGGTTTGAAGTTCTTTCTGTTTAGCTAATTTCTCATCCATGTTTTCATAAAGATGCTTTAAATCTCTATCTTTCCTTCGAATATCTCGTTCGATCAAATCCATTTGACCTATATCCATTAATTTCTCAATTTTTGTGACATACCTCTTGATAGAATTGATTTGAAGTTCTCCGTCAACAACAAGTTTTCTAAAAAACAATGCTAAATTAGAGTTTTCACCAAGTCTTATGAAAAGAATGTCAACACTTTCAGTATCGAATAATAACTGAGTATAATTTTTGAAATCATAATTACAAATTTCATAGAGTTTTCTGAAGCTAGAAAGAATATCAGCTAAATCTTCACCTAGTTTTGGTATGTTTACTGATTCTTCAAATTGCTCAAATGTGGTTTGAAAAACTGTTCCATCGTCGAAAAACATAGCTATGTGTTCGACTTCTGGGAGTGCTCTTCTAATTCTATCTATTGTTTTATGTATTTTTTGTGCCATTTTTTTCACATTATGAAATAATTAAAGATCTGAATCTATTTATCCCTCGACTAATATTCGATTTTGCCTGTTCAGTACCAAATTTGGAGATTATAAAAAGTATTCCAATTGATAGAAGAACAGCGAAAATCATAATCAAACCGACGTAGTATGTATCTATTGAAAAGAAAGTAAAATAGGCTGTGCCTAAGTATAATTGAAGAAGTGTTGTAGTAAATCCTAGTTTCCAAAAGGTTTTCATTTTTATTGGACGATTGTGTTGTTCAGCAATATTGAGAACAAGGATATTGTCACCTAGAGGAGTCAAATTATCTCCCCAATTTGCACCCACTGAGAGTCCATAGAAGACACTTGCATTAGTATTCATAGCTTGTACAAGAGGTATCATAACCTTGGTAATTGGTATATTATCTATCAAAGAACTGAGAAATGCAGATAACCATACCAATATTATGATTTGAAATGTAGGATTAATTGAACTAATTCCGCCAAGCAGATTACCTAAGAGATCGATAATTCCAACAGTTTCCATAGCTCCAGCTAGAACGAATATACCTAGTAAATAGAGTATCAATTCTAAATCAAAGTTTTTTATGATTTCCTTTGGTTTTATACCAAAAATTGCACTAAAGATTGTTAATATCATCGCTACAGTAAATGCGAAGATATCGGGAGGAACAGCATCTGCTGGGATTACAGGTCCAATTAGTACGAAACCTACCATTAAGATCCCTATACTAGCCATTGACGCATACAGTAGTTTTTTACTCTGCACAAAATTCCAAACATTGAATTCATCTAAGGTATCTACTAATCTTTGTCTTGGACTATCACGGAAATCTTTCCAATACATAAATATGAAAAACAGCAAAGTAATTCCAGCCATTGCCATCGAGAATAAACCTACATTAAGAAAATATTCTATAAAAGTAATTTCAGCAGCTGTTACTATGAGGATGTTAGGGATAGAGGATATAGAAAAGAATGTCCCACCTATATTTACTAAAATTGCTTCAGTCAAAATATATGGTGTTGGATCTATTTTTAGAATACGAGATATAGTGATAGTGAGTGGAATCAGTATCATCACTGTCAAAATATTGTTAATAACAGCAGAGAATAGCACTGATATTGTACAGAGAATTGACATTAGAGCGATAGGTTTGCCTTTAGAGAGTTTTATCGCAAGTATGCCTAGAAACTGAAATAAACCTGCTTCAGCTGAAACTTGAACAATAAACATCATGCCAAGAATTAGGATCAAAGAATGAAGGTTAACAAAACCATCTGTAGGAGTTCCGAATAATAGATCAACAATAATGGAAAAATCTTTTCCTTCTATAAATATTAAAACAAAATAAGTTACTACCGCAGCTGTAAGAGAAGCTACAGCTCTATTTAGTTTATCAGAGAAAATTAGAAAAATGACGATAAAAAAGCAGAAAGCGATAATTATCTGACTTGCTAAAATTTCATTCACCTATCTAATTCATTGAACACTCTAAATAGCTATTTAATTAAACAAATAGACCAATTATTTTGTCTTCACACGAGAGTTGCAAAGATAGTTATAAAACATTCCGAAAAGACAGTTGAATTCTTAAGTAACTATAGATGAGTAAAAAAAATTAAATTTATTTTTGTATTTCTTTCTTCAATAATTTGGAAGTAAGGAAATAACCTGTAAAAAAATCAAAATAAAAAGGGGGAGAAAAAAAGAAAAAATAAAGTTTAATTTCTTCTTTTTCTTAAAGCAAAAGTTAGAGCTAGAAGTGTAAGTACAGAAGCGAATAGAAAAATACTCGATTGGTTAGTGTCTTCAGGATGATCTTCTGGATCGGTAGGATCGGTACCATAAGTAAACAATTCTTCACTATCACTCCAACCATCACCATCAGTATCAGAATTGTTGGGATTAGTGTTTTGATAATACTCGTCTAAATTGGTTAAAGTATCACCATCAGGATCGTAACCTGCATCATTGACTGAAGGATCAAGGCCATTATCGACTTCCCAACCGTCAGGCATGCCATCGTAGTCAGAATCAGTGCTATTTGGGTCAGAATTGTAAGAATATTCTTCGAGATTAGTCAAACCGTCACCATCAAGATCTGAAGAAGCATCAGAAGGATTTAATGGGTCAAGACCATTATCATATTCCCAACCATCGGGCATCAAATCATCATCAGTGTCACTGTCGAGAGGATCTGTATTAGTATTCATATATTCCTCGTAGTTAGATAAACCATCCGCGTCAGGATCTTCACCACCATCATGAACAAGAGGATTTGTGCCATATTCAACTTCCCAGTCATCCCACATCGAGTCATAATCTGTGTCCCAATATTGAGGATTAGTTCCATGAGTATATTCTTCAAGGTTAGTCAATGTATCGCCATCAGGATCTAAAGCAGAATCATCGGATAAAGGATTGAGACTATTGTCGACTTCCCAGCCATCAGGCATCAAATCATCATCAGAATCGGAATCTTGAGGGTCAGTACCAATGGTATATTCGTCCAAATTATACAATCCATCACTATCAAGGTCAGAATATGCATCATCAACCAAAGGGTTGAGAGTGTTATCAACTTCCCAGCCGTCAGGCATGGAATCACCATCTGTGTCGTCGTTATTTGGATCAGTGTTATTAGTATATTCTTCAAGGTTAGTCAATGTATCGCCATCAGGATCTAAAGCAGAATCATCAATCTCAGTATTCAGTCCATGTTGGTCTTCCCAGATATCATTCATTCCATCGTTATCAAAATCGTAAAATGAGGGATAATCAGTGTTATCAGTAGGGTCAGTACCAAGTGTAACTTCTAAACCATCATTAAATCCATCATCGTCTGAATCAGTATCTAGAGGATAAGTACCAATAGTATATTCTTCAAGATTAGTTAAATCATCACTATCAGGATCTAAAGAAGAATCATCAACGAGAGGATTAAGACCGTTATCAACTTCCCAGCCGTCAGGCATGGAATCACTATCTGTATCACTATCATTTGGATTAGTTCCCCAAGCAATTTCTTCATCATCCAAAAGCCCATCATCGTCTGAATCAGCGTCATTTGGATCAGTGTCATTAGTATATTCTTCAAGATTAGTTAAATTATCACTATCGGAATCTAAAGAAGAATCATCAACAAGAGGGTTGAGGCCGTTATCTACTTCCCAGCCATCGGGAATTAAATCATTGTCTGAATCAGCGTCATTTGGATCAGTGTTATTAGTATATTCTTCGAGATTGGTTAAATCGTCACTGTCTGGATCTAATGAAGCATCAGAAGCATCTAGTGGGTTAAGACTATTATCAACTTCCCAGCCATCTAGCATTAAATCATTGTCTGAATCAGCGTCATTTGGATCAGTGTCATTAGTATATTCTTCAAGGTTGGATAAACCATCACTATCGGAATCTAAAGAAGAATCATCAACAAGAGGATCGAGACCATTATCAACTTCCCAACCATCAGGCATCAAATCATCATCAGAATCAACGTCATTTGGATTAGTTCCAGCTACTACTTCTTCATTATCTAATAGTCCATCACCGTCTGAGTCTGGGTCGAGAGGGTCGGTGCCCGCAGTATATTCTTGAAGATTAGTCAATGTATCGCCATCAGGGTCTAATGCAGAATCATCAACAAGTGGGTTGAGACTATTGTCCACTTCCCAACCATCAGGCATGCCATCGTCATCTGAGTCGGAATCATTGGGGTCGGTTCCAGCTGCTACCTCTTCATTATCAAGTAGTCCATCATTGTCGGAATCATTATCGTTTGGATCAGTATCATTAGTATATTCTTCAAGGTTAGTCAATGTATCGCCATCAGGATCTAAAGAAGAATCATCAACAAGAGGATCGAGACCATTATCAACTTCCCAACCATCAGGCATCAAATCGTCATCAGAGTCGGAATCTTGAGGGTCAGTACCATTAGTATATTCGCCTAAATTGTCCAAACCATCACTATCAGGATCTAAAGAAGAATCATCAACTAAGGGATTAAGACCATTGTCCACTTCCCAATTATCTGGCATCAAATCATCGTCAGAATCGTTGTCATTGGGGTCGGTATTATTTGTGTATTCTTCGATATTGGTTAAACCGTCACCATCTGGATCTAAAGAAGAATCATCAACTAAAGGATCGAGACCATTGTCGACTTCCCAGCCATCGGGCATTAAATCATCATCAGAGTCATTATCATTGGGATCTGTTCCTTGAATATATTCACCATAATTATCCAAACCATCACTATCAGGATCTAAAGAAGAATCATCAACCAAAGGATTAAGGCTGTTATCAACTTCCCAGCCATCAGGCATCAAATCGTTGTCTGTGTCATTGTCGTTTGGATCGGTTCCAGCTACAATCTCTTCATTATCTAAGAGTCCGTCATCATCAGAGTCATTGTCATGGGGGTCAGTGTTATTTGTATATTCTTGGAGGTTGGTCAGACTATCTCCATCAGGATCTAAAGCAGAATCATCAACGAGAGGATCGAGACCATTATCGACTTCCCAACCATCGGGCATGGAATCGCTATCTGTGTCATTGTTGTTAGGGTCTGTTCCATATAGATATTTTTCTTCTCTATCATCTATCCCATCATTATCTGTATCTATTACGTTCAATGGGTAGAGGTCTACTCCGTTTCCTGGACCGCTTATTGCATAAGTTCCTGTTTCATTCCAATTTGACCAATAATTTCCTTCATTTGTATTCACGTCATACCAAGTATTTACTGTATCACCGTACGCTTGTGAATCTTGCCCTATACTGTTGTTTATGAAGATATTATGATATATTCTGTTAGGGTTGGAACCGCCTAAATATAATCCATAACCATATTCCGATACTTCATTATAATTGTTTACAAAAATATTGTTAGTTATATTGGAATAACTTGCCCAAAATGTATGTAGTCCATATCCATTGTTCTTACTACATGTATTATTATCAATGATAGAATAATAAGGACCTAAGATATATATTCCAGCGTTGCTGTTATTCTCACAAGTATTATTTGTAACTACATTACTTGAATACCTAAGATACATTCCATAGATGTCGTTGTTATTGCAAGTGTTGTTGGTTACAGTTGTAGAATCAGATTCATAGACATATATCCCTGAATTGTCATTATTTGC
Source organism: Candidatus Heimdallarchaeota archaeon (assembly GCA_018238545.1). Taxonomy (GTDB): domain Archaea; phylum Asgardarchaeota; class Heimdallarchaeia; order Heimdallarchaeales; family Heimdallarchaeaceae; genus UBA460. The sequence continues at coordinate 55,985 of JABCTC010000018.1, forward strand.
ACAGGTATTGTTCGCAACATTTGTATTTGCAGCATATTCAATATAGATTCCATTCACATTTCCTGTACAAGTATTTTCTGCAACAGTTGGAGAAGAAGAAGCTTCAGCAATATGAATTCCGTTATTACCGTTGTTCTCAATAGTATTGTTTCTTATTTCAGGATAAGCTGTCCAACGAATTCGTAGCCCATACCCAGTATTTTCTGAACAGGTATTGTCAGTCACAGTTGCATTATTACCATTATAATCGATATATATACCTAGAGCATTACTTTCACAAGTATTGTTATCAATGATTACTGATGCACTATTATAACTGTATATTCCATTGCCTGAATTGTTTGAGCATATGTTGTTTGTTATGGTAGAATTAGTTGATTTCCATAGAACAATACCATCAGTATTGTCTGTACATACATTCCCGTCAATTGTAGTATTCAGACTTTGCAGTATGTACATTCCATATTGAGCATTATTTGCACAAGTATTATTTATTACTTTAGCTGTTCCCGCAGCAACACCAGTGATACGTATTCCATAGTTCAATCCATCTAAATAATTATCACGAATAACAAAATGCATTGTCGTACCTGTAACGTAAATAGCTGTGTCGTCAGTTGTTGTAATGTTATAATTATTTATTATATACGGATCACCTTCACTTCCATCCCCTGAAGTACTAGAAGCTGCCAAAGTAGCATTATTCCATATATAAATATCTTCTGTAAGTTCTACGTAAGCCATCTTATTATAGTCTTGATCGTTAGGCATGTATACTTCACTATCAAAACTAGGTTCTACTGTGCTTGTATTAACCAAATTGAAACTGATTGCAACACTCATAACTAAGCACAAAGCCAGAAAAATTGAAACTCCTTTTTTATAGGATCCAAAATATTTTTTTAAATTATTTATCACTAAATATTCCCCTTTTTAAAGCAATTAGATTATCTTTGAAGTTGCTATTTAAGTATATTGAATTGTAGTTACACAGATTTAGAATTAATACACAAATTTAGTGTAAATTATTCTAAAACAAATTTAAACAACAGCCAATGAAGACGCTAGCCTTATAAGTTTTTCAAATTCTCTAACTTCATGAGGGGTTATTTTGTACAAAACTATAAAAGTTGAGGTCTTTTTATAAGAAAATTAACATAGAAGAATGATGTTAATTAAAGGGAAAGAATCAGCAAAATGGATAGAAACAACCATCCCTTTAATACTTAATCCAGGAACAACAAAGCAGCTTTATTTGCAGAAAGCTCAAGCTAAGATCCTAGCTTTCGCTAAACAGTTGCTACCTTTTAAACAGCATAGTGCTTCAGCTCTACACTTCCACCATCTGGTCTATACAAAGTTCAAGTATCTAGGCATACAAAGTCAAGTACAAGAAGCGGTGCAGCGGAGAGTGTATGCAGCAAAACGAGCGAAAACGTTCGCTCATCTACCTATGGAATTTAATTTTCCGCGGAGTGGGAGGCTCATTCTCTCCAAGAGAGGGAACGCACTTGTTAAACTCTCTCCTCTCAAACAACGTATAGCCGTACCTATCTTGATGAACGGTGGGTGGAGAAGAGTGGAAGAGCACAGAAAAGGAGGGTGGGAGGCTCACAGCTGTAAAGTGTTCAAAAGAAAACGTATCTGGGTTATGCATCTTATCATGCGTAAAGCACTCCCACTTCCCCAAGAAGTGGAAGGAACCATCGGTGTGGACATAGGAAGAAAGATCATGGCAGCAATCACGGTCAATCATCCTAATTTTCCCTTTGTTGAACAATATCTTGGGAAAGATCTGGCGTGGAAACAACACCAGTTCTATAATCGTAGAAAAACCTTGCAAAAATATGCTGCGCAAGGAGATAGACGTGCACGGCGTGCACTCAACAGATTACGAAGAAAAGAAACAACTTATGTTCAAACCCGTTGTGCTCAACTAGCACACGAAATAGTAGACTTAGCTGTAATCACCCGTTCAGCTATAGTTTTGGAAAATCTTACGCATTTACGAAGAATGTGGACAAAACAAGCGATGAAACGAAAGAGAGGAGGGAAGAAGACCAGACGTGCACTCAATCGCTGGTCATACAGTCTCTTTCATACTACTTTGACTCGAGTAGCACAATTACACCATGTTCCTGTGGTATTTGTCCGTCCGCAATATACCAGTCAAACCTGCTCACAGTGTGGACATCGAAGTAAGAACTCACGAACCACTCGTGACCTATTTAGGTGTGTCAATTGTAATTTCACTGTTAACGCTGACCGCAATGCATCACGTAACCTAGCACTGCTAGGGCAAGTAGTTTTTGGTCTCCCCTTCTTCAATGCTTATCGATCTTTCCTTCCCGTTCCTACTGAGCGAAGAATCCTGCGTTCTTCAGTATCTTAGGCTAAGGTGCGCTCACCCACCTTCTATGGCGCGATGAAAGTTCAATCCCTGTTGATTGACTTGAGTGCAAGAGAAATGTATAAATGCAAATTTGTACAAAAATCAAGTTGATGAGCTATGAAATCTTAGATATAGATCTAGAAAGCATAGATGACGACTCGTTGGAACTTATTGTAGATTATCTGAAAAAAAGTGAAATACAGGAATATCCTAAGGATCCTGTTCCTCCACGTGAAGCAATGCTTAAAGACATCAAACTAAAGCGAGAAGGAAAAGATAGTTTTCTAAGTGTTGTTTTGGATAAAAAAAGAGGACAAATCATAGCTAGAGCAACAATTTCTGTGAAATTAGAAAATCACGTTGCATATAATCAAGCGAAGCATGTAGCAGATTTTGATCTAACAGTTTTGAAAGATTTTGTTCATTTAGAAATCATTGAAAAACTATTCACATCTGTAATCAGTAAAGTGGAAAATTATGATTTTATATTTAACTTCTACAGTTTCTCTTAGAATTTTTTATCAGTTTGATATTTAGTTAATTTGAATATTTTAGACAATAACCATTCAAATGAACCTTTAAATTGAACCATATTCCATAGAAATGCAATTAGAAACCAGAATAGAACCATGAACAATCCGAAAAGTATACTTGTCCAAATGTAGTTATTCCAACCAGGCATAATTGTATTCAATAACCATGCAACCAATTCCGATATTGGTCGTTCGAGTAGGAAGAATGTTAATGAGTTTCTACTAAACCTGAGAAAAATTGTTGAGAACTTCTTATCACTCTTCTGTAGATCCATTTTGTCCACTCGCTTATCAAACATTAATATCATTAATATTGATCCAACAACAATAAAGAATCCAATTTCGAACATCACGATAATATAATCAAAGAGAATATCATCTAGTAGGCCTATACTTTCATAAATAGAATCAGGAATTAAGAAAGCAACAACTGCTGCAAGAAACCACCCAACACCTATCCAAATAAATTTGCGTATTTTCTTTTTAGTGGGATTGTCAGCTAAAACCATCCCAAAATAAGCTCCTATATAACCAAATCCTAGATAGGGTAAAATAGGAAAATAATTTCCTGCGAATACATCAATGAGATAAGCCACAAAGTAATTTCCATCTTGAATAGCACTGTCAAAATCATCATAGAAATATATTCGTAAAAAGGATACCAAGATAATTGCTATTCCGAGTGTTAACACTATAATTCTTCGATTCTTTTTCTTGTAGTTTTCTGCTTTTCTAAAGATGAGTGTGAATAGTAATCCCATTATTATTAGGTTCCAACCTAACATTGTGAATACTGAACCATAGAGCATTTTCTCTGGTGAAACTTGATAAAATTGCCCTGTTCGGATAACACCTGCTAAAAAGGAATGGCTTATACTATGTGTCTCAAAATTCATGTTAAGAGGGCTCACTAAATAGGTATAAAGAAAATTAAGGAGTAAGAAAAAGACACCTAAGAAGCACCATCTTTTTCCGAAAGCCTTCCACGCGGGGTACTTTACTTCATTCCTAAAGTTCTGCTCTAATCGCAGAAAACTTGAGTAAGTATTGACCACGGCTGAAATTAGGGCGAATAATCCTGCCCAATTTAAGACAACATACATTATCATTAAGAAAACACTTAGATTTTCTAAATCGATTGTTGTTATCAAACCATAATGGTATACTGTACTATGAAGGAAAATTACTAGAATAATACCTAACGCACGGACATAATCAAAAACAAGCCATCGCTTAAATTTTCTTTCAGGTAGTTCTGATAACTCATTTTCTTTTGATAAAGCCTGATTTGTATTCTGCTCCAATTTCATGTAAAACGAGTTTATTTTGAGGGGCTAATTTAAAAAATCTTCCTCGAAGGTTCTTTGTATTCTCCTGAGTTTCTTATCAAAATCTTGTTTGAGAGATACATATCGAAAATCTAATTCAGGCATTTTACTGTCATGTTTAGAAAAAATTCTTTCCAAACTCTGTTGAATAGTTCTTTCTATTTCTTTCTTAACGAGTTTTTTTGCATTAGCAACTAACTGAAGATTGATTGTCAGATTTTCAGGTGAAGTTTGTATCGCATTATATTCCTCAATACTTTCTGAGGAACTGATTATAGATCTACGAATGTAATCAGGTAAGATAAATTGTAGTTCATCACTACCGATTTTTTTACCAAGGATGATGTCATCTGCTCGACCATGAACCTCTTTGATTACACGGAATTTAGAACCGCAAGAGCAAGGTTCTGGATCTATAGTTAGTAAATCATTAAGCTTGTATCTGATAATTGGCGTCTTGCGTTTAATGAAATCAGTTACAACAACAAAACCAGGTTTCCCAGGTTCAACAGGTTCATTATTCTTATCTAGAACTTCAACTAAAGTTGTGTCTTCATTAATGTGCAATTTTCCATCCTTGCAGGGTAGAGCAATAAAACTTTCTGAGGATTTGTAGACTTCCACAACTGAACAATTGAAATCTTTCTCTACGATTTTCTTCACGTTTGATGAGAGCACTTCTCCATAGGAGATAATCAATAATGGAGACACTTTCAATGATCCTTCCTTCTTTGCTCTTGCTAAAACTTGCAAAACGGAAGGAGGTCCTGAGAGTAAATTTGGATTAAGTGCATTTAGTTTTTTAACAATAGCTTCTATCGTATCTAAAGGGCTTACGTAAGTTATACGGATTTTCCTCCCATCATGACCAAAACCAGGAGAGAAAACACGAAGAATAAAGGCAAGGTGAATTTTTCTTGTTTTAGGAAAAGGAAATCTAAAGAAAACTAACAATTGCATCAAAAAAGCTTCCATTTTAGAAACAAACTCGAGACCCCTATTACCACTTGTACCTGTTGACATGCCCACTAAATAGCCTCTGTAGTATTCACTAAAGTCACGACTTTGTTCTTTTTCTAGACAATGATCAATACACTCTTCTCTTGTTAATCCTACAGTATTCAACTGAGTAAAATTATCCATGAAAAGCTGTTTATTAATAAAAGGTAAATTACTGAAATCAGTTAAATCATAATTATTGTAGAAAGTAGAATAAAACTTTGATTTCTTGCTTGCATAGTGTATCAATTTCTTAGTTTGTTTCCTTTGATATCTCTTAATTTTCTCTTCATCCCAGCTCTTAAACCGACTGTTAACTCTCCACAGGAATCTCAAAGGATTGAACATATTACACAGCTCAAATCATCCAATATATCAATTCCGTTTGGATTAAAAAAAGGAAATAAAGGAAGAATTACTTCTTCTTGGTTTTAGGTTTAGCTGTAGATTTCATCTTACTGTTAATAAGAGTAATAGTTAACAAGAAAAATATCAGTTGTGAACCTAAAACAATTCCAGAAAAGATTAGTAACTCACCAATTTCGAGTGAAGCGAAGATACCAGTAGAAGTTTCTTCTATAACTTCAACAAACTCAACATTAGAGACAAGACTGTCTCCGTATTCATTTATAGCTACAATGGCGTAATAATAGTAACCGGTTGCATTAACAGTATCAGTATAAGATGCAGTAGTAGAAGTATCTATTGGTGTTAATCCTGAAACTGAGGAGAATTGAGATGTTTCTCTAAATATTTCATAATTTGTTGCATCTTGTACTGATGACCAGCTCAAAAAAATATTTCCAACAGAGATAGGGTTTGGATTTATCTCATCTAAGACGGGTTGTATAGGAGTTCCTACGAATTTCTTGTAGAAAAGATCATTATCTGCACCTGAACCTAATAAACTTGGATCATTATCGAGGAAAATCGTATGCACATGACCTAAAGAATCAACTGCTAAATCTGGGTAGAAAGAACTAGCTATGTGGTTGTAAGTAAGAATAGCTAAAGAAGACCAAGTGTGTGTATTTAAATCAAGATACTTGAATAAGATATTATTACCTGTACCTCCTCCACCAACATCTGTAGTATCTTCCCAAATAACATAAATACTATTTGTACCGTCAACATCAACTTCTGGACGAAAAGCAGTTCCTGTACTCTCTGTTGAAACAATGTCTGATATTGACCATGAATCAAGACTGGAGTCATAGCTCTTATAGAAAATATCAGCGTCAGTTCCTGCTCCTTCATAATCTGAATAGTCGTACCAAACAATGTGAATCATACCATCTACTCCTTTAGAAAGACTAGGTGATGCAGATGTGCTATCACTTTCGGAACTTATTAATTTTAAAGGAGACCAAGTAATGAGATCTTTGTCCAGTTGTCGATAAAATACATCTTGGTCAGTACCAGCTCCTAAAACATCTGAGAGATCATTCCAAGCTATTATTACGTTTTCTTGTGAATCAAGTTGTATTTCTGGATTATATGCAGATTGTATACTTAAATCCGTAACTATTTCAGCTGCGGACCAAATCCCTACTGCAGATCTATGTTTGTAATAAATATCTTGATCCCCATCAACGATTATGATATCTGCAAAATCCTCCCAAACAACATGTGTTACACCATTTGAATCAGCTACTATCGATACGTAAGTAGATGTACTGTCACTTTCTACTGAAACAAGTTCAACTGCTCCCCATCCAGAAGAAGTTTTTCCCCTATAACAGATATCTCTATCAGGACCTGATCCCAAAATATCATCTGATTCAAGCCATACTATATGTATTGAGCCTGCTGAATCAATAGCAATTTCAGACACTTCAGAAAAACTTGAACTACCAGTTGATACAAGTTCTAGTTCAGACCAGCTCTTAGTTACATAATCAAATTTCTTATAAAACACGTCTAAGTCAGTTCCTGCACTCAGAATATCTTCACCTGAGGAGGTTACTATGTGTATATCATTTCTGTTATCAACAGCGATTCTAGAATAAGAATTAGGTGTATCAAATTCTGTGGAAATTAGTTCCAGTGGTTCCCACCACCAAGAAGATAGATCTTTGTTATTTACAGATTGTTCTGTCATATTCTCATATATCATTGAGTTTGTTAACGAAGATATTGGAATTATCATTAACAACATTATCATAAAAATACTAGCAATTCTTTTCAATTTCACTGAAGTTCACCAAATACAACTGTAATGTTCTTAATCTATAAATATTCTGCTAACCTTTAAGGATAAAATTCCATTAAAAAATCAAAACATCAGAATAAAACCATTCAATGATTAGATTGAAAGTATTATTTTATATTGTAAAACAAAAGGAAAAATGAAAAGAAGAAGAATTACTTTTTCTTCTTTCCTGTTTTAGGTTTGGACGTAGATTGAATTTTACTATTAATAAGAGTAATAGTTAGCAAGAAAAATATCAGTTGTAAGCCTAGAACAATTCCAGAAAAGATTAGTAACTCGCCAATTCCGAGTGAAGAAAAGATACCTGTAGAAGTTTCTTCTATGACTTCAACAAACTCAACATTTGAGACAAGGCTTTCTCCGTATTCATTTGTCGCTACTACAGCGTAATAATAGTACCCGGTGGCATTAACAGTGTCAGTATAAGATGTTAATGTAGAAGTGTCTATTGCCGTCAATCCTGAAACTGAGGAGAATTGAGATGTTTCTCGATATATTTCATAATTTATTACATCTTTTGCTGATGACCAGCTCAAAGAAATATTTCCAATAGAGAGAGGATTTGGGTTTATTTCAGCTAAGATTGGTTGCATAGGTGTTCCTACAAATTTCTTGTAAAAAAGGTCCCAATCTGAACCAGAGCCTAGTAAACTTCCATCAGTATCAAGAAAAATAGCATGAACATGTCCTAAGGAGTCAACTGCTAAATCTGGATTAGTAGAAGCAGATGCATGATCATAAGTAAGAATAGTTCGAGAAGACCAAGTGTGTGTATTTAAATCAAGATACTTAAAAAAGATATTAGTACCAATACCCACGCCACCAACAGCTAAAGAATCTTGCCAAATAACATAAACATATTCTGTACCATAAACATCAATCTCTGCATTAAAAGAACTTCCAGTATTCGCGGTTGAAACAACTTCCGTGACGGACAACGAATCTAGATTGGAATCATAATACCTATAGAGAATATCAGAGTCAGTTCCTGAGCCCAAGATATCAGAAGAATCTTGCCAAACAATATGGAGCTGACCTTCTACACCTTTAGAGATTTTAGGTCCTGTAGAGCTGAGATCACTTCCAGAACTAATTAATTTAATGGGAGACCAAGTGATGAGGTCTTTATTCAGTTTTCGATAGAAAACATCTCCGTCAGGACCAGAACCTAAAATATCTGTGAGATCATACCAAACAATAAAAATATTTTCTTGGGAATCAAGTTGAATATCTGGATTATATGTGGAAGATGTACTCATATCAGTAACTATTTCAGCTGCTGACCATATTCCTGCTGCAGATCTATGTTTGTAATAAATATCTTGATCCCCATCAGCAATTAAGTAATTTGCAAAATCCTCCCAAATCACATGTGCGACACCATTTGAATCAGCTATAATCGCTAAGTAAGTTGATGTACTGTCACTTTCTGTTGAAACAAGTTCAGTAGATCCCCATCCAGAAGAAGTTTTTTGCCTATAACAGATATCTCTATCGGTACCTGAACCCAAAATGTTATCTGATTCAAGCCAAGCTATATGTACGGTTCCCGATGGATCAACTGCAATTTCTGATACTTCAGAAGCACCCGAACTATCTGTTGAAACAAGTTCAAGTTCAGACCAGCTCTTTGTCTCATAAATATATTTCTTATAAAAAACATCTCTATCAGTTCCTGCACTCAAAATATCATCAGTGGAGTAGGTTATAACATGTATATTATTCTGGATATCAATAGCAATTTTAGGTACATAATTATTGGCATCAGATTCAGCAGAGAGAAGCTCTAAGGGTTCCCACCACCAAGAAGATAGATCATTATCAATTACGTTCTGATTTGTCATATTATCATAAATCTTTGAGTTTGTTAACGAAGAAATAGGAATTATCATTAACAACATTAGCATAAAAACACAAGCAATTCTTTTCACTTTCACTGTAATTCACCAAATACAACTGTAATGTTCTTAATCTATAAATATTCTGCAAAACTTTGGGAAAAACATATAATCGGCTATTTAATGGATTAGTTTGAAAGAAAATGAGCGTCAAAAAGGAAATTTCTTTTCCTATATGGTCATCCGTTATGATTTTAGAAATGATAATTATGATGGTTCAAGCCATAATATTTGGTTCGTTAATATACATTATTCCTTGGTGTTGGTGTATAATACAACCACTTCCAATTCCAGCTGTTCTTCAAATCATTGTTACAGACTGTCTCGCAATTTCTATATTTCTTATATTTGTTATCTACTCTCGAAGGGGGGTTTTCCTCAAAAAAGTCTATATGGTCTGTTGAGATTACTTAACATCATTTTCAGCGTAGTTCTAACAATTTGTTTCTTCATTGATATTCAAGGATTTGAATTACACCTGAGTGGATATTTACTTGTATATTCTCTTCCCTTTTGTTTCGTGATACCTCTAATATCATTGGTTTTACTACTAAAAAGCAAGAAGAAAGCTTGAGATTAGAAATTCCTTGTAGTTTTCTAGAATGATACTGGAAAGATTTTTAAACATTTATTAATTCAAATTTTTTGGTAAATATGAACGAAAGAACAGAGATGTCGTTCCTTGTTTGGTCATCTTTTATTGTATCAGAAATGGTATTCATGATCCTTCAATCTTTTATATTTCCACTATCAATTACTGGAATTTTAATTTGTTCATGCCTTCGATTTGATTTCATCTTTTCCTATCAAATTTTCATAATCATAATTGATATTCTTATATTCTCAACATTCTGTTTTGCTATATTTTACAGTAGAAAAACATACTTTCCAAATTTGAGATTATATGTTTTATTGAGAATAATAAACATAATTGTAAGTGCAATATTATTGGGTATCTTCCTCTGGGTTATACGAAATAAAATACTATCTTTGACTGATTATATTCTTACATTTTCTTTGATTTTATGCTTCTTAATGCCCCTCTTAACATTGATATTTCTAATTAAAAGCAAAAATACAGATTAGCAAAAAAACTTTTTAATAAACAAATGAATCAATACACGACATTATTCGTTGGTGTTATCATGATAGGTCGAAGTATAAACTGTTATATCTGTGGATCCACCAAGATCAAAGAAACGTATCGAAGCAAGTACGGAAGGGAACGAATTATTCAATCCAATTTTGGGAGGCGAATGTATTGTTCTAAGGAATGTAAGATGATGGGAGTTTGGAAAAGAAAAATGATTGAGGGCATTATAGCTATAATTATCTTCACTATCGGTGAAGTTTCTCTACTTTATGTTAATCTACGATGGGATGCTGATTGGATGATAATTGCAAATAGTATTTTAATTCCTCTTGTTGGAGTTGTTATTGGTTCTTTAGTTTTGTTCCAAGGAATTAAAGGTAAGAGACTGAAGGAAGAGTTTGAATTAAGATCCTATAATGGGGTTTAATCATAAAACTATTTCGTGTTTTCCAATATTTATAGACTAATCTTAAAAAGTATAAGCATTATAATTAATGTAGATAGAATGAAAGAAACAAAGTATTCCATGTCAGGTTTTATGAAAATCTTCAAGATGCCAATAATGACAGAATTAACTTTATTATTATTTGTGATTATATTTTTTGAAAGTTTTTTCTTAACCTTAAAACTTGATGGAAATTTAATTTGTACAGAGTATAAATTTAGTTCAGGTCTTCTTGTTATTCTCTTGTTTACTTCATTATTTTCTTTTGCAAATTTTGGCAATATTATAACTGAAGATGCAAAGAGATCCGTTTTTCGAACTTTCATGATAACAAGAGGATTAGCTATTACTTATTCGATTATAAGAAGAATAACAATAACATTTTATCATTTTAACTACTGTGGTTGGGTAAATTATTGGTACTATCTTTTAGGGGATATTTTAATTCTAATATTGATTTTTGAATATGGATATGCAATAACCTATCACATAAGAACGAAGTATAAAACTATAGAAAAAAAAGCATAAGAGAAGAGAGATTACTTCTTCTTCTTACCTGTTTTCTTACCTGACTTTTTTGATGCAGATTTCTTACTCTTTGATGAGAGTAGGTAATACAAAATTACAGCAATTAAAATCTCAGCACCTAGTAGGATCCCTCCTAAAATTAGTAACATATTCCAGTCAAAATTGTCAAAGAAACCAGGACCGTCTGATTCACTTAAGATTTCAACATAAACAACATTAGATAAAACACTATCACCATAATCAGAAACGGCAACTACAGCATAATAGTAGGTATTGGGAGTGGTTATAGTATCTACAAAACTACCGCTTAAACTATTCCCTATAGATGTTAAACTAGATATGTCTGTAATAAATGTCGTATCTTTATATATTTTATAAGAGGTTGCTCCAAGTGTTTCCACCCACCTGAGATTAACTTGGGTATTAGTTGTGCTTTTAGGATAGATCTCTAACAAAAATGGACTGGAAGGAGAACCAACAAATTTCTTGTAAAATAAGTCATAATCAGTTCCTGCTCCATCAAAATCTGTATTGTCTGCCCACAAAGCGTGAATATAACCCTTTGAATCAGCTGTTAAGCTATACATGTACTGAGAACTCCAGTCTATACTTTCACTTGATACATAAGTGGGTGGAGACCATTCATCAGACCCAAATAATTTGGTTTTATGGTATAACCTATAGGTTTCAACTCCAAAGTATAGATCTTCATAAATGATATGAAGATTATCAAATAGATCTACACAGATATCTGAACGATCTGTTTGTCCTAGACTATCATCTGTGATAATTTCTGTTGTTAACGACCATTGATCTTGAACAGAATCCCAACTTGCATAGTATAAATCATCGAGTAAATCTGAATCATAAGAAGGTATTTGATCACTCCAAATAATATGAACAGAATTTTGTGAATCTGAGCATATAGAAGGATAAGAAGAAAGCTCGTCACTTTCAGGTGAAAGTAGTATGAGTGGATAATCCCAGAGACCGGTGTTCAGATCTTTTTTATAGTAATATATGTCAATATCAGTTCCATCAGAGTTAAAGTCATGACTTTCCATCCACACAAAATGAGCTATGTTGTCTGAACTAACTGTAATAGCAGCAGATGTTGATGCACTATCACTCAAAAGTGAAATTAATTCAGGGGATGACCATAAACCTGTACTGATTGAACGTGTCTGATAGAATACGTCCATATCAGCCCCTACTGAACCATAGGGAGTCATATCTGTATATACTACATGCACATTACCTGAAGAATCTACATCCATGTCAGGAAGATAAGCAATAGCTAAACTTTGTGATGTTACAACCTCGACTGGTGACCAAGTATCTGTTATATTATTGTAGTTTATGTAAAATAAGTCTTCATCACTTCCACTACTTAGCAAATCATTAGTATTATCGCTCCAGACAATGTGTATGTTATCTTGTCCATCGATGACTATCTGTGCATCTCTACAAAAAGTACTAGCAGTACTATCTACAGAAATGAGAAATGGAGAACTCCATACTTCAGTTGTAGAATCCCATTTCATGTACCATATATCACTATCCGTTCCCGATATTGAACCATAATCTTGCTTATCTCGCCAAACTGCATGAATATTTTCTTGACTATCAATTGCCATTTCTGGGTACCAGGATTCAAGCCCACTTGTTGTTGTCAGAACTTCTGTTTCTGTCCAGTACCATTCTGAATAGTCATAATTTGTCAATGAATGATCCTGTTCAACACCGTTTTCTAAAGATAGACCTTTACTCGAAAATGAAAATGATGTTACAAAGAGCAGTATCATTAAAATACATGCTAATTTTTCTTTCTTCATCTAAAACACTAATACCCATATTGATACATCCTATCTAAAAGTGTTATTCACTAAATTTCTAAAGAATATTGAAAAAGGAAATGAAAAGAAGAACTACTTTTGCAATCAAACTACATTGCATAATACAACAATTTATCTTGTTTTTCTGAATCTTGAACTTTTTCTGTGTTTTCACTGGTGTTTGAACCAGTCTACTGTTTCTTTGATAGCTACAGTATGGTCAGTATATTCTGTTGTATTAAATGTTGAAGCATATTTTGTTCCGTCAATTATAAACGGGTATTTCCACTCATAATTTAATTCTTTTAGTTCTTTCACGATAGGAACTAACATAGATAGAATCTTAATTGTGCTTTCACTTAATACTTTCATCTTGGGCTCTTGATTCAACTCTTCAAATATCATAGTGATGAATTCTCGACCTGTAACAGCTTCTGCTCCTTCGACATGGAATATTTGCCCATAAGAATTTGGGTTCTCCGATGTTGTTACCATTCCTTTAGCTGCATCTCGTATATAGATCATTGAATGTTTCTTATCTAGATCTACCAACCATGTTGCTGATTTGCCTTTAACAGGATTTTCTAGTAGTGGTTTAGTAAAACCATTAACAACATTAGGACCATAGAAATCTCCAAAACGTACAATAACAGCATTGATATCTCCTTTAGTGTGAGCTTCTAGTATTTGTTTTGCTAAACGTATCCGAAGTTTTCCCTTCTTACCTTGAGCATTAAGTGGGTGTTCTTCAGATATCTTATCTCCTTGCATTTTTCCATACATGTACAGATTATCTGCAAAAACCAGATTAGATCCAACTTCCTTAACAGCTGATAGAATGTTATTGTTAATAATTGGAAACTCTTTTAGCCATTTTGTATAATTCACGTTAGCACAATGATAAACTACTTCCGCTCCTTGAATTGCTTCTATAGTTTCTTTCTGTTCCATTAAATCAGCTTGTCTGATTTCTACATTGATATCTTGAAACAATTTCTTTGCTCTCTGAGTGTTTCTTGTTACTGCAATTACGGATCTTTTTCTCTTCGCTAGTTCAAAAACTACTGCTGATCCAAGCCCTCCTGTAGCCCCTAATACAACAGCTTTCCCTTCAATTTTCTTTTGGTTTGCTTTACTCATTTTTTTTCGCCTTACCGACTGATGTTCGGTTATCTTTTCCATAGGACTTATTTAAGCATATCTAAACGAACAGTGTTCGGTTAAGTAAACTTTATTAAAGGGAAGAATAACAAGCAAGTATGAGTAGCAAAAGGAAGACTAGAGCGAGATCAGTCGAAGCAAAGGATAAACAATTGCAACGCATCATTAAAGCTGGTCGCGAACTTTTTCTTAAGCATGGTCCGGAAGGTGTGAGCATGCGTAAACTAGCTCAGAAGCTGGACATGGGTCAAGCAAGTCTCTATACTTACATATCAAGCAAAAGGGAATTATGGTTCGCTATTCTAAAAAATGATTTTAGTAAGTTTGAGCTCGGAATGGCAGAAATTATGCAAGCCCATAAGGGGAGTTACAAAGAACTTCTAGAGAAGATTGCTCAGTTTTATCTCGAATTTGCAAAAGAAGATGGGAAACGTTACAAGATGATGTTTCAAACTCAAGCTCCTCAAGCAGAAAAAACAGGTTTACTCGAACAACAATATGATTCTAAGTCTATCTACTATTTGCAAGATGTGGTCCAAAAAGCGGTAGATGCAGGAGAAATAAGAGAGAAAGATGTCGGCAAATTATCTTTTTTCATATGGGGGATTGTTCATGGAACTGTGAGTGTTGTACAAACAGAATTTTTTGGAGACAAAGAAAAAATCCCTGAGTATGGTAATATAGATGAATATCATCAATTTGCATTAAAATACATTCGAAAAATGCTTAACGAAATGTAAAAAAAGAAAAGAAAAAAACTGAGTTATTCTCAGTAAGATGGAATCTCTTCCTAAATAAGATGATCTAGATTATTTTCTAATATTTTTCCTTATCCAGCAATTTCTTGAACATAGATACTTCTTGGATATTCATCTAAAATAAATAACTGTGACCAACCTGCTGAAGGTGCAACAGCAGAGCTCCAATAAATTGAAATTGTATAAGTTCCTACTGGTAAAATCCCCGTTTCAAAAGAAATATGAGTATTACATGGTATCTCCCAATCTGTACCTAGCGCAACATCTATACCAGAATATATTGCGGTTGTTCGATTTATGTCTCCTGATATATCAAGTGTTATGTTATATTTTGTATATCCCGAAAATGTTGAACCCAACCGTAAGCAACAGCTGATTAAAATCTTATTCAATCTTGCCATAAGTCTCTGAGCTGTTCCTCATTGCATGTTGAGGTGGTGATGGTTAATATCTCTCCAATTTTCTCCCATTTTTCTACGAGTTTATATAGGAAAGTGCTGATATATGGGTAGTGCTTGGCGAAAATTCGCCATATTTATGGTTCGCAAGTGTTTGAAC
>JABCTC010000076.1 GCA_018238545.1 Candidatus Heimdallarchaeota archaeon
AGGTTTTTATCAGAAAATTTGCCCGATTATAGAGATTTTTTGCTTGATGACAGATTCTGCTCAGTGCTGGATGATATTCCACTTCTATACGCTCTGCACGCAGTACTTTTGTCATCCGTAGTTAACCCAGAGTTCAGTATAAAAACACCCGTACTATCACTAAAAAGCTACTAGATTTACAACTTAACAAGACAAAAAGACAAAAGCATATAATAAAAAAACTTCGGGATATTTGTGTTTATTTGAAATTAATAAAAGTGAACAGTTAATAAGAGGTTAGGAAAAGTGAATTGAGAATAAAATGCTGATTACAGAAAATGATGTCATGCCTATCCTAAAAGAATTAATTAAAATAAAAACAGAGAACCCACCTGGATTAACCATTGACGCTGTTAAATATCTAGCGGAAGAATTAGAAAAATGTGGTATTCCCAGCGAAATCCAAGAATATTCAGAAGGAAAGGCAAATTTAATTGCAGAATATGGGGTTGGAGAAAGAAGTATAATTCTTACAGGGCACCTAGATACAGTGCCAGCAGGTGATGAAAGTAAATGGAAATTTCCTCCTTTTGGTTCAATAGAAGATGATGGGAAGATATATGGACGCGGATCAACAGACATGAAGGGTGCCGTAGCTGCTTTTATTGCTGTTATGAAATATCTGAAAGAAAACAATGTGAAAATAAACAAAAAGATTGTGTTTCTAGGAACATCTGATGAAGAAATTGGCATGGATGGAGCAGTTGTTGCTAAAGATTCAGGGATAATGGAAAGTTGTGATTTTGTTGTAATAGGGGAACCTACAGAACTAAAAATAGCAACAGCAGAAAAAGGTACTCTATGGATTAAAATTAAAGTTGAGGGCAAATCTGCTCATGGATCAACGCCTCATTTAGGTATAAATTCGATTGATACAGCAGCTGAAATCATACCATTAATGAAAACAATTATTCCTGACTTCAAACATAAAATACTTGGAAAATCAACCCTTAATATTGGGAAAATTAATGGTGGCACATTAATAAATGTAGTTCCGGAATATTGTGAGTTCAGATGTGATTACAGAGTTGTTGCTGACGAATTAAGGGAACTAATAAAGGAGAAAATAGAAGATATTGTTAAGTCTGTAAATGAAGAAGGAGAAGCAAAGGTTAGTATTGAAATCATGCACGAAATACCAGCAATTGAACTCAAAAATCATCCGAAATTCTTCAAAGTACTAGCTAGGAGGGCTAAGCAAAGTGAGGATGATTTCATAGGTGTTAACTACGGAACAGATGGGGCTATGTTGGTTCCAGTATATGACACACCTTTTGTAATAATAGGGCCAGGTAATATTGATCAACTCCACGTAACTGATGAGTATACAGAAAAAGATAAGGTCATCACATTTGCTAACATAATCCTTGAGTCTATTTTAGAGAGTTTCTCTGTTTAAGAAAAACTCTATTTTCCCCTTATCAAAGTATTTGCAAAGGTTTTAAAGGAAAAGAAGGTATCAATTCACTAAAGATAAGTGCCTAAAATGACTGATGAAAGCTCGTTAAGTCAAGATTCAGATGAATACTTAGAGGGCATAATAGATGTTAGTAATATTGCCGAGAGATTCCGAAGTGAAAACTATGGTTTTTCAAAAGTAGAATCGGAAATTCTGTTGAATCTAGAATCTTCTTTGTTTAAATGTCAGGATAGTGGTTGGGAAATTGACAATATACTCGAAGATGGAGAATTAACCCCTTTTGAATTTGACCAGTTATCTATGCATGTAAATCAAATTGACGAAAATATTACCTTTCTTTCAGAAAAGCACAAAAAAAACATAGAAACTGTAAACAAAATTATTCATTTTCACAACAAGGTTGAAGGATTAATTGAGGAATCGTATTATACAAAAGTTAATCAAAAATTAAGTAAGATTCATAGGACTAATCACAGGACATATTCAATTGACGAAACATCATTCTACGATGGCATAAAAGCAATGAATAATATCTTGCAAAAGAAAAAAGCGTCCGATGAAAACGATGAAATATCAAAATTGGAAAGAGAGATTATTTGTTTAGCAAAAATCTTCGGTACAATGGAAGAGAAAGTTATATTTAATATTCTTTACACAAAACCAACCCTAATTCTAAAAACTTTTAGGACTTCTTTAGAGATTATAGAGGCCACAATAATGCCAATCTATGAGCTAATTAAGGAATCATACTATTTGGATAAAATACAAAGTGCTAAAGAAGGATTAGCTAAAATTGCTGAAACTGAAGATTTTGACATCGGTAACACAATTTCAATAAAGGGATTATTCACTAGAAAAAGAGGTATAAGTAAGATTGAGGAACTGAGTGATGTCCTTAAAAGTTTTAGTTAACAATAGCTGGAAAGATTGTTTTACTTCGAAAACAGTCGCAATTTCCTTGGAAAAAGGTTTTTAACAAGTATTAAAATCTGAAATCATGCGCGACAAAACTGAGAATGTTGCAGATCTTGTTGCATATGGTATAAAATGTTGTGAAAAAAACAATGTTGAATATGCAGATGTTAAATTCATGAATACTCAAATGGAAGAAATTTCTTATAAAAATGAAACTTTGGATCGGATTAGCCGAGTAGACAAAGTAGGTATTGGAATAAGATGTCTATTAAACAAAAGCTGGGGATTTGCTAGTACAAATGAGTTAACTAGAGAAAAAGTAACTGAATTAGTTAACAAAGCTGTAAGAATAGCTAAAGCCTCTTCTTTAGTTAAAAAATTTGATATTGAATTAGCAGATGAGCCCATCCACGAAGATACCGTAATAACTCCAATGAAAAAAGATCCATTTGATGTGGAATTGAGTGAAAAAATAGAAATACTTCAAGAGAGTGTAAAAAGAATAAAAGAAGTATCAGAAAGAATTAAGGTTGCAACTAGTCACTATGTAAGTCGAAAGGACAATATGGTTCTATATACAACTGAAGGAACAAAAATAAATCAAACTATTGTATTCTGTGGTGGTGGAGTTGCGGCTACAGCTGTTGAAGGAGGGGAAGTACAAACAAGGAGTTTACCTGCTAGTTTCAGAGGAGACTTTCATACTCAAGGTCATGAATATTTTGAAAGCCTTAACCTTGTAGATGTATCAGAACAAACTGCTCATGAGGCAATGAAACTACTAAAAGCAGAAAAGATGCCAAGTGGAAGAGCTACAATCATTCTTGGTCACTCACAACTTGCGCTTCAAGTTCATGAAAGCTGTGGTCATCCTACTGAATTAGATAGGGCAATCGGCTATGAAGCCGCCTATGCAGGAACTAGTTTTCTTACACCGGATTTATTGAACAAAGATTTCAAGTATGGTAATGATTTAGTTACGATGGTTGCTGATGCAACAGTATCGGGTGGTTTGGGTACTTTCTATTATGATCATGAAGGAGTTCAAGCACAGAGAAACATTCTTGTGGATAAGGGGGTTTTTACTGGTTTCATGTCTTCAAGAGAAACAGCCAAAGCTATTGGATTAGAAAGAAGTTCTGGAGCTGCACGCTCTATGGGATATGATAGGATACCAATAGTAAGAATGACTAATGTCAATCTTGAACCTGGAGATTGGGAGTTTGATGAGTTAATCAAGGATACAAAAGAAGGATATTTCTTAGAAACAAATAGAAGTTGGAGCATCGATGACATACGTATGAATTTCCAATTTGGTACGGAGGTAGGTTGGAAGATTGAAAATGGTGAGATGACTAAAATGATTAAAAATCCAACTTATGAAGGAATTACAACAGAGTTTTGGGGAGGCGTAAGTGGTATCTGTAACAAAAAGCATTGGAAGATTTTTGGGACGCCAAATTGTGGTAAAGGGGAACCTTCACAAGCAGCTTATGTGGGTCATGGTATTTCCCCAACAAGATTTGAAGGAGTTAGAATAGGTATTTTACAATAAACATTTATTCTCTTTGCAATTAAATTCTTTCTTCCATGTACATTCTTACATATTCAACCATTTCCGAGGTAATTGAACTAAATCTATTTGCAATTATTATAGCACCCCTGCAATTCATCTTTATTATTCTTTCCCCAGCTTTAATGATAGTATTTGTACCAACACTTCTCTTCCAATCAGAGACAAAAACCGCATTTTTTTGAGTTTCAATGCTGACTATGAAGGGTACAAATATAGATTCTGGGAAGATTCTTTTACATCCTTTATAAATGAAACTAAAGATAATCTAGACAGATAATGAAAAAATTCATTTATAAAGGTGGTATATCTTGCAACTTTCATTATAATTTTCTAGATTTAAGAAAGAGACAGAAAAAGAGTAGAAGAAAGGTGTAAATAGAAAGATAGTTTTGTAAGGAGAGGAAAGTGTTCAGTAAAAGATGAAAAATTTGGTGAGATTAAACTATGGTGAGTTACTATGGTTAAAGATTCAGAAATAGATTTGAGAAATATTTAAGCATATAATGTGCTATGCAAAATATCAAGTCTGTGTTTCTACTAAGGTTTCCAATTTCTTTTTCTTTCTTTTTATAATAGAGATGATGGTGATAGTTACTAGTTCTCCACCAGTTAATGTCCAAAATATAGCTAAAGCAAGCTCTCGGTCATAAAAATCTATCTCCCCCCAATTTTCAGGGGTAGGTTCAAATTCTAAGTAGCTTTCACTCTGATTATGATGCACAATTGTCTTGTAAGAAGTAAAATTAAATGGAGGGTCCCCATACTGTTCAGGATTCCAGACTATTCCTGACCAAACAGTGTAATTGCCTTCTGGAGGAATAGTTAGATTATAATTGCTGATTCCTAAGAACATGATGAGAGTTGATTTACTGACTCCTGGCTTAATTTTGTGTGTTGTGAGATGTATCCAGTATAAATAACCTGAGATAGTTGTAAAATTTTCCTTTAATTCTATCTCCATTTGGGGATCTAGAAGATTTGAGTTAGGTGTATGATGAGTAAGAGTTTTTTTTGATGGATTCCAAATCTCACAAAGCATATAAACACTATAATCAATATAATCGTCCCCTACGATGTAACCCTCTGGAGGCCATACAACATCCACTATTCTGATATGTATTGTATAAGGTTTGACCATAACAGTAACTAAAATACTTGTTCCTAAAGTCATTAACAAACTAATTACTAGAACAATAATTATTAGTTTAAAAGAGAGACTTGGACGCATCATAAAATATTACTTAGTTTAGTATTAATATTTTTCCTTTTTTAACAAATAGAGAATTTTGATTTTCATTTGATAACTCCACCCACATTAGTAACTACCCACTAAAAACGTTATAATAGGTATATGATTTGCTATGAGCCCAACTAGTAACCCGGTGCTTATCGGTAATAAAGTAGTTAAATAAGTTTTGAAACAAACCCTTGTCACTCATACAACCAGACAGTATAAGGTCTCAAAATAGTTCGTTTATACATGACTCCAACGCTACCGTGAGAACCCCAGTAGTGTATGGCGGGAAGAATGCTCAAGACATTAAGAAGTATAGGGAGGAAGGTCACTCCTACGATAGGCAGGAAGGTTGAACTACTTTAGCATCTTACAGATATAGTAATGATTCAGAAGGTAGAGGTTAGTGTCCTTTCATGGTACACAGTTTCACTCGATGCGAGGAGGAATAACTCTCTTTAGCTGTGTAATTGCATAGGAAGGATACAACATATCCATATCTTTGTCTTCTACCTTGAAACCTGTGGGGCGGTAGAACACCAACAAGGACAACCATCAGAGAGATGAAGATGTTAGGATTAAAAAATTACCAAAAAGTTTCTATTCAAAATGTATATACAAGGTGTTTGAGGAAGGAGTTTTAGGAAGGATAAATTCTGAACTTAGTGTAGCTCATTTTCTGAGGATTTTAAATGTTAGAGCTGCTAGAGATGGTGGTGCAAGTTTACTTGAATTAGGTGCAGTTGGTAAAAAATTCCTTGAGGACTATTCAAGGATTGCAGAACAAATAAAAGAAGATTGGGGTGATAAATCAGCTCTCGTTATGATACTAAAATCCTACAGAGACATGGTACTTGGTACATTCAGAAAGTTTAATGACAAACAACTTAATATTTGGAAAGGCTATCTGGCTGATGTAGAAGTAATTTCAAACATATATACCAAGGTTGATTGGGCTAATCAGTATTTACATATGAGAATAATAGAAGAAATTAGTGATGTATCTAATTATGAAGATATTTGTTCATTTGCAAATCAAATATGGGAAGAGGAGATTCAAGATATTTTTGTAGAATTGGCTTCCTATGGAGAGATAATTCCTGTTACAGGATACAAAGTAAGAGAGATAGAAATCCATTCTAGTATGAGTTGGATGGATCATATGACTACACAGAATGGTATCTTGAAATTTGATATAGACAAACTTCTAATCGATAAGAAAGGATTCTTAGATGGAAGAGGTCCAATTACTTTAGACATTGACCAATTAGGAAAAAATAATGTTGCTATAAACATAACATCTCCAGAAGATACAATAAAGCTATTTGTTGAAAGACCTGGAGTTGACTGGAATACATACAATATAGATGCTGAATTTAAAATAATAGATAGAGAAAAATTTACTCCTTCTGAAGCAAGATCTCTATTTTCAGGGGTTAAATATGTTAAACATTCATTTGCTGATTTCTTGAAAAAAGGAGCTTTAGTGAATTACTTCTATGATGATAGTACCAAAACTCTACTTGATGTCGAGAAAAAAAGTTTGTCTTATATAGAATCTACAATAGCGAGACGGATATATGGAGAAAAGGGTTTACATAGAATCATCAATTCTTGGATTCCAACTAAATACACAATTGATGGCTACAATGGAGTAGAAGGAAGATTACAGATAAAGAAAGCCGTGAAACTAATTTCTTCATGTGCAGCAGATGATGGCATTATTCCTAGATTAAACTTCATCAATTGTGACAATGATTTATTGAAAGATAATATATTAAGATTCGAGAGAATATATCTAACTGATAAAACCATAGCTGGAAGCATTCCTTTCAACATAGGTAAGTTTTCATCTGGCAAATTCATAATAGATGTCCCTCAAGGTTTTCATATTTCTATTAATACAGAAGTTCTAAAGGAATGCTTACTTCTTTCAAAATTCCAAGAAAAGAAAGGGATTAATTTATCATCATCTAATATAAAAATCGAAGCAGCATTTCAAGCTTTAATCCCCCAAACAACACGCAGAGGAGTTAGAGGTGTCTTTTTTATAATCAATGACAATGGTAAGTTCAAACCATTTGTATCAAGTTTTAAGGAAATTTTTTCTGAGCTTTATACAAACCAATTATATTCCAATATACCCATTATATCTAGAAAAAATCTATTTGATGTTTTTATATTTGATGAAACTGGAACAAGAGATTGTATTGGTAATGGAGTTATGGTTCAATCTAATGAGAATGGTGACATTGTTAATATCATACATCACGATTTTGATTCATATATCTCAACTGTTTCAACACCACAAGATACTGGACAAAGAATCTTTCTATCTGCATCAACATATAACGAAATCACGAAATACGATATAACAGACAAACATGGAGATAAATGGGCTTCCTACTATATGACATTAAGAGGTACAACTTTTGAAAATAATCAAATTAAGAAAAATGTTGAAATTCCAGACCAGATTGTAGTTGAATTGCATAGAGGAGTATTACCTTGTTTTAATCCAACCAGTTCTGGAGAAATTCCAGCAAAAGTATTAAGAATGAAAAGAGTTCTTCTTCAAAGCGTTCTCACAACTAGGGTGGTACCTATAATTTCATATCAACGTGGATATCAAGTGAGATATATATGGTTACCATTAGAAAATGCAATCATTCATCTAACTACACAACTCAAAGATGTTGAGCATGACTCCGTTTTATCTATTTCAGAGAGAGAAGAAATGATTTCACATCTATATGATTTCTTAAGAAAGGTAGGTGCTCTTCATAATAGTGATCCACAGAATAAACAATCACACTTAATAGAGAAATTAAAAGATACAATAAAATATTATATTAAGCTACGATCATATCCAAAAATCGATGCTTTTTGCCAAATCATAGACACTTTAGGATATCCTGGTGTTAAAGAACTATCATTTGATCCACTTTCCAGTGGTTTCTTATTTTTCACAATATTGCAAGAGAGTGGTTTGAGAAATTCATTTCAAACACTAGGCTATTCACTTGATAGATTATTCAACGGATACTTTCAACAAACTTCTACAAGAAAACTAGTTAAAGGAGGAGATGGATACTATTTAAGACATTATGCTATTCATGGTAAATATCCTGCAAGAGGATACAATTATTATCGCACAAATGGAATAGATTCAATTGATATCTTTTATAATTTCTTATTAACAGACATTGAATTAATGCAAAAGAGCTTTATCAATTCAGGAGAAACGACTGAATCAATCATTGATTTACTAGCAAGTCAGTTTAAAAGAGGTCTTACATCTAAACCAACAATTTACCCCTTAAGAGCTGAATATCTAAAAGAAACGTATAGAGAATTATTCGGATTTATTTATCAAGATAAACTGATTAATTATATTCAAGGGATTGATGAAATTTCAACAATGAAAATTCATGCTTTAAATAAA
>JABCTC010000128.1 GCA_018238545.1 Candidatus Heimdallarchaeota archaeon
GCCGAAGCGTTGTCGGAAGTTTCCGGTCTATTAGACTCAACAAATTGTAGCATCCAATCATCATACATTCCTTAGAACAGTACTTTCTACTCCCAAAATTGGATTGATATATTAGTTCCCTTCCATACTTATTTCGACGTGTTCCTTTAATTTTAGTGGATTCACAGATAGCACAGAGTATACTTCGACCTATCATGTTTATACCAACGAAATAATATTGTGTATTGATTAATTTGCTTTATTAAAAAGTTTTTATTTAATCTGTATTTTTGCCTTCAACGAGAACTCTTTCCAGTATCATTACAAAGAAATTAATTTTCTAATAGAAGTTTACCCAAATTTTGCAGAATACTTATAGATTATGAATTCAATTACTATTTTGGTGAACTACAGTGAAAGTGAAAAGAATTTCCTCGATTTTTATGCTAATACTGTTAATGATAATTCCTATATCATCGTTAACAAACTCAAGAATATATGAAAATATAACAGAACAATCCGTAGTAGATAAAGATCTGTCTTCATGGTGGTGGGAGCCTCTAGAACTTCTTACTCCTGAATTTGATGCAGCTAATTCTATTTCAAATCTAGCAATAGATAAAGATAACAATATCCATACAATCACATATAGTTCAGAAGACATCCTATTAGCGGGAACTGATCAGGACATTTTTTATAAAAGATATGATTACTCTACTAAAACCTGGGGGGAGATGGAGCTTGTTTCTACTGAAAGCACTGCTCATTCTCAGCGTCCGTGTATTGCCGTTGATCATGAAAATACTGCTCATGTAGTTTGGTATGATACAACCAACATCCTTGGATCAGGTGTTGATGCTGACATTTTCTATAAACAAAGAACTTCTTCGGGATGGGGAGCAGTTGAACTTGTTTCGACTGAAAGTAGTGGTAATTCATATCTCCCGTGGATAGTTGTTGATTCTAATGGCGTAGTCCATGTTTCATGGGAAGATTCGACAGATTATCTAGGTTGTGGTGGAGATAGTGACATCTTCTACAAATATAGATCCTTAAGTGATGTTTGGTCTACCTCACAAGTTGTATCAGATTCTAGCACAGCCCAATCTACAGAAGCAGTTATTGCTCTAGGTGAACAAGGGTCTATAATCTTTGTTTGGGAAGATGATACAGACTATGCTGGGGCAGGTATTGACCAAGATATTTTCTCCAGAAGATTGAAAAATGGTTTTATAACTTGGTATCCGGTAAGCGTAGTAAGTTCAGAATCTACATCTGATTCTTTCACACCAACTATATCAAATGAAGCAGGGGGATTATATCATGTTGTTTGGTACGATATAACAAACTATAATGGAGCTGGGACTGATCAGGACATTTTTTACAAGAGCTGTAGCACAAGCTCAAATACTTGGAGTATGACTGAAGTTATCTCTCCTGAAAGCCCAGAAACTTCTTTCAATAGTGACATAGTTGTAGATGAAGATTATGTATATGTCGTCTGGAGAGATGCCATGAGTATTGGTGGTGTGGGTGATTCTAATAACGTTTTCTTCAAGTATCTTGATTTAGATACGAAAATTTGGTCACCATACACTGTTTTAACCTATGATCATGATAGTTCTGTAAGTCGCCCAAAAATAGATATAGATTCTTTGGGCCATTTACATGTTATTTGGTTAGATACAACTGATCACTTGTTAGGTTCAGGTATAGATACAGATCTTTTCTACAAGAAATTTGTAGGAACCCCTATGCAACCATTCTTAGCTGAAATAAACCCAAACCCTATCTCTGTTGGAAATATTTCTTTGAACTGGTTATCTGTTCAAGATGCAATAAGTTATGAAATATATAGAGAAACTTCATTCTTCTCCTCAGTTTCAGGATTGACGGCAATAGATACTTCTACAACTACAGCGTATACCGACACCGTTGAGACGACAGGATATTATTATTACGCTGTTGTAGCTACAAACGAATATGGAGAAAGTCTTGTCTCAAATGTTGAGTTTGTTGAAGTCATAGAAGAAACTTCTACAGGTATCTTTTCTTCACTCGAAATAGGTGAAATACTAATCTTT
>JABCTC010000044.1 GCA_018238545.1 Candidatus Heimdallarchaeota archaeon
GTGAAATTATAATAGAAAAACAGATAGTGGTTTTTCAAGCTTTTTCACGCTAAAGACATGTCTTATATAATTTAATATTCTAAAGCTAAAATAATTGTACCTGAATAAAGATGCTGCAGCTGTTATAGCGGGAAGTACTCTAGAACAGCATTTGAGAAAAGTATGCGTAAAAAATGAGATAATGATCTATAAAGATGGGGAAAAAACAAGATATAAAAAAACTAATATGTTAAAGGATGAACTAGCATCTAAAGGGATTATATCCACAACTTTTCAAAAACAAATAACTTTATGGTTAGATGTAAGAAATAATGCTGCCCATGGAAATTATGAAGAATATTCAAAAGATTTGGTTGAGGTTTTGATTCAAGGGATTAAATCCTTCATTATTACCATGTGAGTTTCACAACACAGTAATGGATAAATAATATTATTTTTCACGTTTTGAGGTTATAGTGTAAGACTCAAATCCAGTCATTCTGTTGCTTCAGTCAAGAACCTATCTTCTTTTCCCTAAGGATAGATTATCCTCTATATTTACATTCTCCTAGATATTTTGGAGAGTATGATAGATCTAATATCTGATGAGAATATTTTATTACATTGTAACTCTTATCCATAAAGCGCATTTTTCTGAACAAATAAGGTCTGGGAAAAATTCCTTTCGATAAATTATGTTCTAAATCAATACACCTTGTAATCCAAGTATTGACTGATTTGGTGTCAGTAATTGCTTGATTACTTACAGGACTAGTAATAATGTTATTTTTCTCAAGTTTTTTTAGATGTTCCACTAATTCTGAATAACAGCTAAATGTAGATATTAAATGAGTGAAATAACAAGATTTAACTTAGTTCAATTTAAGACTCAAAATACTTTAATGTATTTAAACAAATATAATAATATAGGTGACTGAATGCGAAAGAGATGGAAGATCATCATTACTAGCTGTATAATTGTGAGTCTTTGCGCTTTAGCTGTCTCTTTACACTACTATTTTCAACTACCTCCACCAAATAACAACAATAATCATATAACCAACAATAATGGGTTCTATGATGCTCTTATCAATCGTATTTATCCTAATCCACTTTGGAATGGTTCAGTTTCTGACATAATCTTAGAAAGTGATGATATAATCCATTTCTGTTCAACGAATTCTTCAAAATATGGAGATGTAATTGTAAATGATAATCTTATTTATGGAATCTTAAATTTTCACAACGATTCGTTTTATGGTCTACCTCGGTTTGAGGGGGGTATTGCAGGTGATTTCTACCAAGTTCGAATAGCTTTGGACTCTGAAAAAACACCAATCATATACGTCTATGCATACAGTGGGTACGGTTTTCAATTAGGAGAAATTCTAAAAATAACCAATAACTCTTGGGAAAATCATCCATTTTTTGATTATTTACCTCTTAACATTAGTACATTAGCTCGAAGTGCTCTGCTAAATTGGTTTTTTTCAGAAACTGGTGATATAGTAATTGCTTTTATCTATCAACCTCCAAATATTGATGATGGTACCATTCCCTACGTTAATACGCCTGTTATATACAATGCCAGTTCTAAACAAGCTACTTTCATGCATGAGATTTTTCCAGAAATAACTGGTCACGATGTACAAGCTCCTGGAGATTTTAAAATCATGAATTCAACTATTGCTCTTCTTTGGGAAAGAAGAATCGACAATGTACAAAGCTATACTTATCTAGCAATTTGTTGGCCTGTTGAAGGTTGGCGACTGTATATATTGGGAGGGGGCTACCCTCCCAGGTTCCCAATAGCTATAATTCCAAGAAATGAGGGATTTGATGTATTTCATTATGAAAGCGGAAGGGTTAATAATATTAGTAGGCTTTTTGTTACAACTTTTCTTAATTCAACCTATTCTGTCACTAAGGAGATTACTACTTTTCCAGGTCAATGGTTTTTTATTGAGGAATCTATATTTGAATTAGATGAAGAAAGCTATCTTTTCATCTACTCTCGCTTTCCCTCTCTTCTGGATTCCCATACAGACCTCTTCTTAGGAAAATATAATGGTACAGTTTTTCAAGAAGTGAGATTAACTGCCACGCCTAATTTTTCTGAAGTTTATGCTCATGGGGAAAAAGGGGAAGAATATTTTCATTATGTATGGAACAGATACTATGGAAACGAACCTTGGCAAGTTTTCTACAATAGGATAAGTTTTTCAGAGTTAGATCAACTGTTTGATTCTGGTTCTTTTTCTCACTCTCCTGACTTTCTGCACTGTTCTGCTAAGGATCATTCTGACACTTTATTCTCCTTCCTTCTAAATCTACAAATTATTCTCGTCAAAAGAGAGTATAACAGTATAATTGTTTAATCTCTAAAGAGCATGCAACTCACTAACTCGAAATTTGTTTTAAATAGACATTTTTTATGCTAATTTTAAGCAATTCTATTATCTATTAGGATATTTTGTAATAACTTAATTACTTACAACTAATATTCAATAAGATCAAGACATTTTTCTCCTAGATTTATCACACTTCTGGTGATATTATCAAAATAGTCGTCTTTTGCTATACTTTTCTTCTCCTCTCCCCTCTTTTTTCGCAATGAAATCAAATCAAAACCCATTTCATCCTTTTTCCCTTTTTCACCAAACAGAGATAACCAACTTCTTTGTTTTTTAGCTTGTATTCTGATTAATTGAAGTTTTTTTCCATATATTTGTTTGACATTCTTCTTCGATTTATAGTTGTCTTTTTCTATATTTGAGGACAATAATTCATAGATTACTGCAAGTTTTCTTGCATTTTCAAATAATAAAACTTCAGCTAATTGTTTTTTGTTGTAGCTGTAGAAAATCTCTTTTATTTTTTCAATATTATCAATAATACTATAGATTGACTTATTGCAAACGCTTTTGCTTAATTTGAAGTTCTTTCTCAAATCTCGTCCATGCAGTATTTTGGCTTTACCTACAAAGTGAAAGAAAAAAGGAGCAGAATTTTCATTATTAATCCTTTTAATATGGTTAAGTTCAACAATTTTCACATCAAGAGTTATTTGCATTTTTCTCTCTATAACTATTTTTCTGATCTCATCATACAATTGAGTACCCTTTTTATCTTCACAAATTATTATCAAATCAATATCGCTTAAAGTATCTTGTTTTTCTTCTGCCAATGAACCTCCCAAAAATATTGTTATAATTGTACTATAGAGTGGAGTATTCTTGATAATACATAGAAAAGATTCCAACACATTATTCAGAGTATTCATGCTAATTCATCTTTGAAGTATGAGTAAGTAAGAATGTTAACCTTCTAAATAATTAGTTTAAATGTCTGGCTTATTAATCTAGAGAAATATGAGTCTTGTGACCAGCTAATGAAGTTTTTAGTTTAAGTACATCATATGAAGATAATGAAACATGATGACATTTTCCTTAAACAAAGGGATGGATACAGTCAATGAAACTTTAACTTATAATATAGTCAAAAATACAAAAAAACAAATTAAAACCACTTCTAATTAGTTTAGATTAATAAGAACCAAACTGGAACTATCGTTACACCATCTATTATCCCGTAGTAGGATTTATTTCCATATGTTAGAAGAAAATCTATACTATATTCTGCTAGCTCTTCTTCCTTTTCTTCTAAATCTTCTTTTGTTTACCATCTTATTTACTTTTCATCATCCTTTTTGTTTCTTTCTCTGAGTAGGCATTGAACAAATCTCTGTAAATAGTTTGCTGAAACTTCGTCTTGTTCTCTCTTTCTACTGTATCTCTGCTGACTATTTGTTTGTAAAGGATTATCTCATCATAGAGTTTTACTAGTCCTTCTTGTTGGCATCTCTTTTCCAATATTGTTAATTTCTGAAATATTACCTTGTTACTTACTCCTTGCAGATATGAATAGATATAAGCAAATGCTTCAGCCATGAGTCTCAACGAACTATTTTCTATCTGTTCTATCTTCCCCAGATACATCTCCATGATCTGCATGTATTCCCCATAATTTCCTGTGGAAAGCAAGAGTTTAGCGATTAAGAGATTAGCAAAAATGTTCTCCGTCTTCTCCTCTTCTTTTCCATTAACCAGCTTTTCCATCGTTTTCTCTACTTTTTTTCTATATCCTCCTGAACTGTGAGAATTAATCTCTATCAAATAATCTATGACGTTCTTCAAACGCTCTTCGATATGTTTCTCATCTTTCTTTATTACGCCTTCCAGTGTCTCTACTTTTATCCCAGAATAAACGAGTAACTCTCCCAAGATTTGCGAACTTACATTAAGATTCTTGGTAAATGGGATCAATGCGAGAATGCTTTCCTCATCCGTTGCCATCATTAATCCTTTATGAATTGAGTAATAGAGCAATGAGATGTTTAAGGACGTGATAAGGAAAGAGTATAATTCTTTGGTCAACATCATCTTGGTTCTACGATGATTAACCACTGATTGAAGATCTATTATTGTTTCTTTTATTCCTTCAAAATCCCCTCTCTCTGCATAGATTCTTGCAAGTAGTAGGAGACTACCAATATAGAAGAAGACATTTTGCCCTAGATGCACTCGGTCTTTATTCAACTCTTTAGAAGTTAAGAGATGCATCTCAGCTTGAGTTCTAAAAGAATTGTAGAGAAAAAGGTTGCCTAGCATATTGTGTGTTAATACTCGACTATCATCTGAAAGAGTAGAAAAGAGGTGAGTTTGACTTCTACATTCTGTGAGTATTTCGCTCATTTTTTCCTCTTCGTTGGTCCACGAATAGATTTTAGTCAAATGCTGATAAGTTTTGATGAGAGGGATGATCATTTGTTCCTTAAGAAAGTATTTTCTACACTCTTCAAAATGTTCTGCAGCTGTAAAATCTCCTTCTTCAGTGAACACACCATAAGCAAAAGAAAATAGTATGGCGTGATAATTCATTTTTGATGGGTCAGGGAGAGTATTCATTATCTCCATAGCCTTCTCTCTGGCTTCAATAGCTTCATCGTAATTTTTCTTCAGTTTCTCTACTTGCCAGATGAGGATTAAAGCTAAAGCCTTCCCTTCTAGATAATTGTTCTGTTCAGCTAATCTCTCCATTCTTGAGATAATCCCTTCGACTTCAGGTAAAAGATCTATCCTACCAAAAAATAGCCCTTGCTTAGTATAAAGTAGATCAATATGAGAACGATGGTCACCTAATTCTAGACTTTTCTCTATAGTTTTATCTATAATCTCTAAAGCTTCTTTCTCCTCCCAATTCCTGTAACTTTTTCTAATCTCTAGAGCAATTTCCTGTAACTCTTCTATTGTATCTATATCTTCTACCTGTTCCCCTAAAGGGCGAGAATAGTTTTTTACTTCTAAACTTTTTTCCACTTCATACACCAAATCCATGTCTCAAAGTGGGATGATTTAACAAAAAGGGTAAACTATTATTCACAAATTCGTATAAATACATTTAGGAAAAAAAGTAGTTAGTGAAAAAAAGAAAAAGATTAAACAAAATAAAACTAGAGGCCTATTATAGCTATATTGTAGAAATAGTAATCTGCAGGTACCCATATTGAAGGATCTGCTTGATCGGTTGTCACCCAAGCTTTTTCTTGATATCCTCCTTCAAATGGTAAGGAATCATAAATATCGTAGATTACTAATGCTTGATTTAGTTCCCACCTCAGTGCTGTAGTATCATAAACTGCACCAATAGTAGTTCTAAATTCATTTGGATTGGAAATCCAATCCTCCCAATTAACTCTTCCGTCAGAGATTGTATGACCTAAATCTATAGCCCACCAGCCATTATTTATCGAGCTAGTTCCGACATACACTTCTGTAAGCATATGTTCATAATAATGTGGTTCGGCAGCACCTTGTTGCGTTTTGTAAACTATTGACCACATTCTTGATGGCAATCCAACTGATCTCGCTAAACCTGCTATGAAAACTGAATAACATGAGCATTCATATGCTATGCCATCCAACTTCCCGTTGTTTAGATAATCTTCGCTCATATAGATATCAGTATACCAGTTTGGATTACTGTTATATGGTGCAATGGTATAGCTGCTCAATCTGTCCCAAATAGCTTCCATCCATTTTTGAGGTGTGTCTACTTCTGATAAGGTTCTTCCAGCAGCTATTAATATTTGTACTGATGCTTTGTATACTGTCAAACTATTTGGGTGTCGAAATTGATCAGTTGCTTCATTTTTTGTAGTTGTAAATGGATCATTAATGTTAAAATATACTGCCCTATCTAAGTCGATATTCCTCTTGTAAGAAACACCAGTATAGAGAGCCGTGTAAGTTTTAACTTGAGTATCCCATCCTGTTATTTGATACGTTAATACCGCTGTTGTTGTGGTGTATTGAGTTGTTCCTGAAACAGTGTAGTAGCCTGTTGATGATGTAACTGCAATAACATTAGAATCTCCTACAGTTCCAACCACTATTGCATTAGGTAAACCTTGCCCAGTACTATCATCTCGAACGTATCCCCATACAGTAACAGTTCCGCCTCCTCCACCACCACCTCCCCAATCAAATGCAGAAATGAAAGTATTTGAGGATAAAAGTCCAGCAAAAAATAAAAGAACAAAAAGTTTTCTTGTTATATTTTTCATATTTTCTCTCCTTGGTTAAACTTAACCATGTTAATAAAATGAATAAAGAAATATAACTTTTTTGTAAAATAACGTGAGAATGAAATAAGCCAGAAATTTTCTCTTCTGCTACTTGAGATTCATTAACACATATCATCAATTAAGTTCCTATCTCACTGAAAACAAATCCTTCAAGAGATAAGATATATTTTATCCCCTTGAAGATGACCCAATGTAACAATGTTATGAAATTTCTTCAAGAACCTGAACCCGATTTGGAATTTTTTGATGATTTGGAGCATTTAAATGATTAAAAATTCTTTTCCACTCTAATTGTTTTATTTAGAGAGCGAAGAAAAAAAGTATAAAGGGACCAAGAAGGAAAACATAGAGCTGAAACAATGATGAAGAAAAAGAGAATTAGAACAGGAAATAGAAAGGTTTTAATTTTGTCTATAGATTGTACAATGCTATGGAAGAGGGATTGTTAAAGAAGTCTGAGAAACTACTAAATGAGTTAAACGAGTCTTGTGATTCTGCTATTGATGATTTTGATGAATATAACCCTGAAGATCTGTGGGACGATCTATACAAAATTATTGATAAAATTGAGAATCTTCAGCAAGGAGGGAATATTCCTGAGATGGTTTGGATGGATACTACTCTTCCATCAGATCAAGATGAAGACGATAAGATGGATGTCATTTCCTTCAAAATAGATGTTCAATATGTGGAAAGAGGATTAACAAAGATTATCGATTGGATCGAAAATTATCATGAAGAGGATGTAGAAGAAAAGAAGACGATAGATGAGAAAGAAACTGACAAAAGTAGTGTTTCTGATTTTGTAGAAGTTAAAAAAAGTAAAGAAAAAAAAGAAAAAAGTGCATATTTAACTTTGGGACCAATTAGAATACCAATAACAAAAGAACAAGCAAAATATATTATTATAGGATTTATCCTTGGAATAACTGTCACTTTGTTAGCGGTTGTTTTACCTATTTTGCTGAAATTACTTTAAAGGAAAAGGAAAAAATGAAACTCTCAGAGTTAAATAAACGATTTCTAAAAAACAAATTAACGAAATTGAAGGTTATGAACCATTGTGATGAACCTGTTCGGGAAGAAGTTCAGAAACTCCTAACAGAAATTATTTGATTTTACAAACACATATCTGGTATGTGTTAAAGAAGGAATTGTAAAAGGTTTGTTTCTTTTTATTTGTTCTACTTTTCCCTTTATAAAGGAATAAACCCAGCTATTATTGGCATGGTTAGATACATCAAAAAAAACGGAAATAAAAATTTCAACAAAGGAGTTGGTTTGGTTTTTTCTCCCTGATGTTTTTTACTATTTTGAAAAGCTATTATCGGATAGTAGATTAGGTAAAATGCCAATAATGGTATTCCTATTGTATAACCAATATATTTCATGTCCCAGTAGTAATGCCATCTAATGTGTTCTATTTGTCCCATGATTGCTATAATGCTAATTATTATCGCTACTGTTCCCAACCAGATTAAAATGATTATACCATACTTTCTTACTATAGGTTTCCATTCCTTATTTTCTATTGTAGACATTTCTCTCACCCTTTGTACTCAGTAAACAGGTTTTTCATAATAAAAGGATTCTCCTATTATCTGGGATATATCAATAATCTAGTTAAAAACTTTGAATCTATACTTTGATAAACCACCAAGTCATATTTTTTTCTTGATGCCGAAAAAGAAAGGTCCTAAACAAACTTACTTTATCAATGATATGGAAGTTTTTTCAACCCGTTACAATCCTTCTAAAGATGGAGTTCATGAAACTCGATGGGGTGGCTCAGTTAAGGGTCAAAAATCAGATATTTCATCTTGGTACGATGCAACTACAGAGGGGAATCATATTGTTAACTGGCTCGAGCCTGGAAATGGAGTACCAGTACTAGAAGATGCTTATTTAGATCGTGAACTTCGGATTGCTAGAGGAACTTGGAGATATGCTGATGGAACAAGTTTTAGTGTCCCTTACTTAGCTGCGATTGTTGCACTAATTATTACCGGATATCATAATGGTATTGGTTCTTCTACTGATCCTTCTTTGCAAAAAGTGATAGATATTTTACAATATGCTAGTTCAAGGAGTACATTTGACCAACAAATGGGTTATGGTTATGTAGACACTTATTTAGCTTATGGCAAAGCATACACAGAGGGTTGTCTAGCAGCTTAAATGTTATATATATGTTTGAGTATAAATAATTTGAGTAATCTGTTAGTAAGTTGAATCAAGGTGGAGAAAACACATGATTGAAAAATCAGTAAAATTCTTAGTTATCAGTATATTTATCCCTATCCTTGTATTTCCAAGTATTTTATCAGTTCATGGATATCTGCCATTAGTTTCTTCTAGAGTTTCAAAGATTAATGAAATTGTTGTGATTCCAAATCCAGATTTTCATATACCCAACGTTACCTTATATGGTATCGATGTAGATGTGGAAATTTTAAATAGAGAGGATGAAAATCTAACAGTTGTAGAATTAGCAATTCTTGACCCCAAAGTCTTTATCGAAGCAAAATTTGTAAATCAATCTTTGGAATTTGAAGCGATGGCAATTGCTTTTGCACAAGTAAAACGTTATTCTTATCAGCCTGGAATCACAGCTGAAAATGATTACGTTGTTTTTTATATTAATCAAGCAAATATGACACAACTTCCGGATGGCAATTATACTCTATATAGACCAATATTTTGGGAATCTTCCGAACTTAGTATTGTTAAAGGAGAGACGTTACGAACGAATATAACTGTGACTTTTGGTATAGTGAACATTACATACGCTAACTTTAGCTATCTGTCTACTGACAATGTAACTTTCTCAAACATATCATCCCTAGTAATTTTTTCACTGTGTTTGTATCCAATAATTAGATTTAGAAGAAGAAGAAGAAAATCAAGAAGTGTCTGAAATACTTTCACTACAAATCAGCAGATGATTGTGACTATTAATAAAATGGGTTTCTTAGTTGCTATACTAGTTGCTATACTAAAAGACTTAATCTATTAGTATGATTATGAATTTAGTGTTTTTGAACAAGAAGACACTATTGAAAATGTATCTTCTCAAGGAGTATATGCTAATTTCTATCTAAAAATTTGGGGAAGTGGAGAAGATCCAGTAGATTCATTATAACAGCTACAGATGAAGAAAATTATGCCTATCCTTGGTGGTATGATGAAGGAGAAATCCCCGATTGTGAACCTTGTTTTGAACATTATTTCTTCACAAGGATAAGTCAAGGATATGATGATTACAGCTCATATACTTATGCAGATACTCAAACGCAAATCGAATGGCCGTACCAAGAACCTTTGTATGATGATCAACTAACCTATACTTGGTTTGAGTGGTGGTAACATATTGATGACCACTTTTTTCTTTTTTCTTTTTACTCGTTTGAGATTAGTAAAGACTCAATTGGATGTTTCTATTTCTGTTAAAAACACTTAAGAGGTTTCAATCACTTGAAAGAAATTATGAAGGATAGATTGAAGACAATATTCAAGAAAATCTGGTCGTCAAACATCGTACAAAGATTATCGTATCTTCTGTCATCTATCTGGGCTTATGCTCCAGTGGTGGGAACCATCATTTTCTGGATGGGGGCATGGTCATCACCAATCGCTTTCTCTTCTTGGTGGTTATTTTACATTTATGGTAGCAATCTTAGTTGGTTAAACAAGTGGGTTTACTTGAGATATCTGACAGATACTCTGGGGGTGAAGATTTTATTTGTAGTCGAGATTTTATTATTTGTAATTGGTGTAGGCTTATTTCTTTGGGGAGTTATCCAAATAGCTTCAGCTAGAATAAAAAAGGAAGGATTAGTAACAAGTGGGTTGTATAAGTACATTAGACACCCACAGCTTTTAGGATTAATCATCATGGGTTTTTCCGTTACCCTCTATATTCCTGGCACTGAGGACTTTGGAATAAAGGCAGGAGAAATTGTTTCTTGGTCTTTTTTTTCGCTAATTTTGTTTTTGTGGTCAGATTTCGAGGAAAGACAGTTAGCAAAGAAATTTGGTGAAGAATTTGTTGAATATCGTTCAAGAACCGGATCTTTTCTTCCAAAGATTTTCTATAAAGAAAAGAAGAGAAAAAGTTTCTATGAAATCAAATACTGGAGGCGTTATCTTTTCACTTTTCTTGGTTATTCATGTTTTGTTTTAATCCTTCGTCTTATAGTGTATATATTATGCCTACCGGGTATTGATTTAATGAGGTGGTAGTACCAGTGCAATCAATTCTGCAAAATCATCAACTATTTTATGCTATAATGAGAACTATAAGGACAATCAATGGTACGATTTTGATCCTGTGAATCCTATGAAAAATGATCAAATTGCATACACTTAGTTTGAATGGTGGTAAAATGTTAATAAACATTTTTTCCTTTTTTCTTTTTAAATTGTTTGAGATTAGTAAGTGCTACAATTGGATGTTTCTATTTTTGAAAAACATTTAAGTGATATTAAAAGAAATGAAAGAAGTTATGAAGACAATATTCAAGAAAATTTGGTCGTCAAACATCATTCAAAGATTATTGTATCTGTTATCAGCAATTTGGGCTTATGCTCCGGTGGTGGGAACTATCATTTTCTGGATGGGAGCATGGTCTGCACCAATTGCTTTTACTTCTTGGTCTATATTTAATTATTTGTACGTCGGGGTAGGGGTAGGGTTTAATATGTGGATCAGGTTAGATACTGTAGGATTCACTCCTGGGATAAAAGCTCTGTTAGTGATTGAAGTGTTGATATTTGTGCTTGGTCTAGTTTTATTCCTTTGGGGTGTTATACAGATAGCTATATCTATTGTCAAGAAAAAAGGTTTAGTAACCACTGGATTGTATAGATATATTAGACACCCTCAACTTCTTGGATTGATAATAATGGGATTTGCTTTTGTACTCTATATTCCTGGTACCGAGGAT
Organism: Candidatus Heimdallarchaeota archaeon; assembly: GCA_018238545.1. GTDB lineage: Archaea > Asgardarchaeota > Heimdallarchaeia > Heimdallarchaeales > Heimdallarchaeaceae > UBA460. Next base: position 11,572 of record JABCTC010000044.1, read on the forward strand.
CGAGGGATAAAGGTTGGAGAAATCATATCTTGGTCATTCTTTGCGTTCATACTTTTCCTATGGTCAGAGTTTGAGGAAAGACAGCTAGCTAAGAAGTTCGGTGATGAATTTGTAGAATATCGCTCAGTTACAGGTTCTTTTCTACCTAGAATTATTAATCGAACAAAAAAGCGAAGAAGTTATTATGAAATAAAATTCTGGCGACGGTATCTTTTTGCTTTCCTTGGTTACGAAAGTTTTCTATGGTTAATGTACTTGGTAGTGTATCAACTTAAACAAGCGGGGATAGTGGTATGGAATTAATCTTTAAAAAAATAAAGACATCCCTTAACAATCTGAATCACTGAAAAACCACAGGTTGTTATGCTTGTTAAAGAACGGATGAATATAAAAGATAGGTAATTTAATCAATTTCTCAAGTTCCAACGGTTTTTTTTTCATATGATTAATATTCATTTCATACTTATAAAAATAAATTGGGATAAAAGCCAATTTTCATGATTTTAACTGCTTTTATAGGTAATTCGTCAATTTAACTTGCTTAATCTTCTTCTTTTTTTTCTCTTCTTCCAATCTCCCTTCTTTCAACGCTTTTATGTACCATTTTTTTATTCTCAATTCTTTCGACACCACTTTTCTTGGTATCCATCTTGGTTCTGTTGTTAGTTCTTCTATTGTTGCAAAAAACGTTTTGAACGATTCAATGTATATTATATCTAGTTTGTATTCTGAATACTCTTCCTTTTTCTCCTCTTCCACTACTAACTTTCCTTCTCTGTAATAGTGTATCTTTACCATGACTTATCTTATCCTTACTTGGAACACTTTACTTTCAGCTCTTAGTCATCCACATCAATATAAAAACACAAAAATTCTTCATTTACAAGAAGAAGTGGATTGGATAAAAGAATATGCAGAGAGAATATCAAACAACCTATAGAACTTACAATAGATTTTTTATCATTCCTGATTTGATTTTTTTAATCCTACTATAGTCCTGCCATCTTTCTCTTCAATAATTAGAACATCCTTTGCTCGTTTTATTAATTTTGACAATTTAGAATATCCATATTTTTCTTTCCAATTAGTTTCTTTTTCCCTCATAGTATTCCCTAATTCAAGCAAAGTGATTCTATCCTTATTCTTCTCTTTCAATGTTTCAGAAATTGAGGTCAATAGTAGATCTAACGCTGAATCCTCTTTAATTTTCTTTTGTTTAGTTTTCACTAGTTCTTTGTCTTCTACTTCAAAAAAACTAATAAAAAGTTCATTTTTCTCTTGTTCAAGACTTATTCTTGTGTTTTCTAATTCGAGAATATCTTTGAGTTTTGAATCAAGAATAATTTCTTTATCTTGCAATAAAATTCCCAAATCACTTGCTCTAATTCTTTTAGAATTCTGTTTAACCATTAGTTCTATGATACTCTCAATAACTATTTCTTTTGTTTCTTCAGTTGATTTGATTACTGTAACCTCTTCTGGTACTTCAGGTATATGTACTGTTTTTTCGAGTAAGAACTGTGTTAGATAGTCCTTTGTTAAACAAACAAGCTCATCTGCTTCTTGCATCAAATCTGAAGCGACTCCTACTTCTTCTTTATCACCATGTGCAAGTTTGACTATTACTCCTGCATTTTTTGCTTCTGCTACTACTGGAACAAAATCTCTGTGAACATAAAGTAAAGCTCTTCTTATATCTTAATTATCTTTCGGAAAAATCCCCCCAGGAGAATGTTATCAAAAACATAAACCTTTAGAATCTCTCTTTTTCGGTTTTGGTTCGAAAAGGTAATTTTCATCTAAATTTTACTAATATAAAGGAAAAAAAGAAAGAGGAATAAACTTCTTACATTTCAAAGGAAACTGGAAGATTCCACTCTCCAGTTATAACATTGCAAAGTATTCGATAATCTTGAATCCAACCTTTTAAATCTTCCATTGTAATCGCATTACCTTCTTGAAATTCTTTTGCAATATCTTGTGAACTTTTGAAAAAGTTTGCTAGTTCATCTTTCGTTCCTGAAGGTTTTATCTTGAAAGTTACATGCGTTCTGATTGTTTCATCTAAAAATTCTGTATCAATAATAGATTTACGAAAAGATCTGGTTCTCAGAGTTTTATTAGTTTCTGTAGATAATTTGTAGATATTGGTCATATATTCTCTTATAAGTGAAAATATTAAGGTTCTTTTTTCTAATGCTTTTTCCTTTTTTATTCTTCTTCTTTCAGGAAAATAGTACAATATCCTCGTCATTTACTAGTACATACTTGTGTTTTATCCTCTTCTCGCTCAATAATTTCTCCAGTTCTTCTAATATATTTAACAGATTTACCATCACAGATGAATATTGTTGAAGATCCCCTTTTACTACCATTTGTTTACTAGCTATTGATTGTATTTTTGGGTAAAGTAATTCCTTGTTTGATGTGAAGAGTATTGATTGTTCTTCCTCTCTTATTTTAAATCCATATTTCATTTACACCATCGCTCCTGTCTTCTTGGCTATATTCTCTTCTCCTAACACATGCCCGTATCCTGTTAGTTTCTTCACCATGCACTGATTCTCGCATTCTAGGCAAGCTGTCTCACATGCTTCTCTCTCATACAACTTTCCTGCTGTCAGCCATCTTTTCCCTTTCTTATTTATTTCCCCTGTTATGTAGCTCTTTTGATACTTATACTTACTTTGCTCTATTTTAACCCACATGGAATTTTTACGACAAGTGTTCTTTGTTTCCCTCATTATCCTTGCTGGTTGTTCTAGCACTGGCATTCTTTCTCTCATTATTTCCTCTTGTTTCTCCCATCGTATGTCTCCGGCTCTATATGCAAATGTTACCACCCTCAACACCACTTTTCCTCCTAAACTCTCTATATCTCTCGCTATCTCCATGTTCCTTTCTAAGTGCTTGTCCTCATCTATTGCTGATACCATTATATTGTGATCCAACATAATTCATTCTTTGTATTTTAACAAAATATAAAACCGCTAGTGTTAATTGCTATCTATGAATGAAGTGTCCTTAATGTGGAGAAGAAGAAATGGTACTTTTGCCAACTGACCATTGCATATGAAGGTATGCTCAAAAAGAGACGAATAACCTTAGTAACAAGGTAATTAATTAACCCGATTTACATCTTAAATCTGAGAAACAAATTGTTTCATTATTGTTTCGATATAACAACTTATAATGATCAATTTTATTTGGCATTAGTTTCACCTTTTATAAATTCCATGTAATTCAATTCTACCGAAACCAAGGATAAAATCTGTGAGCTATATATCTGTACATTCATGGTTATTTACTGAATTTCTCAGTGTTTTATGAGTTAAAATATGATAATAGTTTATATTTGAATAAGTTCCAAACAATTGTTTGCTAATAATCTTATCTTTTCTAATATATTATCAAACCATTCTCTTGATGATTGTGAAATTCCTGATTTTTTACGCTTCAATATGGGTATTTCTTCAAATCCAAATTTACTGCTTTTCTTCTTGTAAGAGTAAATAGAAATCCAGAAGTGCTGTTTTCTCATTTCTCCCTTTATTTTTTTCAATGAATTACCAAAGATATTTCGTAAGTGTTCATTTGATTTCATAGTTTCCTTAGATTTATCATTGGAATATAATTCCCATATCAGAGTCAATCTTTTTGCAACTTGAAATAGCAATATTCGAGAAATTTCTTGTTGGTTGTAGATATAAAAAATCTCACGAATTTTGTCAAGCACAGATATGGATTCATGTATGATCTGATAACGCATCATTTCATTAAATAAAAATTTATTTCTCATATCCGTTCCATATAAAATCTTGCCATTATTGGAAAATGTATAGAAATAAAGAGAATCTATACTATTATTTATGCGATTTAAGTGAGAGACTTCAATAATTTTTATATCTAATTTTTTTTGTAACTCATTGTTTGAAAATCTCTTTAACAATTCATTATAAACTCTTTCACTTGATTTATTCTCACAAATTAGTAGAAGATCAATATCGCTTAACATGGTATCTGTACACTGAGTTACAGAACCCCCTAGAATCACTGAATGTACTAGTGGAAAGGAATTACACAATTTTAGCTCCTCTAAAAAGGAATTAATGATATTTATTGTATAATTCAATATTCTAAAACCTCTTGTTTCTGAATATTTGAATTTAATAGACGGATTATCTTGAGTTTTAAAACAAAGTAAATTTGTGAATGAAATGATGATGTAAAGATGTTAAATGAATTTAAACCACTAAAAATAAGTTCCATGTTTATTGATATTTGTAAGTGAATGTCACTCTCTATTATATCTGAAATCTTTATTCTGTTATAAAAAATCTTACTGTTTTCTCTCTCTATGAAACCATCATCATTATAATCAAATTGTGTCCAAGCATAATGTAGATATTCATCTCCTAGCTCAGCATGTGCATAATATTCTACAGAATTAGGAGTATCTGTTAATTGTGTTTCAATAAAACTATATCCATCATAATAAGATAGGAATAAATCGGTTTGATTAGAACTATCAAAAGTTCTCCTATTATACAAAAAGAAATAATTTCCATTTGATGTTCTGAAAATTGAATCTTGATAAAATATAAGATTTCCTTGGAATTCAGCTATTTTTTTTGTCTCAAAATACGAGGAATTTACAAATTGCGTTAAAAAAATACTACTGATATTATCTGTAAAACCAGGTGAATAAGCAAATATATCAAATGAGTTTGAAACTTGAACAATTGTTATTGGTATGACAGTGCTACAATTATAGTTTATATTATAAATCTGCCATGTTTCGTTAAACCAATTAACTGCTAAATATGGTTTGTAATTCTTTGTTCCTTCATATCTTTCCCACAATACTACAGCATTGGAATTTATAATTTTAAAATCACCGGGTATAGATGAATCAAAAGTTTCAACCTTAGAGAATATTTCAGATAAAAAGGTTACTTCAGTAATACTTTCATTGTAGATAGTAGGAGTAATAATTGCTGGTAGTTGATCATTTGCAATGAAACCATATGGATTATAAAGAAATGCGATATTGATCATGCCTAAGTCATTAAATTCCCAGTTTAGTACTTTCCCTCTTGCAGACACACTAATATTCGGATTTATATCTCTGAATGCTGAATGAATCTCCCAGGTGTTATTTTTTATAGTTAATAACTCTCCAACAGTAAAGAAAAATGAACTCATATAATGAAGATATATTACAGGATTTTCTAAGGAATCCAACTTTATTTTTATTTGGTGGACTTGTGCATAAGTCGAACCAGAAACTCTAGGAATGTGTGTTAAAAAGTTATTTTTCAAATCAAGTTCTGCATATATAATATTACTATCATAGGAATTTTTTGATTCGGTTAAGCAGAAATGAATGTATGAATCATTTTCCACAACCATATCTGACAAATTACTACTATTCCAAAGAGGATTCGGATAAATGTATTGGTTTTTTTTGTTGTTATTTTGCTTAAATACAAAAAAAAGAGGAATACAAATACTAAAAAACAATACCAAAGTTATTGTAAAAGATGTAAAAAGATATTTAGTTTTTTTCTTCATTTATACACCTTATATAGCTTAAGATAAAGTTTCAACAGTATATTGTATCAAATCTCTTATGTCAAGTGATCCCCAACCTACTCTGTAAGAATAAAAGCTATTGTATGTACCTGAATTGACAATTGGTTCCGCAACTACTTCCCAAGTGAGTTTGTAAGGGGATGTCCTACCATAAGGATCATTTTCACATGAAGCCATTATTGCCTCCATAAAATCGGAATATACTAATGGATCTGACATACTTAAATAATACTTCATATTAGCAGATAGATATGCTGCCACTGCAACTTGGGGTGTAGCTAAACTTGTTCCCGTTGCTCTTCTAACATCAAGGATTCCGTCATTATTCATATCACACCGTATTTCAACTAGATAAGCTGGTGCTACAAGATTAACAGTTTTGAAATAGCGACTTGTATAAAACATACTGCCTAAATAAATACTGCCTGTTTTTTTATTAATACCTGTAGACAGTCTCCATATATCACTCCAACCCCCTTGGTAACCGTATATGCCTCCAACACCAAAAGTATAGCTATAACTTGCAGGAAATACTCTGACGTTTTCATATGTGTCTGGAAAATCTTCGGTAGTTAATGATTCGTAGTTTCCTGAAGCTGCTACAAGAATAACTTTCTGCTGATGAAGTGCATAAAGCTCACTTGAGAAAATTTGTTCTGCTCCAAAAGACATAGAAACAACCTTATATTTTCCCACACCGTGAGCATTATTCCAAGTTTTTATTCTCTGTAATTGTGCTTTAACCAAATTAGCATCAATGAGTACTGAGTTAGGTTCACTTACCATAAATACAGACAGAGATACTTCAACATCATGAGATTCTCTTTCTAATAATCTAAGTATTGTATGTACAATTGCAGATCCATGGTGATTTGGAGAGTCATCATATGCGTTAGCCTTTGAAACTTCATTTCCATTTCTATCATAAAGACGGATTTGAACTAAATCAATGCTATAGCGTGAAGCAAAGTAATTCCATGTTGGATAATCAAGACCAGTATCTAAAACAGCAATTCGATAAGCAGCATGGTTATATCGAAGTTCTGGATAACTTGAAAAAGCTTCATTTATATTAATCCAATTTATTGTCTCGTGAGGATAGCCATCATCTTGAGTCACACTGGTATGAACAAATTGAAAACCAATAGAAGGTGTTATTCCATTTCTATTAGAGAAACTGCTTTGATCTGAAGAAATACAACTAATTGAATATAATATGAGAATGCATAAAATTAACGAATATTTTTTCATAAACTCAACTCCATTCTAGAGATTTATTCTCTATTATAGAATTAAATGAGAAATTATATTTAAATGTTTTTCATAATATCTTCCAAGTATTCAAGAGTCCAATCTAAACTGGTGACCTTTAGAATCACTTCTCAATTGTGTGAAATTATTTCTTTGTGTTTTCAAACAAAGGTTGATACTCAAACCGAAATAATTACTGATCCAATTCAAGAGTTACTGGAAAAAGAACACTAGATAATTGAAAAAGAAGAAGAAATATTTACTCCTTTCTGAAAATTACCATTGTTTGAGTGATACTTCCAATTATAGGAAGATTATCATGCATCCACATAGGAATAGGTGAAGTCTCAATATCATAATTGCGAAACTGAAAATATACATATTTGTTAGCTTCACATATACTCCCATTTTTCTACATAATATAAATCAAAATTATATCTCCAAGGACCACTACCTTCAGGTCTCCCAAGAAGGTTAGTATATTGTTGCGGTCAACAGATAGTTTTATAAGGGATTCTTTTTGTCGAAGAAAAAATGCGACTTGGTTTTGTTAGTGAAGTGAAAGAAGGAGATATAGACATCCAAGATGAAGATGACTTTTATAGTTAACTCTTCTTTCTTTCCTTTTAATTTTGTTTTTCTATTTTCACAAAAATCTTATAAGTCTTCAAGGATTGTTGTCTAGTTGAAAGAGCATGATGGGAAGTTTGAAGAAATTTACAGTAATTAGCTTTTCTTTTATGTTGCTCTTTTCATTCATTTTTCCTGTTGAATCAGCAAATTCTAATTTTCTTTATGGTGATATGGAAATTTCTGAATCAGGAGTGTTTATTAATATTGCAAGTGATCAAGATTTCATTAACTATAGTTTTTCAGGTTCAGGAACTGCTTTAGATCCATATTTAATTGAAAACTATGTAATTGACTCATTTGATTATGGTGTAGGAATACATGTTGAGGATACTACAAAACACTTTGTTATTAGAAACTGTTCAATTAAAGCCTTATGGACATGTATCTTTGTTCGTGATGCAGCAGATTATACTGTAACTATAACCAATAATAGTTTCAATACAATTTATTCACACCAGACATCTAGTAGAGGTTTAGATTTAAGAAGAACTAATGGTGCTTCGATAACAAATAATCTGTGTATATATGAGTATGTTAGCCATTTGGATGAATATGGAGATTTTGGTATTTATTTGGAATATACCAATAATACGTTAGTTGAGAACAATATCTGTTTGAATCAAAGTGATAGTGGAATTTTTTCCATTGGAAGCGAAAATAACACTTTTTCTAACAACAGCTGTTCTTTCAATTTCTGGGGTTTAATGATAGTGGATGCTAGAAATGCTCTAATAGAAAAAAATGTCATTACTAATAATATTCAAGGATTTGAGATAATATATGCTGATGCAGTAATAAAGAAGAATTCATTTGGATATAACGAAAGAGATGGAATGATGACATATAGAGTATTTGATTCAGAAATCATCTCAAATACAATTGGGTTTAATGGTTGGTATGGAATCAGATCTTGGGATACGCACAGAAGTAAATTTACCTACAATCTAATTAGAAACAATACAGGATATGGTGTTGCATTAGATGTTGACTCGAGATTCAATACTGTTCATCACAACTACTTCATTCATAATCATATACTAGGAACATCACAAGCGTATGATTCAGGCAATAATAACACATGGCATGATACTGCAACAAAAGAAGGCAATTACTGGTCTAGTTTGGATCAAAATAGTACTTATCATATCAATGGAAAAGCTGAAAACAATGATCTTTATCCTCTAAATGAGAATCTAGAAAGAACTACAAAAACAAATCTTCATTTTCCAAGTTTATTTTTCTTTATTTTTGTAATTAGTCTGAATAAGTTAAGAAGAAAATCAAAGAAAAAATGAGTTGAGGTCATCAGATAGTTTTATAAGGGATTCTTTTTGTCGAAGAAAAAATGCGACTTGGTTTTGTTAGTGAAGTGAAAGAAGGAGATTTGATGCGGAATTGGAATAAATCAGGAATAGAGAAAGAAGTAAGTCGAGAAAAAATGGCAACTGAAATTATCAGCATTAAATGATGAAACAAATTATTTTTTGTATTTTTGCAAAAAAAGTGAAAGCAATTTTGTAAGGTATATATAAAAATTCAGACATATATGAGAAATGAAGAGTATAATAATAGATGAAGATGAAAAATTAATAGTACAAGGAGAAAAAATATTCATCCAAACAAAGCACAAAATTATAGAAAGAAAACTTTCAGAGGTCAGGGATATACACTGGAAAGGGAGAGGGCAAATTGATACGAAAACAATCTATTCTTTATTGCGAAGAGGGATAATAATCTACTTTCATGAATCTTATGGGAAGTTTATTGGTTCAGCTCTTCCTTTGCCATATTTTAGTTATTCTGGAAAGATACTCACTTTGTTAGAAGGTAAGTTGTTAAATCCATTATTACATTTGGAAGAATACTTTCTCTGAATTTTTCAATATTTCTTATCCAGTTATTATCAGTTCCCGTACAAATCTTTTGCCATTCTTCTGGTTTGTATCTAACTATTTCAGAAAGCATCCAAGAAAAAATGAAAGCTTCTGGTATTTTATATAATGATCGGAGATGATCTCTTTCAATCATCTCCTTAAAAGTGGGAGAATAGTTGTCAACATAATAATCTTCCAAATTGATTGCTAAATGATGATCTTTCACATAATCTCCACATCTGATTAATAATGCAGGAAAGACACCATAAGTTTCTATTTTGGCTTGATGAATAACTTCTGATTCTATTTTTTTCACTGATCTTAAACCATGAGATTTGAAGAACTCCTTTTTATCAACATCAAGTTCAAGTAAAATTACTCCTTTCACAATCTGTAATAAGGAATAATAATCCATTATGGGGCTTGAATTTATATCCATTGTAATTGCTGTTTTTAAGATCTCATAACCTTGAGAGAAATATAGAGAAGTATTAAATGCAAGTTTTTTTATTTCATCATCTATTCTAGGCAAATCACAAGAAATTCCAACTGTATACTTATCTTTTCTTTTTCTCTCTTCTGTCTTTACATTTCTAATTTTATTTTCTACTTCGACCATCACATTTTTAATTTCATTTTCTGTTTTAGGAATAGATATAAGAAGATTGATTGTATTTGATTTTCCTTTGTCCTTTCTTTCTCTTATCTCTTCTAATAGCTTAAGCTTCTCTGGATATCCAATAAATCTTGTATAACAATGAAAAGGAGATCTTTTACTCTCTTTCTCATCAGGAAGAACAGTTCTAACTAAACGTTTTCGTATTATTTCTTCAACAAAATGAGGATATCTAAATGATTTAAGGTGGTTTAGAACATTTTGGTTAAATGACATAGTTAACTAATAAAATCATTATAACTTATATCTATTTTCTTAAGAGTTCAGATTTTTTAAAGATACAGGAATTATTATATTTCTTAATCTTTAGCATTATTCAAAGAAACGGCTCATTATAAGTGACAAAGAGTGAATATTCAATGCATTAACCACGATTTAGACACTAAAGTCTTGATTTCATCATTCAACATAGAAACAACAGACTCTCTAACTTGAAATTTATCTATGACATTCTCTATCTGACAAGATAACCAACTAATAAAATGCTCTATTTCTTTTATTGTATACCAATCCAATGAGTTAATCTATAACCAAAAATAGTTTATTAGCAGTAGAAAAAGAAAAATGAAGAATTAGTTAAATTCTACAATTATTATTTTTTGTTCTCTTATCTTCTGAAAACCAACCTTTTTAGCAGTTTTCTTTTATCCGAACTAATAAGTTAATCTCTTATTTTGGTGTCGGTTGAGTAGTTTTTCCAAAATAGTAAACCTTTCATCATTTATAAATATATCAAAATCAAATAATCCTTTCTTTATGCTTGGGCTTTCTGTTCTTCTCTTCTCAATCTTCTTATCGACCTGTTTATTTCTCTTCTTTCTTCATACACTGATGTTTTTTCCAGTGTTTTTTCTAATACTTCTATTGAGAGAGGATGATACACCTTCCCTAGTATTTCTATCGCATGTTGTTTCAAGAACATATAGCATTCCGTTTCATTCTCTAATACTTCTTGCATTTTTTTTGCTGTATATTCTCCTCCCCATAGTTCCAATACTGTTACTGCTTCCCCACATCTATCCTGATCTTCATCCCCTTTTAGTGCATATTCTACTAGTAATGTCTCTCCTTTCATCCCTCCTATTTGTCCTAATGCGAGCATTGCTGGATATCGCATAGACCCTCTCATTTCATCTTCGTGCGGTTCTAGCTCTATTATCTCTATTATTGTATCTATCGCCTTCTTTTCTTTCTTCTTTGCTAATTTGTCCATTGTATGTACTGCCATCATATCCATCTCCCACGCTACAGGTAGGAAATCAAATCCCCATGATGCTAACTTACCTATTGCTTGATCTATTATCTCTATCATCATTTATTCTTTTACTTCACTGTTGTAGTGTAGATACTTATCCAACCTCTCCAATCTTGGTAGATGTTCTATTTTAATCAGTTCTTTTTCTAGTAAATCTGTTAAAGGCTCCGCTGCTCTCTCATCTCCCAATTGTACTAATTCCTCTATTGCATGAAGTTTCCTTTTCTTATCCTTTGTTTTGAGTTGCTTGATTAATTCATTATACTTGTCTTCTTTAATTGTATTGAGCTCTTTAGTTACATCGTTTTGGTAGTTCATCGTTCACATTCTCTCGTTTATCCTACTTCTTCTCGATATCCCTCTTGAAACACTGTTATCTTTTCTCTTGTTCTCTGGTGTTCGTAAAACAGAATTAGTTTATTGTCTATCCCTTTGATTATTCCTGCAAGTTTGAACTTACGATATTTTACCCCTTTTGATTCTTCTTCAATCTCAAAATGCTTTCTGATAATCTTTTCATTCCTTTCCGCTCTTTCTATCCTTTTTCTTATTCTAGGATTAAATGTTTCCAATAAAATATAAACTATTTCTACCATTAAGGCTAAACTGAAAATGACTGTTATCGACACTATCTGCTGATCAGAATCTATCAATAATAGAGGAACTATCATCCCTACTATCACTAATACTCCGAAAACTATAAGTGCAATATTTTCTGACCAGGTCTCCCACTCATTTTTTATATAATCATCATTTCTTTGCATCATTTTACTATTCCTCGCTCTAGAATTAACCCCCAATATTCCATCTTTATCGTTCTGTTTTCTTCTATGGCGCTTTTTACTTCTTCTCGCAACTCTAATTCCACTTTTATTTTCTCTTCTAATCTCCTCAATTCCCACTTTTCTTTTATTCGGATAATTACCCCCTTACTCATGGCTTCATATCTTTCATTAGCTATTTCAGCTAACTCCTCACCTATTTCTTCTCCATCGATCATTTTCTTTACATATTCTTCTCTAAACAGAAGTTCTTTCACAATCTCCTCCTTCATCTCTTCTAAACTCTCTTCTGAATAATACTTGAATAAAGGATTTTTTCGCTGTTCTTGCTCCCAATAATAATCCCGTAAAACTCTTTTTTCTTCTTTTCTATTTTCTAACCATTTTTTTATCATGTCGTGTTCGAATACTAATATTGCTATCATTCCTGCTGATAATAAAACAAAATATATCATACTCTTTGTATCTTGATTATTGTCCGAAATTGGATCCAAGATAACCAATACTATTACCAATCCGATAAACACTGCACCAAAGAACGGTATTAATGCACTTCTAATCCTTTTTTCTTTTTTACTGAACAGTTCATCCTACTCCTTCTGTTAATGTCTCCCCTATCGCTGTCTTTGTCATCTGAAAAAAACTCATCGTTTCTTCCTTCTTCTCCATCAGTTCTGTTCTGTTCTTCATCGATAACTCTTTCCCCCTCTCATCTACTATTATTATCTCATGCTCACACATCTTCCCCCTTTCTCTCCACTCTCTCTGTTCCTCGTAGAAGTGGTTTATGAAGAATTGTAGATCATCTACCCCTGTTATCTTATTTCGTGCTAATTCTATCTTTTCTTCTCCTTTCCCTTTTGCATAGATTATGAATATCATCTTCAAGTTCATAGTTCTTCTGACTTCTTATCCCACAATTGCTTTATAAACTGGTAAAATGCTTTTCTACATTCTTTAAATACCATTTTTCCCATTATTCTTTGAAGCTAGTACAAACTTGAATTTCAATCTACATTCACTTCCGTTTTGTTGAGAGCTTTGCTAGCTTCCTCTCACCCTTTATTTCCTCAAGAACCATTCTTCTCCTTCCCCTATACTGACAGGTTCCCTTTGATAAGGAACTTCTCCGATATAACTGTAAGATACAGTCTAACAAACCAAAATATGAAAATAGTATAAGTAATAGTTTATTCAGGGGACGATAGTTATATACTTGTAACACTGTTGTGACTTCATGAACATTAAACAAGAATTTTATGAAAATTACTGTTTTGTTTCAACTGTTTCTCACAATTACCTTGTTTCTGAACATTTATTAAATAAGTACAGCAAATCTTGGGGAATTGTTTCAGGTTATTATTTACTAATACTAATCGGACGACTGTTATGTAATATTGGATCAGGGGATTATCCAAAAGAACATGGTGATTTTTACAAGTTTCTAAAAGGTGAAAGAAATTCTTTTACAGGTCAAAAAACAAAAAAGAGTTTTAAACGTGCTGTGATTCTTCAAAACTTACAAAAATACGATAAAGATATTGAACTTTGTTTCAGAAAACTAGGTAATGACTTGTCTAAACTAGTGAAAGTTAGAAACCATTCTAATTATGAGCAATTTGTTATTTCGCACCAATTTCGCCACAAAAATATCAATCCTTCACTGCTTCCATTTATCTCCAGACTCAAAGATGTTACTTCTGAATGGTTACGTTTCACTCTTGAGTTCTTTCTTAAATATGTTAACACTCTTCCTATCGCAGACAAATGTTTTGGTATGCTTTTGGACAGACATGCAGAATCTTCTGATAGAAAGATTGATTATGAATATTTTAATTGGGGTTTAGAGCAATTCCTTAAGAGTCATTCTAGATTTGGTGCAGATGAAGAGAAGATTCAGTATATTGTAAATTTGTGGAAAGAAGTTTTATCACCGTATACTTTTCATGCTATTCCCGTCAAATATAGTTTCTACGATGACATCACTTATGATGAATATCAGGGAAAACAAATAACAATTGATTCTTTCATCACAAGCTTGGAAGATTTTCGTTGATGATGCTTATTCCCATCTTCAAATATTGGGGAATCCTAATCTGAGGAAACTAGATATCCAGAATCTATTAAAATAGTCTATAATAAAAATACGAAATTTTATCACTCCTACCTGCAATATTTCGTCTTATTTCAAAGATATCTTCGACTATTATCAATTGTTATCTCTAAATCATCATGTTTCATAAAAGAATTACTTCATCATTAATTATCAATTGTACCTCCATGTAGAGTTATAGTGTATCCATAGTCTCGAAGACCACCTTGCATTATTGTATTATACCTATGTGGTGCCCTTACTTCTTCGAATTGTTTAATCAATTCACTTTTTATTCTTGTTAATTCTTCTTTTGTTATTTCGTCGGAATAAGCTTGATATGTGACAGAAAAGCTTATGCTTTCCATTTTACGTTTCATTATTGGTTTAAAATCATTAATTGGATTTAATGATACAGAGATAGATCTTAGACTCTCTAGTTTATCTAAAACAGAAATGTCCTTCACTTGATTTTCGCTTAAGTTAAGTCTTCTAAGATTCTTCATTCCTACTAATACATCTATATTGGTTATATTATTTCTCATTAAATCTATTTCTTCCAATTCAGTTAATTCAGCTATTGCACTTATATCTTCGATTCCACATTCCATCATTTTTAATGTTCTTAATTTCTTCAATTTTGAAATACCTTCAAGATTGATTAGTTCTGTTCTCATAAAATCTAAGACCTCTAATTTTCCCATTTTTCTTATTAGTTTACTTAATCTACCTAATTTAGAACCCTTACATTTTATTTGGGTTAAATTCTGTAATTTTCTTATTGCTCTTGGTAACTTATCTAAATCAAAACTGGATAGATTGAGACTTGTTACTCTTCTTTCTTTATTTACAGTTACTCTGTTTAGTAACAAACGTTTAGACAGATCATATTTTTTACCTAGTTTATATAGTGGTAATCTCTCTTTTTTTTCAATATGCTTTTTTTCATCATATAGAATTTCAATAATTCTTTTTCTACGATTTGTCGAATAAAGAAAAATCCCACCAATCACGAATAATGTTAGGCTTGATATTAGACCAATTTTTAGTCCTGCTTCTTCTGCAAAAGAAAAAACAAAGAAATTGATAATTGCTTCAATTATCACCCCAATAAAAATGGTAAACCAGATATTTATTCCATATGGGTTTGGATTTGGCAATTTACTATCCAACGACATACTAGTAATCTAGTATTAATTTCTACTTTTAAATGATTGTACGTACAGAATTGGTATTTTAAGACAGGAAAATTATTACTTAAACTAGGATAGTTTGTATTATGTCTGAACTGGTTCATCTATGTCCTTACTATACTCTTTCGAACATTTGTAGAACACTATCATTCTTTCTTTAAAATACTCTTGTTGTCTCTCTATTATTTCATCTACTTCGTT
>JABCTC010000045.1 GCA_018238545.1 Candidatus Heimdallarchaeota archaeon
ACCGTAAGCATCTTTGCAAGAAGCTGTGGGCGGTGTAGGAGGGTAAGTGGCGTCCCCATGATGTGCTCAGGCACTTCTAAAGAATTTGTACAAAATTCATGTCATATTCAATCTGAATCTTAGTGGAAAAAGAACAATTAGGGGAAATCAAGTTTAGAATATTTTCCTCTATTAATTCTCACTAAAGCAACTGCTAAGAATGGGAGACCAATATAACTCAATTTTGCTGTAATTCTTGAGTGAACCATTACAAAAGAGTAATTCAAATCTGCATGAACATCATCAAAGCTATAAGGCATAAGATCGCCCAGGTTTACTGAAGGATAGCTGATTTTTGATGCATATACTGAATTGGTAAATATGGTATTATTAGCAATCAAAGTGGTATCATTATCCCACAAACCATCTCCAGTATTAGGGTTAACTTCAAATCTAGGATAATTAGAACTAGAAATATCGATCCTTAACTGATGACCTTCATTGAAATGGTAAGCTGTACTATCGAAAGGAATATTGATGTTATAGATAGTTCCTGGTGTCATGAAATTCCAACTAGAAACACTCTCCCTGTTTCTAACTCTCAAGATTGTGTCTGTAATTAGCATTGAAGTATTGTCAGGATACACATCAGTAAGCTTCACTGTGAAATCTGTATCAGTGCAATTCGAGCTAATGAATAGAGAGACTTCAATTTGTCCAACAATTGTTATAGGTTCAGTTAGGATAGGTGATGAGAAAACTAACACGTCATCTCTTTCTTCCAGTGATTGTTGATCATAAGCACCAGCTGCGATATTGAGGTTTCCTCCTCCAATTGTAGGGACGGGGGAATAAGGATTATAAACAAAATTTAGTTGATCCGATACACTTACACTAGCTGTTGGAAGAAGACTAAGATTGTTGTAGAAGAAGAGGTCTTGAATTGAAGTATCAAGCGGCCACTTGTCAGATTGAAACCATCCATTACCGTTTGTATCTGGGTTAAATTTCGTAGAACTCATCAGATAAAACGCAACGGCTGGAAGTTGATTCCACAAGGTGGAATTATCCTTTAACCATTTTTCAAACAAAGCATCACCCGCTTTAAACAAAATACTCAAATCTTGATAAGGAAAGGTTATCTCTCCTGTAGGAACTGAGGCCATCCCATGAACCCATGGTCCCATGATTAACTTTGCATTCCCTAAAGCTGATGTTCCTCCTTGGTATTGATAGGCCATGAAAGCATTTATTGTGTCTTGACAAAAGATATCATAAAACCCACCTAGATGTAGTGATGCAGCATTAATATCTGAATAATTGTTAACTATCCTTCCCCCGGACCAAAAATCATCTAGCATCTCATGTTCTTTAAGCAAATCAAGATTATCAGCAGGGTAACTGTTGCCATCCATCCAAGGAACAAGTAACTCGTAACGGAGTTGCCCCCCTCTAAAAGCTGCTGTATAGGTGTCAGTTGTTGCAACCATTGGCAATTGACAAACTAATGAATCTGGTGCATTCGGTGCCATCATATATTGAGCTATTCCCAAAGCTGAAGGTCCCCAAGTTCCAATTTTATCATTACACCATTGCTGTTCAGAAATCCAGAGAAGTGAATCATGGCCGTCTGTCTGTTCTGTAAAGAAAGGCATGCCTTTCTCACCATCAGATTCAAAGAAACCACGAAAATCTTGCAAGATTATAATGAAGTCACGTTGAACATATCCCGCTAAGAATGACCACATCATATCTTTTTCATAAGGTGTACGAACGAAAATTACAGGAAGTGATTCATTGATGTCTTTTGGTATATACACGTCAGTAGCCAGTTTAACCCCGTCCCTCATTGGGATCATATAGGGTACTTTGATATAATCATCATAGTAAGTACCATTAGCTGGAAACTCCCAGTTAAATTCTGGATCAGGCAAATTATTGTCTGGTAGATAAATAACAAGCAAAGTGATTGAAGTTGCAAGAACAATCGATGAAACTATTATTAGCGCTAGATACTTGGTCTTCATAGGTATATTATGTGTTAAGGACATATTTAATTTTTTAGTGTAATGGTTGAGAATTTTTTCAAATTAGATATCCTTTAAACACCCTCTAATCTCTTCAATAAGTGCCGGTCTTTTGATTATTAATCCTAACCAAAAAACCACGTCCATGAGAAACCTACCTGAATCTCCAGTCATTTCAGCTGTCATAACCTTGTTGATGGCCTCTTCTGTAGCTGTTTCGATATTTTTGATTAACTCAGAATTAGAAATGGCATACCACTCCATTATCTTCTTCTCAAGGCACTCCACATCGATTTGTTTCCCTGCAAAATTGTTTTGAAGAACATTGCTAATGAAATCAACAAGTGTTTTGCGAATTTTTATCATACCTTTATCTTCAATATCAGTGAAAGGATTTGTTTCAACTCCGATTAGAAAGAATTTCGCAGTTACACCATATAGAGTGTCAGATTTATTGTTCTCATAAACTCTTTTACCACATTTAGTAACCATATCTTTAACGGTTAACTTTCCTAAATAACGATAGATTGTTTTGATAGATTTCTCGTTCTTATCCTCCCGGTATTCCTCTAGAATATTACTAATAGTTAATGGACCTTTATGATTGAGAATCCGACGCAAAAATAGATAATTTGAATCAAAGACAATCGGATCATTCCTTTCTGTAGGAATGTGTTTCATAGCTTTTGGAGAATATCCTGGAGTTATTGCATCGTGATATTTCATAAGCTAACCTTTTCTATCCTAATGTGACATTTGTACAAAGATTTAAAAATATTTCTCATAGATGTGAGATTATTTTCTTATCTCCATAAGATTTATAAATGTTCAAACTTCACAGATATAAAAAGATGATAATTTTCCTTGAAATCCCTTTGCTAATATCTCTTTATTAATCACTTGGAACATATCTTCTCTATTTAATAAAACATATATAAGTATCAATTAAAATTGGTGTGATTGTGTTGAAAAACAAGACCAGAATACTACTACTAACTATATTACTTATTATGGCTCCTATTTTCACGTTCTCTACTGCAGCTGACAATGAAGAAATTCTCTATATGACAGGATTTGAAGAAGGAGGAGGAATCGAAGAATCATTTCCAGTAGTAGACATGAATGGTGATTTACATGTTTTCATGCATATCGTAACAGCTGATACTGATCGATTAATTCATCTTTATTATATCGATGGCGAAACGATTTTCGATATTATTGTAGAAGATGCAATTGGTCTTGAACTTCGAACAACATATAACACAGACATAAATATCGGCTTAGTATACAGCGTTTTTACTCTTCTGGGAGACTTGGTTTTTTATAATTATAATTGGATGCCAACTAATATTCAAACCAGAGAAATCTATTCAATCACACAACATGATTTACTTTACATAACATATTTTGATGTTGAATATGCTAACGGTTTTCTCCACATATTTCACAATAAGTATGATGACCATGATATGACTACATTGAACATGACACATCATTTTGGTTTTCTTAGTTTTTGGAATACTGAAACATTTGTTATAACTCCCCCTTCTCTTTATCAAAATGTTGTAGAAACAATAGTAGATAGAAATGGTGATTTGTGGTATTTGTATGACTATACTGGTCCATATGGCATTGGCATAGGGGTTCTAAATAGCGCCATGGGGATGATGATACCTGTTGATCAACAAGGTTTCACTGGTGTCTCTTATGAAGTTGAGAAAGTTATTGCAGTAGTTGAAGATACAGATTTGTTTAGTTTTATGTTCTTAAATCCAAGCAGAATGTTCTGGGGTACTTTTGATGGAATTGATATTAAAGAATATTCTCAAGCTATCTCTTACACCAATCCTTCAGATTTTAATTACAAAGTTGAAGGAGATACTAGGTTTCTAATTCTTTCTGACGTGCAAGGGAGTACAAATTTTGTTAATTTATATTATGCCTCTTTGGTATCTGAGACTTGGCTATTTAACCCAATACCAGTGTCAAATCATGTCTCAGATGGCTTCTTCTCAACATTCATCTACGGAGAAAATTATGTTCTTTTGTATAATACTACCGTCGCCCCAACCGATTACAGTCCAACGATAGGTGTTCAATATATAGAAGAAGAAGCGATTAGTTTATTCACTATAACATCCGAAAAACTTGATTCATCAATTTATATTGAAAATCTTACTCCATTTAACCCTTGGGTAGACTTCTTCACGACACAATGGTATGTTCTGGTTATCATAGTAGTAGTATTGGCACTTCTAATTACTTTATTAGTAATTTATATAAGAAGAAACAGGGAAAAACTTTCAACTTTTCTAACAGACACTCAAGTTGGAGACCACTCAAAATTTGTCCTGTTCTTCAAAAATGTAGCTAGATACATAAAAAATGTAACAGATACTGTTGTTACAATATGGACATCAAATAAGAAAAGAACTATTCTCACTCTAACCGGTTTTATAATAACAGGTTATCTATTGAGTTCAGCGATTATCATCGCTCAATCCGAAGAATCTGCAATGATTAAAGCTTATTATGAAGCAAACTCAATGCTAACTGATTCCAACGTTTCAGCAAGAGTGATCACATCACTCATATCAAATGGAATAGACAATTTTACTATTGAAGATGATTATGCCAATCTTGCAAAACAAGAAATCCTCGATATATATAGTGGTATGCACGTGCAAAAATATGTGGATCAAGTAATATCAGCTTACTCTACGTCAACGTATGTATATTATCAGTACACTGAAACTCAATTCTATCAGAATAGCTACGATTTTGTAGGCTTACCAGATGATTCTGATAGATTTATGCAAACCCTAATTTATGAAGGTCGAGTACCTGAAAACAAGAATGAAGTTATAATAAGTTACAGGTTATCTCAAGATGTTTCAAGATATGAGCAAATACAAATCAATGATACAATAATGGTTATTGCATCAAATGAAAATGTAGGAGGACAAGCATATAACTACATGATAAATGCTACAGTAGTTGGTTTCTTCAGTCCGCTAAATATTGCACAACTTAGAAAAATTTCTACATATCTAGACCTTCCTAATGATATCTATTCTGTAGTTGACGAAAAAGAAATTCTAACAAAAGAGAGTTTATTCTTTGACTTCTTTAATAAAAATGATACTAAACTCGGACTAAATATTGTACGTGGGTATTATCAATTTGATTATAGTTTTGATGATTTTAGGATAGATGAAAGAGCAACACTGGTAACTGAACAAGAGGAGCTTGAAGGGAAAGTCTTTACTTTCAGCTTTGACACATTATCTGCTGTTACTATAGGCGTAAAAAATTCTCAAGGTGTATATTCTTCAGAAATCAAAGAATTCTTTGAGGATTTCAATACTTACTATCTAAATAACATGGCTAGATTGTTGATTTTTGCCATACCTGCTATACTGCTCTCAATCTTCATGGTATTTGAATCTTCAGAATTGTTTTCGTCAAGTTATGAAAGCGAAATTAATATCTTAAGAAACCGTGGTATACCAAATAAGCAAATAACGTCAATATATCTGTCAATACGATTCTTTGAAATTGTTATTGCAAGCGTAATTAGCTTTGGAATAGCGATTCTAACGGCAATACCATTGATAAAAGTAAACGGTTTCATAACTTTTAGAAATCAAGATACAAATCTAGTTATCGGGAATGTACCGGTTGAATTAGCAATTGTATTTGTGTTTTTATTTGTAATCTCAGTACCCAGAATCTTGATGATCATAAGAAGAAAGAGAAGTGTAGAAAAAGCACCAAGCACATTCATGAAAATTGTAAAAGCAATTTCATGGAGAGATTTATTCTTCTTACTGATAGGGATAGCACTATTCTGGTATTTCTACAATCAAGCCTTTGCAGCGTACTATGAATCACATGTAGAGAATTTTACAATATATTTATATCTGACAATTGTAGGGGCAATATTCACTTTAATAGGTGGATTGCCAATAGTCATTAAAATTCTATCAATGATATGGAAAGGTATAGGGTATACTTTGTGGAAAGCAGGAAAATCAAAAACAAGTTTCCTATTCTCAGAAATTAGCAAGGACATTAAGTATTTTGAAAATATAACGTTGATATTCTTACTGATAGTATGTATACTAGTTCCAGTATTAATTGTTCCATATTCAAAAGAAAGCACGTTGAGTCAGCAAGCCTATTTCATAAACGGAGCGGATGTAAAAGTTGAAAGATGGAATAAAATAACTCAGATAAGTGAGGAACAAATAGAAGCAATGCCAGAAGTAAGGTTTGCGACAAATGTTAAAGTGTATACAATGTATTCAGGTTCATATTCGAATACTAGGATAGTAGTAATCAATACGACGGAGTTTACGAATATCATACAGAAACCACCTCAAACGGTATCAGATTTGGCATGGTCAAAGATGAAACAATTGACAAGTTCAACAGTGATTGTTTCAAAATCTGTTGCACAGATATTTAACAAAGAGCTTGGGGAATACATGTCGTTTATGGCATTAGTAGGAAACACTACCTTAGTGCATAGATTGGAAATATTAGAGTTCTTTGAACTGTTTCCAGTATATTATGATGAAGAGGAAGCAGCAGATAAAAGGACAATGATGATAATGTCATACGAGGCATTTGATGAAATAGATGAGATCATTACGACAAGATTGAAAACTTTTGATGACCTATATATCAAGTTGTATGATGTAAATAAAGCAGAAGAAGTGAAAAGGGAGATATTTCCATTCACAGGAGGGCAAGTAGTAAAGACAATGGAAGACGTGAAAGATAAACTAAAAACACCTCTTTACAATATTTTCATCATAGAGATGATACTATCACTTTTTGTAGCATCATTAGTACTAGTATTTTCTAGCTTTACAACATCAATAAAGATTCTAGAAAGAAGAGTGGTGAAACACGACATAATGAAGAAGATGGGAATAAATGTTCCGATGATAATAAACATGTCAGCGATTCAGACGCTAGTAGCAGCAATACTGCCGTCGATGATAATAGGAACGGCTGTGGGGTTGTTAGCAGTGAAACCAACTTTGATACAATTAAGTTACGGCACAACTCCATATGAAATGTACGTGAATTATCCATGGCTAATGATATCGATGCTATTAGTGGGAATACCTTTGATGATCTACCTATTTATGAACCTCTTCCTGAAAAGAGAATTTGGGAAATATGCACCAACAATTATGGAGTAGAAAAACATGATAATATGCAAAGATCTAATTAAAGTGTACCATGATCCTGTAACAGATGTAAAAGTCTCCGCGCTTCGAGGACTTGACCTTTTCATCAAAGAAGGAGAAGTAGCATCGATCATCGGACCTTCAGGTGCTGGGAAGAGTACATTGGTAAAGATATTGTCCGGAATACTGAAACCAAGTGGAGGGTCAGTATATATAGGTGAGACAAACATAGCTGAATTAAACGAGAAAAATATGAGAAAATTCAGATTTGAGAGAATGGGAATTGTAAACCAACATGTGCACCAAAATCTATTGTCTAATTTAACGGTGGAAAAGAATATCATGCTACCGATGAAAATGAGATATGTCAATAGACAAACAGTGAAAAAAGATACAGATGAACTAATAAAATTGCTAAATTTAAGTAAAATAAGAACAAATCCAGTGACAAAAATAAGTGGAGGAGAAGCAGTAAGAACTAGTATAGGTGTGGCTTTAGCAAAGAAACCAACAATGTTACTGGCCGATGAACCAACAGGACAACTTGATACGGCAAATACAAACGACATCATAGCTACTTTCAAAGATCTCAATGAACAAAGCAATACGACTATACTTGTTGTAACTCACGATCTTCGATTTAGAAATGCTTTCAAGAAAAGTTTCATTATACGTGACGGTCGTTTAGTTGGAGTTAATCTTGACGTCGATAGAAGCGAACTAGAGTTTATTCTAAGACCACAAGAATCTACACTTCAATCTGTTATAGATAGTTCTCAATTCGTTAGGTTACCAGACGAAATCTATGTTGCTGGTAATTACAAACACATGGTTGAATTCGACATCCATCCTTCAAAGAAAATTGCTTTCATGTTTAACCCAAGTGATGTAAGCGCGGATCAGATACAAGACATACTTGATGATTATTCTGCTATGGAAGAGCAACCTGATACTGAATTGGAACAAAATGAAGACGGTAAGGTATCTTTCGACGAAATCAGACCTCTACTTGAACAGCAATTTGAATATCCTAAAAATGGACAGCCAATTATTGAAATTTCAAATCTTTTCAAGTCATTCCCTGCAGGAAGAATAACTAACGATGTTCTAAAGGACGTGTCATTTACTGTAAATGAAGGGGACTTTGTTGTTATTTCAGGTAAAAGTGGAGCAGGAAAAACAACTTTGATGAATGTAGTATCTGGTGTAGAAACACCTGATGATGGTGAAATCAAAATAAAGGATTTCGATATAGTAAAAGGTGATTCAAGAGATATAGCAAACTTCCGGTTTAATGAATTAGCTATGATAAGCCAAGTTAATAATCTCTTCAAACAGTACACCGTTCAAGAAAACATGATAATTCCTAGAATCTTCAACTCAGCTAACCATTTCACTACAGAAGATGTTCCTGGAATCGCTGAAAGTGTGGAAATCGATCACAAACTCCATCAATATGGAGTGGAATTATCTGCAGGAGAACGTCAAAGAGCTGCTCTCGCTATAGCTTTAGCACGAAAAGCACCTATCATCTTCGCCGACGAACCAACAGCTAATGTCGACTCAAGACTTGCTAGAAATATTATCACTCTACTTATGGAAACAGCGAAGCAATATGGCACGACAATACTTATGTCAACCCACGACTTATCTCTTGTAAGACCTGGTTTCAGATTGATACGTTTGCAAGATGGGATAATAATTGATGATATGAGAGTTACTAAGGATAAACTAAAAGGTATTATCGAAGATTATCTCAATATAGAAATAGCAGATAAATAAAGCAGAAATATCTGCTTTCTTTCATATTTTTATTTTAATTAGATAATTATTTTATCGTCATTTCGGTAACGGATGAAAGGATAATATCTGCATCAACCAATTCTTTTTCTGTTGATTTTCCAGTTAAAACACCTATGCAACCGAGATTGCCAGCGTTCTTTCCTAGAAGCATATCGCGATTATCATCACCAACTACAATTGATTTTGTAACATCAACATCCATTACTTTACAAGCATATTGTAACATATCAGGTGCAGGTTTGCGTTGATATGGCGAATCAACATCTATACCTAAGATTAAATCAAAATGTTTTCGTATCCCAGCACTTTTCATGTGTTTGGTTGCTGGATTGGTACTATCATGAGTGAAGACAATAATCTTTACACCAGTCGCATCAAGTTTCTCTAATAATTCCTTCACACCAGGATAAGGTTTGATGTATGCACTAAAATCAACTTTATCGTCAACTTGATCAAAAACATCTGAAAGCTCACCTATTGTAGCATTAACAGAGAAGTTTTGTAGAAAATCACGGACATTACGCAAATTGTTAACTCTAGGTTCATGAATTGATCCACCTTCAATAATAGTGTTAGTTTTGGGATCAACACCAAATAACTCGAGAAGTTGATCGTAAGCTTCTTCAGGAAGTTTATATTTTTTAACTATAACTTCCGAACGTTGTTGCATAACTGGGATATACATGCATATGTCTAGAAGTGTGCCATCTTTGTCAAAACCGACAAGCTCGACATCTTGGAACTTCTTATCTCCACACTTAATGGTTACCATACGAATGAACAAAAGTTAAACAGTTTAATAATATTACGTATTGAAGGGAAATGAGTATTAATCTAGTCTATTGATTTTTCTAAATTATTGGTTCATTCAAAGGATACAAATCGATAGAGTTGGAAGGACCACTAATATTGTAAGTGCTATTTGTCCCTAAATCGTTCCAGAAGTTTCCTTCGTTTATGATGGGACTGTACCATAGACTCCAGGTACTATTGTCAAATGCCTGGGATGTAGATAGATTATATTGATTATTATCCTTAAACGTGTTATGAAAGACTGTGCAATTGAATACATCATAACTAAGAGATACACCATATCCTTGACAATTTTGAATAAGATTCAACATAATCAAATTTAAGGAACATTCATGCATGAATATTCCAAACCAATAACGAATGATTGTATTGTTAACTATTCTTGCAGAGTTACAATCTTCCATCTCAATTCCACTCATAGTTGCAGAAACATATATTGTCTCTATACGATTATTTTCAATAACAGGAAAATCACATGAAGTTAACCAAACACCTAGTGAACAATCATAAATAAAATTGTCTAATACTTTAGCGTAGTTTGAATTATAAAATACAACAGAAGCTCCAGCTCCAATTTCCTGGAAAATGTTATCGCGAATGGTTACATTGTTCGAATAGTAAACTGCAAATCCAGTGTAATAATTTTGACAATAGTTATTCATTATTATGCAGTTATCTGAAGATTGGAGCTCAATTGCATAGCCTCCAATTTTAGAAGTTCGTGTAAGAAAATCACACTTTGAGATTACTACATCTGATGAGTTTACTATTTTCATACTATTGATGCCAATTTCAAAAATTTCTACTGTTTGAGGAATTGAGTAAAACTCACAATTCTCAATTGTAGCTGTCCCAGGTGCTAAATTTTTAAAATATATAGTGTTTTTTCCACCTGTAAATGAGCAGTTTCTAACAACGAAGTGTTTAGTTGTATCTGTAATTTGTAGTCCGATAAATTTGTCTTTTACTTCATTGTACTCATACAAACCTAAGTCATATTCTTCAATAGTATAGGGATCACCAATTACTCCCGATCCTGGAAGATTATATTTTTCAAAATCGTTATCAGAATGTATAGTCATGACTTCTGCTGATGGATAGTGAGGGAATAGATTATAGATATAATAAGAAACTCCTCCAGCAATTGCCAATAGAATTATTCCTGAAAATATTTTGATTAACAAACTTTGCTTCATCAACTACAATTATTCACCTAAGTAAATATAAATCATTCGTAGAGTTCAAGAAAATGCTCTATTTCCAACCGGCTGGTACTATGTCATCAATCAGAACGTTGTTTAAAGGATTTGAATAGCAAAGTAGGTGCATTTCTAAGTCCGGCGTGTCGGTCCCTGTGAATTTGTGTTATTGTAAAAAAAAGCCATATTTGATAAACCAACATGTTCATGAACAATTGATTTGCCGTATTCTTATGGGAAAAATATCTGAAACAATTAAACTTGAGATGGAAGCAGTTTTCAAAATGCTCAAAGATGCTGTTTCAAGAATTGAAGGGGAATTTTGGAAAGATAAGAAAAATAAGTGGATGTATGGATATACTTTTTCATGCAATTGAAGCAATAGAATTCTATATGTCTGATTCAGCAGATGATTGGAAACCCTTAAACGATGTTTCTGCCAATTC
This sequence comes from Candidatus Heimdallarchaeota archaeon, assembly GCA_018238545.1. Classification (GTDB taxonomy): domain Archaea; phylum Asgardarchaeota; class Heimdallarchaeia; order Heimdallarchaeales; family Heimdallarchaeaceae; genus UBA460. Next base: position 11,472 of record JABCTC010000045.1, read on the forward strand.
TGAAGAAATCGAGACAAAAACTTTGCGTAACAAAGATAGACAGTTTTTTGAAAATTATCTAGTAGAAGTTGAGAAAAAAACATTTGATACTATAGCTAAATTAAGTGATGAGGATTTTCTGGAACCTGATGGTTTCTCAAAAAGAGGTTCTATATCTAGATTACATAAATTCTCATATGTGATTAGACATACCATGGTTCATGTTGGAGAACTCTCTAAAACCACTCGAGACAATAAAATGAAAGGAATAAGATGGGAATAATCTGGTTATGTTCTTCTTAAACATAAGAGTAAACCTTGCTATATTATGGTGTAAAACAATTATAAAGAGTTTGCAATGAAATTGAACTTATTGTTTAAGTGTCTGGTTATCCACATTCTTCTATGATACTGGTTGATGATAGTGATTTCATATTAAAGGCTCTGTGAGCGGGTACAAATCTATAGAGTTAGATGGACCACCAATCACATAAGTACTATCTGTCCCTAAATCACTCCAAAAATTCCCTTCACTTAGTTGGGAATTATACCATAAATTGTTAGATCCTTCATCATATGCTTGTGACCAATATGGGCTAAATTCTTCACCAACTATGAATGAATTATGGAAGATGTTGCAATTATTTGTATTATCTACCAATTCTACACAGTACATTGAACTATATTGCACTACATTTAGACTGACTGTAAAATTATAGCCATCTCTAATCCATATTCCCACCTGAACTTCAAAAATTGTATTTTTCACTATTTGTATATTTTCACATAAAGCAGATACTATTGCCATTCGTGAATCTAAATCTGAACAATACATCCCCATGAATGTATTGTTCTCAATATTTGTAAATTTGCATTTATCTAAATATATACCATTTCTAGAATAATTTAGTTGATTATACATAATTTCAATATTTATAGATTCTATAACTGCAATAGGAGCAGTTCCGAACTCTGCAGAGATGCCATTACGTGTTACTATAACCTCTCTCGAATTTTCAATTCTAATTGCTTTGTTCATTTTCCATATCTCATTTGAGGAAATTATTGAACTAGAAGCATTTTCCAAAAATATTCCTGAAAAACCCTCACTAGATTTCTGCCCTTTAGTAATTTGATTGTATGATATGTTGATCCCTATGGAATCATAAATTAATATGCCCTCTCCACCTCTCCCATAATCGGATGTAAATTGTATGAGCGCAAATATCTGATTATCAAATATCTGAGCGGTATTTGCAGCAACATTTGAAATTTTTATGCATGAAAATCCGCCATAAAGTGTGCATTCTTTTACAATAAAGTATTTGTTTGTATTTGAAATATCTAGAGCTGTATAAAACTCTCTAACATATTTTGAATCAACTCCTAGTTTTTTATTTTCTATTCTGAATGGATCCTCTTTAGTTCCAGATCCTGGCAAATTATAATTAGTAAAGCCCTCATCTGAAGTTATAACAATAGTTTTTGCAGTAGGATGAGGTCTGAATGGAGAGTTAATCCAAATAAAATAGCCACCTATGCCAGCAGCTATTACAACTATCGATATAATTACTGCTGTAACTATCTTTGACTTCAGCTGAAAGCACCTCCTTTGAATACTAACAAACTAAATATAATACTATTTCTTATTGTTTTGTGCTCTTATTACTTTTTCGTGGACTTAATCATTAATAGATCTATACTCTTCTATGATAATATTAGAAGCTTCATCAATCTCATCTTGGCTTACTCTTTCTCCATCCTTAAAATATCCTGATAGATTCCACTTCAAAGACAGAACTTCCTTGAAACTTAAATCCGTAATTTTTCTTTCGGATACAGATATTCTTCTAACTATTTCATTCAAAAAAGGATGTTCAGAAAGCTGACTTTCCTCTCTTATACCTGGACAGGAAAAATCTACTTCAATGGTAAAATGATTATTATCTACCTTATGTATCATGAAAGGATAACTAAAACAGTTTAGAGGCTTACTTTCTTGAATTGTGCATTTCCTATTTTTTCTGTCTTGAAAAACACAGACTCCTTCGTTTTGTCGTAGAGCAAGCTGGAAATCAATCATATCTCCTGACTTATTCTTTAAATAAATTATAGGATAACAAAACTCTTCGATTCTTTTTTTAGCTACAGAAGAAATCTCGATTCCTTCATTTAGAGAGAGACAAGCCAAGTTTGAAGGAAAACCTATCCTCTTCTCAGTAAATAAATCTTGGAAAGGTTGCTCATTTTTATTTGATATTGGGTTAACTGAATAGTTACTAGGTAACTCACACATATTGCAAGATATGCAAGAAAAATTGATATCTGATGAAAACATATATTCAAACAATGTATTTCCTTTTTTTGTTTGTTTTCTCTTTAAAACGTAATTTTCAACTTTGTAAGATAAAGAATTTTTTTCTAGGATATCATGTAATTGACTGAGAATTTCATCAATTGAAATATCTTCAAATTGTGAAAAGGTTCCTCGAAAAACTCTGTCATTTTTTGGTTTCAATTTTTTCAGACTATACAAATCATTCCAAATTTTTGATCTTGTTGCATCGTCCTTGATTAAAATAACTAACTCAGAAGAAGAATTAACATTAATACAACCTATTTTTCTTACAAGTATATCTACTTCTATAGGGAGAGTTAAATCTTTCCAATATTTATCAATTAATTTCTTATCAGTTTTTTCTCCAAGCCCCAAACTTATGCCTTTTTCTAACAATTTCTCATTAATAATTCTTAAAATATAAGGAGAGTAGTTGAAAAATTCAGGTTGCAGATTCTCTCCAATCATCAGTTTCAGAAGATCTTCTTCAGCTTTTTGCTGTATTCCTTCATTGATGAGGAGCCTAGTCATTATCTCAAAGAACTAGAACAATGTTCACAATAATAATTTTTTCCCATAAGCTTCATAAACAATGAAGAAAGAGAGTTTCTTTCTTATTTGAGTCTATTTCTTTTTTACTATTTTCGTAAAACACTCTTGACAATAAATGGGTTTGTCAGCTGTTGGTTTGAAAGGAATTGTTATTTCCTTATTACATTCTCTACATGTAGTTTGGTGCATCTTTTTACTAGCTCTATATGGACCTGGTCTATCCCCAAATCTTTCTACAACTTCATCAACTTTATCTTGAACATTAGTAGCTTCTTTTGGAGATTTAGCTTTTAGTTTTGGATCTTGGAAACACGATTTACAATAAACTGGTTTATTTCCTGAAGGTTTGAATGGTACAGTTGTTTCTTTCTTACATTTATCACATATTACTGTATGGAGTTCTATGGATTCTCTATCTGACTGTTTTCTATCTCTAGAGTCATATCTTGCTGGAGACCTGCTAGTAGAACGTTTATTTTGTCTATCTTTAGTTCGTTTGGGAAATCGACTTACTGGAGTGGAGCCATCTTGTGGTTTTAGCTTTTTGTAGCATTCTCTACAGTAGACTGGTTTAGTTCCTGTTGGTTTGAAAGGTACGGTAGTATTTCTATTGCAGTTACTACAAGTTGTTGTGTAAAGTTCCGGTGTCCCTCTTTCTGTGTGACTTCTGACTCTAGCGTCATATCTTGCTCGAGACCTGCTAGAAGATCGATGATCTGGTCTACTGCTAGTACGACTAGATAATCGTCTTACAGCACCATCTTGTGGCTTTTGCTCATGGAAACAATCTCTGCAGTAAACGGGTTTAATTCCTGAAGGCTTGAACGGTACAGTTGTTTCTTTCTTACACTTAGCACAAGTTACAGTGTAAAATTCCTTGGTTCCCCTATCCGACTGTCTTCTGTCTCTAGAATCATATCTATTGGATGACCTACTATAAGACGATGAACCTGTTTTGCTTCTAGACAGACTTGGAGGTTTTCTTTTTGTTTGATCCTTTTCCGTATCTCTAGAACGATTGCTCCTATTTTGCACAAAGCTCAACCCGCTTACTTGTTTTTAAATACGGCGATATAAGTTCTGCAACCTATGGTTACAGTTCTATCTTCAAAAATTCTCCCTCATTAACTTTTCATTAAACGTATAATTTAGTAAATTAGCCCCCTACCTTATAGGAAGTACCAACCTTTTCATAACTTTGTATGTTATTGTAAAGACATCCTTCTCGTTAGGGTGATTAATTACGAACTCTTGGAAACAATACCCTTCTAATAAGTTCCTATGTTGTTAAGCCAAGTATCAATTATATTTAACCCTACTAAATGATTGTTAAGGGATATGTCCTTTTCTTTTTTTTACTTTTATTATAATTATAACTATCGTGACCATTAACACAATGGGGATAAATACCGCTAAGAAGATAACTAGTAATCTGTAACCAATTGATTGGAATTGATACTTAATCCAAACTGAATCAACAGTAATTTGTTCGTTTTCCCACTCCCATAAGTACGATTTCCCATCAGGTATATTAGAAACAGTACAATCGTGTGAGTATTCTTTTGGCTGAAAACCAGTTACTCTGAATTCTACTCTTTCATAGATATTTGAGCTGTTCTCCCAAGAGTTTGCTGTTCCAACTATATACTCTATGAATGTCTCGTAGTATCCTATAGTAGTGTAAAATGAATCATAACGAAAATAGATATTGGTGATTGCATTTGGATCAAAAGTTACATTACATATTAAAAGGTAAATAGAATACCTATCAGGGAAATAATAATTAAAATTTTCTGCTGTTTCAATCGTTATTTCACCAAATGAATAATTTGTTTTTATATTATTCACAAACATTGATATGTTCTCTCCAGATAGGTCATTGGTGAAAGGAGCAGCAATAACAAGTTCTTGTTGTGTATCGTTGGTACTATAAAAACTATAATTGCCTGTGTAATCTATTGTTGCATGAAGAGTATTGTCTGCACTTATATTCAGAAAGACATCAGCCCTTTGCATAATAATACCATGTACAACATTCGTAGGCAGAAGTACTCCATGAGACATATTTACTATAGATATGGGATTTGCTGATGAATATTGAATGGTTGGTAAACTGATTATTGTACTTGAAACTAATATAAACAAAACCAACATTGCTTTCTTTTGACTATATCTCATAGCTCTAGTAAAATGTAATAGGATATATAAATAACACCCTTCTTGGACGGTTGTATTATATTTGAGTTAAATTACTCAAAACTAACCAATCAGAAGAAAAATAAAATCCACCATGTGTATGTGTTCTATTGTTAGGCTGTATGCAATCTGATGGATTTTCAATACTTAATGAGCTAGAAACTAAAATAACCAATAGGATAAGCAATGAAACAAGCTATATAGAAGGTGAAGAGTTTCTGAAAATTAAGTCAGAAGATGATCTTCTTTCATTGAATCTTCTTGGATCTGGAACAAAAGAAAGTCCCTTTATCTTAAGTAAACTTCACATATCTAAAACTGATATAGGAATTCAAATTTCAAATATAAAATCTCATCTTCTAATAATTAACTGTTATATACATGATGTAAATCAAGGTATTTTGATTGAAGATGTAGTTAGTGGAAGTGTAACAGTAAAAGACACCAGAATTGAACATTCCGCTAATGATGGGATTTACATCACAAACTCAGATTCTATAACAGTAGAGAATTGTGATATTGTATTAAATGCTGCGAGTGGTATCTCTGTTCTTAATACAAATGGTACTGTCATAGCAAATAATACATTTGATTATAACTCTAATTATGGGATATATCTTCAAAACTCTACTTATTGTTTGATTTATAACAATTCTTGTAGCCATAATTATTACTCAGGAATGAGAATTAATACTGATTCACATTATAATGTCATTGAAAAAAATGTATGCAATAATAATTCAGGTGGAATTCATGTTCAAAATTCTGATTATAATAGAATTCATAATAATACCTGTATGGATAATGTCGAAGATACTTACTTTGGAGAACATTACTGGCCTTCAGGAAACGGTATTTATCTAGTTCAATCAGACAATCTCTTAGTAACAGACAATTACTTAATGAACAACAGTTATGGAGTAGCTTTACAACTAGGTAACTTCAATAACATTTCATCCAATTTTATAGTAAATAACTTAATACTTGAAATGTTCAGTTTCGATATTGATTCAGTAACTATTGAAGGAAATATAATCTACAATAATTACTTTATCAACTCAAATACTACTAAGGAATTGGCAAGGGATGATGAAGGAGGATCGAAATGGTACAATCAATATACACAGAAAGGCAATTATTGGAGTAATTGGGATCAGGAAGGTAATTATGAAATTTCTGGTAATGCTAACCTCAGGGATTGGTACCCACTCACTTACATTGATTCGGATAATGATCTACTGGATGATTTGCAGGAAATATATATCTACCAAACGAATCCTTTTCTAAATGATTCAGAATCTGATGGGATGCCGGATGGATGGGAAGTAGAAAACAATCTAAACCCTTTAGTTGATGATTCTACTGAAGATCCTGATGAAGATGGATTAATTAATGTTGAAGAATATAAGTATGGTACTGACCCGAATAATTGGGATACAGACGGGGATGGTTCATCAGATTGGGAAGAGGTGATTGAAGGTACAGATCCTAATGATCCTGATGATAATCCTGCGGATATCATAACCACTCCTACTAGTCTTATAATTTCTGTCTGTTATATTACCCTTGTATTTTTCGCATTTTCATTTAGAAAGAAATTGCCCAAATGTAGAAAAGAGAATAAAGATTAATTTTTTTGGGAAATATTATTCCTTTTTCTCTCTATTATCTACAAATTTGGAATAAACGGTAATATTCTGATAAACCATATCTTACAGGTGATTAATTGTGATTTTATGGAAATAATACTCATCTAATAAGTTGGTCGAATCTGCCTGCTTTTACTTGCTTCTGAAAACCTACCGATATTGAGGTACTAAATCGTTAACCTTTGCAAAGCACAATCCTCTTTTTTTGAGAAAGATTCATCAATGCACTTCTAATCCATAAGAATAGTCGAGATGAAGAACTTTGAGTCAAAATAAAAACTTCAAATTCTGTGGGCAATCTTTAACTCCTCAACAAAAATACAAGACCTACACTAATCAAATCTTGGTTTTGGGAACCGCTATGATGCTACCTACTACTATAGAAGAAAGTGCTAATGAAATTCTCTTTGATCAACTTCGAAATTATGTGGATAAGCGGTCACAAATTAGAATCTAGTATTATTAAGTAGTTTAGAAACTCCAATGAGTTAAATAATGCTAAACTAACTCTCTACATTATCTTGGAGGTAATATGATGGCGAAAAAAAACAAGAAATGGAAAGTAAAATTAACTGATGAAGATGCAAAATTGTATGATTTAGTCTATAACCTAACTATAAATGTCATACGCGAAGAACACCCTAGTTTCAACGAAAGAATGGTTGATTTCAGAAAAATAATTTTGAATCAAATGAATAATATAAGTAGGGTTGAGAAATTAATGGATGAAAATGATCAATCCACTTTAGACTTCTACAAAATTGAATCAGGAACAGATCTTGAGAAAGTGGACTATCTTGCTAAAGCATGCATTGAAACATATGCAGGCTTTTTTTCTACATATCTGATTGCAGATTCAGTCGCAGGTACTGTATTACCTTATCCTGGTATAGAAAAATCACCCATACGTTACTATGATAGTGTTTTCAGTACAATATATTACTTTTACCGCAAATATCCAACGTTATACGAAAGAACTGGAATTAGTGCTCTACCTGAAGAAGTAACAGCTTCAAATAGAACTATAATGGAAAAATTGCTAAAATTTCTATTCATTTACATAGACCATCTATTTGCCGGTGGACTTCATGGACAGATCAATAATCGTATACGAGAATTAGGTTCTCCCTAATTTCATTTCTTCCTTTTATTTATGTTAATTTTGTTTTTTGAAAAAAATACCCTTTCTTGGAAGCTACTATGAATTTGAGAAAAATGTTTTTAGATTGAATCAGCTAAGTTAGATATTGGTGTATATTGTGAAAAAACAATTTTTTATAGTTTTTAGCGTTCTTCTTCTTGTTTCACCCTACATTTATCAAAGTAATAGAACTGTAGCAGAAACAAATGAAGAATTCAATAAAATTACTTCTAAAGGTACTGATTATTCAAATTGGTTTTGGACTGAGATTGAAGTTTTGTCTTCAGGTGATGATGATGCATATCTCGCAGATATGGTTGTGGATGAATCAAATAATATTCATATAACTTGGCTAGATGATACTGATGATTTAATTGATTCAGGATTTGACAGAGATATATTCTATATGAATTGGGACTATAGTACAGAAACTTGGTCTAGCATTGAAGTTGTTTCTACTGAGGGAAGTTTAACTTCTGAAAATAGCCAACTAGCTATTGATTCACATGGTAACCTACACATTGTTTGGCTAGACTATGCTGATTTATTAGGTGCAGGAGGTTCCGATGTAGATGTTTTCTATCGAATGCGCACCTCTGCAGGTGTATGGTCTTCCTATGCTCTCATCTCTGATGTAAGTGAGAATAATTGTCAGGAAATATCAATAGTAATCGATAGTGAAGATAACATTTACGTTGCTTGGTCAGATCCTACAGATGTTGGTGATTTGGGGGGAACAGATAGTGATATTTTCTATAATGTCTATGATGATAGTTCTAGTATGTGGAAGGGGATGACTTTAGTAACTGATGATTCTTCAGGCGTTTCAATCGAACCTCATTTAGTTGCAGACAATATGGACTTTATCCATCTTGTTTGGACTGATAAAACTGATATTTATGGAGCGGGAATTGATTATGACATCTTTTACAAGAAATTCTCTTCATCATTAGCTACTTGGTCCTCAACTCAACTAGTAAGTACAGAAAGCACAGCTGATTCTCGTGATGGACGAATGGGTATAGATAGCGAATATTCTCTTCATGTTGTTTGGCACGATTCAACAGATTATGAAGGATCAAGTTTCGATATGGATATTTTTTACAAATATTATGATTCCGACCTCTCTTCATGGAAAACAACAGAAGTAATATCGGTCTTTTCAGATCTTGCAGCTGCTCTCCCTGATATTGTAATTGATGATTATGATACAATCCACTTAACTTGGGAAGATCTAACTGATTATGGCGGTATTGGCACGGATTGGGACGTCGTTTATCAGTACAAAGAGAAGAATTCTAATCAATGGTCTCAAATGGCTATTGTATCTCTTGACCCTGATGTTAATTCATTTGTTCCGAAAATCTTCCTCGATAATAACAACCATATTCTAATTTCATGGTACGATGATACAGACTATTTAGGTTCAGGTGGCGATTATGACATCTTCCTCAGAAAGTTTGTTGGACCCCCAGAAGCAACTATTCTCCATTCTTTTAGTACTGATAGCATAGAAATCGGTAATTTAACTATTATTTGGGAAGAAGTTCCTAGTGCAGAAAGTTACGATGTTTATAGAGATTCTACTTTCATAACTTCAGTTGGATCATTATCACGTTTAGCAACTGTTAATGATGAAAGCTATCGGGATTCTTTAGATACAATAGGAGATTATTTCTATACTGTAGTTGCCACGAATCGTTATGGAGATAGTGATCTTTCCAATATAGTATCTATTGCTGTGTTTGAAGTAGAACCACCAGAAGTAGAACAAACAGGTTTATTCCAAACTATTAAACTTGGAGAAATTCTTATACTAGCTGGTATCTTAGGTGCGTTTCAATTAGTACTTGTTACGATTGTTGTTGTTCTATTCAAAACTGTTCCTTCACAGAAAGAAAAGAAGGGAAGCAAGAAAAAATAGATTCTTCTCCTTCTCTTATTTTTTTCATTTTCTATATAATTTTGATGTAAAGTTTAAAAACCAGTACTCACTGATTAAATAAATTATATGGTGATTATTTGGCAAGTCGACGAATACATCTTTTTGGTGGAACCCTCTTCTGGGGTGTTTTCTTAGGAATTTTCTATGCACTAGATGTGAATACTAATTTGATTGATATTAATTTTATAAATAGTGGAGGTTTTCATGGACTTTGGATTGTACTTTCCTTCATGGTTACTCATTTCGGTGCCCAACTTCCTGATTATGATCTAATTTGGGATAAAGTTCTTCCACATAGGAATGTTCTCACACACTCAGTTTTCCTTCCTCTACTCTTATGTATACCCCTATATTGGGTGAATTCAAGTACCCTTTTCCTTGTTCCGATATATGCTTTCTATTTGATTGGACATGCTTCACATCTGTTCTTTGATTTACGTCCAAAGAGCTGGAAAGGAACAGCATTAATTCATATATTCTGGGTAAACGATGATGGAAGAAAAACTTTCCCAGCAAAATCTTCTAAACTGTTCTTGCTAATCAATGGAATAATAGTTTTGGTTGCTGGAATAATATTGCTATACTTCTTTCAAGCATGGATTTAGAAATAATGAGTTTACCTTTTCTCATTTTTCTTTTTAATTCTATAATTTGATTATGTAAAACTTCCTTGAAAGGTTCAAAGATTGTTTTGTTTAGATTGCTTTCTATTTGCTATGAAAAAGATTAGGAGTATTATGATTAATTCTAAAATTAATGTAGCAACATATGCATCAATGAAATAAACATACCATCTTTCAATGTTTCCACACCCTTGACGTTGATATTGGATAAAACCTACTCTTGTCAATATTCCAAGTATAAAAAGGAAACTTCTGTTAATCACATATATTAACAAGGTCTTTTTTGTTACATGTCTCTCTTTGATGATAAGAATTACTATAATTGAAGATGAGATCAAAGATAGAGCAAATAATATAGCTGTTCCTGGGTAAAATGGATAAATGTAACATAACATAGTTGGTTGATAAAATAAAAAATAAGATCCCAAGAAACAAATTGCGGATATAAATGTGAATATTTCATGGATTAGCTTTGTTTCTTTAATAAATTGAAAGAAATGTGTGAGACTTACTTTTTCCATCTAGCCACATTCGTATTTTACTAATATAAACATAACCAATTGAGGAATAGTAAATATCTTCATAGTGGTTATTGTAACAACGATGATGTTGTAGTCAGAAACATGTCGTCTTTTTAGCGTATGATATTACTTTATATGGTCTGTATAGTTAACAAGTTCAACACGGAACTTATCTTCTTTTACTTTATCGAATCTGATAATGTTTATACAGCAATTTCCTTGAGATAACATTTTAAGAAAAGGTGAACCAAATATTTCAGAGAAAATTGTACGAGTTACTCCACCATGAGTTACAATCAAGATGTTACTCTCATCTTCATTTTCATTCACAATCTCAAGAAACTTAGTCCATATTCGTTCCGTGAATACATCCAGACGTTCCCCTCCTGACTGTAGAACCATCTTATTAAAATCCCCGACACTCTTCAGTTTATCTAAGAATATTTTGATTGCTACACCATCAAGTTTACCTGAAGTATGTTCCATGAGTTCATCATATTCTATAACAGGTAAATCCAATTCTGATGCAATAATTTTAGCAGTTTCACTTGCTCTACTCAAACTTGAAGAGAAAATTTTTACAATATTTCTTCCTTTGAGAAATTTAGCTGTAGCTTGTGCTTCTTTTTTACCAGTCTCATTTAGAGGGATATCGATGTGCCCTGTTGTGAAATGTTTCTTTCCATAATCTGTTTCACCATGTCTGACAAGGTAGATATTCATAAACGGAATTCAATTAAAGCAAATAAAAAGGTTAGGGAAGCTTATAGAAATCTCTGAAATGTTATTATTTATGAAAGGAGTCTTATTATTCCCTTTTTCCTACTTGTGGTGATTCTGTTGATTATAACTTTGATTATCAGATACGATCCACACAAAATTAAAGCTATGTCTATATAAGCACCTAGCAGAATCATTCCGAAAAATCCAAAATAAATTGTTAAAGCTCCAACAAATGTTGTTAGCATGATAGGTATTGGTTTCTTTGCAAGTATCAATACAGCTGCTATCATGACCAATGTGGGACAATTTACACCTCCTAAAGGAGAATAAAGAAGAGCATTCAAAGCTATTGGCGCCTCAACCCAATGCAGATACCAGAAACCAAAGAAAAAACCAACGCCTGCGAACATCCAATCAACAATTCTAGCATTCTCTAAATCAAACTCTAATTTTTTTGATATAAATGCAATAAGGATTAGGGCTGTTATGACTCCAAAGAAGAGGATATTTGGTATCACTACATAAACACTTGAAACAATTGTGCTAGATAGTGCAAGAATAAGGATTATTGTAAAAAAGATCTGATTCCTATATCGTTTCCACACAATTCCTGTTACCAGAAGAAGAAATATTCCTATGTGTATTGCAAGAAAATAGTACTTCAATTGACTGCTGATTATTGAAAGGGTGCTTGTTATTTGTGCAGGAGTCCTCATAAATGTCATAATTACTACTAACAAAAAGGCTAATCCCAACAAGCTCCACGCAAGTATACTTCTCCAATTATACTTCATTTCGTTTTTATTTTTCAAATCTACCGTTTTATTCATATTACTCACTTTTCAGATTTATTATACCTATAAGTATATAAGTATATACTTATATAAATATTTCTTAATCTGCATCTCTTGTGTTTCATATTTTTCTTAACTAACGTAAAACTGCTCTATTAACTGGAGACGTCCTCACAGTCATCTCTAAATGGACATTCTTCACACTGTCCTCCCTGAGAACATCTAGTAAAAGCAAACTCATACATCTTATCTACAAGTTTTTTCTGTTTTCTGAACTCAACAAGATTCAAGAAATAGTATATCTTTGGTCTTTCCTTTTTTGAATAGAGGATATTAACATTTTTCAGAACTTTCAAGTGTTGTGAGATGGCGGGTTGTGATACTCCTAGTTTGTCTGCTAAGTCTACTACGCACAATTTTTCTTCCATGTTAGATGCAAGTAATCTGATCAATCTCAACCTTGTAGGATCCGATAAAGCTTTGAAAACCTCTGATATCTCCAGTATCTCCTTCTTCATTGACATTAAGAGTATAAGTGATTACTTATAATTAAACGTTGTCACTGTATCTGGCTTCTACTCCAGTGAACTACAATCTAAAATCGAAACTATACTTCTACTTCTTCTTTTTCCATCTTCTTTTTCTGTTGATATCTTAGGAAGTATTTCAAACCTAAGATAATCGTCCCAACTAAAAACATTATTCCTAAAATAAGATAAACTGCACGTGAGGATGTAAGATTAAGCAAGATTCCATTTGTGTTTGAAAATGGATAAAAGAACATTATTTCACTATAGAGGATAGCATCAAAAAAGATGTGAGAAAACAAACCTAAAATCCCTGAAAGAAGAGAAATATAGATCTTATATTTAGGTAGATATCTATCCAGTTTAAGAAATTTGTAGCACAACCAACTTATGAATGATGTAGGAATAAAGAATACGATAACCCCCAAAGTGCTATGCATAATTCCATGCATTTGACCGATACCAGTAATTAAATAGAAAATTGGTTCAACATCAATAATTATTGTACCTATCAATAATGCAATAGGATCAACAAAAGGTAAAATACTAAAAATGAAAATAGCAAAACCGAGATGTACAGGAGTGAAAGGCATTATCATTTAATACTTGGAATCAGTATATTTATCTTTTGTCCAATGATTTGTGCTAAGTTTAGAAAGTATAACATCCCGCTTAATCTTCAATTACAATAATAATTTAAGGAACCAAAACCCTCCAATAATATGAGTACGGATGATGTTCAGTCAAATATACATGCTCTAGAAGTACAGAAAGAGTTGAAAAAACTTAATATTATCCCCGACAATTCAGAAATTAATAGCTATAGACAATTACAAGGTGGAGCCGATACAACAATTTTCGAGATAAGCTTCCACAACCATTCAAAGAAATATATTCAAAGAATTTTTAGACCTAATGTATCAACTCAATCTGCCAAATTTGAATATAGTATTCAAAAAACGCTCTTTGAAAATGGTATTAGTGTCCCTCAAACATACCTGATGAAATTAACTCCAAACACACGAGAAAGAGCGTATTTTATTATGGAAAAAATTGAAGGTATAATATTGGAACGAGTATTAGATAAGAATCCAGAACAACTTATGCAATTAGTAGAAAAACTTCTACAAGAATTACATAAAATTCACACTATTGATCCAAAGTTATTACCTCAAATACTGTCACCAGATATTCAAAAGAACCCTTTTGCAATAATAGATCAAATACTAAAAAGACGCAAGTCAGTAATTGAAAGGTTTCCAAAGGAGCTAAACGAATTAAAGCCGGTTATTGATTGGTTAGAAAAAAATAAAACTAATAATCCTTGTAAAAAATTAGTCGTTATCCACGGAGATTACAACCCTTTAAACATAATCGTTCAAGAAGATCAAAAATTTCAGATTTTAGATTGGACAGGAGTTGATATCAGCGATTTCAGGATGGATCTAGGCTTTCCAGTTGTTGCAATAAGTGGTTTAGCAAAGATGAATTTAGCACCCTTGATTATAAATACATATGAAAAGATATCAGGAAGTAAAGTGGAAAATTTACCCTATTTTATGATATTGGCTAACACGTACAACTTAATAAGATTCTACAGTGGAATAAACAATCCAACAATAACCAATGAGACTGAAGATACTATGAATTTTTTCAAGAAGTTCAAAGAATATCCGTTATTTCTTGTAGATCTGGTTAAAGAAACATGTAACATTGAACTCCATCAAATTAAAGACTATTTTGTTGTGAAATGTTAAACAAGAAGATATTTTAGCATAAACATTCAGCATAAAACCCCAAATGTGACAAGAGCATCAGCTGAGGATGGAGATGTTGACACAGAAAAATGTATTCAGTGCATTGAATGTATAGATGTATGCCAAACATCTGCAATTAATGCTTCATACAGATTTAATAAATATTTCAAAGAATATATAACAGTACAAAAAACTGATGAGTTCTCTCAGTAAGTAAATTTAACATATTTTCATTTCTTATTTTTATTTTGCCTCTTCATGGCATTTGTTGAATTTGTGCCAGAAAGTTAGAAAAAGATATAAAAACAGTATCACATAGTTGTAATAATTAAAAATAGGTGAAAAATTTGGCTAAAACTAATACAATTGGAACAATTATGGTGAGTGTTTTTATAACACTATTGCTTGTTGGAGTAGGAGGTTATTTTGGTCTTCCAGCTCTCTTCCCTAATTTGAATGAAGATTTAACGGTTGAAGGAGATATATTGCAGACAAAATACAATGAGTGGGAAACAGCCGCTTCTGTTTTTTGGACTGACAACATTTATGAAAAAATGCCTGATACAGAGCTAAATATAACTACAAATGGCGATTCTAAATTAATTGTCTCATTTGAAGGAACATTTATGCTACGCACGTTATGAAACTTGGTCAAACTTGCCAGAGGCGGTCTAACCGTCGTTTAAGTGGGTCCCCTCACGTGCGTTGAGGGGAAGAATCATGAGGATCATGATTGGGGAAGGAATGAAGGGAGTGCGCATTTACTCCGACAACATTTCCTGCCATTGCGCTTCGTGCTGTATGGTTCAAACTTTATTAACTGAGGGACAAGTGTTCAAACACTTGCGAACCATAAATATGGCGAGTTTTCGCCAAGCACTACCC
>JABCTC010000046.1 GCA_018238545.1 Candidatus Heimdallarchaeota archaeon
TGTATCAAAAAATTGATGAAAGAATAGTTCTATTAATTCTGTGATATCTAAGGAGGTTATTTAATGAGTGAAAAAAGAAAAAGTTATCCAAAAATAAATGAATTTGAAGAAGAAATAGAAAGAATTTGGACTACAAAAGTTAAAGCAGATTTAGAAAATAATTATTAACTCAGCTAGTAAACCTACATCTAAAAAAGCAAATAAAAATAAATGAGAAAGAGATTGGAAGGGGAAGACTTTACACTGACCGAATTCACATGGATGGGTAGAAAGTGGAAAGGAAAAAATCATTGTCAGTTATATAAGCATTGGGGAAGCTGAAAGGTCAATAGTAAAAAAAGAAAAAAAATAAGCTATGAAAATAAACTTTCTATTTATTCTTCTTTCTAATATTAGCTGCTATCATAACAAGAGGAATAACAAAAATAGTGAGAATGGATATATAGTTTATTTGAAATTCAGCTATTGTTACTAAGGGTGATTCACCAAGTGGATAGAGATCAACAGAACTAGCAGAACCATCAATTGCGTAGTTTCCAGTACCAATCCATTCATTCCAGTAATTACCAACGTTCATTAAAGGGTCATACCAAGTATTGTTAACACCATCATCGTACCCCTGAGAGCTTCCACCTAAATTGTTGTTAACAAAGGCATTGTTATGGATAATGTTATCTTTTGACGCAGAGCCCATGAAGATTCCGTGTTCATAACAATCCCGTATGTAATTGTATGAAAAAACGCACGATTCTGTTTCCCAGAATGTGACTCCCTTATCATTGTTATGAAGAGTGTTGTTAGTAACAGTTAAAAAACTAGAGCCATACATTTGCACTCCTTCCCATCCAAGATTATTGCAAGTGTTATTTATTATTGCTGAATAACTACAAAGTGATACTTGAATACCTATATACTCGTTATTACTACAACTGTTATTCTCAACAATTGAATTATCAGTACTTTCTAGACAAATGCCATAATAATTATTGATACACGTATTGTTGATTATAGTGACTGTTCCATTCGCTACATTATCCACAAAAATACCATTGTAGTATGCATCAATGTAACAATCTTTAATTACAAAATGTTTTGTTGTGTATGTTACACAGATTCCGTCCTCATTTGTAGATGTGATGTTGTAACCTTCAATAATGTAAGGGTTTTCTGATGTACCCTCTCCAGGGAAACCATAATGAGTAAAATTATCATCATGAGTTATTTTGATAGGAGTGTGAGGAGTATAAAAGAAAGATATACTATTGCTATTTTGTTGATTACTAATGGCAGTTGTAGTCATTGAGTTTATTCCCATGGTTAATATTAGAACAAAAAAAATAATCGAAAGTCCTTTTGTTAGTTTACAAGAAATATTGTCCGTTTTCAATTTTTACCACTAAAGTATAGTACTTGCTTAAAATTATAGACACTGACATTATAACTTTTACTCCTTGTAACAGGAAAAAGATTTGTTATTTTACTAATTTTTCATAATCACTACTTCAATCCATGAATTATATAATAAGATCTTGACTGTAGTTTTCCGATAGTACAGTAATGAACAAATCTTGCCAGGGAGGGGGAGAAATAAAGTAATAAGCATTTTTTATGCTTTTCTAATCTAACCATTATTTTCTGTTTAATTTTTCAAAAAGTTTGAAACACTTTTTTTTTCTTCTTCTTCTTCTTCTTCTTCTTAATATGTATTAAAATTAAAAACTAAGAATGAAAACAAAGCTTAAAGAAATTCACATTTACTCCTCTAATATTGGTTGTTCCCCCAATACTTGCAAGGATAGTCTCAAAGAAGACAAAGAAAGAATAGAGCAGAGGATGAAAAGAATCTTATCTAGAATACTAAAAGTTAACGAAGAATGAAGTTCTATGAGTTCTTCCATCATGCCTATTAATCTTTTTGCTTTTACTTTTCTAGCTTTTATTAGCATTTTTAACTGATTTACTGCACCTAATTTTATTGGAGCGAAATCGAAAAGATCTCTGACCAATGTATGTGTAGGATACATGTATGGAGCTAGAAACAATCCCTTGTCTTCTATGAATTTATCTAGATACACTGCCATAACGGGTTCATTCTTCATACCTACATCTTCAGTATAACCATAAGTTGATTGAAAAACGTCAAGTGAGATTCCTTTCCCCGCTTCTTTAACCCCTGAATGTTGCAGTATCCTTGGAGTTTCAAGAGCTCCTGCAGATAGAATAATATTCTTCCCATATACTTTGCTAGTTGAACCATTAGTAGTTATACTAACCCCTACTACTTTTCCGTTCTCGTGCAAGACTTTCCTTACTTCGGAATTAAGAAGAAGCATTTGTTCTACAAAGTACTTTCAATTCCTCAACTGCTATTTTTCTGATTTTTGCAAATACTCTCTTCCTCTAATTAGAAGATAAATTACAAAGAACAGAATAAGAGACATCCCTAGCAACCATGTAATTGAAATGATTATATTCCAAACTTCCTGAACTAGAAAAATACAGTTTCCTCGCTGATAGGAAATAAAATACTCTGTACCCACCCATGATAGTCCTATAAGAATAAGTCTCAGAATGCTTGTTGGTAATATCTCAAGTATAGCTTTTTTCTTCATTATTATTGGTCGAATGAAACTAATAATAGATACGAGAGCGATCAGAATAAGAAATAGTATTGTTGAGAAGTGGACATTACTTACTAATCCCAGTCCACATCCATATCCTGTATTGGGATAAATAATTGGTAAGGTAGAATAGAACAATAAAACTACAATAACTAGCAATATTTCATAAGCAATATATGAAAAAGTTTTCCATAATTTGGCAGAAAATGTCTTTAAAGTTTGAAACCTAAAAATCTCATGCAGTTTAGTTTGCTTTATGTTTTTTACAATTAGGTAAATAAGCGGTAGAGCTAAGAAACATGGAAGAGCAATAAAGGAGTGAATCGTTACCCAAATGCGATAGTTAATACAGAACTTTTCAAACCAGTTAATTAAATAATACAAACCTAATAGAGCCATTATTAGGTTTACTAAACGCTGATTCAAGAATAGACGTTTATGTCTTTCATCTTGTATTTTATTGAATAGAAAATATAGGAAGACGAGAATAGAGAAAACATTGAGAAAACTAATTATTACTATATCAAAAACTGATATTCTGGTTGGTACCACCATAATGCATCCAACAGGAACTACTCTTAGAATAAATTTTAAGAGAAATCCAGAAATCAAGAATGTCAATACCAACTCTGCAATATTTGCAGTACCTTTGAAACTTCTTAGCACTATTACTTCCACATCCTTCAGATATAAACCAACCCACAATGCCTATTAACATTTTTGGTTAAATAATAGATAATGCTCTCAACACCGTAGTCAACTAATAAACCACGTATTTCCTTAATATACATCTGAAAATTAAGCCAATTATCAATCATTGAAAGTGCTTTTTTGTATCTTCCCATCTTATCCATAATACTCAAAAGGAAATCATAAGCACTTAAAATTCTTTTCTGCTAGTTTTCTTACTATCAAGATAATTTATTGAAGGATCGTGAAGAAATTACTAAAGTGATAGAATCACTTTTACTCAATATAGATAAAGGAAAATATTATTCACCTTGAACAGTTTATTTTTGGTATAAAATTAAAATGAGATTAGTGAATTAACTTCACTTTTTTATCTCTTTAATAGCCATAAAACATTGAATTATAATTAGCTCTTATTCGAGATTTGTTAATATTCTTATGTGTTATCTGGCCATTTCTTCTATGTAGTTTTGTATGATTCTTTTTTAGTTTTGATCTAGGTTCATAGAAGCGAATACCTAAACCAAGAATCTTCTTATTATTTTGTGTTGCCATATTTATCACAAGAATACATACTCTTTCACACGAATAAGTCTTTATGTGTCATACGACGGGCATTTAAAAAGGATTATAAATAACTAGCTTAAAAATATCTTAATGATCAGAAGTAAGATTGCAATTAGTACAACTCATTATTACTCATGTGAGGTTACAAAGAAGCTTCCTGTTCGAATTACTGTATTAACAGTTAAAGGACCAGAAGGTCTGGGTTTTGCTGAGGCTTTAGATAAGAAAAAAGAAACCCTTGATGAGTATGTTAAGCTAATGAAGAAGTCTAATCAAATCAGTAAATTTAGAGTCACGCATAAGACTCCTACTATGTACTGGAATAAAAGTAAACATAAGCTTGATTTCCCTTCTATTAACGATTCTATTTTAGAAAGCGGAAGCATGACTATATTACCAATTATTATAGAAAATGGGATTCAGTATCACAATATTCTCTCTCCTAGTGCGGAAAGTTTTAGGAAATTGTTAACATATTTAAAGGAAAGATTTGCTGATGTTGACATAAGAGCTCTATCATCTAAACCTACTGAAACTCTACAAGATTTCTTGACTGACAAGCAATACGAAACATTGATGCTTGCTCATAGAAAGGGATATTACAAAATCCCTAGGAAGATCACTCTTGAAGAAATAGGGGAAGAATTGGGTGTTAAGAGAGTTGCATGTCAAGAAAGAATACGAAGAGCAGAACAAAAAATCATTGATTATTATGTAAAAGATAGTTTGTTTGGTGAATATGAATTCAGTTGATTAATTGATATTTACAAAAAGAAGAAGAAAATAGTAGCAGTTATATCACAAGTGTTGACATAGTATTATAAATGTTTATGGCAGTATTTCTTCATAATGTCACAAAGAAATCTAATTAGTATCACTTTCCTTCTAATTACAAGTATTTTCATACTTCAGCCACTAACTTCCAATAGTTTGGCAGAAAATACTATTGATACCCATATTTCCTCTTCATGTACGATTTTTACTGCTACAATTGGCGATACTGTTTATTTTGGTAACAATGAGGATTACAAATACAATAATGCTTACAGATGGTATATTCCCGCACAGAACGTTTCAACACAATATTTTGGTATTAAGGAAATATATGGCTCTGTCTTCTTTGGTTTCGATAACAACAATGATTCTAATGTAGATGGCTGGGAACAAGGAGGGATGAACGAGCATGGATTATGTTATGATGGTAATGGTCTCCCCGATGTTCCATTAAATCTTGATCCACTTGCTTCGTATCCTTACACTCCCAATGCTCTTGCTCAAGTTTTATGGGATTGTAAGAATGTAACAGAAGTTATCACTTGGTATCAGGATATTAAATGGAGTGGCTCTTTTGGGGGCCAAATCCATTATGCAGATAGTACTGGAGATGCTGTAGTTGTCGGTGTTAATTCTACAGGCCAATGGGTTTTTACCAGGATCGAGACTGCTTACCTAGTTTCAACCAACTTCAATCTAGATAATGTTACACATGGTCATTACCCTTGTGATAGATATAATACAGCGACACAAATGCTAGGAGATATAACAGCTGAAGAAGATTTGACAGTCTCTACATGTGCAAATATACTCCACGAAGTTCATCAGGAAGGAACTTATGCTACTAAGTATAGTAACATCTGTGATCCTGTCAATCTAGACTTTTACTTCAACTGTGGAGAAAACTTCACAGATAGTGAGAAATTCAATCTTATAGACAAACTTGCTGAAACAGAATCATTTGAGGAAGAAGATAGCTTCTTTGGAGTTACAGGTGTAACTGAAGGAGTTTTAGTAAGAACAGAGAAGATTGATATTCAGTATGAGACAGAATTGGAAACAGAAGAAACAAGTGGACTGACTATTTTCACTGTTTTAGTAGGTATTTCATTTTGTGTAGTAATGTACTCAATATTTAGAAAGAGAAGAATTACTTCTTCTTTTTAACTTTCTTTACAGCTCTAATCCCAGTGATAATTCCTATAATTGTCCCTAAAATGAAAGTTATTCCTGTTCCAATGAAAAAGTGCCAACCATTTTGAGATAAAGCAGAAGAGACGCTAACCATCACTATTCCAACAAAGAAATTTAAATTCCCATCTAAAAATTCTAGAAACGTTCCTATTGCTTCAAACCCTTCTCCTTTACCTTTCATTCGGATCAGTGTATCTACAAATATCCAACCAGCAAGCCCCCATATCGCGCTCAAATTGCTTATACAGAAAGTTTGATTGGGACTAAGTAGATAGAACATCGCGTTTCCTAAGAAACCAAATCCAAGATATACTATTGGGAATATCCATTTTGGAAAAGTTCTTTCCATTCTTCTTCCATAAACAAATAGACACCACAAAAATGTAAACAAAACAACTATTCCAGAATATATTTGTAAACCAGGTATTGAGGATAACCAACTTATATCATCCAAAAATGATGAACCATAAGTATAGAAAACACCTGTAAAAATATGCCAGAAGCCACTTTCTACAACTGCTGCATTGCTCTGAGCTGAGAGATTTGCATAACCTCCATTCATTGAATAAACGATTATGAAAGTCAGAATATATGCAAAAACAAATGAGAGTGTTAACCAGTAATTTTTGAAAGAGCTCTTGATAGGTGTGAGAATTTTCTTGTGGAAGAAACCTGTTTTAACAAATTTATAACCTAGTTTTTCAGCTTGTTCATAATCTTTCTTAGCATCATCAAATTTACCCATTTTAACATAAACATCAGATCTTGTTTTATAGAAAACATTGTTTGAAGGGTCTAGTTCTATTGCGCTGTTGATGTGTTCAATTGCATCCTCCAGTTTCTCTTGTTCTGAATAAATAATCGCTATATTTGCATGAGCCCAGCTGCTCTGATCATTGAGCTTAAGAGCATCCTCAAAATCGCTAAGAGCTCGGTTATACTCTTTGAGATGCATCAACGCTCCTCCTCTATTGTGGAAAAACTGTGCTTCATTTTTCTCATATTGAAGGGCTTTATCAAAATATTTCAAGGCTTTTTTCATCTCTACTCTTTGATAATAGACGACACCTATATTTTCATATCCCCAAGCATTTTCTGGGTTGAGCTCTATAGATTTTTCATAATTCTTTACTGCCTTATCGAATTTCTTTGTGCTAAAGTATACATTAGCTAGATTGTGGTGAAACAGATAATTAGTGTTATCAAGTTCTATAGCTTTATTTAGATCAGCTAATGATTTAGCAAACTTATTTTGTTCAAAATAGATTCTACCTCTATATCCCACAGCTCTAGCATTATTTTGATCTAGTTCTATTGCTTTAGTATAGCTAGCAAAAGCTTTGTCTTTCTCTCCATTCTTATAGAAATCAATACCTTCTTCAACAAGTTCTTCAGCGTCTTGACTCATTTTAGGTTCTCCAGATTAATACTGAACAGAAATTTGTATCCTCTTTTACATTTAAAGATAGTGCAAAAATTTTTCTAAGTTATGGTAGATTAATCTCAATAATATTTAATAACAAGATATAGCATTCTAATACTGTAATATATAATAGCTAATTTTAGGAATGAACTAACATGAAAAAAAACAATCTAAAAATATCTATAATGCTAATTTTATCTCTATTAGTTTTTTATAATATATCTGCAAATACAAACCTAACAAACCCATTGGCTTCAACATCTTCAACTATACCACCCTCCCTACCAGTGTTAGAAGATCTGGTTGATGCATTACCTATGACCATCGACAATGATGTTGATTTTGAAACTTATGGATTCCCAGGAGATGGTTCAGTAGGCGATCCTTATCGTATAGAAAATTACAATATCACTACTAATGGTGATTATTGTCTTAATTTTGGCGGTTATACTACTAAACATTTCATCATTCAGAATTGTTATCTTAAGACAGATACTAATTATGCTATCTACTTTGGTAAATATCAAGATATGGCTGAAGATACTATTAATGTTGAAAGTAACATAATAATCTCTACAGGTAATGATGCTCTCAAAATTGATGGGGCAATAGGAGGTAAAATTCAAGAAAATTTCTTGATTGGTTTTACTGCTAGTTTGACACTTAGATCTAATTTTACTTATGTAAAGGATAACATGTGTTATTCAGAAATAGGTATCCATGTTCTTGATTCTTATGGAGTTAAATTAGAAAGAAATGCTTGTAACGAAACTACTGGGACAGGAATAAGAGTGGAGAACTCAAATGAGATTACAATAACTCATAATAATTGTTCGAATAACGCTGGTACTGGAATTACAGCTGAAAATAGTCTTAATTTAACTATTTCTAATAACTACCTTAGGCACAATTTCTATGGTATGTGGATTTCGGGTTCATCAGGTAGTCTAATTACTAACAATCTTTTTGATTCTAGTACATCATACGGATTAACTATGACACTTTCTATAGGAACGAATAAGATATATCATAATGCATTCTATGATAACAATCTTGTAGGAACTACAGTACAAGCATTGGATAACTCTGGTGAACAATGGTTTGATGAGGTGTTAGAAGAAGGGAACTTTTGGAATGATTTGAGTGGTGCGTCTAGTAGCTATTCTATAGATGGATCCGCTGGTTCTGAAGACCCTTATCCTTTAGATTTTGTTCCAGAGATTTCTGAATTTACTAGTGGTTACATATCATATCTCATGGTTACAATATTCTTAGCAATACCATTAGTTGTATATAGTAAAAAGAGGAAATAATTTCCTTTTTCTCTATTTTCTATTCCAAATATTATTTTCTTTTTAGAATATAATCTGCACACACAAACTCAATTAGATTACCTTCTCATCCATCTGAACAATTACGCTTGAGATATTTATTTCTGTTTGAAATATGCTTCCATTCTATCAAACGCCTTATTGATTTCCTTCTCTGGAACGCAGAATGACAATCTTAGATGACTTTCTCCTGTTGGTCCAAAAGCTATTCCTGGTGTTGTTGATACTTTTGCTTCTCTTAACATTCTTTTACAAAATGCCGATGAGTCTTTCCCTTCTTCTAATTCTATCTTTGGGAACATCAAATACGACCCGCCAGGTTTATTATAGCTGAAAACATTATCAAGATTATCCAATCTATCACACATTAAATTTCTTGTAGCCAAATAGTGATCTCTAAATTCATTTACGCATTTCTGTGATCCTTTTAACGCTGATATTGCTGCGTATTGTGAAACTACTGGGGCACATATTGTTAGAGGTATGTGCGTTTTGGTTATATGTGGAATTAATTCTTCATCAGCATGTAAATACCCAATCCTCCATCCTGTCATCGCAT
This sequence comes from Candidatus Heimdallarchaeota archaeon, assembly GCA_018238545.1. Lineage (GTDB taxonomy): Archaea > Asgardarchaeota > Heimdallarchaeia > Heimdallarchaeales > Heimdallarchaeaceae > UBA460. The sequence continues at coordinate 9,160 of JABCTC010000046.1, forward strand.
AGGTTTTTGTAAAGGTATAACAGCTTATAGCTTTCTTTCTCATCTCAGGTATTGATGCAATGCTGAAATGTTTGTGATCATCAAACACGAAATATTCATAGGCTTCGTCTGTGATTATCATTAGATTATGCTCTAGAGCTATCTCTGCTAATTGCCTCAACTGTTTTTCTGGAAAAACTGTTCCTGTTGGATTATTTGGTGAACAATAGATTATTGCTTTTGTCTTCGGTGTTATTGCTTTTCTTATTCCTTCTATATCCAAAGCATAGTTCTCTTCTTCGATTAATGGTACCATTACAGGTTTTCCAGATGCTAACCTAACCAATCTGATATGTGTAGAGTAAGTTGGTGAAGGTAAAATTACTTCATCTCCTGGATCTAGAATAGCAAAAACAGCTGCACATAAACCTTCTATTGCTCCAACTGTTGTAATTACTTCTGAAATACTAGTTTTTACAGCATTGTCTCTACCAAGTTTCTTTACAATCTCTTGTCGTAATTCTACTAATCCAGCGCTAGTTGTGTAACCTCCTACAAGACCACTTTTTATTGCGTCAATAGCTCCTTCTTTAATGTGTTCAGGTGTATCTGATGTTGGTTTAGCCCAAGAAAGAAATGCTACATCATCTATTTCTTTTGATAACCTTGTCATCTCATGGATTGCTGATTTTTTTATTCGTAAAATTTTTTCCGATATTCTCATTATATTCTTTCTTCCCTACAATCTCAAATATACCGAGTACAATTTTTAAATATTTCCGAGTTTTTTCCTTCTTCTCTATTTTTATCTCCAGAAACTGGAATTAGAAAGAAAAGAATATTTCATCACTTATCTGACTGCATGAATTTCATTTTTCACTTTCAAGATTGACCCTTCCTTTTAGTCAAACTACAATCTGTTCTTACAACTATTTGTAAATAAGTATCTGTAACTGTGGAATTAAAAAAGAGAAGGTTTATATAAATGTTAGATGCACCATCTTTCATTCGTCCTACTGAAATAAGTTTACTTCGATATTCAACAAAGAAAAATGTCTATATGATATCTATCTCAACAATAAACAGTATTTCTATCGACGAAAAGGATGTAATTTAAATGACTGATCAAGAAAAAAAAGGCTTTAAATGGCCATGGGATTATTTCCACTTTCAGACAAAAGGGCGTGGATCTATCTTCGCAAACGCTGAAAAAGGTAAGTTTATGTCTGTTACTTATTTTGCTGAATGGCTGATATTATGGTTTTCATTATTGATGACTGCATTTGTTTCGGTAATTGCAGGAGCTTTGGGTGGAAACTTAACAGCTGGATGGTATTTCGCGACCTTAGGTGTTGGATTTGTCGTCTCAATACCTGTTGCGTGGTTCTTCTTTGTCTTTATTATTGGACCATTAACAATGAGTATGGTACAATATGATTTCAGAGCAGATTTCAGAGCAAAGAGTTCAAAAGAACTTATGTTTTCAAAGAAATCAGGAAAGTTCTGGATTTGGGGTATTTTAGTAGATACTATGATTGTTGCCCCCATAACTCTAGTTGTACCATTCTTCACAGGAATGATAGTGGGTGGTCATACAGCAGCGGAATCATGGATAGAAGCTACAGATGTGGGTAACTTCTTCAGAAACTATGCAGTAGCTTGGGTTCTAGCAATAATTATCATCATCTTTCTGCTATGGTTCCTAAAAGCTCAGCTTGGTCCTAACAAGAAATTAGTTGCAAGAATGCAAGCACAAGGACCTCCAAAATAGAAAGTACAATTTCTTTCCTTTTCTTCCCTTTTTTTGTAGAAAAAACATTTAATATCATTCTTTTATTTACTATATGATAATATGAATAAAACTGATATTAAACCTAAGCCAAAACTCTCTTTCTTTCTTAAAAATCTTGGATTGCTTTGGAAATTAAAAAGAGCTAATAGAAAGGTTGGTGAGGATTTTGTTAATGCCAATAAGAAACTTCTAGAACCTATATATCCCGTCTCTGAAGGTAACAAAGGACCTATGGAAGAAGGTATGATTTATGTTATGTTTAACTCTGAAGGAAAAGAAAATCTAGATAAGATTGATACTGTTTTCAGATTTTTCTGGGTTGATTCTCCTTCTCTTCGTTTATCTGTTCTCGATTCCTATATTGTTTCAGAAAAATTTTCTTCTAGACAATGGGAAAAATTTTACCAAAAAGGAGTATTGCTTAACAAATCAAAAAATCGTTATCACCAAGAAGTTGCTGAGCCTGAGCTTGATTTTCTTATTGATGGTACCTGGGATGAAGGATATACCTTTGAGTTCCATGATAAAAAACTAGATATGAAAGCTAAATTGACTTATACTTCTCTTACCCCCAAGGGCATATTAGTTTATTATAATGGTAGAATGGCTATTACTCCTTCTATGGCACAAGAATTCTATGATAGTTTTGCTTTCAAAGTTACAGGAGAATTTATCGTAGAGGGAAAGAAAGTAGAAATTAAAAATGGGAGAGGAATTATTGAACATGGGACAGGTATTTTCTCTATTCTAAATATCTACGATTGGCAATGGCTTAATTTGCAATTTCCAGAAGGATCAATCCATTTATTCTATCATTCTCTAGATATAAAGGACGAAGGAATATTCGAATCAGGAGAAGGTGCTTTAGTTATGGATGATGAATGGTTCCATTTTCAACCATATGACTTCATGATAGAAGAAGTAGGTTATTCTGAAGATGAGAATATACCCTCCAAAGTACCAACCGAGTGGAAAGTAACTGGGGGAAAAGATGAGACGGGTAATCCTCTTTTAATCTTAAAAGTTACATCTAAAGCAAAAATATCTTGGATTGGTCAACTTGGCAAAGAGAACCAATTTATCACTAATTACGTTTTAACTGCTGAAGGTACTTGGAAAGGAAAGAAGATAAAAGGAAAAGGAACTATGGAGAATATAATGCATAGAATAATAGAGTAAACAATCACTTCTCTCTCTACTTCTATTGCGAACTTTCTCTGATATAATTCTCATAAAGAAAGGAGTTAAAGAAGATTTAACTCTTTATGTTTTTCCGCTATTTTTTCTGCCATTATGTCTAATGCTTTGAAAGATTCTTCTTTTGGATGACCTTTGACATAAACAGGTTCTAAAATCTCAACTTCCTTCAATCCTGGCACCATGTTGACAACTTGATCTATAGTCTTTGTAAACCATCCATAAGAACCAATAACTGAAATTAGTTTAATTTTTGGTTTCAGGGCATTTAGTAGATAGGCTGCATACACAGCTAAAGGATGAGGACCTGCGTGAACTGTTGGAGTGCCAAGAATCACAGTAGCTGCATCAACTAAAGTTATAGCAAGTTTACCTATATCTACAACAGCTAAATCAAACTGATAGACTGTCACACCTTTTTCTACTAGAGCACCAACTAAGTATTCTACCATAATCCTTGTACTACCGTGCATAGATACATAAGGGATAACTACAACATTTTTTGGCTTGTCTGAAATCCAATCTTCATAAGCATCTATTATGAAAGAGGGTTTGTCATAAATAGGTCCATGACTAGGAGCTATCAGTTGGATTTCCAGTTTATTTACTTTATCAATATTTTTTCGAATAATTTTGCTAAACGGCATCATTATCTCAGCAAAATATCTTTTAGCGGCTTCATAGACTAATCCCTCATCTCTAACATAGAGATCGGTTGTTGCAACATGTGAACCAAAGAAGTCACAAGAAAAGAGTATTTTATCTTCTACAAGGTAGGAAACCATTGTTTCTGGCCAATGAACCCAAGGAGTATGGATGAATTTTAATGTTTTATCACCTAAAGAGATTTCCTCTCCGTCTTCTACAATCTGTATCTGTTCTGGAGAAATCAATAAGTGATCTAGCAACATTTCCTTTCCTTTTTTAGTTGCGAGAACTATAGCAGATGGATACTTCTTAAGAACAGCTGGTATAGCCCCTGAATGATCTTGTTCTGTATGGTGAGATACAATATAATCGATTTTTTCAACATCTTTCAACTGGGAGAAAAGTGTATCTGTCATGCTTGGTTCTATGGTGTCAAGCAAAACGGTTTTTTCACTTCCTTGAATCAAATAGGAATTATAACTAGTTCCATCAGGAAGAGGTATAAGAGAATCAAATAACCGTCTATCCCAATCTATTCCACCTAACCAATAAACATTATCGGTTATTTTTCGTTTATTCATGTGAAATACAAGGAATGGCAGTATTTAACTTATTCTCAATGACATCTTATATCAAGGTTTTAAATTGGAAAAAGTTAAAGAGTATTTGATGAACCTTTCTTAATTATTCTCAACTCATAAACTATGATTTCTGTTTTTCTAATTCCATTTTTAGTTCTTCATTATAGTCTGCTCTACTAGAATCATATTTTTTAGCTTCATCTGGATCTGCCAAGTTATCCCAATAGTGCTTATAATTGCTGGGGATGTCTTGAATATTTTTGTGATTTAGTAAATAATTAGTTGGCATTGGGTGAGTTCCTATTTCTACCTTCACTCCTATGTTCTTCTCAATGTGATTCTTGAAAACATCTATATTGGGACATGGAGGGTATCCTGCTAACATGCCAGTTGCAAAATGTATAACGTCTACACCATAATTCTTCATTCCTGAAGCAACGTATTCTATATTTCCACCTGGACATCCGCCACAAGTTGAGTAACCTATTACTTCTACTTCCTCATCAACATATTTCTTAAAAGCTCCATCTCGCTCTCTAACTGCTCTGAAGCATTTACCACCATTACAAGTATTGTAGCGATCACAAATAATAATTCCAATTCTTTGCATCTTAAATCAATGTAACAATTTTTTCAAATATTTTAAACCTTATTCAACAACTTTGCTGATTAGAACATCAAAGAAGTAGTGAACAATGTTTACTCCCTCTTCCAGTAGAATAATTATCTAGTAAAGCTTATTTTGATTCGCATATGGAATTTAGCGTTTTAAGAAAACCTCTTACTTCTTCCAGAGTATTATATTGTACCAAACTTATTCGCACAACTTTTTGTTTTTCATGTAAATCTTGTGCTAGTGAATAGAAATGACCTGAACGAGCAGCTATTCTTCCCTCATCCCATAAACGTTTTGCAACTTCTTCACCTGAAATACCCTCAACATCAAAGGAAAACGTTGGTACTCTCTCATTTAATCTCTGACTATCTGTCAAACCGTATACAGTTACACCGGGCATGTTTAATAAACCAGGAACTTCCTCAAATCCCTTCAAAACTGCTAATGATAATCCAATCTCATTTTGTTGTATCGCATCCATAGCGATTTTCAGAAAACGTCGTCTTCCTTTAAATTCGGTAAACTTCCCACTATATTGCTGTTGCACTTCCCTTCCAATCCATTCTAGATGATCAACTACAGCACTAAATGCAGCAAAGAAAGCTTGATTTCTTGTCCCCCACTCATATTTGCCCGGAGCTGTAGTTGGTGCAGTTTTTACTTTGAAGGGTCTAAGAGCCTCAAGGTACTTTTTCTTACCATAGAGAAAACTTCCATGCGAGCTGAAAATTTTATAAGTGGAAAAAACTAGAAAATCACAATTTAATTCTTGAACATCAATTATACCATGCATTATCTGATGAACAGCATCAATGAAGTAGTATGCACCAGCTTCTTTAGCCATTTTTCCGATTTCTTCTAAAGGACTTTTTGTACCTAAGAAATTGGATGCAGCAGTAATTGTAACAACCTTGGTATTTTCATCTATCAACCCCTTTAAGTGCTCTAGGTCAATTGTTCCATCTTTCATATTCACTCTGGCATAACGAACTTCCTTTATTTTTCCTTGATCCTTGAGTTCTTCCCAAGGACTAACATTAGTATAGTGTTCATAGTCTGTAGCAACTACATTCTCTATTCCAGTAAATTCTTTGCCTAAGGCATAACTAATGTTGAAAACTAGTGAAGTAGCTGATTCACCAGAAATAATATTTTCAGGAGATGGGGCATTAAGCAAGTCTGCTACAGCTTGTCTTCCTTCGCGAATGATTTTCATTGCTTGTTGAGATTCATCAAAAACACCACCAATATTGGCACTGAAATTAATCCGTGCATCGTGTTCAGCTTTTGCAGCTTGTTTCAAGACTAATGTCCCTGTTCCATTATCAAAAAAGGATCTGTTATTTCCATTAAAATCTACAGCTGACTGAGGAAAAGCTGCTCGTATTTTTTCTACTAACTCTTTACTAAACATCAGTGATCATCCTATGTAAAAAACCCCTTTATGGACAGAAGAGATAAGCCTTAGATTTGAAGTTTTTGGTTTTCAAAAGTTCATGGTGGAATTGACTTTTGATCTCAATATATTAAAAACACAAGATAAATAAAGTATAAGGAGAAAAAAAAGTAGGAAGTCTCTGTGCAAATTGTGTTTCAAGAGACAAAGGAATTTCGTCTCGAAATTTCACAATCTCCAAGAGATTAGGGGAGGATTATTCCTCTCCCACTCCTTCTATTTATGGTGGCCAGAATTCTGGCTCGTCTGGGTCTCCTTGTGGTCCGAACATCCTTACATACACCTCCTTGTGTTACTATTGTATGGAAGACAACAAGGAGAAATCTTCTATGTCAAAAAGGGTGAAAAACAAATTGTATCTTATCTTCAGGCTGTAAGATGCCGTTCTAATTGTCGGATATTCTTACCCGATACTCCAATATTTAAAGGAAAATCGTTAAATAAAGCAAAAAACTCCACAATTTGCCATGTCTGGCATTACAAATCAGAATCTTGTAATTAGGTTGGAGGAAGCGGATAAAATCTTGGAAGATGATTACGCTCAATTCCATAGTGTTATAGTTGACAATAGTATTCAATCTGAATCTCCGTTGTGGGACATAGCCTGTTTTCTGACCTATTTTGAGCTTTCACCTAAATCAGTAAAAAAGCAAAAATGGGTGGAGTACTGGTTCAAATTCAGTAAAACAAGAAAATACAAGAATCTCGTTTATATGGTTCCAGCTAGCTACGTTGCATTATCTGATTTGCGTAAAGCTAAAGACTTCTTCGTCAATCTTCTAGAACAAAGCAGACGATCAATGAAAGAGTTGGCATGGGAAACTTTCCTCTCTATTTTTTATCAATTCAGAGCATCTGTTAAGCCCTCATTTAATAAAAGAGAATTTGCTGTGTTCAAGACAATTCTAGATAGACAAACGATGGTTTCAAGCGAGCTTAAAGATTATTTAGACATTGATCTCTCCAATATTTCAAAGTATAAGAACATCGTAGGATCAAAGAGAGTCTTACATCAAGGCATCTCTCTAAATTATCATAAACTTGATCTTTCAGTATATGGTTTGATGTTTGAATACCCTCTGACAAACGATATTGATCTTTTCTCTAAATTGTCGAAAAGTGTGTTTTTTCATTCCTTGTATACTGGAAATGTTGGGTGCAGATCCTCTCTCTCGTATTTCGTTGCACCAAGGTTTGAAAAAGTAGAAAATGACTTAAGAAAATTATCAAAGAGAATATGCGAAAATAATCATGTCCCTTACTCTCGTGTTTTACGATTTCTAACCGAAACTAGATTGAAGTCATTTAATTGTAACATATACGATTTTAAGACTGGAAATTGGAAACTCAATCCTCAAAATCTTCAGTTTACTCTTCAAGATTATGATTCAAGATTAGTTGAGTCAGTACCTATACTAACTCGCGATTTTGAGAAGTGTGACTATGAAAAATTAAGATTGAATAAAACAGGTCTTGATATCTTAAATCACATTCTTGCAAACAAACACTTATCGATAAGGGATATAGTTAGTGACCTTGGATTGGCAGAAAAAGAAGTAAAGAAGCAAGTTGACAAACTTCGAAAAAATGACTTGTACAAGTTGCGATACAACCCTTTATTCGTATTTGGCTTAAAACACATTATCTTATTTTTACGTGATTTTCATGAAAATCAGCATGAGATTCATAAGACTCTGTCCTTCTTCCCAGAAGTGTTTAGTGAACAATATGTATCTGAAGGAAAAAATGGTCTTTACATTGTCCTTAGGGTTCCTTATGAGCTTGTAGTTGATGCAATTGAGTCTCTTACAGACTTTTTTAAAGGAAAAATAGAGAATCTTTTCATCGTTGACCAAATGATTACAACAAGATATCAGTTGCCTGTAGATAAATATGAAACAGTTTTTCAAGAGTGGAAGTACTCTTCTGAAGATATCCTGGGAGCTGATTTTAAGTGAAAGAAATCTATTTGACATTCTATCAATTTATACCGTTAATAGAAATAGCTTACTCACACGAATTGCGAGATCACTTGAAATTCTTAGCTGAAGGAAACACCACATCTAAAACCATTGAGAAAAGTTATAAAAACAAAAAGATTTGTGAAACTTCAGAAGACATTAAAACTGCTTTTCTTTCAACTTACAGCGATTTGAGATGGTCTTGGTATGATGATGGTTATAACTATTACAGAAATTTTCGAAGTTTCATTTTTCAAAACCAACCACTGAGGCCACTTGTTCCAATAATTTCTAGAACAATTAAATGGAAGAGAACTCCAACAGTAGATTCTAAAATTGTTTCAACAAAAAAAGCCGAGTTGTCACCAATTTTAATTGGTCGTTCGATAAAAAAAATTATCCTCACAAAAACTGATAAGAATGTTAGAGATTTTGAATCGAATCTGAAATTATTGCTCCGTTTCTGCAATGAGAGTAAAATCAAAGAAAAAATGTCTTTTCTAAATGGCGTATTCAAGGATACAAGTGCTATAAGTATTCAAGATTCAGATATTATCACAATCATTGAGACAGATCCACAAACGTATAAGAATCTTGATTTTGCAAATCAGAAAATAAATCGAGTATATTACGGTGGAATAGAGCTTTTTGTTCACGATATGAAACAAGTTTATGTTATTTACAAAGAAAAACCACCAAAGGTACTCAGAAAGAGAGTAGAGAAGATTGTTTCTTTAGTTTTCAGTTTGAAATTCCTTATTCAACGTGCAACATATTTATTGAGCACCGACTTATTGGAAAATCTGGGGATTAGAACCGTCTCAAACGTTCTAGAATACTTTCTATCATCTTTAAATCCCTCAATTTATTCTTCTCAAAATATACCAAATTTGCTACCAAAACATTACCAAAGAATGCTATTCAAATCACTTTGTAGAAAGATGAACCTTCTAAATAATTTTTCAAATCTTTTTGAAAAAATCAAGAAAAAGATACTGGATATGCCAGCTTATGAAGCAAGTTTCTTTTTCAGGAAGAAGAATATTTTTACAAACGATTTAAGAGACAAAGTTATTCTTACTCTCGCTGAAGAACCAGAGCCTAAATTATCGGTGCAGGAAAGGCTGATGTTGGACTTTTTTGTTGATCAATATAAGAAAGAACTTGAAAATGATCCCCTGTATGATTTCAAAGTCCAAAGAGAGGAAACTTTAGGGACTATGACTAGAAATATTGTCAGAAAAAACATTAACACTTGGTTAAAAGATAAAGGCTTTCCAAAAAATACTTTTACAGATAACGAGTTGAAGAAAGCCCCAGTAGCAGATGTAATAAGTAGGTTAAATAAGAAGGACTTGATAATCATCGCCCCTGTGGAAAAGGGAAGAGTAGAGCTTCATTTGAGCTTAAATGAAACAAACAAATTTATAGAAAAATTATTGCTGTGAAACACACTTTTATTTATCTAATCCCATCAAACTATCCTCAAGCATTCATGGTAATTTTTCAATGATTTTTTACAATATTGAGACAAAAAAATCCTCTTTATAATAGACCCCATTCTCTATAAATCAAGTGAGTGATTTCATGTCTTACCTAACTCCAGTAATTTACGGTCACAATTTAGTGATAGGGGAGGGAGTCATGTTGACTACGGGAGACATTGGAAGAACTATACCCGAGGGAGTTTCATTTTATTCAAGATGTGGAGTAATGGAGGTAGGTTGAGTTGATTGATTTAGAATGGAGAATGAAAATGGGAAAAAGTTACCAGTTTTACTGTAAAGAATGCGAATTAAATATGATCCTATATGAAGGTATCAAGTACAAACCAGATGATACTTCAATAAATTATTACTGCTTTAAATGCAACAAAATATCTTATCATGATACTTGTTTAGATTGCGGAGATAAACTGTATTACTCTATTGAGATACCCAAGAAAAAACGAAAGATGCCCACTTCTTCTGATCAACCTATGGAAATCAAACTAGCATGTCCAAAATGTCGTTCTAAAGAAACTATTCTCACAAAAATCGGTGAATGGGTGCGTTGAAAGTTTGTAAAAAAGCTATTAATTACCTTTGTAATGCTAGCAAACAGATTTATTAAATTGTCTGATTTCAAAATAATCTAAAAAGAAGAAACACTCTTCCTTTTCTTTTATTTTCTGTATTATTGCATTATTCAAGCTTAAATTTCTCATAGTTAGGATATAATGTGACCATTGCTGCCCCTTTACCTACAGAGTTAACAATTGCAGGAGGAATTTTCCAGACAAAACAATTTTTCACTTGTTTCACTTTTCTTACCTCTGCTTCTAGAATTTCAGCTTTATTTCTGTCATTTGCATGAGATATAATTAGATCATATACTATCTCATCTGACATCTTCATTTCTATTTCTTTTATTATTTTCTTCAAAGCACCTTTGAATCCTATCCCTCCTCCAAACCCTATAACACCTTCATCTAATGGTATATGATATATCGGTTTTAATTTCAGTGTTCTTGTTAGTAAAGACATGTGAACACTTTTCTTCACTTTACCAGATTGGAACAATGTCGTGAAATCTTTTGAAAAACCAATTGTGTAAATATGTGGTTTAACTTCATCAAAATAGCTCTTAATTTCCTCAATACTTTTGTTTTCTTTCAGCATTTTTTGTGCATATAGAACAAAAGCAGCTTGACTAGCTCCTGCATATTGGGTGGGATAGAATTCGATCTTGATTTTATCTTTCATCTTCTTAGCCGCAAGACGTACAGAGTTAACTTGGTTTGATGTTTTAGGTGTCATAAATGGATAAAAAATCGTATCATATTTGTCTTCCTCTGCTTGTTTCAACACAATTGAAGCGTCGTTAGGAGAAGCAAAACTTGTTTTAGGGGCAGGATTAATCAGATGTAGGTTTTCAGTAAATTCCTCTCTCTCTATCTCTGTTATTTCCTTTTTATACCCCTCTTTGTATTCTACTAATATTTCTAAAAGAGCTATTCTGTGTTCCTCTAAGTATTCTTTAGGTATAGTTGAGGTTGAATCTGTTAGTATTAATATTTTCATTTGAGACGATATTTGCGGAACACCATTACTTTTAAAGATTACTAATTAAATAATAGTTCTTCTAATTAATTATATATTTATCCTATTGCATTTTTGAAAAAAGTGAATCCAATTTACATTTTGATGGATTTGAAATAACTTATTCTTCTTATTAAGGATAAAACAAAAGTGGAATAATTCCCTGATCCATTTTGTTTTTAATTTCACTCATAACTACTAGTAAGGTTAAAAAGAAAAGAAGAGGAAGTAGTTTATTTTCCTCATTCTTATTTGCTTCCACTTCAAGTGTATTGTATGATTTTGTGCGGTGTTTTTGCATAGTTTGACCTTTTTGAGATTTTAGTGTTAGTATTCTGGGATTTTAACTTCATTTTTCTCAACAAAGTCTAAAGACTTCGTAAAATATAGTTAACATATAATTTAATGAATACTTTGTAGTAAGTATTATGCAACTGTTTTACAACTATTAATTAAAATAAAGGGGGCATGTGTTCATGTTGAATACATGCCCTATGACATGAATTTTGTACAAATTCTTTAGAAGTGCCTGAGCACATCATGGGGACGCCACTTACCCTCCTACACCGCCCACAGCTTCTTGCAAAGATGCTTACGGTTCGCTTTGAGGTTTTTGTTGGATGTAGCCCCGAGGATCACTATGGGACTAGTGCATAGCTACAATCCTTCAACATATGAGCTACACTGGTCTATTTAAACACCAAAAGAATGTACAGAAAGAATGTTATAATCTGGATTGAAATCACCATATTACAGGCTCTTAAAAAATCGGAACTTTCAAATTGGAATATGCAGATTTACTTCAAGTTTTTGTTCTTTAAATTCTTGCCACTATGTTTTATTTAACATGAGATCTACATCTAACCTTGTTGGCTTTTTTCAGTTTTGCAAATGCATCCTGATTTAGTTAAAAATTAAGAATAAAAAATAAGAAAAAGTTCTAGATTCTCACCTAGAAAAAATAAAGGTTGTTGAAGTTAGTATTATTCAACAATTGCTACGTTTACAGCTTGTGATCCTCTGTCGGTATCTTCTAAGTCATAAGTAACTTTTGTCCCTATTTGAAGAGCGTAAAAGTCTCCAGTAACTCCAGAAGAATGGAAAAAGATATCTTTTTCTGCGTCTTCTTCATTTTCTATAAAACCATAACCTTTATCGGTCATTACTTTTTTAATAGTTCCTTGCATTTTAGTTTTCCTCTTATGGATTTATCACGTTTCGAAAGGTGTGATGTCCTTCTTAAATAAAAAAGAGTAATATCAAATATTAATTTTAATTAAAGCTTGAAGTTTCTAATTTATTTACGGTTGTTCTTTTGGGAAATCATTAATAAATTTGTGCATAATACTTATTTTTTGTTAAAAGAGGTAGGGATGAAGTATGGGGTAGTTTTAGAGGTTTCCTCTATAATAAACTACTGATTTCATAGCTTCGTATTTCATCTTTTTGATTGCTTTCTCGATTTTCATGTTTTGTATTTTTCTGTTCATTTTTTACACCTAACCTAACATCACTATCCCTTTTAAAAAGGATTGAACACAGAAAGAGGTCACAAGTTGTGACATAAATAACAAAAATCATGAAAAACAGCTTGAGAGGCTTTAGATTCTTTATTTTGTTATTCACCTCCAAAGCTCAAAAATAAAGCTGGGGAGCTAGTAGAAAGAATCAAGGATGATCTACTAGCAGAAGGTGTTTTCAGTAGGTTACAATGTAGGCAAAGGATTACTCAGATTATTACCACCTCTAACAATGAATATTAAAGAAATACAGTTTCTGAAAGAAAAAATGATAAATGTTTTTGGCAATATATGAGATGTTTATAGTCCAGGAAAGAAAGATATAGCATAACTCATTCATTATGTTGTGTTTCAGAAACTTAATGAAAAAAATTGAAAAATGAGAAAAAAAGTTGAAAACTAGTTCATCTTATTTCTTTTTTTCTTGTTATATAAAATTACAGTTGGCACAATAAGTAAAGAAAGTAGAGTATAACTGAAGTTAATAGGAGTTCTGATAGCCGAAGAGCCACCTTTCCTGATTCTATGTTCCTCCTCACATTTGATTAAACTTTCATCAGTTGTTACTTCATACGATAGTGTGTAATCATATGCGATCAAAGTTCCACCATCAGAATATTCTAAGGCTACATTAACTAGGTATTTACTGTAGGGGAAATATGAATATATATCTTCTATATAATCATATTCTATTTCATATATATAGTTAGACAAATCAAAAGTCATAGACCATTTTGTAGAGGAGTTAGAGATACTGAACGGTGTTTGTTCTGTATCACTTATTCCCATTATTTTATATGATGGTATGGCATCCAAGAAGTCTCCTAAAGTTATTTCATCAGTTGTATAATCGTGTGTTACAGTATCTACAACTTGGGTTCTATCTCCTAAAACCTCCAAATTTGTGTTGAATAATTCCCAATCTGGTTCTACGAAGTATCTTATATTTTCAAAATCAGCTTGAAATTCAACTAGTATATTTCGACTATTTTCCTCATCCCATCTGTAGTTGTGATAGAAGAAGTTGCTTGCGTAATAGGTGCTCATTAAATCAGCATCAAAATGGAAAGTAAGCGTATTTTCATTACCAGAATCATATTTAGCTTCTACTTCTACTTCTTTTGTTGATTCAAAGATATTTGTTATCGTGTACATCCTTTCTTCTTCTTCTATAATTTCAAATTTATATGAAAGATCTTCTGATAAGGATGTATAACTAAACTCTCCATTCATAACCATCCCAAACACATATACATCATCCTCATACCAGTCTCTAACTATTGCTGCTGAACCAGGAAGTATTAAACTAACTGATAAAACAGTTAGAAGAGCACAGGTTATTGTCGTATGCACGAATTTTTTCTTAAGCATTTTTAATCACTCCTGGCTTTGGTCTTTTTTTCTTCTTCGAGAAATAGAGTAGAACAGGCAGAATCATTAAAGACAATAGAGAATAACTGAAGTTAGAAGGTGTTTCAACTGCTTCAAATCCCCCTTTTTGAATAATTACACTATATACTTCTTCTTCTACTGCATCATCTGTTGTCACTTCAGTAATAATGTTATATTCAAACAAATTGAGTGTTCCACCTTCTGTAAAATCTAAAGTGTAACTGACTGTATACGTACTATAGGGGAAGTAAGAATCGACATGAGTCCCACATTCTCTTTTATAAATGACGTTTGATAAGTCAAAACTGAAAGACCATTTTGTTGAAGAATTAGATAAAGTAAACTGTGAATCAACTGTATCTCTAACACCCATAATATCATAAGAAACAATAGAATCTAGAAAATCACCAAGAGTTATTTCATAGGTTGTCCAAAGACCATCTGTTACTATATCAACTATCTGAGTCCTGTCAAGCAATCTTCCCATATTTGTGTTGAATATTTCCCAATCAGGTTCTATAAAGAAGACCATATCGAAATAATGCATGTCAAAATCTGTTAACACTAACCTATCACCTTTTTTATCCCATCTATAGTCAATATCGAAGAGGGAATCTGCTAATAAACCACTAATTACTCCTGCATCAGTATATCCATCAGATTCTCCCGTACCAATACCTGCAATTGTCATGTTTGCAACTAGTTCATGGTTAATCGAATCAATACTTATTATATCAAATCTTATTTCCATCTCCTCGGAACAATATCCAAAGCCCTCAAGTGCATCAATTGTTGTTATAGTTGTTATAGATTCTGACCAGATTAATGCATATTTGACAGAGGTGCCGACATACCAATCTCTAGTAGCAGCTGAGCTATGTAAACTACTGTTAATCATTAATATAGTTATTAAAATGGAAATGAAACTGAGTTTCGTTAAATGATTTCTAATCATTTCAATTACCTTGTGAAGATATTGTGAACTTATTCTGTTGAGCACTATTAAGAGTTGTGCATAATTTGAGTTTATTGAACGTAGATACTTTTTAATCAGGTTAATAAATTAAACTAAAACTTTTGACAGCTAACCAAATAAAGGAAAAAACAGGCTATTTTTGCCACAAAGTCCAGCCATATTCTCTTGCAATACTATTCATAATCTCGCTTTGTAATAATTCTCCTCTAATTCCATTTGTGATTATAATTGCACCTTGTCCAGTTTCGGCACAAATGATTGGTAAACATGTAGCTCCTGGCCAATTTGTTCCAGGATGAGTGAAAAACTTATTCTTTCCATTATCTATAATAAATATACCTAACCCTTGACCTGTCATACCGAAGAACTTTGTAGGGTCTAGATCTAATGCTGGTGTTACCATTTGTTCTATTATCTTCTGCTTGAAAAAGCTGTTTTCTTCTCCTCTCAAAGTATTCATAATGTCTATGTAAAATTTGCTCAAATCTAGAGCTGTTGTTATTAATCCTCCTTGAGCATAAGCTGTAGGATGTAATCCTGTTTCTTTTGCTTCACCTTCTTGATCGTGAGGAACTATCAATCGTTGTTTTACTTCCTCTGTTGGATATTTGAATGAACTGTTTTCCATACCTAAAGGTTGGAAAATCTGCTCATCGACTATATCTGGAAACGATTTCCTTGCAATATCTTCTAACAACAGTTGAACTAGAATATACCCATAGTTCGAATATGCGTGATTATTTCCTGGTGTGAAATCTACTGAAAAAGGATCAGAAAGGGAAGGCTTTTCTCCTTTAAACATCTGTGTCAAAGTTGGTGCTGAGTTAGGTTCTGAACTGAAACCTCCATTAGGACCATTGATTCCTGCTCTATGGGATAAAATATGTCTTAGTGTTACTTTTGATCTTTCTGTAAATTCGCCCTCTGGAATCTTCCAAGATGTTAATCTATTGTTTACATCCTCATCCAATTCTAACAATTCTTTATCTACAAAACTTAATGCTGTTACTGCTGTGAATGATTTAGATGTAGAACCGACTTCAAGTAATGTGTCTAGTGTTATGGGTTCGGTTGTTCTCACATCCTTTACTCCAAAGCATTTTATCCATTCTAATTCATAGTTGTTGATAACCGCAACACAGACTCCAGGAACATTATAGTGCTTCATTTTCTCTAGAATAGTTGATTTTTCTCCAGAAAAAGAAAATCGACCATCAAAGTTAAAATTTAAGATATTTTCTTCTACTCTTTGAATTCTGTTCTTAGATTCCTCACTTGTACCATCAATAATTAGCAAGGTATTATCTTCTAGAGTATCCATACAGACGAGAAAGTATTGATATTTATAAAACTAATCAAATAAAGAAAAAAGAAGAAGAAAATGAAAATCAGAGAAGTATCTCTATCCAATACGCGGGATGATCTGATTGTCCTTCCTCTATATAATGTGCTTGGATGATTATGAAACTAGGTCGTAAGAAGATATGATCTATTCTGTCCTCTGCTGCTGTTCCATATCTTAATTGCCAAGAATCAGCTAATCCTGCACCAATGGTTATGTTGTATTCAGCTGAGTGAGCTCGGAAATTGAAATCTCCCATATAGATAACATCAGCTAAACCAGATGTTCTGCTGACCATCTCTTGCGCTTGATAGATTGTAGTGATGTCTTCATCACCAGAAGGATGATTGACAAACACGTTGAAAACTCGAGATCCAACTGTGATTTGAGCTTGAGCTGATCCTACTTGTTCTTCGTCACTATAAGCAAAGAAGGAAAGAGCATTAGAGATAGGGAACTTTGAGAGAATTGCACAACCATATGTGTTCGTAACCGTCTTTGGACCATAGTAAGAGTACATGTTCAGATTAGAGGCAAAGTATCTTACTACATCCATGTTTCCACCTGAAATTCTGGTAGGATCACACTCTTGTAATCCAATGATATCGGGGTTAATTTCTCGGATGAGATCTAATTGACCATCATAGTTCCAATCTCCTGAAACATTGATTCCTTGCTGAATGTTATAAGTTAATATTGTAAGAGATGTCTTCCCTTCAGCAGAATAGCTGGGTCTAGGTGTTGTGAGAACAGCTCCTGTAATTGTTCCTATAAGAATAATTCCGAATACAACACTTACTCCTATCTTTGAATTACGCTTCTTAACCAACTTGTCAAGTTTCATTGAAGATGGACCAATAATCAATGTTGTTGCTGAAAGCAGAAAAGCTGGTATAAAGAAGGCTAACCAATATTGATCCCTAAACGCGAAGCTTATGGGCGGAAGATATCCCCATACGTTTGGTAGCACTTGAACAAAGAGCATTATTATGATAAATAATCCACCAATTGTGAAGCTACCTCCAATTTGTGAAGGTTTAGGTTTCAAATTGACAATCTCTCTCACAAGGAATATGAAGTTTAAATAAATAATTGGAGAAGTAAGTATAGCAAATGCAAGTGGTATATGGTGGAACCACTGAGTTGCAGGTGCTAATAATGGAAAAGCAGCTGGATCATTTGTGAAGAAAATTTGATGGACAAGTACAGTCATGGTAAGTGATATTGCAAAAAATGCATTCCAAAGTGCTAGCATCCAAGATTTCAGATAGTTGATGAAATCAGGTTTCCATAACATGACTCCAATAAAAACTCCCAACATACTAACTATCCCAACTACAATTCCT
>JABCTC010000047.1 GCA_018238545.1 Candidatus Heimdallarchaeota archaeon
ATCCCCTCTGTCTGTTTATCATGATATAGATATCTTGCTTAAGCATAGAGTTATTTTACATTCTTTTTTTATTCAAGCTTTAGTTGTTGTAGCTGTTTATCTCCTAACAAAAAGAAATCTTTTCTTCACTGGAGTTGTCGCTGTATATGTTTTTAGCCATATATTAATGGACATGAGCCAGTTTTATGTTGCTTGTTTTTGGCCATTATCTGATGGTGTCTTCTCTTTCCATTTTGATATATTTATAAATATGTCTGACCCTTCTATGATCGATTCTGATATTTCTGGGTATTTTGAGAACAATTTTCCCAGTACAGGACTTGAACAATGGGGGACTCTAATCTCCACTTTAGGGCTGATGATGTCTTTTTGCGCTGTTCTAGTATGGATTATACACTATTACAGATTATCAAAAGATGATAAGAAAAAAATAGTCACAAAAACTAGTAGTAAATTAGTTTAGACTCTTTACATCATTAAGAGGTTCACGAGTGTTCTGAGATTTACAACAAATGAATCTTGGAAGAACTGGATGGATTGGATATTAACAAACCAATATAGGATGTAAGAAAAAGTAGCATCAGATGAGAATTACCTTAAGAGAAAATATCAAATAGAGGAAGATAAAATATAACATAATATTAAGGTGATTTGTTAATGAGCTTTGAAGAAGAAGTAGCAAAATTAGGTCAAGAAGGTACGATTGGCGTTGCCTGGCTGGTTGGAGACGATTTAAAGGTATATTATACTTACGGGGACTGGGCTGTTGATCCATTGATACCATTTAATGCATGGAAAAACCAAGATCATGCTATTGATTTTGGTGGAGGTCTCAAATTCACAGTTATTACTATGACTCCAGAAAGACTTATCTCCACAAATTTAGGTGGTCAAGGTCACATCTGCATAAGTAGGTGTCCTAAGTGGAATGGATGTGTTGTTGCATGGTCTCCAAAAGACGTTGAGAAGAACTATGCGTATGCATCCACAGCACGTTTAGCAGCCAAGGTGGGTTAGAAAGCAACTTACCTTTAAGGTGTTTTTCTTGTCAATCCCTTCTTTTATTTCTGAAAAAACTGATTTTTTGATGATTACTCTTAATGTTCATCCTAGTTCAACTCAGAAGAAAATTTTGATTACTGAACATGCTTTTGACATTTATGTGAAGGAACCTCCTGATAAAGGAAAAGCTAACAAAGCTGTAATCAAATTTCTTGCTAAATATTTTGACGTTCCTAGTTCATCTTTTTCAATAATCAAAGGATATAAATCTAAAATAAAAATCCTCACTGTTACTGAAGATAAAATGGAAGAAGTTAAAAAAACAATTATTGGAGTTATTAATTAAGACTCATCTTTTCGAATGCTCTAATTAACTCATTTCGTTCGTTAAAGATATTCTCCAAGTTTTTGCTTTGGGACATTAGACTTGAAATGCTGATTTCTACTGTGTCAAGCATCATTTCTTCTAGATTTACTTGATTTTCAATAATTTTTTCTTTGAATTCTTCAGCATTGTCCAAAATGTCTATTTCTAATAGATATAGTATAGATAAATCGATGCCATGTTCTCCTTCTACACTCTTTACATCAAAGAAGGTACTGTATTTGTAGTCAGTGTTATCGGTCTCTCTCAGCATATCTTCAATACGTTTAGCAACTATACCTGAAGGGCCCCAGCTAGTCAATAATTGAGAATGAATCAATAGTTCGTTTACTTGAGCCATAGCGTCCTTGGAGCTACGAAGCAGGATAAAAAGCTTCTTTCTAAAAGCTCTATCGGAATTACTTCGAATTTCAAGGTCGGAATAACCTTCATAATCTGAAATGTTTGTCATTAATATCTTCAAAGCTTCAGGAATTTTGCCTTTTGTTTCATCTTTTACAGGCTTATTTTTTTTACCAAACATTTGATGTCACTTCTAACTTATTTTTTTTGATTTAAATATATTGTGTGTATTTCTTGATTTGAAGTAGAGTCTTCAGGAGCTTTATCTTCAACAATCCTTCCTGTGAATCTTGGAAAACGAAGAGCTAATCCATCTGTTTTTTCACTCAAAAGGCCTCTTGTACAAGTATGAATCTGACTTACGGTAATTTCTGCTCCTGTTACTTCAATGACTATAGAAGGTTCAAACCAGATTTGGCATTCTGTGTCACTTACAACTTCCTTGGGTTTTGCTCTTTCCAATTTCTTGAGAACATCGTAAAAATATTGAAGGTTCTTATCACTAAAACCGGTGGCAACTTTTGTAAACGTTCTATATACAGCATCGTCCTGATCAAAGCAACCAACTAGGAAAGTACCATACGACCCCGCTCTCTTGCCTTTACCATAATCAGCACCTAACATGACAAGATCGAATGAATCTGATAGTTTGTCAACATAATCAGCTTTGTATTTTACCCAATTCCAACCTCTCGCTCCAGCTTGATAGAAAGAACCTTTTGAAATATCCTTTCCCATTACTCCTTCACAGCCGTTTTCTAGAGCTTGTTGAAAGAATTTTTCGATATCATCTGAATTTTCTGCAATTGTCTGATGAGAAAATTGTATGTTATCATTCGTCTCAACAAGTTTTTCCATTAACTTCCTCCTGTCTAGATAATCGCTTTCTATCTCTGATTTTCCAAAAGCAAAAAGTGAATCAAAAAGATAAACTCTTACTGGAACCTCTCCGATTTTCTTGTCGATATCGTGCTTTCTTTTCCTTTGTGAAACATGTTGAAAAGGTAGTATTTTGTCTTTCTGTAAATCGTAAGCAACAATTTCTCCCTCGATGATGAACTCATCTTCTTTGGCAGCATCATTAATGAATTCAATGACATCAGGGAATTGGTGTGTGATATCTTCAGGTTTTCTGGAAAATAACTTGATTTTTGAGCCCTTTTTATGTATTTGAACACGCAATCCATCATATTTGTACTCTAGCGAAACCTTCCCTCCAAATCTTTCCAACAATTCTTCTGAGCTTGAAACTCTTTGTGCTAGCATGACTCTTATAGGATTAAAAATTTTTACTTCAACTTTTTTTATACTCTCTAAACCTTGTGAAAAAAGTGACGATGCAACAAACTCTATATCAGATGTCCTGTTATAAGCTCTTTCTAGAATATCTTTGTTTTCTCTAGTGCCTGTTTTTGCTAGAGACAGAGCTTCTAGTAGTAATTGAGTTGCAACTCCTAATCTTAATTGACCGCAAACCATCCTAATTATGTATCTTGCTTCCAGTGGGGAAACTTTAGAAATAAGACCAGATAGCGTTCTAATCTTCCTGTCTGATGATCCTTCTCCAGACATTTTCGCTATAGAATCGAAAATTTCCCATATGTCTAGAACATTTAGCTCTTGCCGTTCTTCTTGTTTAGTAAATGCTAACAGAGTTGATTGAGGTTTTTTTTCTAATAGCTGGTGAGCTGTTTCCCCTAAATCGCCAATTTCATCGAGTAGGGTTTGAACAGATTTATCACTTTTACCTGTAGCTATCCCTAAGGACTTAATTGCCATTCTTTCAGCTAGCATCAGTTCAATTCCAATAAAATCTGGATATAGTTTACCTAGAGTTAAGAGAGCAATTTTTCCGATCTCTTTAGAATCAGAATCTTTTATTGTCTCTGCTAAAATGTCGACCATTTCAAGATTTTTCCGTGTTTTTTCCAATTTGAAATAACACTGCGATAATTCTTTGAATTCCACATAAATCTATCCTAGAATATTCTTTTCTTGCCTTTTCCCTCTTTTATTTCAAGAACAATTTCACTCATTAGATGAATAAGATTTGCACTTAAAACGTCGACACTATTCTTTAGTTCTTTTATTGCATCTACAACTTCTGTTAAATCAGATTTTTGCAAATGTTGAGAAACTACTGGTACTTGGCTGCTTGTTTGTATTTGTTCCTCCAAAGTTTCATCAAAAACTAGTACCTCTTTCTCAAACCTATCAGCTTGTGTTGGTAAAGGAATTGAAGACTTATCGGTTCTACTATCCTTGAGTTCTTGTTTCTTCTCGGTTTCACCTTTTCGTTTCTCTTTCTCTCGTATTTTCTCTAAATATGGTAATATTTGAGAATAATCAACGCCTTTTCTTCTTGCCATATCTGTAAGAAGAATATCTCTATATCCTGGATCTTCTATGTTGAGTTCAGAAATATCTTTTTCTAAATCTTGAATTATTGCAATTGCACGATAGATATCATCTTTAGAGAGTTTAATTTCTGTTTTTTCCTCTTTTGGCTCTTTTATTCTCATTTCTTTTTTTAGTTCCTGAACGATTGATGTTGGAGTGACAACAGGAATGGGCGCATGTGTTTCGGGAACAGGTGGTTGTTGAAGAGAAGTTTTACTAGGTTTTTCTGGTTCTGGTTCTGGTTCTTCTTCAGTAATTTCTTCAGTTTCACCCATTGGTACCTCAGAAATGAAGTTGAAAATATTGGTAGCTAATTTCTTATTGCCCCTCAGTTTCAAACCTGATTTTAAATCAGAAAACATTAAATAAGATCCACCAACCAAAACTGTCCCTAACCCATAAGAAGCGATAGCTAAAACTGTTACACTTGGAGGGTCACTATCCGAAGATGTTCTTGCTAGTTCTATTCCTTTCTTTCCTATGTTGATTGAACATCCTGATACCATTGTAACATCTTTAATCCCTTTGGTAATGGAATGGTCGAAGAATTTGCTGATAACTGGGTTACTTTCTAGTTTTAAGTCGTAGTTTTTATAATCAAAAATCTGGTTTGCTACAATTTCCATATCAAAATGCTTCAAAAGCGTATTCATATTGGTGTTTAATCCTCTATCTCCACCAGCATTAGCAAAAATTGCTACAGAACCACCCTCATCTAAAAATCTTAAGAGTGCTTTAACTTCATGTCCATACAATTTTGAACCATCAGGACATAGAAATACAAGAATATCATATTTTGAAATTACTGTATATTTAATTGGAAATGTGTCTAAGCGGTTGACTTGATGTCCTGAATCTTCAAGTGTTTCAGCTAATTTTCGAAAATTATCAAAAATAAGACCTCTTTCTTTTTGGGTTTCGTCAAACAAAATTCTCATGTTAACACCTTGTAATTTTAAATAATCTCTGCGACTCTATTGAGAATAGTTAAAGATTAATAAATATAAGTTTGATGTTGGTGAAAACATCCCAAAAAAGATTATAAACGTTCTAATGCAGTGTTTTTTAACGAAAAACTTCACATCACTTAAACTTTAATATAGGTTGCTTCCAAATATAATTGTCCGGTGAGTAAATGTCGAAATTCGATTTTAGTAATCAGAGTAATCTTTCTTCAACAAGGCTTGATATCATAATTCTCCATTCTCAGAAAGGTGGACCTGGAAAAACAACCCTTTCATGTAACATTGCAAAAGAACTGGCTAGAAGAGGTAATAAAACAGCAATAATAGATCTTGACATTGCACAACCGACAATACAGCACATATTTAACATAAAGGATAAAAAAATAAAACACACGATTAACGATATTCTTCTTGGAGAAACTTCTGTATCTGAGGATGTCTTAAATAAAACAGATGACCCCAATTTATTTGTAATTGTAGCTAAAGAAAACGTAGAATATGGTGAAGGTTTACTTTCCATGTTAGAAGATATTCAGAAACATTCTTTCTTTGCTCTACATGAAATGACAAAGTTCCTATTAAGAATGGGCTTTAGATATGTGATTTATGATTGTGCTCCTGGATATAAGCTTGAGTCAGTAAATGCTGCCGCTATAGCAGATGCTAGAATTTTTGTTTTAAGACCTTCTACTTTTAGTTATGAAGGAGCAAAGCAGATGCTTAATGATATCTACAAGAAGCTTAATATTCGTTCTCTAAATTTCTTTGTTTTCAATCAACTCCCCCCTAATCTAAAAAAAGAAAGCCAAAATTTGCTTAATTCATGGAGAGACGGGATAGTAAAACTTTATGAACCTGAAACTATGAACTTTCTTGACTTTCTTCCAATTTCTCATGAAATTATGGAGATGGCTCTCAAAGGAGAGTATATCTTTCCAGTATCAGATCCAATGTATGAAAAACTCACTAAAATAGTTGATACTGTTGTTGAAGCTATTGATGAGATGAAAAAGGCAAAACTAAAAGAAGAGAAATGATTTTCCTCTGCATCTGTGCTAAATTTTATATGTCACGATGTATTTATTATTATTGATGAGCCAAATTGTTAAATTTCAATGTCCACATTGCAATGCACCTGTGGATGTTAATCCAGAAGATGCAGTGTTTAATTGTAATTCATGTGGTCAGGCTTTCTTGGCAGATGGGACTGAATTCAAAAATCACTACATTCTCGACAACAAGCATAACCAGAACCAAATTCGAGACATTGTAAAGGGATTTATAAAGAAAAAAGGTTTCATGAGAGGGATTAAAGGTTACAAAATAACCAAACTTGAACCCATATTGATGCCATTTTGGGTAGCAACATCAGATGCTTATACTCACTATGTTGGGTATAAGAGATACTCAGAAACAAGAACACGTACTGTAGGTTCAGGTAAAAATAGAAGAACTGTAACAGAAAGTGTGACAGTCTATCGTCCCGTTGATCAAGAAATTAGAGAAAAAAGAGCAGATGTTCTTCTAGGGAGAAGAGGAAGCTCTATGTATGGATATAGAAAAGTCAAACAGATTCTCCAAAGTGAATTTTCTCGTGCTGTTCCTTTCAACCATGATAGGTTGATGAATACTGAGAAAGAGTTTGAATATCTATCCACAGAAATTTCTTTAGATGCTGCGAATCAGTTAGCAAAAACTGCTGTTTTTGATGAACATAGATCAAGAGCAGAGAGAGCTTGTACTAAAGTATTTGACTGTGCCACACAAATAGCTTATACTGGTACATACTTCGTTCATACACCTGTGTGGCAAATTGAATATGTTTTTCAAGATGAGACTTACAGAATAGCTATTCTTGGAAGCAGTGGTAAAATTATAGCAGGAGAGATTCCTGTTACAACTCGATTCAGAATGACATTCCTTGGAATTACAACCTTACTATTCTTAGGTGGAGGTGTTGGAAGTTATTTCTTAGGTGCTGATTATATAATACCCATTATTATTGGGGTTGTTGTCGCAATTATGGGTTTCTTCACGCTGAAAAACGTGTTTAAAACCGTGACGGTGGTGGATTAAAATGAAAAGTATAATGTGCCCAAACTGTGCAGCTCCTTTAGAATTGGAGGATACTCAAACTCATGTAACCTGTCCTTTCTGTAGCGTTACAAGCGAGTTGAAGAAAGTTGATCAATTGATTGAACATTATATGCTGCCAGTAGTATATGATGTGGAACAAATTAGGACAGAATTAGCTGGTGACATTCTTAAAAGCCCAGGTACTCCTGATGATTTACACAAATCACTTAACTTGAAGAAAGTTGATTTGAAATTCTATCCTTACTATATTGTAACCGTACACCTTAGAACTGAATACAAAGGTAATGGTGAATACGCAACATTCCATCATCGTTACAAATCAGGATATAAGAGCATTGACATCCATCTCAAACCTGAACAAGGCGTTTTTGATGATGAGCGAGAATTCATAATTTGGGGTCCAAAAGAGATTATCAACGATTTAATCAATTTCGAAATCTCCACACGTGGTAAGAGATACTTCCAAGCTTTAGAAGCTAAAAAAGTGAAAGCGAAAGTTGTGAAAACTGTGTTAGACGTGGAACAAGCTAAAGTCCAAGCTGTTGCTACTATGCGCGACATCCATAAGGGATTGATGTACAAAGAATTAGCTCAAATTCACGAAGTCAAAGACAAACCTGAAGTTAAGGGAATATATCTGTTGCACATACCATTCTACTTCTTAGA
Organism: Candidatus Heimdallarchaeota archaeon; assembly: GCA_018238545.1. Classification (GTDB taxonomy): domain Archaea; phylum Asgardarchaeota; class Heimdallarchaeia; order Heimdallarchaeales; family Heimdallarchaeaceae; genus UBA460. The sequence goes on from JABCTC010000047.1 coordinate 7,858, forward strand.
ATTCGAAGTAAACAATAAGATGTATAAAGCAACCATGGATGCAGCAACTGGACGAACAGTAATCACACAAATACCTAGAGAGGGATCCTATTGGGTTATGATAGGTCTGTTATCCGCATTCTTTGGGATTATAGGAATCGCAGGTATATACTTTGCTGTTGCAGCTTCGCAAGATGCTTCATTTTTTGGCTTAGGTATAAACTGGGTTGGCATTTTTGCTGCAATTACAGGAATAGTATTCACTGTGCGGACATTACTTCTAGGGCTTAGAACTAAATACAGAGAAACTAGAAGAAAGAAACGATAGAGTGAAAATTTTTAAATTCCTCTTTTTTCTTTTATTTACTTATCAATAATGATGCTGGTTAATTATGGAAGAAAAAGTTCCTATATTTGTTGACTTTGGTGGTACTCTTGTCGATACAATTGATATAACAGTAGAGGTGTTTGAAGAAGTTTTGGGAAAGAAATTTTCTCATGATCAAGTTAAGAAAATGTACAAAGAAGCTTCTAGAAGAAAAATGAGCATGTTCATGTTTTTTAAATATCCAGTGAACCCTATTAAGCTCTATCTAAGAAAGAAGCAACTTCGACAATTACAAATAGAGAAATTTTTAGAAATCAAGAAATTAATACCTGAGATAGAAGAGACACTCCAAAAAATTAAGAAACTTAAAAACATTGAACTTGTACTAGTTACACAAAACCCAACAATGGAAGATGAAGAGGTTGCTAATAAGGTTCTTCAGAATCTATTTGGTGATGATATGCCTTTTGATTTCCTATTAGCAGGTGAAGATAAAGTTGAATTGATTGCTACCAATTATGATACTGAAACTATTTCCAGATCAGTTTTAATAGGGGATTTGCCAAATGATGTCTTTGTTGCTAAAATTCTCCAAATTCCTTGTTTTGGCGTAACTTGGGGATACTCAGATGAGAGAGAACTTGATACTCCATTTATTGCTGATGAAGCTCATGAGTTATTAGATTTAGTCAAAGATCATCTAGAAGATTTAAAGGAAGACAAGGAAAAAGATGATGCAATTGAAGAAATAGAGTTTGATGAATCTTTCCCTGAACTGAAAAAAGATTATGAACTTATTGGTGAATAAGAATACCTGTCATTTACCAATTTCAAGAATGTGATTAGCTACCAATTCAGTAACTTCAGGTATCTTAGGTCTTACTTTATCAAGAAGTATTTCAGAGCTTTTTTCTGAATCTTCTATTAACTTCATGTAATTAGAAGTGTCTTTCGCTTCTTCTACTTTCTTCTTGAGAATCTCTCTTGCTTCTGTTTTTGCATGCTCTAATCTTCTTATTCGATTGCTTTGTGCTTTCTCTATAACCAGCGCTGATTCTGTTTCCGCATCTTCTAGAATTTGTTCAGCACGTTGTTCAGCAACCTTTATTTGTTTTATCAGTTCATGTTCTAATGATGGCAAATATTTCACCTGATATAGCCTTTTTAACCAGCTATGTGAGAGGGCAATATGCTAAATTACTTACTCAAGAAGACTTTGAAAATTTAATAAATAAACCTTATGAATTGTTCATTCAAGATTTATTAAGTTTTGAAATAGGTGAAAAATTGAAAGACCATCCTGAATATCAATCTCACCAATTAGAGAAATTGCTTACAGCTAGCTTGCTAGATCAATATATGTTTATATTAAAATACTCTCCAAAGTGGTCTAAAGAGTTTTTTGAAGCGTATACTACCAAACTTGAAGTAATGAACATTCAAAGAATTATAAGATATCTTTATTCTAAAGCAAAGGTGGATTTGAGAGAAGTAATCAATTTGAGACCACAAGAAATGCTTGGAAGAACAGCTTTCATTTCGAAGCTAATCTTAGCAAAAGATTTAGCAGAACTTCTTGATTTACTTAAAGAATCTGAATACGGTGAAGAGATAGAAGTTGCTGAAAAGATGTACACCAAAATCAATGACATTTGGCCATTAGAATTCGCAATAGAAGCATTTTATCTTAAAAAGATGATTTCCACAGCTGAGAAATTAAAGCTAAACCAAAGAAAAGGTGCTATGGCTTTTGTTAAGAATGAATTGCTAACCAATCTCTTACTAGTGATACTAAAAGCAGATTTTGTTGAAGTAGATATACAAGAAGCTTTGCAACTAGTCCCCATACCTGAAGAATTTCCTTTCAGAAAGCAAATTCTCAAAATGATGAAGGATAATGATTTAAAGAGTGATCTAAAACTTCTGAAAACTTTTGCATCAGATAAGATTTCGAAAGGCATTGATATGTACCTTGAGGATAAGATGTTTTTGCATATCGAGATTGCAGTAAGAGCAAGCGAATTAGAGATAGTAAGAAATGCATTTCATTCTGATTTTGGGATTCATAGTATAATGTGCTATCTGAAGATGTATGAATCCCAGATTCAAGACATAAACAAGCTACTTTATCTAAAAGAATACAAGTTCCCTGTAGAGAAAACTAGGGAACTAGTTGTAAACTTAGTATGATGATACTCGTTAAGCCAGATTAAGGAGAATGAATGCAATTAAAAGACCATAAATTGCTAAAGCCTCACCTAGACCTAAATAGATAAGGTTTGGAGTGAAAACTTCAGAATTTGCAGTTAATGAACCAATTGCAGCAGGTTCTCCCTTGGTTAATGTTATCGCAGCTCCAATATTTGAAATGATCATTATGGCCATCGCTCCAAGGAAAATGTATCCTTGTGTTTCCGTGAATTCCACTAATCCAGCAATTGCATCGCTTATTTTTGTGTACATAATAAATGCAACCAATAGCCCATAAATAGCTAGAGCTTCAGCAAGCGCTAGATATATCAGAATGAAAATATTTAATTGTTGTTTTTCAGCTATAGCAGCAGCTGCAGCTTGAATCCCTTTAGCTAAAGGTACACCCGCTCCAATTATCGTGAGCATTGTACCAGCAATTGCAATAATTCCTAATAGTATACTATTTACCATCCTTACTCAAATCCATTGTTTTATTAAATATAAATATTGGTTTATGTTGTATTCCGCTACCTTCGTAGAATTTACTGAAAAATTCATAGAAATGTAATCTTAATGTTTGAACAAACACCAGTAACCCTTCTAGAACTAAAACAAAGATATTTCCGATTACTAGAATTAAAATTTGCCATACAATAAAACCAGAAAGATTTGCTAATGTATTGATAACACTGAGAAACACAAAATGTGCAACAAGCATAGCCAGTATTCTGCCATAAGAAATAGTGTTGCTTATGAAAGAACTAAATGATTCTAATAAATTCATTACACCCATCCCAATTCCCCCAAAGAATTTTTTGAAAAAGTTTTTCCTCTCATCTTTTATTATTAATGCAGCAATTCCTTGTCCGAAAAGTGCTAAAACAACTCCTATTAATAGTGCAACTATCCCCACTATAGAATCAATTTCTATTCCAAAGTCTATAATGTTGAGAGAACTTAGGAAATAAAGAATTCCTGCATAAAGAAAAACTTGAGCTCCTGTTTCTTTTATTATGTCTTCAATTTCTTTATGTCTAATTTGATTGATTAATCGAAGAGTCAGTCCTAACGTCAATTGTATTGCACCAATAATAAGTACAAGATTGAAAATTTCAATTAGATTATCGACTGGATTTAAAATAGGATAGTGTACACCAAACAATTTAGGATCAGTCCAATTAAAAATATCCTGAGAAATCTCATATCCAAAAAATTCACCGAAGATAAACGCTCCCAAAATAAAGGAAGCTAACCCTAGGGAGAAAACCAAAATAAACATCGTACGAATATTTCTCTTCAACCCCTTAGCTAGCATCCCCAATAATCCTATTAGCATAAAAATTAACCCATGCCCAGCGTCACCAAACATTATTCCATAGAAAAGACTAAATGTAAAAATAAAGAAAATTGTTGGATCTACCTCTTTTGACGAAGGTAAACCATAAAGACCAACAATAGATTGAAATGATCTCATTATGGGGTTTCTAGCTTGTTTTATTGGAACATTTCTTGTTTCTTCTTCAGGTTCTTCTGTTTCGAAAACTGTTTCAGAGAAATCTGAAATAAACTCTTTGATATAATTTTGATCCTTTTGAGCAATCCACCCTTGGAAAATCACTGTTCTTTTTGTTTTCTTTGAAGTTACGTAAATCCGAAGTAACTGTTTGTAACTCTCAATTGATAATCGTAAAGCCATTATTTTTTCCTTATTTTGAATAGTATATTGCTTTGAATCTTCATCAAGTTTCTTGATTTCCTTCTCTAAATCCTTGGTTCCTTTCTCAATTTCCTCCTCAATTTCTAACTTACTCCAATGGATAGGTCCAGTATGTTTGTGATCCATCCATCGAACTGTCGATATTGTTTTGAGAAATCTTGTAATCTCTCCCTTTTTGCCTTGAGCATAAATCAGAAATTTATTATGAACTAATGGAATGACTTCTTTTTTTGATAAATCACTTACAAACTCTTCAGCATCTGATGCTTTTGATGTTGTCAATATTCCTACAATAGCTCTTTCTTTTTCATTAACTTGATACGGAAACTCTTCTTCAAGTAATCTGAAACCTTTGGAGATTAAGTTCTTTGTTTCGAGTTCATTTTGAATAGTTTCTGTTCTTGACATAAGTTCATGTATTTCTTTCTTTGTTTTTTCTATTTTTTCGATAATCTGTATCTCAATTTCTTCAATATTTTCCCAATTAGTAAATAATGGGTCTAAAGGTGGGATTTTTCGATAAGCTCTAGCTATTTTTTGTACTAGTTTCTCTTTGGGTTCAGGAAGTGTTTTTAACAAATCTTCAAACGAGCTCTCTATTCGTCTGATCGAATCAAGTTTGGTTGTTGGAGAATAGTCTTCTAAATCCTCATCTATTGTAGTTTCTTTCGGCATGAATTTTTCAGTTTCCGCTAGCTGAATTATTAATTTGGGAAAATCTTCTATTGGAACTATGATTGTTGCCTTCAGCATCGTTTGTGGAAATAAACCCATTTTATCACCTTAGTTGAATAAATATTCGTTTATTTTTGTTCTAATTGTGTCTTTGCTTTCCTCTAATAGATATTCTATTGTATAATCTATTCTAACTCGTTCTTCTTTATCTGTAAGAATAAACCCCCCAGATGTTATTAACTCTGTTATTTCTATAATGAATTTCACGTTCTTTTCTTTTTCTAGTTTTTTAACAATTTGTGTAATTACTCTTTCATCTCTTTTGTCGATTAGAAGTTTCATTTCTTTAGATTGAAAAGCCCTTTGAGTTGGTTCTAGCTTGCTTTCTAGATACTTTTTGTAATTTGAATTTTTTCTAAAATTTGACAAATCTTTCTCAATTTTTTCAAAGACTTCATCAATTAGTTTCTCTTTGGTTTGGATTTTTATTCTTTTAGCTTTTTGTTGATATTCAGCTTCTGTTCTCTTTCTAATGTATTCTAAATGAGATAGTTCTTTTTCCAGTTCTTTCTGTTTTATTTCTGAAACAAGTTCCTTTGTTTCTTTCTCAAAGTTTGCAAGCTTTTTTCGAGTTTCTTCCCTCATTCTCTCAGCTTCATTTTCTGCTTCAGAGATAATTTTCTTCAGTAGATTATCTAAGTTTGTAGAGGGATGTTCTTCTTTTTGTTTTTGTTTATCTACCATTTTTATCACTTCAAACTGGATAGAGGAGTACTGGAATCGATGCTAGCTCAATAACGTATCTAATATGGTTTTTTAACAATCTCTTTGCCATCCTCTCTCTTTTCGTACCCATTGCTATAAAATCTACTTTTTCTTTCAATGATGCTTTAATAATTGATTCTGATATTATACCTGTTTCAATACTAGACGTAATATAAAGATGAGAATCAGAATAAATGTTAACTAGCTTATTCAATATATTTTCACTTTCAGCTTTGCACTTATTTTCTACATCTTCTATAGATTCCCCTCTAAAGTCTGCTAGATGTTGAACCGTTTCGCTATCAATAACATTGATGAGATGAATCTCAGTAACCCAGTCATCAAAAAAGTCGATGATCTGTTTGATCATGCTTATTCCACTTTCAAAATCACCTATAGCTACTAGTGCTTTTTTAATTGTGAACGCCTCTTTTTCTCAATTTTTTCTCTTCTAACTTACTTTTCAATTTCTTAATAGTGTAAATGTTCTCTAATTCGTATGATTCAAGAGATTCTTCGATAAATTTGATTATATTTCGAAATCTCACTCTATACACTTTATCTAAAGCATTCAGATTTAGTTGTATTGATTGTAAATTGTTCATGATTCTAAAAGCAAGACTCTCAATTTCTGCAAGCTGAATAATTAGATGAAATGTGTCTCTGAACCTTTCTGCTGTTACCCATAAAAGACTTGATATTCCAAAAAACCCATAGGATGTATCAGGTAGTTTTTCTACCTCTAAATTCACGTAATCAACTCCCATATACTCTGTAGCCATAGATTGAATCTCAACTTCCTTAGGTATTGTGTCACTGAAAACATTAATCATTTCTCTTCCAAGTTCAGATTCTGTTTTGATATATTCAATGTAAGCTTCACTCAGGCATTTTTCCATCTCAGTTCTTAAAGTAGCAATCTCTGCAGTTATTATATGTAATTTCATTAGGAGAGCTTCATATTTTTCTCGTAAAAGATCATATGCCCTTTCAACCAACTTTAGTTTCCTCTTATATTTGAGCAAATTATCTTTTGTTGGTGAAATGGTGATAGCTTCTCTCATTTGTCTTTTTCAACTCGATCGAATAGCTGTTTCTCAATTTCCTCTGATGATAGTTTAGTAAGTTCTGATATTGGAAGTAATGACAAAAGAGACCACCCTAATTCTAATGACTCTTGCATCGTTCGGCGAGCGTCTCCTTGATTAATAAATAATTCTTCGAATTTCTCGGAAAATTCTAAATAAATTTGATCAATACGATTTAATTCTTTCTTGCCAATTACCTCAGCTAGATTCCTTTTATCTAACCCCATAGCATATGCTGCATATAACTGATCGCTTAAACCTGGATGATCTTTTCTTGTATGTCCTTCCCCAATTCCATCTTTCATAAGCCTAGAAAGTGAACCTAAAACATCTATGGGAGGATAAATTCCGCTGGTATGAAGTGATCTGTCTAGAATAATTTGTCCCTCTGTTATGTAACCAGTTAAATCAGGGATTGGGTGGGTTATATCATCATTTGGCATTGTCAAATTTGCTAAAAGGGTTATACTACCATTTGAACCCTCTATTATGCCTGAACGTTCGTAAAGTGATGCTAAATCGCTATACATGTATCCAGGAAAACCTTTTCTTGCTGGCACTGTTTCTAAAGCAACAGAAACTTCTCTTAGTGCTTGACAATAGTTGGTGATATCTGATAAAATAGTAAATACGTGATAATCTTTCTCAAAAGCTAAATATTCCGATGTTGTTAAAGCAACTCTGGGTGTAAGAAGTCTTTCAGCAGCTGAATCACTTGCTAGATTAACAAACATTACAACCTTATCTAGGGTTCCAGTTTCCTTAAATAAACGTTGGAAATAGATATGATCGTCCATTGTTAACCCCATTGCACCAAAAACAATTGCAAATTTTTCACCTTTATCTTCTTCAGCAATTCTTGCGTGTCTGACTATCTGTCCAATAACTCTATTGCTGGGCAATCCTGCACTTGTAAACACAGGGAGTTTTTGTCCTCGAACAATAGTGTTCATCAGATCAATTGCAGATATGCCTGTTTCAATGTAATTTTTAGGATAAACTCTTGAAGTTGGATTGATTGGAGCACCATTAACATCTAGGAATTCATCTGAATAAACTGCAGGGAGTCCATCAAGAGGTTCCCCAAGAGAATTAAATGTTCTTCCAATCATACTCTCTGAAACAAAAAGTTGCATTGTTCTTCCAAAGAACTGTGTTTCTATGTCATCCTTATCTATTTCATAGGTTCCTTGGTATAATAGAATTATTACTCTTTCTTCCTCAATAGCTAAGACTCTTCCTTTACGAATTTGACTATCATGAATTTTGACTTCTAAATATTCTCCCATTTGTATTCCAGATACTCCATCGACAACTATCAATGGTCCTCGAATTTCCGAAACCCCTTTAACAGTTATTCTTGCCATTATGTTATCAAATCCTGTACCCACATTTGGAGCCAACTTCTTCCATTTCGGAATGGATATAATCTTCAATCTTATTCAATTGCATAAGATCCTCATTGCTAACATCTTCCTTCATTCTCTTAAGAAATTGAACAGATTTCAATGAGATAATTGACGAAATAGGACACCCATTTTTAATAAGGATGTCAGCTCTTTGATAGAAAAGAAGTATTAACTTCATCATTTTCATTTGTTTATCTATTGGGCAAAAAGTATCAACTGGATGAAAAGCGCTTTGTTGTAGTATCCCACTTTTGATTATATCTGCTATCAGAATTATCAGTTGTTCATCTGAAGGAAGTGCTTTTGATCCTATTAGCTCAACAATATGTTGCAATTCTTCATCTTTTAGCAGTAATTTCATCATTTCTTGACGATATCGCCCCCAATCTTCTAAACCGGATTCAAGGGCCCATTCTTCTATCTCAGATATATATCCAGAATAGCTGTTTAACCAGTTAATTGCAGGAAAATGTTTTCTGTTAGCTAAAGTTGAATCCAATCCCCAAAACGTTTTAACGAATCTCTTTGTGTTTGCTGTTACTGGTTCACTAAAATCTCCACCTGGTGGTGAAACAGCAGCAGTGATATTGATTGAACCTTCACGATATGGAGAACCAATTGGTATAACCTTACCAGCTCTTTCATAGAAATTCGCTAACCTTGCACCTAGGTAAGCAGGAAAACCTTCCTCTACAGGTAACTCTGCTAATTGTCCTGATATTTCCCTTAAAGCTTCAGCCCATCTACTTGTACTGTCCGCTGTTAATAGCACCGCATATCCTTGATCACGATAATATTCTGCCATTGTTATTCCCATATAGATGGATGCTTCCCTAGCAGCTACAGGCATATTGGAAACATTTGCTACAAGAATTGTTCTTGCCATTAATGGATTGTTTGTATAAGGATCAATTAATTTTGGAAACTCCCTTAATACATCTGTCATTTCATTCCCTCGTTCTCCACATCCTATATAGACGACAACGTTAGCATTGCTCCACTTTGACATTTGGTGCTGAATGACTGTGTTATGAAGGATAAATGGCTCATTTCCGCCTATAAAATTGTGATATTTCTCGACAACTAGATCATAAACTTCTTCATCCCAATTTAACAATTCTATTAATTTTACTTCATCAAAATAAAATTCTGAATGTAGTTGCTTGATAGAATCTAACCTTTGAACCAAAGCCGTAGATTCTTCAGGACTATCATGCTGATTCTGTTCTTTTATTATATGTATTATATTTTCTAAAGTTTTGTTTGTGATTTTCCTTCCCATTGAAACATTTTTGATAGCAGTAAGAGCTTTTGATTTCCTAGGGTTGGAATGTGAGTTGATAAATAATTTCTTACTTTCAGTTAAGAGATTTATACTAATAGGGATAGCATCAGAAGAAACAAAATGATCAATATTTTTTATTGTATAACTATAAATTTTCTTTGTCTTTTTATATTCTGTTACACCGTGTATCTTGAATAGATGTCCTAATTCTTCTAATTGGGAACCTTCAACTGATATTCTATAATATTCATGATCCTTAACAGTCTGCTTAGTTTTTCTATATATAATGTTCAATCTGCTTAATATATAACACAATCCTGAAGAAATGCTCTTACTTGCTGTTGCAATCTCTAATGTATATCCCTTTACATAACCATCCCCGGCTATGTAAGCGTTCAGAAAATGTATCAAATCTTCATCCTCAGACATTTGAATCAAATCAGGTATAGACGCAGTTCTAGATTTCTTTTCTGAAGGGAAATTAAGGTATTGAAGGAAAATTCCAACGGGTCTAGAGTAGAATACAGTTGTTTTAACATTGTTCTCGACCCTTTCTTTAGATTTTGAATCAAACAGAAGTTGAACAAGTGTTGAAAACCTCTCTCTAATATGATTATCATTGTTATATAGATACATTGTTTTGTAATTAGTTACTCTTCCATCAGATAGCAGCAATCCAAGAAATTCTGCTAATTCTGGATTCATCTTATTGGGTAGTTTAACACTCTCACTTTGCCTTTCAGCTTTAACAGTCTTAAAATTGATTTCTTGTTTTGTTATCCTTTGAAGTTTTTTTATAAATCTCAATGTTGGATTATTTATACCATAATAAAACCCATTAAAAACATCAGCTGAAACATTTAATTTTTCTGCCATCTGTATAAGCGAAATATTATTCAAAGTAATATATTTATCAACACTTTCTCTGATTTCCCTTATAGCCGTTTTATCAGCTGTTCGTAAAGAATCAGCTATATCATAAACATTTATTTTCTTTCTTTTGATGTTCTTATAATGATAGCTCAGTTTTCTCGGACTTAAAACAAAATCACCGACATTAAGTTTTTGAGATTCTTTTTCTATAATTTCTTTTCCATCGAAAATTTGCAACTTATGGAGTGGTGTTAAGGTTACACTTCTTCCTTTCTTTGTAGTAACTCTTATCATTTTGCTGCTGTAACCTTTGTACAAATGAGTAGCCTTGCCTTCAGTCAAAGATCCATCTTTTTGATTGAATGATAATACTCTTAGAGGTTTCTTTAGCCTTATCAAAGTTTCATCCTCAGAATCTTTCTCAACTAGGTTATCACCATTTAGAGCTTCTTTATACAAATCTTCAATCTTCTCTAGATTTCCTTCTTTGCGCAGAATTAATGTATCACCAGATACACATTTACCTGTTCCAAAACCTCCTGGAATTGCTGCAGTTCCTCCTTTTGCTATTGGGAAAAACATATCTATGATTCTCTGACCCGTGATGAGAGGTTCTGATACAGGTAATTTGGTTGCAAATGGTCTTGCGATTCTTACAGGCCATTCATGCATTAAACTTAATTCTTTTCTCATCCCATCATTGTTCTTGGATAGAAGAATTGGTTCAATAATAGTATAATCACCCTTCTCCTGAATCTCAATTAGCTCTCCAGAGAAGTCAGGAGGAGCCAAAATTTTGCTGATGATTGTCTTTGTTTCTTGAACTTCTCCAAGAATATCCCCCCCATGAATAATATCTCCTTTCTTAATTTCTTTATTAGGTTTAAATTGCCATTTCTTTTGTCTGTCTAGCGCATTTGTTCTAATCCCTCTTTTAATGAAATCTGATTTTGAAATTTGCTTAATCCTATCTAATGGTCGTTGTATGCCATCAAAAATATTAGAGAGCAATCCAGGTCCCAACTCAGCTGTTAATGATTTGCCTGTAGGATAGACTGGGTCGTTTATTCGTAATCCTTCAACAGACTCATAGACCTGAATTGTGGCAACATCTCGCTCTATTACGATTACTTCGCCTACTAATCGTTCCTCTCCCACGTAAGTAATTTCACCCATTCTGTATGAAGAAAGACCCTTAACTTGGACTATTGACCCGTTTATTGAAACAATACGGGCATCCTCTTCCTTAATGACAGACATATGTCATAATCTGATTTGAATGTTAAGTATTTTACTATTCAACAATATAGCATAAAACCTAAACTTTTAAACGCAAATTCAAGTAGTCTAAGTATGGCTGACCTTGGAACTACCAAGAAAGCATTTGTTATCGGGGCAAGAGAAACTGTAAGGGGTTTCAATTTAATTGGTGTTCCAGGAAAAGAAGTCAATGATTCAGCTGAAGTCATGGAAACATTGGAAGAAGTGCTTGAACAAGATTATAGCGTCATAATTCTCTCTGCTTCTTGCACATTTGAAATCGAGAATCAGATAATCGAATTAAGAAAGAATGTTCAAACTCCTATAATAATAGTTTCGGACGTCAATATGCAAGTTGATATTAAACAAATAGAGAAGCAATTTAGATCATTTGTTGGTATTTAATTTCTTTTTTTTAGCAATAACTGAATAGGCTTTATTTGCTGTTATAAATCCGATTTTTTCATAAATACGAACAGCAGCTTTATTGTTTTCCTCTACCCAGAGAAATATCTTTTCGACTCCTTCTTCAAATGCAATGCTACAGATTTTAGAACTGATATCGTATCCAAAACCTTTTCCTCGGTAAGAAGGTCGTGTCCAAACATCTCTTACAATTGCAAATGAAAAACTTTCATTTATTACTACATGTGGAGCGAAACCACAAGCAACTAGTGATCCATTTTCAACAATACCTGCTCCACCCACTCCACTTTTCATGTGGATTTTTCGATTCATTGAAACTAATTTTTGATCCTCTTGATTGAGCTTTCTTGATAGATGTTCATCCTTGGTTTGAAAATCTTTTTTTGACAATTCCATGCACAAAAATGAGTTGTATGTATTTTCATCCCAAGAGGAGTCTAATTGTTTTATATCGGTAAAATGCTCTACTATTGATGGCATCCATTCCAAATCCGCAGAAATTACAACCTCACCCCTATCATCTATGTTCATAAAGATGTCTGGATTAATTTTTCCACTTATTAGGTTGTGTTGTCCGTATGTACATCTTAATGTAGAACCAATTGTTTCAACCTGAAAAATATCCGACATGTAATAATAATCCCATACCATAAAGCAATATTTAGCTAAATCCCTTATAGCAATTTTAAGAAAATATCGAATGTTATCTTTCATCTTCAAACAGATTCATTTTTATTTGTATGATTATCAATTTTATCTTTACTGATTGAATCTAATCACAGCTATCTGGGGCTAAAGAGTTCTCTATCCACATTCTTTAGAAATTCCTCATACTCTACTTGAGGATCTTTCTTTATTGCTCGTTTGATTCTTGTTATCCCTTCGTATCTCTGCCCTAGTCGTATCAAAGCTTTACCTGACAAAAAAGTAGCTTCAGGATCATCTTTCAATAGGGCCAGAAGCTCATTACTTATATTGAAAGCTTTTTGATTATTCTTTTTAGTTAAATACAATCGAGCAAGTTTGTGATACAATTCCTTCTTTATTGGTCTTGTTTTTTCCTCAACTTGTAATCCCTCAAGATATTTTTGCTGTGCTAAATCTTCTCTTCCGATTACTTGAAATAAATCACCTAATTCCTCGTAGAATAATTGGTTTATTGGGTCAATATCAATTGCTTCATTATATGCATCAATTGCAGAAGTATGATTTTCTAATTCTTTATAATTACGGGCAAGCAATCTCCATACTTCGGAATCATTTTTCTTGTTTCTCAAATAAGTCTCAAAACATAAAACAGCAATTTGAAACTCTCTTCGTAGCATTGCCACTTTCCCTCTTCCAAGCCATGATTGGATTGCTTGAGGATTTAGAGATGTTGCTTTAAAATAATAAGTCTCAGCTAATTCTGTGCTATTTGTTAATCTATAAGTCTCTCCTAGAAGTTCGTAAGCTTTCCAAAAATCAGAATCCATTGCAATAACTGAAGTTAATTCCTCGATTGTTTGTTTGAACTTTCCAGTTAAATAGTAAACTTTTCCTTTTAGATATATGAAGTACGGATCATTGTATTTTTTCATCATTCTTTCTAGAAAAGGCAGGGCTTCGTCAAATAGTTGATTATCAATTAAACTTTCTATAAGTTCAATTTGAAATTCTTTCATGCTTTCGTCATCTACAATCCCCATAAATCCACCTTATATCTATCTCTTAATCTAACATATTAAAAGTTTCGTAGAATTTTAGATTCTCGAAAATTTGTGCTCGATAGGGAATTTAAATTAGAAAAAAGAGTGAAAATGAATTAGTCCTCTGATGGAAATCTCTCCATTAATTCTCTCTTTAAAACTTTGCCTGCTGCACTCAAAGGAAGTTCATCTATGATTTCATAATACTTTGGAACTTTATATCTTGAGAGCTGTTCATTACAGAAATCTTGTACTTCTTCAGTTGTAAGATCATGTCCCTCTTTTGCAACAATGAAAGCTTTGGGAACCTCTCCAAAATACTCGTCAGGAATTGGGATTACTGCAGCTACGCTGATTGCAGGATGTTTAAAAAGCACTTCCTCGATTTCTCTTGGATATATTTTGAGACCTCCAGAGTTGATGATGTCTTTTAGTCTATCTACTAAGAAGTAATAATCTTCATCGTCTGCCTTACCAAGATCACCAGTTCTTAGCCATCCATCAGGTGTGAAAACATTGACAGATTCAAGCCCCTTTCCCCAGTAACCTCTCATCACTTGAGGACCTTTGATGGTCAATTCCCCAACATCACCTGTTTCTAACTGTTCTAGTGATTGAGAATCAATGATTCTTACCTGAGTATCCACAAGTGGTATTCCAATAGAGTTTACCTTTGTTTTCCCGTAAGGATTGATATGCGTAACAGGACTGCATTCAGTTAAACCATATCCTTCAACTATTGAAATGCCAGTTTTTTCTTCAAATGAACGGTGAATTTCTTTTGGTAAAGCAGAACCCCCAGACACACATATTTTGAGAGAGGATAGGTTAAAATCCTCAATTTTCTGTCTTAAAATAGCTATGTACATTGTTGGAACACCATAAAAGGATGAAACTTCTTTTTCTTCTATAATCTTCATGACATCTGTTGGATGGAATTTTGGAAGTATGATGATTTTTTCTCCTCTAAATAAAGGAGCAAAAAAACCACATTGGAGACCAAAACTATGACATAATGGAAGAGACGATAAAACACCATTTGAATATTCTCTTGGTATGCTAGATGACCAATGATTGAATTGGTATGCATTTGCTATCATATTAAAATGTGTGAGCATTACACCTTTGGCTAAACCCGTTGTACCACCACTGTAAAGAAGGAATGCAACATCTTCAGAATTACTAATTATACCTGTGAAGAGATCCTCTTGCTTGAAAATACTTTCCATATTCATTATTTTATTGTCACTAACAGAATCTATTTTGCATTTTGAATCAGGTGTTAAAATACTTGAAAGCAATTTGTAATGTTTTGGTATATTTGAAATTAACTCACAGAATGATTCATTTGTAATCAAAATTTTTGTTTCAGAATCAATTATCTGAAACTCAATTTCTTTTTGGGATAATCTGGTATTGATGAGTGTTACCTTAGCTCCAACTTGAAAAGCAGCAAAAACTGATACAACAAACCAAATTGTATTAGGTAAAAGAACAGAAATAGTATCTTGAGGCTGTATATTCTCTGATAAGAAATAATCAGCAAGTTTGTTTGAATACTTGATTAGTTGTCGAGGAGTATAAGATTCCTTTCCCTGTTCTATTATTATTTTATCAAGTTCTCTTTCTGTTACATTAAGAAAGATTTCATAAATAGAGGCTTCCGGATATTTTAATGTAGTCTCTTTAACATTTAGCCACTTTGAATCACTCAATACTATTCACTGATTCTACAGTTTTTAAAGGCATTAATGAACTTTATTAAACTAGTTAAATGAAGTTTTTGTATAAGCACAACTTTGATATAGTAAAATTAGGTGTTTTGCCTATAATCTCACTTGGTTTTAGATAATGTCCCCACCAAAAAAAATTGATAAGAAAAGTGGAAAGAAAAAGAGAGTTAAATACAGTGAGGACGATTTATCAAAATTTGCTCAACAATTCGAGATTTCGTATGAATCCGATAAAGAGAAATTTGTGAGTGATTTAGCTATTAAAGGTCAGAACCTTTTGAAAGAAGGTAAATATAACGAATCTGAAGAAATATGCGGATTCTTACTGAGCGTTGGTAAACAGTGGAAAGATAATTTTACAATAATGAAATCTTTACTTCTAAAAGCCCAATTAGGTTCCAGTTTGAATCAGGAAACTATAGTCTTCCTAGCTAAAGCTTTGTCTCTTGCTAAGAAATTAAAATATAATGAGATTATTGTTGGTGTAAGAGTTCAGCTAGCCTATGAATACTTCCATCAGAGGGATTTTAAGAAGGTTCTTAAACAAATTGCAGAAATCGAAAAATATGAACCATTGGGTCTTGAAAATTCTAAGGTTATCTATGAGTTGAAATCGAGATGTTATTGGGAGGAAGATGATTATATCAAAGGATTTGATGCAACATACAACTGGTTCGGTTATCTTAAAGAAACAGATGATGTGCATTCAATGTTTATTGTAATAGTATATCTTTTAACCGTTGTATCATCATTAGATTTGCCGATAATTAAAGAAAAAATAAATGAGATTAAAAAAGAAATTGCGCAAGTTTTAGCAAATCTTGCTACATCTCCTCACCTATTTCAAAACCTTATACCTAATATTGAAACACTATTTGCAAAATCATTAATGATGGTTCATCCTGAGGTTCTCTATGAGTTTGCAGATATGTTTTTGCAAACAGTTAGGTGGATGGACGAGGAAAAATTCCTATATTCGTGTCTGAAACTTGCAGATGCTTTTTACAAAATTAATGATTCTAAAAAAGCAGTGGAAATAATTGATAAAGGTAAAGAGTTCATAAAAGATAAGAAATATGATAAACTGGATAATAAAATAAATCTGAAGAAAGTAGAATTTACAAGTCTAATATTCTATTTTATGTCTTTTGACCCTCTTTACGACCCGCTCAGTATCGAGAGTATTAATATTATTGAGGATGAAGTCCAATCTGATTATTTCCTTAAAACATTTTACGCTCCAATTAACAGCTATGCATCTACATCTTACTCTCAGTTCCTTAGAATCTTGGAAAAAGCAAAGACAAATAGGCTAACAAAGGAAAAATCATTGCAGATAAACGGGTTATCTGACGAAGAAGAAAGAAAGTACTTTGTATTGCGGTTAATCCTAGCTAATAAAATGATTGATATTTTATTCAGAGAAGATTTCCAAATAGATGAGAACATATCAAATACACTACATTCGACAGTTTCTCCATTTTATTCAGTTATTGGTGTTCTTTCAGCAGAAAAGGGAGAAAAAATCACGGATGTTGAGGAAATGGAACGCATTCTGCTTGAAATACAAAGAGCAATTAATTGTCCTGCTTCAATTGCTGAGATTATTTTTCCAAGTAAACACCCACACTTGGATCTTTTACGCTTCTCATCTAATGATGGAGGTTTCAAAGATCTCCAAGAAAAAATTCTAAGTTGTGCTTTAAGTTTAAAGCATAAATATCCTTTTTTGCGTAACCTTAATTTTCTACAGATTTTTCAAAGCGATCCTATTACTCTATTTGATTTTTCATTGCGAGAACCACATCAGCTTGAACCTTTGTCTGTTCTATTGAGTAGAGCATCTGGTTTGGATTTTACAAATGAAACTCTAAGTGATCTATTTAAAGATACAATGAATTTATTTTTGCAGAAAGGGGATACTAGATATTGGAAGGATTTCTTCTACCAGTATGCTTGGTTACAACAGCGTGGAATATATCTTAATCTTTCTGAAGAATTTATTGAGAGAAAAAATAAACTAGCTGACGATCTTATCCTTCTAGCAGATAAACTGCAAGAAGAAGAAAATATTCTTGAGAGTAGATATTATAGATTGTTTCTGCAATTAACAAGTGAATTTACAAGTTATCAAGAATTTCTAGATGACTTTCTGACGCTTGTTAAAAAGTATGAGAATAAGAAATATGAGGTAATATCAAAAATTCTTGCAAAATTATTCGCTAAAGAGGATTTTTCTTTAGAAGCTACACTTTCAGATTCCTTTGATTTGTTTTGTGAACTTTGTTCTTCAAAAGATTGGAAAAAAACTCTAGAACTGTTCTTACATTTTGTTTCTAATGTCCCCAACTTATCTAAACTGTTAGAAGTCTGTGAAAAGAAAGAAATTAAAGATACAGGCTTCTTAATCTATCTAAACTTAGTTAAACATTTTATTAGAGAAGATCAACCAGATTCAGCTTTTAGTATATTAAAATGGTTAATTGTAAGTTTAACAGAAAGGAAGAAGCATTTCGATTTACCTGAACACACTTGGAATTATCTTTTTGTGACAGCGAATACTTTTTTGTATGATCTCCTACCTATTCTAGACGAGAGTGAACTCAAAAATATGAATTATTCAAGAAATAAGGTTGTTGATAATTTACTGGAAAATTATGATTGGATTATCGATCCTACCTTTTTAGTGAAAATTCTTCTAGAAAAGATTACTGCATTGCTTCAAAAGAGCGATTTTGCTCTTGCAGAGAGGTTTTATTCTTGGATTGAGCAATTAATGTTTTACCACTGGAACATATTCACTTCCAAAGAACATAAAGATTTACTTGAGAAAATACAAGAAACAAAGAAAGAGATAGTTAGTCAACATTTCACATGACATTTCGCAAAAAACCTGAATCAGAATAAAATTCCCGAGAGTTTCGAGCTTTTGATGTATTTCACCTTTTTGTGGGCTTGGAATGTTTATATATAATCAATAATTTTAGAGCATTGGTCCTTCTAATGCTTTTTTGCGACCAAAAATAGCACTGTAAGCAACAGCTGAAAGAAATATTGCTCAATCTTGCCAAAAAACAGAAAATTTTTCGTAAGAGCAGTAAAATTAGAACTATGTTAGTAAGAATTAGGCATAGCAGCATACATGCAAGGAGTATCAACTAGCACTATGAGGAGGTGGGAGAAGGAAGAAAGAATCCTCCCTTGCAAGAGGACAAGAGGAGGACACAGGAGATACAAACTCTCCCAGATGATAGGAGAAGAAGAAAAAGAGGAGGAGA
>JABCTC010000048.1 GCA_018238545.1 Candidatus Heimdallarchaeota archaeon
CTTTGAGTGAGGGTTGACAGCTACTTGTACTTTCTTTGTTGCTTGTGAGACCATCGTCTTCACCTACTTATCCACAGAATGGTATATAAACGCGAAGAAAACTCAGCTAGGAGGAGCTTTCCCTATACTCCCTAACATATGCTCTCTTTATTATTATTGCTCAAAATTTTTTCCCCTCATTTTCCCTCATAACAAGATTGGGTAAGTTTTTAATCATCAGTTGACTACGGTTATGTTTGGTTTGCTAATACGTTCGGTGAAATAATTCCATTTTCTTGGCATAGAGTATTAGATCTGGTAATTAATATTTTTATTATCATACATATTGCAATCGGTTTGAAGTTTTTAACGATAAGAAAGAAACTAAGAAAACAATGGGTTAATTATGCAATTGCTACTTTAACTATCTTGCTTCTAATCGGTGCAATCTATCTTCAAATACCAAAGAACAATACAGGAATTCCTAATAATCCTGGGACTACTTCAGGAGAAGGTATGGTTAAAATAACCATTGAAGGGACTCAATACGAATTTAACCCTCTCAATGTTACTACTACCCGTCCTGATATCTTCAAAGGGATACAGTTCTCTATGTTTGATGTTATAGTTCATCTAGATGAACTTGGAAAAGTGAACTTGGATTATCACTTCGATACTTCAATGAATACGTTTGTTATTGATTCATTGAAGGGAGAAACGAATTGGTGGTATAGAACTTGGTATTCTGGAGGATGGCCAGAAGAGAATGCTTTCAGAATGGATCATTATCCTTGGAAATTCGGGACAACACTTAGTTTCTATCAAGAAAGAGAAGCGTATTTAGAAGATGTTCATATAGCGTTTGCAGAAGAAATAATAAGGGAGGAGAGCAATGATGGAAAAGTCATTATTCCTGAAATAATAATCAACGGAGATACTGTCTTCAAAACCTTTACAGACATAGAAATTACTCCTCACAATCTTAGGAATGATATCTTTCAAAATGGTGTTATCACAGCAATTGATGTCATCATGACTCTAGGTGATCTTGGGCTCATTACATACGAACTGCAATGGTACGATAGCATCGGTACTGCAAATTATGTTCGGAATTATTGGGTTAATGGAATCGATGAGGATTTAGCTGCTGGTACATGTGGTTTTGTTTATGAGTCTGGTTCTCGAGCCTTTCCTGGATTTCAAGGTAACCATATTCATCTTCCTCAAGATTCTCGAGTGATTAATAGTCCTGAATACTACAAAACTTTCTGGATTTGCTTGTAATTTGTATCTTTTGAGACAACATTTTTAATCACTTAATCGTATTGTTTACAATTTTATCAAACTAAAAAGTGGTTTCAATGAGTAATAAAGAAGATGGAAAAATAGAAATGTTCTTGTCACCTGAGGAATTGCTTCAGATAATTGGTGATTGGTTTAAAGCAAAGAGAATTTATTATTCTGATGAAATGTTTTATGATTATAATAACATGGTAAAAGATAAAATATCTGAAACAAATGAAATGGTAGCATATCTCAATATTAAGATTCAAGAGAAAGTTTTCCAATGGTTAAGTGTTCATCATTCCAATAGGAAAGATATATATCAAAAAGTTGAGGAAAAGGATGAAGAACTCGTCCCTGCTTGGTTTTTGCAAGAGCGATTCAAGGAAATAGAAATGATGATCTCTTCTAAATTCTTCAGCTACGGTTTCAAAGATATAGCTATGGAATACGATAGTGTTTTGAAGCATTTTATTGTTTCTCTATTTTCAGATAAAGAAATGGATGAAATGTCTTTAAGTGTCCTTTCAAGTGATATTCAAGCATATTTAGAAAATCAATTAACATTGCTAAAATTAGAAGAAACAAAAATTCTTGATGATAAACAAATAGAGCTAGCATTTTCTCTTATTTGGTAAAGAAAATACATCACTTTGTATCATCTATTGTAATTTGTTGTTCAGCTATCTTAGTTTTTTCATTCTCTTTAGTGTTAATATAGGATAACATCGAAACTGTTACTAGTAAAATTCCCGCTCCGATTATTTGCATAACGGACAAAGCATAACCGAGGAAGAAATAATTTACAAAAATTGCTAGCAATGGAAAAGCTAACTCAGCAAGTCCTGCTATTGTAGCTTTTGATCGTTTTAATCCAAAGTAGTAGAGAGCTAGAGGTAAAACTCCTCCTGTTAACACTGCCGCATATGCCAGACATCCAAGTACTGGCCATACCCAGTTAGAAACATTAGGAAATACTTCTATTCCAGTTAATAAGAACTCAAAGTATGTATTATTGTAAGTTAATAGTGCACCATTGAAGATTAGAAGGAAGAAGAAACCTCCAGTATATCTAAGTAATGTTAAATCCCAATAGTCTAATTTTTCAGTCAATCTTCTTCCAAACACTGTTGATCCTCCCCACATTGTAGCAGCTGCTAATGAACAGAGGATTGCCATTAGTCCTACCCAATTGAATGGTTGACCAGATACTACTAATTCTTCAAAGATTATGAGGAACACACCTATTAGAGAGATTGAAAGAGCGATATAATACTGCCAAGTTGGTTTTTCCTTTAAAATAACAGCAGCAAAAGCCAATGTTATAAGAGGTTGAGTTTTTTGAAGAAGAATTGCTACAGTTGGATTACCCATCCCTAATGCTATTAGGAAGAAAAACAATCCTAGAGCTGATCCACCAATAGCTACATAAGATAAAGCAAACCAATCCTTTTTATCAAATTCTTTTAAGGTTTGGAAAATCTGCTTGTAACCTCTTCTAATGAGAATTATTGGAGCTAGAATAAGCATGCCGAAAAAGTGTTCAATTAAGCTTACAAATGCTGAAGCTCTTGGCATTGCTAAATAATTTGTTGTACCCCATGAAAATCCTGGAGCTTGAATAAGTAAAGGGTTTCTTACAGGTGCATCAAAAGCACGTGCAGAGTTTGCTAAAGAAACTATAGCTGGGCCAAACTTTTTAGCAATTTGCTCTTTTCCATCAGACATCAATATTCCTCTTTTAATCTAAATTAATAATTGATTGTTTTGCTTGTGTAACATTTTTAAGTTTTATCATACAAAAATGAGTAAGAAAAAAATTATTTAAGAAATTGATAAGTCAGATAATAACATTTTATCATATACTTCTTGATACATCACACGAATAGATTCTGAAGTAAGATCCTTTTCAAACCTTTTCTTCATCCTTTCTTGTTCACTTCTTTGGGTTACAATTCTTTTTCCTATATTGTAGATAGATTTCAGAAGTGACCAAATAAGTAGTGGAACAAAGAGCAAAGCTTTCAGCAGAAACTTACCGATTTTTTTGAAAATTTTCTTGAAGTCAACATCAAGATCTTCTTTGAAATTGAGCTTTCTTCCCCTTTTGGACACGTTTAAGTAAGTATCTGATAGAGTTGCAAATATTTCTAAAAATCTATGTTTAAAGAAACTTCCTGGTTTAAATTTACCTAAATCAACGAAAACTTTTCCAATCCTGATTAGTATGTGTTTTATATAATTATAAATAGCAATGATCAAAGTGAAGAGGGGCATAGAGGGGGCAATAAAGAAGTAAGCAACCTTTTTACCAAATTTTTTGTACCATGGTTCAGTGATAAATTTGTCTTTCAAATATTGTTGAGCTCCTAAAGCTAATGCAATAGCTAATTTATTATATTCAACATCTGAGATGATTTGATCATATTTCTCTTCTTGTTGAGCTATGCCCTTAAGAGCTCCTGTAATCATAACAGAAGAGAATAAATCATGACTCAAATAACCTTCCTCTATTTTTTTCAATATTAGTTTTATGGATTCTTTAGCTTCTCTCTCTGACATATTATTATCTTTAGCAAAACTTTCTAAGGCTTCATCTTTCCTCCATGGAAAGATTGATGATTCCTGCGACCAAATCAACAAGGCAAAGGTTCGTGCAGTATCACTTTTAATTGTAGAAATGTCTAACTTATTAAGAGGAATTTCAGCTTTATTTAGTAAACTTTCCAATTGTTTTTTTGATCTTTCAGGTACAAATTTATTATCCAATGCTAATAAATCTTGAACCCTGTCTTTTATTTCGTCTAATTCTATCATTATTTCTAGTTTGAAGTCTTCATACGTTTCTGTAGAAATTGGTGGTGCATCAAAGAAACTAAATGACGATTTTGCTAAGAAATATGGTAGAGAAAAGAAATTCTCAATATCTCGATAGAGAGCGGCCCATCTATATGCACCCATTCTCATCATATTAAGACTACATTGATGGAACAGTGCATAAGTAGGTCCAAAAATAGTTGCTATCCAAGAAGCCATTAGAAGACCTGTACCAAACAATAGTAAAGAAACTACACTTACAGTGTCCGCTTGTACATTCATGAAACCCATTTGATGAGCTGTTTGTTCGACAAAATCTCCTAGTAATACTAAAAGATCCTCACCCCAAATGGCTGTAGGAATTAAGAAGAAAACAATAGGTGTAACAGCTAAATTGATAACCTCACCTAAACCACGTCTAATAGGATAGTTTTTGATCATTTTTGATTCTCTTACTCTGATGGCTTCTAGTTCCTTTGAAACTTCAAGAATTTCTTTTGATTTTTTCCCAGCTAAGAATCCAGATGCTGTAACAAAATATTTTCTATACATTTGAAGTAGAGGAACTAGTTCTCTTAACCCTCTTGGAACTAAAATGTCAAACAAAGTTAGTAATAATCTCCCTAAAGCAGAAATAAGAGTGAATAAACTCGCTAATAGACCTAGAGCTACTTTCATTACTCCTGGAACTTGTTTTGCACTTTTCTTTTTGGTACTCTTTTTTACATCTTTCTTATTCTTCTCTTTCTTTTTAGATGTATTTTTTTTAGAGCCTCTTCTAGGTTCCATCTATTATACTAGGATAATAACCTAATTAATAAATTGTGATAGTGTCCGTTCATCACTATTTCTTCAGATTTAGTTCTATATAGTCAGAAATATACTCAATTTCTTCTTTGTTACAACCATAGATTTGAAAGATTTTGTCATCTATCAAATCATCTAGTTTCTGCTTCTTTTTGTTATCTGCTGAAGATAATATATCATTCACAAATTCACTGATTTGAATAATGTCTTCCGAAGATGGTACGAGAATTGGTAAATCATGAAGAAACATAGGTAAATAGTGTAGATACCGACCCATTATTTCGGTCCCAGCATACATAGTAGCGTAAAGGAAACTGAACAATTTACTATTTAGTGTAGCTAAAATTAACTCTAAATTTACATTTGATTTGCCTGCTTTTTCTTTAAGATGTCCCAGTAGAAAAATATCTTTGCTAATGTAAGATTCTCGATCTATAGTAGCTCTAATTCTTAATGAGTGTTGACAAAGGAATATTTTTTCATCAGTAAAAAAATTGAGTTTTTGAAAATTATTTCGTAATTCCTTAGCTTTTTCCCTATCATAATCTATCCAATAACCTCTCCAATTTATTCCATATCTTTCAACTTCTCTATTTCCTCCAAATTCCTTCCCTCCAATAAGTTTCATAGGATATTTGCCTTGAGGTTTTTGATATACAAACTTCTTTCTTAATCCTTTCCTGTGAAATGAAACGGACCATCTAAATCTTATCAAATCGTTCATGTTTAACTTTGAAACATCGAAAACTTTCTGAATGATTTGCAGTGATAAATTATCTAGAAAGAAAATAGTTTTGTTTATTGTTCTTTCATAAGTACACGAACCTACAGAAATTTTCTTAGTATCAAGGGTTCCTCGAAGAATTTCATCTAATGAAACATCTGATATCATTTTTATTTGATCTTCATATTTCCGCTTTTTATCTAGAATTAATATTATTGGGTAAACTGCAGGTCTGAATACATTTTGATGAGCAAGATCAACTATTTGACTAATAATATTGTCTTTTAAAAATCTCTCCCTTAAGTTTTTGCCATACCTGGAAATTAGAAATTTGTTAGGTATAATGAAGCCCAGTTGTCCTTTATCGCTAAGTAGTTGTGAGCCGTAATCTATGAAACAATTGTATAAATCAAAACTTCCCATTACAGCATCAGGAAAATTTGTTCTACAAATTTGCTTAGTATTTGCATCCATCCTTTTTGATTCGACGTATGGTGGGTTACCTACCACATAATCAAATTTTGATAATTTTAGGCTTATGACCTCAGATGTGTCATTTCCAGACTTTCTTTCCAGCGAATTTGTTTGATGAATTTTTAAATTAAGAACATGATTTTTTGGATATTTTTCTTTTAATTCCGATAGGATTGTTCTTGCAATATTAACCTTAGTTAGGAACACTGCTATAGGATCGATATCGAATCCATGTATTGTTTTTTCTATGTAGTTGATTATCCCTTGAGGTTCTAGTTGTAGGTGTTTTAATTGTTTTATTATTCTTTTAACGGCAGTTGTAAGAAAAAGCCCGGAACCACAAGCTAAATCAATCATTTTTCCAAAAGAAGTTAACTCTTCTGAATTTGGATATTCCATTTGAGTCAAAATATATTCTATTACATCAACTGGTGTGAAAACAATTCCCTTTCTTTGTTTCATCGATTTTGTTAAAATATTTTGGTACATGCTTCCTAAAGGATCATCTTTCTCTTTCAATCCCTTTTTCAGTGGATAGTTATCAATAAAGCTATAGTAATTGGAAATTTCCTTTTGACTGCCGGCATCAAAACAGAAAGGGAAAAAACTGTGAAGTATTGCTAATTTATCTTCAAGTTGAAGATTACGTGATATCAGGTTAAATTCTTCCATTTCTTCCAATAATAAAGCAATGGAGAGAACTTGGAAATTCGTTTGGTTAATAAGATGTTCCTTTATTTTCAACTGCACACTTACTCTGTTAATCGCATTAAGAAGCATTTGAAAACTTGGTGTTTTTGACATCTTGATCATCTACTGCTTTACGTGTTTCTTAAACCTAATCAGTAAAAAATCTTTAGTATTTTGGAGAAGTTCTTATCAAATATTTCCAAATATAGTGCTTTTATATGTAACGTATCTTAAGTCTCTGATATCTTATTTTACATATTTTGCATAATATAGAAGGTTTATGAATCAACCTTTCGAAGTTCTCAGATTCTCTCATTAAACAATCTTCAGAACATTCTTTTAATCCTAACACTTTTCCCACATGAAAAGCTACTTCTTTAGCTATCAAGGTCTTTGTTGCTAGTTTTGATGTGGTCACAATTGAACCTTTCAGGGGTTCTGCATGTCCATACACGTTCTCTTGATTTACAATCAAAGGTTTATCAATTATCCAAGTAAAATATGTTATGCTATCCCTACCCATATTACTTACCAAAGCCTTTGCATCAAAGGAATGTTTTGATTCATTCCAACAATTCTGTCTAGGAATTCTTACACCAACGATTCTAAAAGATATGTCAAATATGTCGCTTAATAGCATTTCCACATGATCTACAATGTCATCTGGGACATTCTCACTGTGATAAATTTTAAACTCTCTTGGCAATAGAATCTAATGCATATTTTCTTTTTATTGGCAATAAACTTTATGATAATATCGTCAGCAATTATCAGTGAAAAAATGCTTAAAACACGAAATAATTAGCGTTTTTTAATATATTTCGCTTCGCTAAAAATTTTCTGTTTTTCACCCATCTTGAGTACAAATGTTAAGCTGTTGTTATCTTTACCTTGAGTTATTTCACGAACTATTTTCATGTTGGGAGGTAAATTGTACCCTTGATCAAAAACTATACTGAGCATCATTCTAGAATCTTCTGTTAATAACTCAACGTTACTTGATTCTACATATCCGTCGGTATTGAAAATAATACACTTAATTTGCTCTTTTGTTTTATCAAAGAAAAAGTATAAGCTCTCCAGAAGTTTCTCTGTTTTTCCAAGCGTTTTAGAAATTTCTAGAATATGCATATCAAAACCATAGGTTTTCCATATCATCCTTGATTCATATTCAATTTCATTTTCAGTTATTGTTCCGTGCCAAGTACCAAGGCACCATTTGAGTAACGTAATCGGATTATCAAATTCCATCTTAAAAATCTACAGACAAATGTATTTAAAAACCCTACTTTGAACTAATTTTCAAGTTGTAGTGATAATTGTATGGCAAACTTCGAAAAATCACTTCTAGAAGATTGGAAAGTTGAAAAAGGATTATTGGAAATAGCTTTTACTCATCCCAATCAAACCAATGAACATTCAAATATTGAAAATTTTGAACGACTAGAATATCTGGGAGATGCAGTTTTAAGTCTATTAACTGCAGAATGGTTGTATGAGAATATCAATGAAGAAGTCGGGATTCTCTCTATGTTAAGATCATTACTTGTACAAACAAACACCCTAGCTGATATCGGGAATGATTTAGGATTAAAGAAATACCTTATCACATCTCCAAAATATAAGGTAACAAAAACTGATATCGAAGACTGTTTAGAAGCAATCTTTGGAGCAGTTTATCAATCAACCAATATTGAAAAAACAAAAGAATTCTATTACTTTCTGTTTAAGCAAAGACTAGAACATTTCAAGAAAGAAATATCCACTGAAAAAGGTAAGAAGAAAATTCTAAAACAAACAGTATGTGAACAGAATCCAATTAATCAGCTACAAGAATATTTCCAAAAAAGGGGATTAGATTTACCTATATATTCACTTGATAAGAAGAAAGGCAAAGAACACGATCCTCTCTATTTTATTCGTTGCAAAGTAGTAATTAATGGGACTGAGTTTTCTACAATTGGTAAAGGAAGAAACCGTAAAAGTGCTAGAAAGAATGCTGCAGAAAAAGTATTGAAAAAAATAGGAAAAATAAAATAATAAAATAAACGCTGTTTTATTCTATATGAGGTAAAACTGTTATTTGAATGCTATTTGCACCTAAAGAGTGAATTACAACTGGAGCAGTTTCCCAATATATAACATCCCTAATTTTCAATAAACTTTTCACTTTTTCTTCAGAATAATCAAAGAATTTTGTACTACCAGCTTTACATAAGATCAAATCATATTCGATATCCTTATCCATTTTTTCATCTATTTTTGAAAAAGCTTTGTTGAGAGCACCTTTGAAACCAGAACTAGCACCCATACCTCTAGCTCCATCATTCAGAACTATCTCAAACATTGGTTTGAGTCGCAATACTTTGGACATTACATTCAAACTTACTTTTTTCTGAATTTTACCAGTTTTGAATAACTCATCAAAAGAAGTTGAAGCTCCTACTGTATAGATGTGCTGTCTATATTTGTCCATCTGTTTTATGATATTTGTAACAGATTCACCTCTCTTAAGAAGTTTCGAAGCTAAGTAAATTAAAGCACCTTGACTTGCTCCAGCTAGGCCAGATTCATAAAGTGTAATTTTAATTTTATCCTTTAATTTCTTTGATGCAATTTTTGCTGAATTGATTTGACTTGAAAGTTTTGGAGAGACACCAATGTATAGAATCTCATTATGACCTTCTTCAATTACTTTTTCAAATACGTCCATTGCTTCTGAAGGACTTCCGTACGCAGTTTTTGGGTAAGGTTTGAATTCGTTTAATTCTTTTATGAAGTCTTCTCGATTTATTTCAGTAAGTTCTTTGTAATCCTTGCCATCATCAAAAACAAGTTTTTGTTGTAAATACGCTATTCCATCTTTATCCATATATTCCTTTGGAATACTTGCTGAGGAATCACCAACTAATTTGATTGTCATAAACTAAAATTACTAAACTTCTTTATAAGTTTTAATCAATATTTTATTGAATTATAATTGCATTTGTATAATGTTGGAAATAGAAACAATTAAACGTACAACTTTAGAGAAACATGTGCATATTTCGAAAATAATGCGTGTTTTATCACGTCACATTTTTGCATAATACTTAAAACAATCTTTTCTAATTGCCAGTGATGATAATCGACGGACATACTGATGTTTTATATGCCTTATTCAGACAACAACGAGAATTTCATGTTGAATCACCTCATGGTCATGTTGACCTTCCTAGACTTAGGAAAGGAGGAGTAATAGCAGCTTTTTTTGCAATATTTCCTGCATGGAGTGATTATGATATTGCAAGAGGTGTAGATGCATGGTTCAATTTAGTAGAAAACCCTAATAATTCTCTTGTGCATATAAAGAAAGTTGAAGACATAGAAAAATGTAAAAATGAAGAAAAAGTGGGAGCCATTTTACATTTTGAAGGATCTGGGGGAATTGATGAGGACCTCTATAAACTAAGGTCATATCATCGACTAGGCTTAAGAAGCATGGGATTGAGCTGGTCTAATTTAAACAAATTTGCCACAGGAGTTGCTACAGGGGAGAAAGAACGTGGTCTTACTTATTTGGGTAAAAAATTGGTTATAGAGATGGAAAGGTTAGGTATCATAGTTGATGTAAGTCATCTTAATGAGAGATCCTTTTGGGATGTAGTTGAAGTTGCTAATAAACCATTCATAGCTTCACATAGTAATTCTTTTTCAGTAAGTAATCATGAACGTAACTTAAAAGATGACCAGATTCTAGCAATAGGAGAGGCAAATGGAACGATAGGAATCAATTTTTGCGATCTCTTTTTATCAACTAAACTAAAAAATGAGGACATTGGTTTGGATACAATAAAAAACCATATTGACAAAATAGTTGAACTTGTAGGTATTAACCATGTAAGTTTAGGATCTGATTATGATGGTGCTTCAGTACCAAAAGTAGTGAAAGATATTAGTTACTATCCAGAACTTATAACATATCTAGAAGAGAATGGTTACAACAAACAAGAATTGGAAAAAATAACCCATAGAAACTTCCTTAGAATAATGAAGGAATGTTGGTAACATTCCCCACTAGACTGGAATTGTGAAATCGAGGTAACCAAAGAAATGTGGAAACATAATTTGTTGTTGCCATCTAATTTGCATTTGTAAGGTCAAAAGAAGTTCTGTTTCTTCATTTTTATTAATTTGTAAATCTGTTGGGGCATTGTTATTCTTATTTGGGAAGAAAGGAATAGAGAAGAAATCACTTCCTTCAACATTAAAGGTTTTATTTACTACATTTGTTTCTGCAATGATCTCTCTTTCATAATAGAAATGTAAAGCAGAGTATTGACCCTCAGGTAGAACAAAGGCATCGAATAAATCAATGGTATTGTTTATAGCTTTCAAATCAATTGTTATGGGCTCATCTACTAGCTCAATTAGAGTGTTGGTGCCTTTTTGTTTAATCAATATTTTATCTATTGTTAGGTATATATGATAAATTTCATACGAAGGAGGAACGAGTTTTATCCCATCTAATGGTAAAACAGCTGACTCATTCTCATACATGTCGCTTGTGATATATAAATGAAGATTCCCTTGATCTGGTATAGTTGGAGGTTCCCAAGTAAATGGATTATCTACGAAATTCTGAAAATCTGATATTATAGTGTCTGAGTCTTTAATTGTGATTAAACCAGCTATTATTGCACTTGAAATAATAATTGTTGATAGGATTATGGTAAGTTGATTCCTTTTGTGCATTGAATTTATGACCTCTTATGTTTTATATTATTCTTGGGC
Organism: Candidatus Heimdallarchaeota archaeon; assembly: GCA_018238545.1. Lineage (GTDB taxonomy): Archaea > Asgardarchaeota > Heimdallarchaeia > Heimdallarchaeales > Heimdallarchaeaceae > UBA460. The sequence goes on from JABCTC010000048.1 coordinate 11,549, forward strand.
TGTTTTTATTCTTCTTATTTAACTTTCTAAAGTTCATTTTGAAATGCTATAAAGTTATCATTAGATAGATATAATCTATTAATATCAGGATGAGACCTAATATTACAGATTGATATTTGTTACTTTTTGTAGACATGTTGATTCCTTGGATTACAAACAGTGTTGAGTAAATCTTACAGATGATAAATACAATACTTAGGATTATGCCAATCCAGTTATCTGTAGGAGTATTAGTGTAATGTAAAATGCCTGTGGGAATCAAATATACAAAGTATGGGATTATACCAACGAATACACCTATCCACAGTTCTTTGAATTTGTACTCTAGTTTCATTATTTTGAGTGAAATGAAAATGATGAATAAGTAGAGATACCAGTGAACAAATGAGACTATCCCATTTACTATTGCTCCACCTGAAAGAATGGATTCTACTGAACTAAAATAGCTATTAGATACACCAAATAACCATGCTGTTATTAGGAGAAGAGCATTTAATTCTATCAGACTTCTTAATGGGTCACCAAAGAAGAAATAGAATAAATCTGGAAAAGTAAGCTTGTCGATGAACCACCCTTTCTTATCTTCAACAATTTCCGGAACTGCCACTTTGTGAATTAATTTATCAATAACTATTTTACCTTGGTCGCTCAATTTATAGAAATTTTGACTGTCTTTTTCTAGAAGTTCGGTGAGGCTTTTCAGATGATAAAACAAACTACCATCAGTTAAACTCAATTCTTCTTTTATATGTGTAAACGAAATAGAACCTTGTTCTGATACTAATTTCAGTATTTTTTGCCTGATTGGGTTTGAAAGTACCTTCAAATATTTATTACTTCCAGTTTCCATATCAGTAAAACTCATTAGAAAAATACTAGCTACCTCTAATATATAATTTTAACTTTAGAACAATACTTTAGAAAATTAAAGTAAAAAATTCATAGAAGTAAATAAACAGCTATTAAAAAACAGATGATTATTGTAAATTGGTGAAAAAAATTGAATAGAAAAACCGCAATTATCGGATTAAGTGTTATAACTCTTATGTTAATTAGTATGGGCGTTAATGCAGCACCAGACATTGGCATTGAGTATGAATATACAAATGGAATAGCAACAATAACAACTGCAAATATCACTGTAAGTGTAAATGCACCTGGAAATGTTCCAACATTGCACTTCAAAACAGAATCAGGTTTGGAATATAATGTCATGTTTAAACAGCTTCTAGAATACGAAGATTCGAATGAAGATGGTGCATTTCAATACAATGAAACAATTGAAGGAACACCTATGGTATCTTTGACTAGCATCCAATGGTTATTCAGTGGTTTCGTAACTGACGAAGTTGATGGAGCAATCCAAGCAATACACTTTAACTTCACATCTGATGAAATTGTAGGGATGATTAGTCCTGATTTGAAAGTAAACATTGCAATGCATCTTTATCTTGAGGATCAAATTATTGATGGATATGAACTTCTTGGTGGAGCAGAATTTAAGTTTGATTTGTTCATTAGTGGTTGGGAATGGGCTAACAATGACACACTTTTAGCTCTAAGATTTGATATAACTCCTGGTGAAGGATATGAAATCAAGAACCAAAATAACCAAACTGTAGATACTACAATAACTACAACTAATGAAGAAGAAAAAATTACTCCAGCAGCTGATCAAATTAAGCAAAGATTTAGTATAGAAAATGATGAGAATGGAGCTTTCTTTGGGTATGCTAACCAATCTAAAATAATGAAAGAAGAGCAACTTAGCTATGGTTCTGTTAATGCTTCTATCTCTACAACAGGTGATGGTTCAATGCAATTATATCTAAGCTTTGAACAGTTTGATGAATTGCATTACGATCCTTCTTTAGGCACAGATGATTCTGGTGAAGCAGATTCAGTTCCTATATCTTGGGTAGCCTTCATTACTTTACCATTAGTTGCAGCAGTAGCTTTATTGTTATCAAAAAAATCTAAAAAGAAATAGTCATCTCTTCTTTTTTTTTTCTTAAATTATTCTTCCTTTTCTTCTAATGGAACAATCTCTATCTGTCTTCCATACCCCGAATCAATTTCTTGAATTATTCCCTCTTCAATCATCCTGTCAACTCTTTCTCTCACAATCCTCCTAGAAGCTGATCCCCTTTCTTTACGGACTTGATCTGTTAATTGAGATATATTCAACCTTTCTTTTCTTTCTAATGCAGCTAATATAGATTTTGAAATGTCATCATATTTCAAGTGAGGAAATCTTTCCACTAATCTCTCTTTTAGGCTCAATGCTTGTGATAATACGGCAAAGGGGGCTTTTGTGACTTGTAAAGAAGTAGTGAGAATTTTTAGAAGCCCCATCATCTGTTTAAGTTCAGGATTACTATCTGAAACTTTATGCTGAAGATTATTAATCTGAAGGATAACATAATTGATTTTATCCTCTAATTCTGTCATTCTATTTTCTAAATGTTTATCTTCAGCCGACATTTGTTTCACCTAGGTTGGGATAGCTATTGTAACTTCTTCTTTTTCTTTTCCAGTAGACTTCTTTCTTCCTCGTGATAATCGAAATAGCTTCATGCCTCTTCGAATGCTGAGTATTTTTACAGAATTGTTATAAGATCTTCTAGCTGCTCTCCTTATATCTCTAGGAACACCGCACTTCTTTAATTCTTTATTCACTTTTCTTTTGTTTATTTCTCGTTTTGTTGCATTGGATGAAAATAAAAAGACGAAATACCAGGGAAGAATAGTAATCATATAAAGAATGTACAAAGACGACATGAAAATCGCCCATCCTTTAGTTGCCATTTTTCCACCGCTCAGTCGTCGTCTCTATCTTTTGCAACAGCTTGTTTTATCATATCTGAATCTAAGGCTTTTCCTACAATATTAAATGATTCTGAGAAATTCATTACGATTTCTTTAATCATATCTTCAGGTAAACCTTGTTCCTTCAACTGTTTGTAAAGAGCACCAACTCCCTTTCCAAAATTTTCTGCGATATCTGGATCATACAAAGCTGTGAATATATTCTTAACTAGAGCAGGAACCTCAGTTGATACAACTTGTAGTATCTCACGTATTTCTTCTGGATCCTCTCCATCAGTTTTAATTTTCTTCTTCTTTTTATCTTTCTTATCGATTTCTATATCAAAGTTCATTTTTTCGACACCTCATTATTAACTAAGTATTACTTTGTCCGGTCACAAGATTTTAAGCTACTGGCAAGAAGTGGCCAGAAAGTGACCATTAACTCATTGAAAAATCAGTGTTTAGGCATATTTAATCTTTATCCATTACCAAATCTCTCTCTTTTTCTTGGTTTTTTTTGAATAAGAACATCAAAAGAACTGATAGAAGGAAAACAGTTACTGAAAATCCTACCACAATATAAAACATGACGAATAAACCTCTAGATGAATGATCGGCAGCTAAACCCAAGATTAACGAAGATGAAACAGCGCCCAATAAACCTATAGTGTTAAAGATTCCAAAAGCCGTTGCTCTTCTTTTTCTTTCCGTATAAGTACTAACTAAACCGTATAGAAGTATACTAAAAACCACATACATTGGAATACTGTAAACAATTAGACTGAGTACTAAATTTTCAGGAAATATTGCCATAGTAGAATATATTCCAACTTGCAAAAATGTCATAATTATTAACATAAGAATCACTTTCTTACTCTTAGTAATTCTGCTAAAGACTAAAGAAAGGATAAAACCAATCGTTGTTACAACGATAAGAAAGTAACTGTACTGAACCCACAAAGCCCCTAACTCTTCTACAAAATAGTATGAAGAATATGCCCAAAAACCACCAGAACTTGCTTGTTGGAAGAAACCTATAATAAATATTAAGATTAGAATAGGCAGGTTTTTGGAGAATTTGATTTTAGTTTCGTTACTCTCTATTTGTTCTGCTTCATACTCCCCATCTTCAGTCTTTTCAATTCTTATATCGTTTTTCGCAAAACTAACAATTGTAAAAGAAACAAAGCATGCGATTACTGCAATAAATAGTTGAATCGCCATACCTGGATTTTCAACCAATTGTGAGGATATGATACCTGAAGCTGAATCTAAGAATTGTCTCAAAAATTCTGGTTGATTTAGACTTGTTATATTGTCTTGGATTGTAGCTGCTATTGGACTACCTACGAGCCAAGCCAAACTGAAACTTGCAGCAATCTCTCCTAATATTCTTTCTTTTTTCTTTGAAGTTGATAATGTAGCATAAGCATAGAAATTAGCTGTTTGAGCAGAAATGAAGACATTACCTATTAGAATTCCGATTAAGAAAGCTAGAGGTGTTTGAACAAACATTAACGCGAAATACATAGCTCCTGAAGCACCTATACCAAGTAAAACAAAAGGTTTTTTTCCGAATTTGTCCGCAAAAATTCCCCAAATCCAAGTTCCAAAAGCAATTACGAAACTAGGTATAGCACCGACGAAACCGATTATGAAGTAAGTATTAATTCCAAAAAGCTTTTTCAACCAGACTGGAGCGTACGGAGCAAACATAGCTGTTGACAAACCTAAGAAGAAGAAACTGACTATAATGAGAATCTCATTTCTAGAAAAATTTACTCTGGGAAACTTCTTCTTATCTTTTACCAGCTGATTTTCTGGTACAAACCCGTTTTCTCCAGCCATACACCCTTGAATAATTCGGTTATTAATAATATTTCAGTTTTGGCTAAAAAGCGAAAAGTTGATAATGTTCTAATCCTAAAAGCTATTGAAAGAGTGTTCGATCATCAATGAACGAAAATGAACCAACTAGTGTGAAAGATATTCTAATAGAAATGAAAACGCTATCTGAGATATGCGTTGATCTTGCTTTTGCATCTTTACTATATTCAGATAAATTAGTAGCAGAACAAGTTTTGGTGATAGAAGAAAATATAGATTCTCTGTATAAAAAACTTCTAGACAGACTTTCAGTCTCAATTAAGAGTTTGAATCAAGCAGAACAATTGAGGATATATTATATCATAGGGGAAGCGAATAATATCATCTCAGATTCAGCTGCGGATATGGCTTCTTTAGTTTTCATGGATTATCAAATTGAGGATGAGATTAAACTCGTCCAACAACATATGGATCAATTAGTAGATTTAATAGAAGTTGACTCATCGTCAATTCTATGTGGAAAATCAGAAGTTTCAGCAGATTTACATGATTTGATTGGAATAGATGTAATCGGAATCATTCGCCCTGAAATAGGTGTAATAACAAAATATGACGAAGTAATGGAATGTGGGGATTTATTGATTTTCAGAGGTCCATTATATAGTGTGAACGAGTTTATAGCTTTAGCAAAAGGAGAAATTAAAACTGTCGAAGAGGCAAGAGCACATATCATAGAACAGGATGATACTAAACCTGATTCCAAGCTGAAATATCACCAAGATCTTCTTGTTACAATGAAGGAAACAGCTGAACTAATAGTAGATTTTGCTTATCTTTATGCTCTTGAGGATTTACCCGATGTTAAGAATCTCATAAGAATAAATGAAGACAAAATCGATAAATTGCAGTATGAATTGATCGAGGAAGTACTAAGACTATTTAAACAGGATTTGATGGGTCAACAAACTTTGATGGCTTATCTTAGAATGGCAGATAGTTTTGAAGAGATAGCTGATGCAGCTATCAAAATAGCATTTGGCGTAACAGCAAGGCATAAACCTTACACCTTACTCGAAGAAGTTGTTGATGATTCTTCAGAATCAGTAGATTACATTCATGTAGCAAAAGATTCGGAATATGTAGGTAAGACTGTGAAAGAAGCAGAATATATGGATGATTTCTTCCAAATACTAGCTCTTAGAAAACGCGGGCAATACTTCTTCTTTCCAAAAGATGATGTTAAAATAAATGTTGGAGATGGATTACTCATAAAGGAATACTCTAGTCCTGATGACGAGTAACTCTTACAAACGTTCTGTTATCCATTTTGTAACATCATTGAATGCTTTCTCTCTTATTTCTTTAATTTCTGTATAAACTTCATGTTTCGCGTTCTTATATACAATAAATTCTTTATCTTCTGTCTTTAGATCCTCAAAGAGCTCCTTCTCACCAATCATCATTACATCGTCACTTCCTTTTTGCATGAGAACAGGAATTTGTATTTTACCAATCTCTTCCTTAATCTCTTTGTAATGATTCATCATAGCTATACCCATTCCAACAGTTCCATTCTTGTGATCTATCAAAGGGTCAGTTTTGTAATCTTCAACAGATTCTGGATCAGAAGAAATATTTTCTGGATTGATGCCAGCATCTCCTTTTAATTTAGGAGCAATTTTAACCATAATTTTTGCGAATATTTCTAATATTTTAGGGAAATCGGGAGGTGAAGTACCGCTTCCGGAAAGAATCAGTCCTTTTAACTCCTTTTGGAACTTAATTGCATATCTTTGAGCAACTAATGAACCCATAGAATGACCAATCAGAAATAAAGGAATATTTGGATACTTCTTAAAGATTTTTTCAGTCAGTATGTGAGCATCCTCTGCAAATGTGCTCAGAGTTGTAATATGATTTCGTGTTCCTTCGCTCTTCCCATGACCTTTATTGTCATGAATGAAAACTGCAAAATTTTCTTTAACCAAATGGTCAATAAGATTAGTATATCTTCCTGAGTGTTCACAGAACCCGTGCACAATTTGAACTACAGCTTTAGGTTTTTCTACAGCCCACGATTTATAAAACAAGTTATAATCGCCTATTCCTTGAAAATAATCCTCTATCTGTTCCATAGTGAATAAAAAAAGTAGTAATCCTTAAAGATTTCCTACTGAATTACTTTGGTTAAATTTTTAGAAAGGATTTGATTTTTGCCGCTACACCTTTTATGGTTTCTTGAATTTCCTTTACATCATCACTATCATCTTCTATCTCAGAAACTGATAGTTTTTGTATCATAGCTGTGTTGAAAATGTCATTATAGGGTATTTTTGCAATAACTGTGTTATTTCCTTGACAGAACTCCTCAATCTCTTGAGATACTTTTTCGTTCATATCAGATTTATTGATCACGACATATCCAGGTATTCGAAATTGGATTAAAAGTTCTAAAATTCTCTTTAGATCATGAAGGGCAGAAATTGTCGGTTCAGTTACAACAACAGCTAAATTACTCCCTGTTAGAGAACTAATTACTGGACATCCAATACCTGGCGAACCATCAATCAGAACAAGCTTCTTCTTCTCTTCTTTTGCAACTTCTTCTGCAATTTTTCGCACTTGAGCAACAAGAAGACCTGAGCTTTCTTCTCCTGGAATTAAGCGTGCATGAACCATTGTACCTATTCTTGTTTCAGATTTCATATAGTGTCCAGAAATCCTTGCATTCATTGAAATTGCTTTTTCAGGACAAACATGATAGCAAAGACCACAACCTTCACATTTGAAACTGTCTATCTTAATATCTTCAGTTATGGCATCAAATCGACAAGCATCTCTACACAATCCACATTTAGTACATAAATCTTCATCAATTTTGGCAAGTTTCAATCCCTCATATTCGTGTTTCTCCTTAACATCTGGAGTAAAGATGAGATACAAATCAGCTGCATCAACATCTGCATCTGCAAGGATTGTATAATCTTTCATTAAGTAAGCTAAAGAAGCTATCAACGAGCTTTTACCTGTTCCACCTTTTCCGGAAATTACTGTGACTTGTTTAACATTAGTGCTTTCACTCATTTTTAACCATCTCTTCTATGTTTGAATATAAGTTCTGAAATTTACTTTCATACTCAGGAAATCCCTTAACCAGTGGAATACCTACAGAGTTTTGTTTAGCAATTTCCATATCAAATGGGATTTTCATTAATATTGGAATTTCATTCTCTTTGCAAAACAATTCTAGTTCATTATTTCCTACGCCATCTTTATTGATTATTACACCAAATTTTGTACCAAGTTTAATAAGAGACTCAACAACTATTTTCATATCTGACAGCCCAAAAGGAGTAGGTTCTCCAGCTAAAATAACAAAGTCTGCACCATGTATTGCTTCAACCATGGGACAAGCAGATCCAGGAGGAGAATCAACGATTACTATCTTATCGTTTTTATCAATAGTTTTCATTAATCTACTAATGACTGGAGTAGCAAGTTCTTCTCCAACTATTAGCTCACCATAATGAAATGTTATGTGTTCGTTTTTACCTTCGAATATGTAACCAAGAGGTTTGTCTACCTCAGTTATGGCATCCTCGGGACAAACGTAACTACATACTCCGCAACCGTGACATATTTTATCAAACAGAAGAATCTGACCGGGAAGGTTTGCCAATGCGTTATACTCACAACTGTCACTACATTTCCCGCACAGAGTACATAAGTCTGTATCTATATCTGGAATCGGAACTGTTGCGGTTGCTATCTTTTTTGTGTCTAAATCTAGGAAAAGTGAACAATTGGGTTCTTCAACATCTGCATCAAGTATATGAGCTCCTTCTAATGAAAGAGCTAAACTTGTTGCTATTAGTGTTTTACCTGTTCCACCTTTTCCAGATGCTACAGCTATTCTCATCTTGTATTATCCCTGATTTTAATGTGCACAACCATCATTTTGGTCGGCTCTTTTCAACTTTCCACTCTTTAGAAGATCTAATGTTTCTTGTATAGTACCAGCTGCTTCAACAAAAAGTGCTACGCCTAGTTGATTACAGAGTTCTATTGCTTTTCTTCCTATCCCTCTGCATATGATAGCTTCAGATTTAGTAGCTAAGAATTCTGCTGGCATACCAACACCACCAAAATGATTGCTTTCATTTGGTATTATTTCTAAGGTATCAGTTTCTTCATCCCAAATACCATAAAATGGCACTCTTCCAAAATGTTCTCCAACTAATGAGTTTCTATCATTATTGTCAATTACTGGAATTGCATATTTCATTTTATCACCTTATATTTTATTTAATTGATTGTTTTTCCATTTTGCAACCAATTCCTTAGCAGAAATTGCTTCGCCTTGGAACGATTCAACATTTGCCCGCTTTAGAGCATTATCTGCATTTGGACCTAAATTCGGAGCCACAACAGCTGTAACATCTTTTGAAATGAGAAATTGTACAGCTTGGACACCAGCTCCTCCTCGAGCATTAGAGGCAGGATTAGTGAAAAATTCGTAAGTGTCAGCATCAGCATCGTAAATTGCATAATACACGCTTCGACCAAATCTTTCAGACATTATTGCATTTTCGTTATTATCGACTATAGGTATTGCTAATTTCATTTTTTCACCTTGAGTTTTTCCTCTTGTAATTTTTCTATCGGTTCTTTAACAAATAACAAAGCTTTAACATCAAAGAGCGCAGTAGCTATCTTTTTGTGAGCTAGAGCCAGATCACGACTGAAAGATGCTTGTGATATACCCATTAATTCAGCAGATTTTACTTGTCTATAACCTTCATAATCTGCGTAATAGATAGCTGTGATTTCTTCTTTGGTTAAATTTACATACTCAATATCCTTCATAGGTATAGCTTGAGGTTTGAAAATATTGCCATCAAAATCAACACACTTTCGCTGTATCTTTCGCTGTATTTTTTGTTTTTGAACCATTCAATTCAGTTTATTTAATTGATAATTTAAACATTTAGGTATGAATAATTATTCATGGGGTCAAGAAAAAAGACATATAGAAAGTATCATAAATGCTTTGAGATTTATAGGTGTAGAAGAGTAGAGTGATTGCTTGTCGTTAAGGGGATATATTGTTAAAAGAGTGTTGTATATCGTGCCAGTAATGCTAGGCATAACATTGATGAATTTTACTTTAATTAATGTAAGCCCAGGAGATCCAGTAATAGTTCGTCTGGGACTAATACATTGTGAAACACCTGAATGTTACAACTCAGCGTATAACAGAGAAGCAATAGAAATGGGGCTACTAAACAATGATATGTATACTGTTCCATGGTTTGAAAGATATGTCTCTTTTGTAAATGATTTATTACATTTCGATTTTGGGCGATCGTGGTATAACACGCAAGCGGGTGAAGGGATACCTATATCAGAAATTATTATGAACCATGCACCCTACACATTAATCCTGAATACTATTTCTTTCATCTTATCGCTATTAATGTCCACAGCAATAGGAGTGATATCAGCTACTAGAAGAAGAAGTATATGGGATAAAGGACTCACAATTGCAATGTTGTTTGGATACTCAATGCCACTTTTCTGGCTAGCGAAATTACTAATGTTACTATCATTTGAGTTGTTCAATTTTACAGGAGTTACAAACAAAGATGCGTTCGTAACACCTATACTTCTTAATCCAGCATTCTACAAATACTTGATACTGCCGACACTAGCGTTAACTTTAGGGCACCTGGTCTTCATGGCACGATTAATGCGCTCACAGTTGTTAGAAATATTAAGACAAGATTACGTGACAACGGCGAAAGCAAAAGGAGTATCTAATAGAGGAGTAATTTACAAACATGCTTTCAGAAATGGGTTGCTTCCAATAGTAACAATAATCGGAAATTCACTGCCAGGATTGCTAGGTGGAAGTGTAATGGTGGAAAGCATATATGGTTGGCCTGGGCTCGGAACTATCTTTTTAGAGGGGGCCTTATTCAGGGACTACCCTATGATGATGGCGACAAATACAATTTTTCCTTTCCTTTTTCTCGTAGCGCGTTTACTCACGGATATCACGTATGTCTTTATTGACCCGAGAATTAAATATTAAATTCTCTTCTTTTCCTTTGTCCTTCACACCGTTCTATCTTTTTGGCTTGGGTTAGTAATACTCTTTATGGCCTTAGGACGTCTAGTGTTTATGGCTAGATTAATGCACTCACAGCTGCTAGGAATATTAAGACAAGATTACGTAACAACAGAAAGCAAAAGGAGTATCAATTTATGGTTGGTCAGGGCTAGGAACAATCTTTTTAGAAGGTACGCTTTTCTGTGATTATCCCAATGATGATGGCTACCAACACAATCTTTCCTTTAGTAATTTAGGTGCATCTACTCAATAATATTTTGTTTGTTTTCGTTGACCATCGTATGACATGAATTTTTTACAAATTCTTTAGAAGTGCCTGAGCACATAATGGGGACGCCACTTACCCTCCTACACCACCCACAGCTTCTTGCAAAGGTGCTTACGGTTCGCTTTGAGGTTTCTGTTGGATGTAGCCCCGAGGATCACCATGGGACTAGTGCATAGCTACAATCCTTCAAAGTATAATCTACACTACCTTATTTAAGCACCCAAAAAAATGCACAAAAAAGAATGTTATAAAACATTAGTACTCTTTCTTTTTTTATTTTCTTGTTTTTAAGTATCACAAGATTAAAAACAATTCTTGCATAACTAATTTATTAGCATCATGAAGCCTTTCTGGAATAAGCTTTACCACTTCTTTGTTAACCCCTTATTATTTGTTGTTGGCATAGTAATTTTTATTCTGGTAATTGTTGTTAAGTTTGTTTTTCTTGTTTATGAAACACTCATCCCTCGAGGTTTACGTGAAATTGTTCCTCATATGGTTTTATGGAGAAAGTATCTTCTTTATGTTTCCAATTTATTCGCTCCTCAAGAGGAGTTTGATGCTATCGAAGTCGAAGAAAAGGTTCATGAGTTGGTTAGCAAAGAGGACAAGATTAACAAGGCTTATCCTATTCAGAGAGGTGTTGGTGAAACATACGACCATGTTTTGATTTTTGTTTTAATCATCGTAGTTTCTATTGTTGCTATTGGCAGTGCAACAACTAACTTTGATGAATTCGTTAACGATGTGCTTGAACTATTACATATTTCCAATCTAGAATGGTATGGGTATTTGCTTATCGGTGTTGTTTTCTCTACTGTTATGGGTATGTTATCAACAATTGCAACCATTTTTGGTCCAGTCTATGCAATTTTTCATAAGTCTAGTTTAAGAATGGTTAAGATGGGTGCTTACAGCTGGGGAACAATTTACCAGAAACTAGAAAATCTTTTTTCCCTTCCTTATATTGCTTCAAAGGCCTCCTTCACTTTTTTTGACGCTCCCCCTATATCTGAAGAAACTTTCAAAGAATTCAGAAAAGATGTCATGGGTGATTTCGGGAAGATAACTAGCAGAGTTTCTTCGATTTTGAGCTCTTCCTCAATTTCTTTACCTGTTCAAACAAGAGAACTCTACAAAGAACTGATGTCAACAGATTTAGAAGATAGACTTGATATGACAAAGATCACTGAATCAACTTCTAGAGCTTTCTCTTTACTTATCTGGCAAAGTGAAACAGCTGTTATACCATGGAGAAAGGAACCAGGTTTACTTGGTTTTGCTGAAAAAAACAATCTCAAATACAAAGATGCCAAAAACACTTTTATCTTTATAACTAACAAGCTAAAAGAAGATTTTGTCTCAAAAACATTCTATGATTCAATCCTTCTCACTGGAGCTCTAAAGGGAGTTATCAACACTGAAACAAAATATGGTTTACAAATGGATGATCTAGAATATAGCAAATTGTCATTTGCTTTAGCATTGGGAACACAAAGATACATTTTAGATCATTTTTCAAAAAATAAATTTAGCGTACGTTTTAAAACAAAAATAAGAAATGTTCTATTCGGGTTCATTGTTCCAGTAGTTGAACTAACTTCAATCTTTATCTCCTATTTCAAACACATAGGAAATAGTTTCAAGATGAATTTTGCTAAGGGTTGGTCAAAGAAATTTGGGAGATTCTTCTATGAAAGATTCAAGGAGATACAGACAGGATTAAGAGTGAAAGCATATGAGGAAAAAGATGAAGAAGAAAAAGAGTTTGAAAAGGAAGAGGAAAAAACTAGAAACATTTTCATAACAGGCTTGTTTTTCATATTGCAGGTGATCCTTGCACTACCTCTGAGTTTGTACTTCTTTGCAAAATTGTTCTATTTGATATTCCGAGAAATCTTTAGAAAGAAGAAACCTGAAGAGGTAAAAAGGAAAAAATTCGAAAAGGAAATAGCAAAAGAATCACTAATAACCATGTATGACGAAATTTACACTAAATTGGTTTTAGATACTTTCTATTATACATAAATGCGTTTCTGAGACATTTTTTTATATTTATTTTAATAAAAGTGGAAATTCATCTAGCAGAAATTTGAGATAAATTGAAAGAATAGTAATAACTTTTGTGATGGAAAATAAGAAACACTTTTAGTTTGAAAACGTAAAGTACATGATTCATAAATTTCGTTTGAATTAAAACAAAAGGAAAATTCACTAGAAAGTGTGAAAAAATAAAAAAGAAAAAAACAAAAAAAAGATTGTTTTTGAGTTTGAGTGTTATAATTGTTTTTTTATTAATAAGTACTTCTTTGATTAACATAGTTAGCACACAAGCTCAACTAGAAACAAATGAGAATCAAAATAATATTGATTCCTTTGATAGAACTACTTGGGAATGGTCTATTACAGAAGTCGTTTCCACTGAAAGTACACAAAGTTCTTCTTCTTCTTCTTCTTCGATTGCTGTCGATGCTGCAGGGAATGTACATATAGCTTGGTATGATCGTACTGATTATGCTGGAAGTGGAACAGATTCAGATATTTTCTATAAACACTGGGATGCTTCTACTTCCTTATGGATCATAACAGAGGTCATTTCAACAGAAAGTACAGGAACTTCTTCATCTCCTTCACTTGCTGTTGACACTTCTGGGAATGTGCATCTAGCGTGGGAAGATTTTACTAATTATGCTGGGAGTGGTACAGATTATGATATTTTCTACAAACGCTGGGAAGCTTCCACCTCTGCTTGGACTACTACAGAAGTCGTGTCAACAGAAAGTACAGGTCATTCTTTTAGTCCTTCACTTGTTGTTGACACTTCTGGAAATGTACATCTAGCGTGGGAAGATTATACTGACTATGCTGGTGCAGGAATAGATGTGGATATTTTCTATAAACTCTGGGATGCTTCTACCTCTACTTGGATCATTACAGAAGTCGTTTCCACCGAAAGTACAGGAAATTCTTATGAGCCTTCTCTTGCTGTCGATACGTTGGGGAATGTACTTATAGCTTGGTATGATCACACTGATTATACTGGAAGTGGAACAGATGTAGATATTTTCTACAAACGCTGGGATGCTTCTACCTCCTTATGGACATCCACAGAAGTCGTTTCCACCGAAAGTACAGGTGGTTCTTATAAGCCTTCTCTTGCTATAGATACTTTAGGGAATGTGCACATAGCTTGGTATGATTCTACTGATTATGCTGGATCTGGATCAGATTTTGATATTTTCTACAAACGCTGGGACATTTCTACCTCCTTATGGACCGCTACAGAAGTCGTTTCCACCGAAAGTATAAGAACTTCTGATGATCCTTCTCTTAATATTGATGCTGCTGGAAATGTACATATAGCCTGGGAAGATGAGACTATTTATGCTGGAAGTGGAATAGATAATGATATTTTCTATAAACACCAGAACTCTTACACCTCTACTTGGTCCACTACAGAAGTAGTGTCAACAGAAA
>JABCTC010000019.1 GCA_018238545.1 Candidatus Heimdallarchaeota archaeon
TTTAAGTTCAACTCTAGTAAATCTTGTATCGCAATCCATGCACTTCATTAATTTATAATTCCCATGTAGTTCAGATATTAGGGAAGAATTAATTCCAGATTTTTTGTGCAGATTATCCACATTTTGTGAAATTAGATATTTCATTAACTTCATATCTTGTAATTCTTTGATCGCATAATGAGCTTTGTTTGGTTTAACTTCATCAAAGTGTTTCCCATGTTTTGGAGGAAGTCCTTTCTCTTTCCGTGTCCATATCCCGTCTTTCCCCCTAAAATCTGAAAGACCCGATTCTGTGCTTATTCCCGCCCCTGTAAAAACAACTAAATATTTTGAATCTTTTATCATTTCAACTATCTTATCAACTTCTCTTTCAATTTGGGAAATATTACTCATGCAATTTATAGCTATGCTTGCATCTTAAAAATCGTTCTAAATACCGATATTGATTTAATAGTAGAATATTCAATTACATTAGTGTTGAAGTAGAATGGATAACAAACACATAGAGGAAACATATCAACTTCTTATAGAATTGATACAAAATAAATGTATTAATCCTCCAGGGGATGAAATGAAATCAATTAGAACAATTGAAAAATTTCTTAAAAGCAAGAGAGTTAGCTGTAAAATATTTGAATCTGCAAAAAATCGAGCAAATTTAGTAGCTGTAATTCCTGGAACGAATAAAGAAGATTCGGGTTTAATTTTTGGACCTAGTCATGTAGATGTTGTCCCAGTAACTAAACCTGATGACTGGAAGGAGAACCCATTTGGAGGTGTAATAAAGGACGGCTATATTTGGGGGAGAGGTACATTAGATATGTTATTCATTGTTGCTTCACAGGTTCAAGCATTCGTTTTGCTCTCACAAGAAAAATTCAAACCAAAAGGAGATTTGGTTCTGTTTATTGTAGCAGATGAAGAAACAGGGGGGGTGTGGGGAGCTGATTGGATGATTAAGAATCATTCCAATGAGTTAAGCATCAATAACCGTAAGATGTTTGCAGTAACTGAAGCTGGTGGTGTTCAGATTAGTAAAGATAAATTTGTAATTATTAATGGTGAAAAGGGTGCAACAAGTTTAAAACTGAAGTTTCAAGGAACTCCTGGTCATGGTAGCGCACCTTATTCAAGTGATAATGCTGTGCACAAGGTGTCCAAAGCAGCACTTTACCTTACAGATTATTGCGACAACAAAATACCTATTGATACAACCTTTATTAGAAATTTAGTTAAGGGTCTAGGGATGAATTTCATTCTAAGGTCGTTAATCACAAATAAAAAACTACTTCCAATTATTCTCAAAATCCTCAATAAAAAAGATCCTGAAATGCCAAAGGTTTTACACAGCTTAAGCAGAATGACCATATCACCAAACATTATACAAGGTGGAAAGAAAATCAACATAATTGCTTCAGAAGCCAGCTTAGAAATAGATGTTAGGACACTTCCAGGTCAAGATTATGATTATGTTGTTTTTCATGTTAAGAAAGCGTTAAAAGAACTCGCAGATGAAGTAATTATCAAGAGGGTTGAAGCAGAAGAAGGCATAGCGTCAACAGGTACAGCTAGCCCAGTAGAATCCGATTTTGTTACAGCAATGAAAAATGCTATTCGAAAAGATTTTCCAAATGCGAGCTTAGTTCCCTTAATTGCAAGTGGGGCAACTGATGGAAGATTTTTACGAGAAAAAAATGTAGACACATATGGATTTGCTCTTTTCAATCCAGAAACACCAATGAATGAAATTGTTAGTTTAGCTCATGGAGTTGATGAGAGAATTAGCTTGAAAACGGTAGAGCTTTCGCTGAATGTGTATTACAATTTAGCTAAAGAATTTCTTTGATAAAAGAAAAGGAAAAAAAGAGATTATATCTGACTCCCACAATTAGTGCAGAATCTAACATCGCTCTCCATATCTGCCCCACAATTCTGACATACTTTGGTTCCCGTTGGAGTTATTGTTGCAGGTGCTTGAGTTGTATAAGAAGGAGGTTGATAAGGAGTGTAAATCTGTCTAGAATCATGTGTTGAAGGTTGAGAATACGGTTGTTGAGTCTTACTCCTTCTGGATCGCCTAAACAGAAATATACCAATCAAACCACCAATAATTACTACAGCAATAACTACATACCATATAGTATTCAAACCACCTGTATTTGAAGGGTCAAACGTAATTGTTACAGATATGGTATAACTGGCTGGATTTACTCCCCAATTCAATAAACAAAAATCATAAGTTCCCTTGTCCAAGATAAATGTCATTGTTCTTGTTAACACATCTTCTGCATTATAGTACCATTCTGGATAAGGTCCTTCATCATTATTCCAGTCTTCTAAATCAGGGTCATCACAAACACCAAATTCAACGGGCTCACTTGAACTCAAAATAACAGTTACACTAGTATCATAACATGAAATATCTCTACGATAGAGAACAAAATACCCCCCGTTTAGAATGTCATTATCAGAGACAATAGTTTCTGTTTCAGGTTCTATTTGAGCCAGAGCAATATTTGAATAAACTAATAACATAAAAAATCCAATTAATAATAATTTTTTCCTCAATGTATCCACCCTATAACCATTTTTAATTTCAACCAAATTAATGTTGAGATAAATGAAATTTCCAAGGAACAGTTAGAAAAAATTAGCCTTATCAATTTCTTAAACCTTTCTAAATATATTTTCTAGTATAGCGAAAGAATTATCTTTATCAAGTTATATCGAACCTTAGATGCGTCCAACAACCCATTTCCATAGTGCTCTATTTCTACTGGGAATAATCTACCTTAATGTTCCAGATTTCTCATGGATACTAGGACTTATCTTTTTAGCTGGCAGCGTATTGATTGATCTGGATAGCTTTTTATCAGCATTTCTCAAAGAAAAAAATCATCGTTTTTACGTATTTCACTCTTTACTATTTTGGACAATCATATCAACAATATTCTTAATTCTCAGATATACTACTACAGAATTCTTTGATTATTTTCTTTATTTCAGTCTTGGAGCAATCTGGCATCTTATATTTGATTTATTAGATTGGGGGCTCCCTCTCTTACCTTTACCGAAGTTTCGAAAAATCTATTTGGGTATTCTTAAGGAGGAAAATTTAGAAGTTAAACCCGAAAATTTCTTTCTGAAAAAATACTGGAATAGCAAAGTGATACTTTTTGTAGAATTATTGTTTTTCTCACTTTCATTTCTAGGATGGTTTCTCATTCCAGTTCAGTTATTCATCGGAACTGCATGTATTGGATTAGCAACATATATGTTCTTCCTCTTTGAGATGAAATTATTGATTAAAATGAGAGAGAAATGAATTATTTTTTGAATTTCTGTCTTGCTTTTTCTACTAATTCATCTGGTCTTTTACTGTATTGCTTATAATCTTGTCCTAGTGTTATGTTCAAAATGTTTTCTGCAATGATTTCATTTAATGAATGATTGATTTCATACCCTAAGAAATGGCGATAAGAACTGAGTGCTGCAGCAGCTGTTGTGCCATTACCCATAAAAGGATCAAGTATCAGATCTCCAGGTTCACTACCAAAGTCGATACATCGCTGAACTACTTGAATAGGAAGCTTAGTTGCATTTTTCTTTTTACCTCTTTGGTACCCTCTATTTATTTCCCAAACATCTAGTGGATAATGTTCAATTTTATTGAAGAAGTATTTCTTCTCATCTTTAACAGCAAAAAGAATATGATAATGACTAGTAACGAATTTTCTCTTGGTAAAAACACCAAATTGGTATTTCCAAACTATGTCATTTATCAGTTTTAGATTACTTTCTCTAAGAGCATTAAGAATGTCCACTAAATTTGTCCAACCACTAAATATCCAAACACCTGCATCTTTTTTTAAAACTCTAGGAAGTTCCTTGATCCAGCTTTTGCAGAAGGAAGAATAATCACTTATTTCAACGTCTTGATATCCTTTTGCAACCAAATCACTATTACGATTGTAAAGAACTTCCATTTCCCCAAAATTAAGTCCAAAGGGAGGATCAGCTACGATCATATCAATACTTTCTGGTGATAGTTTTCTTAATTCTTGAACACAATCATCAAAAAAGACCTTATCAACCTCAAAAGAATATTCTCGGTCTAGAAACATTTTCTCAGCTTCTGCTTTTGACCAATCATATGTTGGTTTGAATTCAGCTGCTGCTTTGTGAGGAACATAACTATTCCTTCTTTTTAGATGATTAGAATTCATTTGTTATAATTCCTTAAAATGCCTAATTTAAAACTCTTTTTTAACAAATCATCTAGTTAAATTTGATTACTCTACAAGTTTTGAATACATTGTACTCCTTCTATCTAATAAAATGTTATTTCTTTCATTAAGCCATTTGTTGCGAGCTGTTTCTATATCTATTTCAACAATTCCTATTTCCTCTGTATCGGTTCCAGAACTAGCTAACAATTCCATTTTAGGAGAAGTGATTTGACTCTGACCTGTAAATGTCAACTCAATACCACCATTTTCTTCAGTACCTGTTCGATTAGAAGTAATTGTAAATATCCTATTTTCTATAGATCTTGCTAACATAGCTGTTTGGCTATAAGGTAAAACTAAATTTGCAGAGTGTGCTAAAATATCAATACCTTCTAGAGCTAATACTCTAGTCGCTTCCGGAAAAATCCAGTCAAAACAAACTAACATGCCAATTTTCATTCCCTTAACTTCAAAGGATTTCAAAGGCCCATTTCCAGGTTGAAAAAACAGTTTTTCTCTATCGAACAAGTGTATTTTTTGGTATTTTCCAATATATCCATCTGGACCAATAAGAACAGAAGAGTTGTAGAAGTTTTCTTCTTTTTTTTCGCAGATTCCACAAACTATTACTGAATTTCTAGATTGAGTTATTTCGGATAATTTTTCTACGAACATTCCATCTGGAATTGTTTCACTTGCTTTCAATAGCTCATCCTTACTTGAAAAAACATATCCTGAATTTGCTAATTCTGGTAAAACCAATAAATCGAAATCTGGTGCTTTTTCTATCATTGAAGACAATTTATCTAGATTTCTTTCAACCTGACCAAAAAGGGGTTTGAACTGAAGAAAACCAATTTTCATAACTTGATTAAAAACTCAATATATTTAAAATATATGCAATCGTTTTAGGAATAATTTTTCATAACTGTTTCAACTATTGCTTTAATCTCATTTGGCGCATTGAGCACAAAGTCTGGTTTTAGTTCTAGGAGATCACCAAGTTTACTTGAACCATATGTTGCAGCAACCGAGATTACTCCTGCTTCTTTTGCACTTTGAATATCAAATTCAGTGTCACCTATCATCAAAGTTCTTTCTTCAGAAAAACCGTAGTGTATCATTATTCGTCTAATTGCATGACTTTTGGTATTTTCCACAGTACCTATAGGGTAGTCAAAATAATCTTGTATATCATAAAAATTCAACCAATATTCCATTCTATCCTGCGGTTTTCGAGATACAATTCCAGTATAGTGAGCATTGTGCAGAGATTCTATTATTTCTCTAATATCGGGATAGAGAGAACGAAGATGCGCATATTTTGGTGTGAGTTCTTCATACTTCTTTGAAGCTTCTATTATTACCTTTTTATCCTCGGTTTCTAAGAAGAATCTGAAATCATCCTTTTGGTCAGTATTTCCAACTCTCTCACTAAATATTTCTTCTGAAAAAGTCTTGTTAGATATGCTTTCAATAGTTTCCTTCATCTGAGCTGCATAAGCGTCCTTAGAATTAGCTAAAACACCATCAAAATCAAATATAATTAACAAGCTTGAATTGATATTCTTAGAATTCACCTTCTGTAACCTCGTAAATATTGAGAGTATTCTTAAAGAATACATATGAGCAAATAAGTTTTCTTATTGCTCTTTCTTCAGAGGTGCACTACAAGTAGAGCAGAAAACAGTATTCTCTTCATTTACTGCTTGGCAGTTCCAACACTTGATCTCTTTGGTTTTTCGTAAACCTAATTGACCAGTTCTTTCCCTGAAATCAAAATCCTCAAAACCCATTGCACGTTCTTCCCTCTTTTTAGCAAGTTTGTCACTTACTTTACTTAAATCATCGTAAAAATGATCAATTTCACCTGCTCTTTCTTGGAATTTTCTATTTTCTTCAGCTCGAGCTTCGAAGTCAAAAATATATTTGAAATATTGTCTTACATTCATGTTTTTCTCTCGAAGATAACGTTTGATGAGAAACAAAACTGCAAATAATTCGATTACTCCTAGCGCAATTAATAGTGCCACTTTGACATAAACAGTAGCTGTTCCTGGAGAAAATGCTACGTAGAAACTAATGGGTAAAAAGCCAGCTGCTATAATCATTAATGGAATACCTAATATTAGATACAATGCTTCATTGATAGCACTTGCAACAACGTAACCTCTACCAGAAAAGAATTCAAGCATGTAATAGGAAATAACTATGACTGCAACAATTGCAAAAGTTATGCCTCCAGCTAACTTAAGAAACTTATTATCGACAATAAATCCGTAAATTATCCCTGATAGAATAATTAGACCTACAATGATTTGTTGTATCATATTTTCTCTTCGGAAAACCTTTCGTTTTCCTTCTGGTAGTCCATGCATAATAGTCAAAAAAATGATTTAATAACCACTTATGTATGTTGTTATTTGAGCAAATGGAAAAATCATAAATCAATAAAAAATGAAAAAATTGAGAAGGAAAGTTATTCTTCTCGTTTTCGTCTTCGTCTAATGACAACAATTGCTTGAATTAGTAGAAGAGACCCACCAATACTCAATAGAGTTATTGCATCAAATCCTGCACCTGAAATCGTCTCTATTGCTATTGTATAGTTATGTACTGTTCTGTGAATTGTTCCATTAACATCTACAGCTAATATGAAATAATTTATCACAACACCTACATCGAAAAAGGTATTGAATTCATAGAAATAGATATTAGTTGTCGAATTGTAAGACATAAAAGCTGTGAAGCTCTCACTTGAATTATCTGCTGGATCGAATACTGTCCAAGTTAAATTGACATGTCTTTTACCATCAATGACTTCGAAATCAGTTCTATTGACAATTCGTACTTGAATAAAATATTCGAATTCATCAAAGAAGGTTTGTGTTGCAACATCTGTTTCAACATCTTCATCAGTTAGGATTGTGGTATAGACTTCTGGTTCATAGATAATAATGGGTGTCTCTAGAGAGGTGAGCACTGTATAAGTACTATTTTCAGAGAGCAATTCAATAGTATCAACACCATCAATATACTCAATTCTAATTCTGAATGTTACGAGATAATTATACAATTGTGAGGGAATAAGTCCTTGATAGAGATTGATAGTACCAATTGAACCAATAGGTTCTTCTGACAGAGTAATATCGATAGAATACCAATTAGATTCATCATTAAGTAAGTAATCTAGATAAACTGTAACATCAACTCCAGAAGGCACGAAGATCTGAGTATGTACAGTAACTTCCATTGTGTCATCAGGAGTATCTATATCTCTTGTTACAAACTCTATTGTTGGTTTAACAACATAGGTTCTATCCAACGGAGCATGATCAATAATATCAACTGCTAACAAATCTATTGTTACTGTATCTATCAATACTTCATCAGCTACGTTTCCTTCATAATAATTGCCAACAACGGTTACATTTGTTAAATCGTAATCAAATCTTCCAATACAATTTTCAATTGTTCCATAATTTCCAACGGTAAAGAAGTTATTATAATAAACCTTGAACCCGTCGCTTGATTTTAGGTAAATTGCATCTAAAACAATTTGGTCAAATGTATTTCCAAAGATTATTGCATTATCACAAGTAAGGATTTGTAACCCGTAATTAAGAGAACTGTAATCACCGTTTTTGATTAGAAGGGAGATTGTATTTCTTGCTACAATACCAATATCGGAAGTATTTACTTGGTTACCAAGTAACTGAACATTTTCAGAGAACCATACACTAATTCCATAAGTAGAATCAAAAACACCATTACTTGAAAGGATAACATCGTTCATAGACCAAAGTGATATGCCATAAACAGCGTTGATTGCCCCATTTGCGGTTAGAACAGCGTCTTTTGTTTGTTCGAGGTAGAAACCAGTAATTGTATCTTCAACGGTATTTGCTAGTATATCAATTTCTCTTGAAGAGATAATACTTATTCCTATTTGAACTGAATTCAAAATATTATTATTAATAAGACCAGTTCTACAAGTTTCCAGGTTTATACCAGAAGTTATATTCATAAAGAAATTATCTGAAATGGCTGAATTGCGTGTGGAAGTAAGTTCTACCCCAGTTTTCGCAATATCAGTCAGATTGTTATTGTTTATGATTGAGTAATCAGCAAAAGATAATTGTATACCATCTACGAGATTGAAAAAGATATTTTCATTTATAGTTAATGTAGATCTATATCCAGAAATAGCAGCATTGCTATCGTTAAATTGATTATTTTCAACGATCAAGTTATCTGAGTTATCTAGCTCCATACATGTGTCAGAAACAATAGTAAAAATATTTTCTGTAATTATACTTTTATGTGCTAAATAGAGCAACATAGCTGTTTCTAAATCATCAAAGGTATTATTGTAAATTACTGCATCTACTCCTTCAACCTTTAATCCTGATATTGAATTTGTGAAAGTATTATGGGAAATAATCACATTTGCTCCGTTATCGACATATAAAGCAAAATCAGTATGCAATAAGAAATTATTGTACTCTACTGTTGCGTTAATAGCATTAAATATTTCAAATCCTTTTTCCTCTATTGTATTTCCGATTAGATTGACTATATCTGAACCATATGAGGTGAAAACTGCACTTCCTGAAAGGAAGTTGGTCCCAACAATAGAAACATATGGGGAATCAATAATATCGAATTGTTTGTAAGAAGTAAAATCACTATTTTCTATCTGTAAATCTGATTCTTCACTAGAAAACATTAGATAATTAATCACGCTATCGGTGATTTGTATTGAAGATCCTGCGAGTGCTGTTATCGTGAAATTATAAAGTGTGTTTGAAACTGTAAGAGTGCTGTTTTCAATAATGAGAGAACCAGCTACACTTACATCTAAAATAGATGTTTCATTAACAGCGAAGGTGACAGTCGAATCAATAATTGATAATTCACCTGTTTCTAAAATACTAATTGAACCGTTGATTATAATGTCCTCATTGTCAATGATTTGTTGATCATTAATTTCCCACAGACCAGTAGCTGGTGGGGCAAATTTTAAGTTATTATCTGCACTTAGAAGAGTGCTGACATTAAGCAAACCAATAACAAATACAGCTAAGAATAGATTTTGCCATTTTTTTGAAATTTTCATAAATTCATTACCTCAAGTAGCTGCCTTATTTAATCATCGATGAAGGAAGAATGTTTTTAAAGTTTCTGTAAGCACTGTTAATTTAGTCAAAAACTATAGATTTCACAAGTATGGATTTTATTTAACAAATATAGAATTTAAGCAAGATAAAATATATTTTTAAACGAATACAATGACTGGTCAAAGACACCCTTGAAACAAGCAAACGAAGAACCTGAAAGCTCAAAACCAGCAACATTGAAGCAAAAAATAATTGTAAGAGCTTTAGCTGTTGCAAATACTGGAGGAGTGACCTTCTACTTTAACTATGCTACTGTTCTGGCTGTTGGAATTGGAGCAACAGCAATAATGATGGCTTTCATTACAGCCATACAAAATCTAGGGTCAGCATTGTTACAAACATTTTTCGGAAAGTTGTCAGATAAGATTGGAAGAAAAATCATCCTGATTATTGGGTTCATAATTGCATCCATAACAACAGCGGTGATATCGCAACTGACATCGCCAATTGTTTTCATGATAGTCATAGCAATATACTCACTAGGCGCAAGTATGGTTATTCCCACATGGAATGCTCTTTTGGGCGATATCTCAACAGAAAAAACGAGAACAAAGATAATCAGCCAAATTAGTATGATTGGATCATTTGTCTCATCAATGATTTTACTATTGTTAGGGTTCTTAACAGATCTCTTGCCTTTTGATATCTTGAAAAAATATCGTGCTATGGTTCTCATTGGTGCATTATTCTTTGCTGTGGCTGCAATTCTATCGATATTATTATCTGAAACTAATTCTAACAGAGGAAAGGTGAACAAATCTTCATTTTGGGAACCCATGAGAGATAAGAAATTCATGATATTCTCAGGTACAACCTTGGTTTGGTGGTTCGCAATGAGTTTTCTTTGGCCATTAGCACCGATTATCACTGCAAGTGTAAATCCAACTAATTCACAATTAGCAATTATGTCTGTAGTATTTGCAATATGCATTGCTCTAGGACAGTGGCTAAGTGGATTTATCGCGGATAAAATTGGAAGAAGGTTTACACTAGCTCTTAGTTTTATCTCGTTTTGTCTTGTTCCAATAATTTTTGCATATACTCATACTTGGACCATAATTTTGATAGCAAATTTATTTGGAGGTTTTGGTAACGGATTATTAACAGTTGCCCTAAGCTCAGAAGTTCTTCATATGTCTAAGGAGGAAACTAAAGGAGCTTATTCTGGTGCATATAATTTGATGACAGGTATTATTTCCTTCTTTGGTGCATTTGTAGGAGGATTCTTGTATGATGGTTTTCTAAGAAGTTTTGATTCTGCATCTGCTCTAAAGATATCTTTTCTAATTATAGCTACAATCAGACTTCTAGCAGTTATACCCACATTATTATTGTCAGTTAATGAGAAGAAGAAACTCAAAGAAGAAAGTGATGTCGAAAAGGTTAAATTGCTAGATACTGAACAGTCTCTATGAAGTTTTTACAAAGAAGACAGTATTGTACAACATGTAAAAAACAGGTCTCTTTTCTACAACTTACAACTAAGAAATCTGTTCAAAAACAACTACAATGCCCTCTTTGCAAGAATGATGTTGTTTCGTATTGGGAAGAACAAAATAAAATGCATGTGTTTCCTTTAACAATAGGTTTCTCTTTATTTATTTCTGCTTTAATTTTTAATGTATGGAGATTCTTTGCAAGAGAAATAGAAACAAGAGATTATATCTTAACAGCTGTTTATATTGTTATAACAGTCATCTTAGCAGTATACGCAACCCGATATAGAAAGAAACCAGAACCTCAGGAAACTTCAGATTTAACAATTAATGAACTGTCAACCTACAGAAAACAATATCTCTATGTAGTCGGTTTAGTACTTCTAGTACAGCTTTTAACCTCAGTAATTGATTATTTTCTGATTTATCATTTCCTCTAGTTTTCTTTTACTATACTTTTTTAGCTACCCACTAAACTGTAACTTTTATAAATAAAGTAAGCCTAACAAGATATAATGTTTGAAGAAAGAATAGATAGTTTACAGCTTACCAATATTAACGAGATAGATTACTCTATTTTCCCATGGCTTGAAATTGATTGTGTTGAAGTAGAAGAAGGGATCATACTAAGAATTTACAGAATCCTTAGTGAACACAAAAGCAGCAAAATTAATGTAATTGTTGTTCCAGGTTTGTGCTCCCATTTCATAGGATGGTTAAGTTCTGATCATGAGCTATCTAAAATTGCTAATATTTATCACATTGAAACTAGAGAAAAAAAAACTGCAAAGCATTCTAAAAAGATAGTTGATTACAGTTTTGACGTTTTTGTTAAGGATTTGAATGTAATAATTGAACATTATAATTTGAACAAGGATGGCTTCTATATTCTCGGAGATTCATTTGGTGCAGAAATCGGAGCATTGTATTTAAAGACAGGTTATGAAGCGCCGAAGGGGATGATCTTAATTAGCCCAGCAGAAACGTTTAGTTTTTCAGGATGGATGAAAATTTTGTTTAGGTTTGCTCCTGCCTTTTTGTACTATCCTATTTTGCCTTTTCTGAAATGTATGTTGAAGCATTTTAGAACAGATATGAAAAATGACCCAGGAACGTACTATCTAAACAAACGAAATTTAGAGACGGGAATTCCTAAAAGAATGAAAGCTTGTGCCTTGGAATTATTTGATTACAAATCTGATGTTAACTATTCAGATTTCAAATTCCCAGTATATATTTTCGCAGCTTCTAATGATAAAATGCATTCATATGAACAAAGCGTCAAAATCTCAAAAAAAATCCCTAACGCTATTTTTGAGAACTTGATTAATTTTCAGGAAACTCACAGTCGAGGAACAGCTAAGAAAATGAAAAAATTTATTCTTGATGTAGAAAAAAGCAGAAAAAAGTAGATAGAAATGAAATTATTACTCTAGATATAAACTCTTTTCCTTTTGAATGCCTCTAGTAGCGAGGAAAATCAAGATTGTAATTAACCCTATTATCAGAGCAGAATAAAGAAATAGCTCCATGCTGAACACCCCTGCAATCAGAAGAAGACCCAATCTATAACACCAATAAAATGGATTAATTAATAGTGCTGAAGAAGTAGTAAAAGGGTTCATCATAACTACAAAATAGAAGAACATCGCTAATCCTATTGATATTAAGGGACTGATCCTTTCGGATGCTTCTCGAGTCAAATTGCAATCGACGACCATCGTTAAGAGTGTAGAAATAAGAAGTGCAATCACTACAAAGATTAGGCTGACTATTATATCTCCAGCACCTAATTTATCTAGATTCAACCCAAAAACCACTAACAAACCACTTGTGTTGCTTCCAGATAACTGGGTTCCTACTATAATACCTATAACATAGGACAAAGTTGACCCTAGAGATGCTACCAACCCAGTTATTATTTTGGAGATAACAAGATAACTGTGATTGTGTGTATAGGACAACAAGATTTCCATTGTTCTCATACGTTTTTCTCTTGCAAAACCTATAAGCGAGTATGATCCAGAATTCATAGCAATTAGCAGAAATATCATGTAGCTTAATGGCATTGCAATTGCAGCAGCTTTTGGTCCAAGAATCTGTTCCTCTGGCAAAGACTCTGGGGGAAGTTCGAAATTTTGAAGTGGGGGTATTGTTCTATTAGCAAGATATGTAACCATCACATTATTAGCTATCGCTTGTACAACACCAAATATTGATGAAGTATAAGGTGATAATGTTGCATCAATAGTAAATGTTACAGGTATCCCCGTAAAAGCTAGTTCTGAAAAGTTAGCCGGAATATAATAACCTAGTTCTGGTGTATACAAAACCTCAGTGAGGTTATCAGATACTTGTACTTCTATAGTTTCATCTGAATCAAAATATAAAGAGATATTTCCTACGATTGATTCGCCTATATTTGTTTCTAAATACCCAATGTCTTCACTATGAACTAGAAGAATAATTGCACTTTGAGAGCTAAATAATGCGGGCAAACCAATGAGAATAAACATTAGGATGAAAGGTCCACCAAAGATGAATATTGCTACTTTCTTTCGAAACAGCAACGAGATATCCTTTTTGAGAAGAGCTTTCAGCTGATTAAGATGAAATTTATCTTCCTTCATTTTAACACCTCTTGAGAGATTGGTCTACTACCTACAGGGGCTTGGAAAGCGTTAACAATCGCATCCTCAAAGTCCTTCGTTTCAGGTGAGTAAGTATTAATTATCGCTTCCTTGTCACCTTGGAAAACTAAACTACCTTCTTTTAAGATACCACAGTATTCTGCTAATTCTTCAAGATCAGAAACAATATGAGAAGATAGTAAAATTGTTTTTCCTTCTTTTTCAACAAGATCTTTTATTATCGAACGAATATATTTTGCACGAGCAATATCGAGACCAGAGGTGGGTTCATCCATAATTAGAAATTCTTTGTCAGTTATTACTGCCATGACAAAAGAAATCGCTCTTTGTTCACCACCAGATAATTTCGTAAATGGTTTATGAAGTAAGCTTGGTTTGATATCCAACTTCTCAAAATAATCAGTTATTTTAACATCTACGTCTTCAAATGTTAAATTGTTTAATTCCAATATGAATTTGATATTTTGAAGAGGGGTTAAATCATAATATGCAGCTGAAAATTGTGGTAAGAGACCTATTTGACCTCTAATCGATTTTGGATTCTCAGAAACATTAATTCCGTTAACATAAACATTTCCTGCTGATGGTTTTAGCAAACCTAATATCATTCGTATTGTTGTAGTTTTACCGGCCCCATTGGGTCCTAGAAGCGCATAGATTGATTTTTTTGGAATCTCAATATTTACTCTATCAACAGCTCTTGTCATTTTGAAATCTTTTGACAAGTTTACTGTTTTCACCATAAATTCAGACATTCTATGTATGCTTTTTCAGTGGAGTTATTAAAATTATGTTTTCGAATTTTTTTCTACAAACTCCTCTGCTTCATTTTCTGTTGATAATAACTCATCTTTTGTCTTCGATAAAATGGTAATAATAACTGCAACTAGTAGTGCAATTCCCCCCAATATATACCAAAGAGTAATTGGTTCACCTAGAAAAATATACCCTAAAATCATAGCTCCAATGGGTTCAGATAGAAGCAATATTGAAGCTCTAGATGCTTCCAAATATCTTGAAGATATCATGATGAAACCATAAGGGAATAATCCACTAATAACAGCTAACAAAATCCCCATCAGCAAGATTTGAGGAGTGAATATGTTTTCGAAGGAAAAGTTTACAATTTCTGGGGGTAAATTGAACAGTTTCATAATGAACAGAAATGGTAACCCCATCAAGAATGTCCATATTAAAATCCATGATACTGATATCAGAAATGAGGTATTTTCTACGTTTTTATTGTTCCACCTATTAACCATAATATACCCAGCATAAAGAACGCCTAATAACAAAGCAAGAGTATCACCAACAATTGAAGAAAGAAAGGATTCTACATCCCAAGGATGAACAAGTATTATCAAACCACCTAATGCAAAACATAGAGCAGCAATTTTTGATTTTGTAATTTTTTCTTTAAATAATATCCACGCTAGCAATACTGTAACAAATGGATGTACTTGAATTAACAGCGCTGCTTCACCGGCTGGAGTACCTAAAGCTATTGAAGAGAGATATAAAATTATCATAATTGCTAGAATTAATCCTTGTAGCATATATCCTCTTTGTCCTGAAAATTTCATGCTTTGCCTAACCATCTTTGCATTGATCAATAAGAAAAGCAAGATTATGACTAGTCCTGCTATGGATCCAAAAAACAATCTCAATATGGATTGTTCTAAACTAGAAGCTCCCAAATCTCTTAAATTTGCAGAAAAAATGGGTATAGTACCAAAAGATAATCCTCCAAGAATTGCCGAGATATACCCTAAGAGCTTGGTCTTTTCCATAGTATGCTTCCCAAATTTCTATTCGAGATGACTATATAATTTTATCTCAGAATGTATAATGAGATATTTTTTTATGTAAGAAATCTTTTCTTCACACAATGAAATTAGAGTATGCCATCTGTGGAACACGGAATAGTAATGTGGGTTTACCTACTGGGTTAAAGATATTATCTGAGGGTGGATCAGCTTTAGATGCTGTAGAAGAGAGTATCAAGTTAATAGAAAACAATCCCCATGACATTACTGTTGGCTTTAATGGTTTTCCAAATTTGATGGGGATTGTGGAACTAGATGCATCTATTATGGATGGTAAAACAAGGAAAGCAGGGGCGGTAGCAGCAGTAAAGAATTACCGTCATCCTATCTCAATAGCTCGCAAGGTTATGGAGTTATCACCACATGCATTCTTAGTTGGAGAAGGTGCTGAACGTTTTGCAAAAGCTTTGGGGTTCATAGAAGAGGAAATTATCGATGAACTAGGGATAAAAAACTATCATAATATCATCGAAGGAAGAAGTCTAGAACTACCTGCAGAAGCTCAAAAACTTGTTCGTGAACTTTTTATGAACTTTGATGTTCACTTAAAAGAAGTTCTGGAAGACTATCCCGTCATGGAATGGTATGAAAAGTTAGGTTTTGAAAAACAGGGAACAACAAATGTAATTGCATTAGATTTAGAAGGAAACTTGGCAACTGGTGTTTCAACTTCTGGATTAGCTATGAAGTTTCCTGGTCGCGTTGGAGATTCCCCTATTTTTGGAGCTGGTGTTTATTGTTCTGAAAAAGCAGGAGTAGCATGTACTGGAACAGGAGAGATAACTCTAAGATTATCAACTGCAAGAATGGTTGTTGATAGGGTCGAAAACAATATGACGCCTGAAAGAGCTTCTGAGCTTGGCATTCTTGATTTGAAAAAAATCAAAGAGAAAGGGGTCATTCATATTCTTACAATGGATAATAATGGAAATGCCGCAGGTGTCACAAATAAGAATGGATTATTCTATTATTATGCTAACTCTGAAAACGGTGAATTAGAGAAAATACCAAGCAATTTCATAAATTTATATGAAAAAGAATAAAGAATGGATTATAGGAAATATCCTATTATTATATTCACAAAAAATAGAGCCAAAATTGCTACATTGATAAGTGAGATTGTAATTATTGTAATAATCTTTGCTGTTTTGTATCCTTGATCTGATAACTTAGGAATCACATATAAGAATATTAACGGTAAAACAATTAAAGCCGCAACAAAAACAAGCTGAAGCCCCATAGCAAGCCATTGAATGAAATCATAATTCACAAATAATGAAG
This sequence comes from Candidatus Heimdallarchaeota archaeon, assembly GCA_018238545.1. Taxonomy (GTDB): domain Archaea; phylum Asgardarchaeota; class Heimdallarchaeia; order Heimdallarchaeales; family Heimdallarchaeaceae; genus UBA460. The sequence continues at coordinate 16,604 of JABCTC010000019.1, forward strand.
CGAAGAAATGTCCTGCAATCGAGCATAGAATCATTACAATTTCGATAATTAAAACTTGGATAAGACCTCTTCGATACATTGAAACATTTTCTTCAGAACGATCGATGTCTGTATTGTTCTTAATTTTGTAGAAAAGCTGGTAGGATATTGGTAGTACAATAAGAGCTGCTAGCCATGTGAACCCTATAACCACCATTTCTGTGCTCTCTGTTAGAGCTTCGCCAATTATTACTCCACTTATAAGATACTGGATAGTTATGAAAATAAGAGTTGGTAACAAAAACATAATTACTGCATTATTAATCAGATTAGGCTGGCGCATTTCAGTTGGTTTGATCGATTCATCCTTTTTAGCTTCGGAAATTACATCGATTTCATATCTCTCATATTTTATCATTGAATATTGGTATGAAATCATTAATGCTCCAATACATAACAAACCATCTTGGGGGAACAAACTCCAAGTAGCAATAAGAGCAAAGGGTATAACAGTAATAAACAAAGTAATCCAGATACTTTGGACAAGTGCTTTGCTTGGTTTCCTATCGAGGTTCCTTTTCTTAGGACTGCGAGGAATAAAGAGATTTGTAAATTTATTCCACGATACTTTCATGCTGAAAAATGCTTGCTTGATTTTGTTTTTATCTTGAATGTGTGTTTCTCTTCTTTTGAATTCTGCAACTTTTGCTTCTTGCAAAGACATTTTTTCGTTTTGTGTTTTTTTAGTTGTGATAAGGATAGCTATTAAGAGGAATATGAATAGAAATGGATAAACAATACCCCAAGATAGTTGTAAAGCATTAAATCTAAAACGTGCTTCACTAAGTATCCCAAAGAAATCTATTACGATTTCAATTGCTAGAAAGAAGAAGATAGGCATGAGTATTTGTAGAAGCTTTCTTCCACCCATTCTCGGTGATTCATCAGAATTTCTCCCATACCAAAATTTGAATGTGAGCCCTAAGCAAACAATAATTATGATGTAAACTATTGATTGTCCTGTTATATATGTTGCAACAAAACGTGAACTAACCATGAAAATTCCGATAAATGAAGCTAAAATAACTAGAACACTTATGATTGTATAAGTTATTTTGTAGTTCATAAATTTCTTTTCTTCTAATGTGTTAGTACTTGAATCTTTGAAACCTATTTCCTGAATTTTTTTATCATAATCATTACCAGCAGTATAGATTTCTCGAGTTATCTTGGAAAGTAGGTGCAAAACCATGGCAATAATTAGAATTCTAAAAGCAAAAATGATAAGTTCATACATTGTAATGATAGAATCCTTTGCAGGGTCAGCCAAAAGTGCTATAGTAGGCAAACCAAAAATCAATGTAAAAGCCACTAATACTTTGAGCCAATTTGTTATTCCATCGGCTTTGTTAATGGCATTTCCCAAAGCTTCAAATCTCTTTCTTTGTTTAATTATTGCTACAGAATCTGATTCAGAGGACGTCATTTTAAACTAATAATTCGAATCTTTAAGTGTTTATAAACTTTTACAAAAATAGTAGTAATTTTCCTTTTTATCATAAACATCATTTTTAAAATTTAACTAATTATGATAATCATTTAAGATTGCTATAAGCTTTATGTAAAAAATATTGGAAAAAAAAGTGAAAAAAGGAAGTTCAACAATTTCAATCAAGTTCTTCGATGTCTCTTTACCATTAATACAATTGAAATTGAAACCATTGTCAGAGCAAGTATTACGTAAGTTACATTACCAAATTCTGGCACAACAGGTTCTTCATCGATTATGAATGAGCTGTAGCCATAGAACTGACTAATCGTATTGAAATCAATGTAATATGCAACCTGCCAGAAATACTCTTCGCCATAAACTAAGGAGTCTACAAGAGTATAATTTGATTCATGAAACATTAGTGATTCATTAACTAATAGATTAGTAAATCCTGAAGAATCTGAAACTTGTAGTAGATAGCCGTATGTGCCAGGAATATCTTCCCAATCAAAATTCGGTGTTTGATCTTGAATGTACGAACCAAATTCAGGATACCAAAGAACTAAATCAACATCAATTGTCGTATAAGAAATTGCAAGATTCCAAATTATGGGAGAGGTAGATTCATCAATAGTTCTCAACTCAGCTTTCCATTTCAAGTATCTACCAGTATTTACAAATGTATGCTCAACGTCAATAGTTACTAATTCCCAATTTGTGCCTCCATCTGCAGAGAGATAATAATCTATAGAACCTTCAGGTTCAGTGTAATCTAAAGTCGAAAAAGTAGCTTTAGTAATAATCTCACCAATATTTGTGGTTAACATTGTTGTAGATTGGGCAATAGCATGAAGAGAATAGGATTCACTATAAGGATTACCTGTTTCAGCAATTTTCAAGGAATAGAGACCAGCTGATCCTGCTGCGACATATGCATAATCACCGGAAACAAAAACATCTTGTCCAGTATTACCAAGATTGTAAAAACCCACAGCTATTGGATTTTCTGGGTCGCTTATGTCGTAAATTCTCATAATGTATTCATTCATACCAGATCTGCCTGTGACATATACATAAGATCCATCTAATGTAAGTCCATAGTAACGGGTGTTACCATCAAGCCAAACTACTCGACTCATATTTGTTGGATCTGAAATATTTACAATTTGAAGACCTCCTAAATCACATGCTACGTATGCATAGTTTCCAGAAATTTCTACTTTCCTAGCGTATCCATCTAAATCTACGTTACTAACAAAAACAGGAGAAGAAGGAGTTGAAATATTATAAACATCTAATCCAGCATGATGAACAGCAACATAAAGCAAATTTCCTGAAATTGCTACACCATTTGCATCACTTGTAGTTGTAATAAAACCTGATACTTCAGAAGGAGCTGTTGGATTGGTAATATCAACTACTCTAATTCCTCCAGTATATACAGGAAGGTATGCATATGTTCCTTGAATTTTTATATCTAAAGATGTCGAAGGTAAATCTACTTCCCCAAGTTTTACAGGGTTGGCTTTATTTGTAATATCAAGAATGAATAAACCATCAGCACCATTTGCTAGATATGCTTTATTATCTTGAACAACGCTTCCATAAACCCAGGCTATTTCAGCGGAATCATTATAGTATCCCACTAAACTCATACTAGTTGGTGTTGAAGTATCTATTATATAAAAACCATCATAAGCTCCGCCTACATAGGCGAAACTTCCATCTGCATTTACGTTGCTTGCAGTTGTACTAGCTTTGATTGAATCTTGATATTCAGGATTTTTTCTAGGAAGCTCAATTTGTCCCGTTCCCCATCCAGTAACATTAGAATTGTATGAGTCATGATAGGTGGTTGTGTCGAATTGTTCATCCACTCCTCCAGATGTTGCAGATTAAATATTAACTGGAGAAAAGTTCGTTATAACAAAAATCGAGATTAAAATTATAGCACTGTAATAAAGTGTTTTTCTTTTCATATACTATTCCTCTTATTCTGTCAGCAATACATCAGTATATCTTAAAAGTATATCTAGCAATGCATAGAAAAGCTTAAAATCAGATTAAACAAAATAGATTATATTGACCGGGTAGTCTAGTTACTCACTAGGAGGCTTCCTAGTGAGCTAGAATGGTAGGATGCTTGCTTGGGGAATTTTTCTCTATGTCTAAGTGTTATAGATTGAAAAGTCCAAAGTGCAAGTGCTCGCGAGTTCGAATCTCGTCTCGGTCACCATCTTCTTTTTACTACTATTTTTCTTCTCCAAATCTTGATTATGAAGACAATCATAATTGGTGTGAGAATCACATAAAAGGGAGATAATGTGGCATCTGTTATCATATTTACATACTCTCGATCGTTTTCTATTACACTCCAGTTTGTGCTAGCAAGAGCTACCAAACCATACAGACATGATTCACAGGTAATGTCTTCCTCACCGACTTTTTCAATAAAACCTTTATTCATCGAGAAGCTTTCTATAATCTCATTTCTCACTTCACTACCTACATTTCCAAAATTCATTAAATAAGAAATCAAAGTAAAGAGAGCTTGATTTTTAATATAAACTTCCTGATCCGAAGTATTAATGGAGTGAACAAACCATTCAGCATCCACAAAATTATTTATTATTTGTTGATGATAATAGGAGCTACTGCTCTCAAAATAGGTGGATAATCGCTCTGCTCTAGATAAAGCAACTGTGAAGAAGATTAGATCCTCAACTAAAGCATAATTTCTACTTTCATTCGTTGAGTGATCATATTCATGATAAAGCGTATAATAAGTGGAATTGAAGAAAAGATCTGATACACCGTTTAGTAAGCCTTGGATTAAATCTTCAAAATAATATCCATGCACCCAACTGTTCCCTGTTAATAGTTTATATGTTGCAAGTACCCATATTGCCATTGATTGATCTATTAGATAGCTCGAATTGCTAATTGGTTGAATAATCAGATATCTTTCATTTGACAAGTAAGATTCAAGAGTTTTTACAAGAATATTCTGTATCATGGTGGAACTTATGACCTCTGAACTCGATGGTAGAGTGATTTTGCTTTGAAGTAGAGTATAAATTCCTAAAAACTGATAGAAAATTGACAATGGTTCACTTCGATTATTATAAGTAACGAATGTATCATTTTCCAATGTATTTATAATTTGAGAAATTTTGGACTGAAAATCTGCTTGATCATGTTCAAATCCTGCTTGAGATATAAGAGCATATGCAAGAGAGGAGAGGATGAGTAGCTCCGATGAAGGAGTTTGTAATGTTTCATTAAGTATTGGAAGTCCACTGCCATCCGTAAAATTTGTTAGTATAAGATTGATAGTAGTATCAACACTTTCTTGCATGGGATCTCTAATTATTGGATCTGGTATAAGGAAAACAACAGGTAGTACAATCGAGGATATGAGCATAAGTGAGAGAAGTATCACTAGAACTTTATTTTCTTGTAATAGAAAATGAAACTTTCTTTTTACTCCTTTTCCACTCTTTAATCGCGCTAGATTTTTCTGAGATTCTTTCAAGTATTCCCGTGCTTTTTTAATCTCAGATAAAGAATCATCAAGTTTTTGTTTTTTCATATTCAACCTTTTTCAATTATTTTTATTATATCTTTAAGCGAATTTAAGAACTCTTCTTGAGGTTGGTCTTCAAAAGCATGAATTCTTTCGCTTAATATGTTAAAGTAAGGTACTTCAACTACTTCGCTAAACTTGTTATTACCTATTTGTCTCAATTTAACAAGATTTTCTTCAAATATCTCTTTGTCAGCTTCAACACCTTCTTCTTCTATCTTGTTTATAACAAGAATCATTTTAGTTTCTTCTTGTAACATAGTGTAAATATTGCCACATAATTCTTCTATACCTAGAACATTAGAAGTACTTGGAGTAGCAATAAGCAATATTATATCAGAAATCATCATTGAATCTATTGAACGATAGAAGAATCCTGGAATTGTATCAATCAACATAAAATCGTACTTCTTCTCAACATTTTTCTGCAAATTGTACATTCTTGCTAAATACTTCGCATCATCACGAGACAATTTATCTCTTTGTTTTGAGTGTTGTTTCAAGAACTCCATAGATGAGAATATCAAATCTAGATTTGCTTTTTCATCGATCTTGCAAGGGAATATTATGTCTCCCAAAGTTTTTTCTTCAAGCAGAAAATGAGATAAGAAGGATTGTTTTGTCATTTTGAAATATGACTGAAAGGATGGAGCTCGAAGATCATAGTCTACAGCTAAAACTTTCTTTTCTTGTTTTGCTAATATGCCTGCAATGTTCAATAAAAATGTGGTTTTTCCAGTTCCCCCTTTATAACTGTGTACACAAACTGTTTTCATTCTAATCACTTTCTCCTAAAAAGTATCTAACTTCTGTTCCTTTCCAGTTATCCCCTGTATTTGAAACTGGAACTCTTTTGCTTTGTAAAACACCTATGTCCTTTAATCGCCTAAGGTATCGTGATTCTAAATTATGTGATCTCCCTGTAACTTCAGCAATTTCTGAACAAGTAGCTTCTTCTAGCGATTGAACTGTAAAATAGGTTTGTAAATGAGATTTAGGTATTTTTGTTAGCAGATCAAGAGATGACATTGGAACTGTTTCAATAGACAATTTTGATTCTATACTCTTAAGTCGGTTGTTCATCTGTTCTAGTAAATCAACCATTTTTTTCAAGTATTTTTCTTCCATTAATAGTGTATATAATTTACTGAATTATAAATATTCCTACATATTGCGACATATTGATATATAAAGGAAACGCCATTATTAGAACAAAGTTTAAATAGTTCGTAATATAATGATATATTGATATATAATGAAATTGAATAGAAAAAGTATAGTGGTTTTAGTATTGGTGCTTGGAAGTTTATTTTTGTCAAGCATTAAAGTTAACGGAATACAGGAGTCTGTAGATGTAGTGATTCAGACCACTGAAGAAGATACAAATATTTTACATAATGTAACTGTTGAAATGATAACAGATCTAGATTCACATAGAGAAGACAAAATCCCTAGTATTTTACCGGATGGAACATTTACAGCTCAATTTAATGTGACAAACTTGTCAAATCTAGATTTAAATGCTCTTGAACTATCAATTTCTACTAATGATTATGGATCCATCATGAATCCAACTGTTTCGACAACAAGTAGTTTAGAACGTGACGAATCTTGGTTATCTGAAGGATACATTATCGATTTAATAACGTCCAGTACAACTGTGTCAAAACCACTAGATTTAGCAATAATACTCGATCAATCAGGTTCAATGGGAGATGAAATCTATGCACTTACTAATGATTTAGTTGGAGTGGTCAATCAGATTAGTGATGATGTTCAGGATTTACAAATTGGGTTAATACTCTTTGGAGGATCTTCTTCCAATCCTTACAATGATGATTCACTTGTCACTCCTCTAACTGAGGACATATCCACCATAGTGGGTGTTCTAAGCAATACACATGCAAGCGGGGGCCATGAGCCGTGGGGAGACGCTTTGTGGGTTGCTCAAAACAGATTAAATTGGAGAGAAGGTGCAGTGAAGTTAATAATCCTCATTACTGACGAGCCGTGTGATGGAGGAGAGGTTATTGGTTATGGTGAAACAGATGACTATGATGGGGAGCTGCTTTATGAATTGTTTGCTAGTTTGGAATCTCAAGGATTTATTTTATGTACAGTAGCTGCAAGTGGTGCAAATGGATTAACACTTCGACAATTAGAAAGTGCTGCAGAAACAACAGCTGGAACATTCATAGTTCTAGGGGGAGATGGACAACAAACTGGTGATCTCCCAGACATTATCGGAGAATTAATCGTAAAATATGCAGTAGAGTTAGATCTTAAGATAGACGTATCTCTAAGCCATCTTAATTACGAAGAAATTAGAGAATATAGAGAATTAACATTTGTCGTACTGATAGATGATTTACCACCAGAAATTGATACCTGGGAATATTTTAGTGAGGATTTCTTCACTGATGATAAGATTGTTAATGTCTTATTTGAGATTAAAGATGTAACAGGAGTCCCATTTGTTGAGATATATTACAAATTCAATAATGTTAATTTTTGGACAACAACTAATGCAACTCATATAGCTAATGACACATTTCTATTATCTTTAATCTTTACAGAATATGAAGAAATTCTATATTACCAAGTTTATACGGAGGATTGGTTGGGTAATGATGTTCTCACGGAAATCTATACTGTTGACTTACTGTCTGCAGAGGAGTCTTCTAGATTATATATGGGTAAAAAGAGAGAGCTTGTATTAGTTCCTTACCAACAAATCACCTTAAAGCTAATAGGTGCAGAAGATGAAGAATTAAGAGGTCTTCAAGAGAATGCCTCAGCAATAATTTTCTCTGAAACTGATGTAGGATTCGACATTATTGCAGCAGATATGGATGAATCAACCATTATAGTTGATCAAGACAATTGCACAATTACAAGTTTCAATATAGAACCTGAACATACAATAAAAGTATCGTTTGTCTCATCTGAATACGTTGAAATTCAGGTAATAAATGCTATCAAGGAGACATTAGAATTCACTCAAGAAATAAATAGGTATCTTGGAGTTGAAGATGTTTTTCTATATGAGTTAGATAACAGAATAAACGAAACTAGAGAACGGAGTATAGTTGCAGATTCTGAGCTTGTTCAGACAAGCATTCTAGTTTTTGATGCAGAGACATGGGAATTGCTTATTAAAGGTAGCTCAGAGGTTGTTTTACCAAATATTACTTGCTATGTATTAATCTTTGCAACGTATCATACAGGAGACATATTTATCACCTTTACGTATGATGATCTCTACGACCCTTGGGGGCATTACTATGGAATAACGGAAACAGCTTATTGGTCATTCTTTGCTGCTATAATAGGAATTGCTAGTATAATCATTTTAAGAAAAAAACAGAGAAAGTGATAAAATGAAAACCTCAAAAATCCTCTCTTTCTTTTTTGTTTTGACACTAGTATTAGTGGTATTCATTAATGTTAGAACATTAGAAGCTAATGATCAAATTGATGAAATTACAGGAGAGTTTTTTTCCAAAAGGGTTGATTATGAGCATAATAACTCTCTAGTTTATGTTTTTGTTGATGGAGAAGAATTGAAATTCAATATTCAATGTGATATGTGGCATAACATTGTAGGATCAGGATATCAAGGGTTGTTAATTGAAATTAAAGATGATATCACAGACGAAATTATAAAGAGTTGGTTAATTTTGTATGGTGATAAAGTTGATCATCACTTCACTTCAGAACTTGTGCTCACAGGAGTTTATCAGATTATATTTTCTGCACTCAACATAGACTTAGTTGACTTCCGCTGGCAAGTCGAAAATAACATCGCAATTTGGATTTATGAAATATCAATAAATAATTTAGAGAACATATATTTTGGAATTGAACGGTTTGCAGAGTACTACTCAAGCATAGATAAGATGGTTATAGAATTGACCACTCAAGAGTGGACTGATATTGAGTATTCTGTTTCATTTGGAACTATTGACAATCAGATATATGAAAACTTTGTTGGGAATTTTAGTTTTGAAAGAAACATTGTAGAATCATTGAACATTGAAGAAGGGTTGAAACCACACCAATGGTATAAAATCAGTTTTAATTGCCCTATTGACAAAAATGACAGTTTAATAACCTTCAAACTGTTCTATGACCATGAACAACTTGAGAATACAGCTAGAATCTTTCTCTCAAGAGGAAATGCAGAATTAGATGAAATTCCTTTGAACACATTACATGCTCATCCAAGTTTTCTCTGGGAAAAACAGGAACCATTTTTACCTGGACCATACCCACCAAATCCGTATAATCCCATTGACACTGTCAAGTACATTCTCATCGCGGCTTATCTATTCATAGGTACAGTAACATTTTCTTGGGTTGTAATCAAATCTCTAAAAGATAAGAAGAAGAAGGATAATAGAAGTGATGTAGCATCTGATAAATATAATGCGATTGAAAATAACACCGTAAAATATTCACCTGAAACCAACTATTCGGTAAATTTTCGGGCTGTAACACCTGAATACAATCTTGTTACAGATTCAGATATTAAGGTAACTTGTTCGATTTGTCTTCAAATAATACATAACCAAGATATCATCCGTTGTCCCTCTTGTGATATTGCGTTTCACAAAAATCACTTGTATGAATGGCTGAAAATGAACGGGAAATGCCCTGCATGTAAAGTAAAATTGCGAATTATTTAGAGTTGTTACTCTTTTACTTAAAAATCAGATTCATTGATAGAGAGATTTGTTTATTATTTTCAACAAAGACTTACTGTACTTATGTTAGGTTTTTTAAACTCTTCAAAGGAAGTGACAACAATATTAGAGTGATTACAATGACACAATCGGCTTACATCTTGCTAAATGTTCAACAAGGAATGCTTGAAGCTGTTCAAGATGGTTTACATGAAATGAAAGAAGTTACAGAAGTATATGCTGTATATGGGATTTATGATCTTATTGTGAAAATTGAATTTGAATCCATGGATGAATTGAAGAATCAAGTTTTGAACAATAACATTATTATCGAGGGAGTTAAGAATTCAATGACAATGATTTGTGTCAATTAACTCTTGTAAGAATTTAGAGATTTAGAGAGGATAGTATGTATTCTTTCTACTAGCACAGTTGCAGGAATATCAAACGTAGTAATTTTTGCTCTCCTTCCGCGTTTACCTTCTTGTATAGGTCCGACGGTTTTCCCAATAATTCCTACTTTGTGTAGAGTTTCAACAGCACTTCTGAAAGTGGATTTACCTCTTATTTCTTCATTGTATTCTTCACAACAAAGAACATAACTTTCGTAACTATCGTCAACTGTTGTCGATGTAATTCCTTTTGTGGAAAGTTTTCTAGCAACACCTAAAGCTGCAAGTAGCTCATGTTGTCTTAAATCTTTTAACACGTCTCTTCTTAATTCAGGATACACGTCAGCTCTTGCAGCACGAATATATTCAGGATTGATGAATGACTCATGTTTAAGATCAGCAAGTTTACCTGAACGATAAAGTATTTCTAATCCATGTCTAGCATTTTGAGAGGATGCACAGATATCTGCTATCAAATTAATGGTTTCATCAGAATAAGAAGTGGGGTATAGGGCGGTTTGAGCTCGATACTCTAAGATTTGAAGCAGTTTATCCCTATCATAACCAGGCAAGTCGATTTGATCATGAATATGTCCAGACAATGGCACGTTAAGCAAAGAGCGCCACTCAATTGGTCTTGAAATCACAATTGTTGATATCATGGATTGTTCAGATCCAAAGTATTCTCCCGCATGAAAGATGCTCAAAATGTCTTCTGAGTTTAGCATATTAGCTTCGTCAATACCAATGATCAAGCGAATTTTCTCTCTTGTTAACCTTTTAACTAGCATGTCGAGAATTTCTTCGTCGCTAAATCCACGGGATTGAATATGGAAATGCTCTGAAAGGATATTTCTTAGGATAGCGGTTTTACTTCGAAATGAATGGCAATTGTAATAAAGGAATTTTACGTTGATGTTTCTATTATTAGCAGCTTCTTCGAATCGTTTCATAGTATATTTACATAAGGCAGTTTTTCCCATTCCTGCGTCTCCTACGATAGCAACATTAACAGAAAAAGATCCTTCTTGCCCTAGTAAGGACCTGAAGTTTCTTACTAATCGCTCTATTTCTTCTTCTCTAGTAGGTAATTCTATTGGTACATACTCAGGATAAAGAGTAGATTCACTTTTGAAAATAGATTTCCCAAACATTGCATTCTCGACATTACCAAATCCAGACATAGATATCCCTTTAACAAAAATAAATGATGCTTGTAATAAAAAATCTTCCGCTTGAATTAATTTACAATTAGATAACCTGTGTAATATTTGGACAATGGCAAATTTTTTTAAAACAAAATCCCTATGATAAACAATCTCATGAACGATAATGGAATGAAAAGTGATGAAATAAAGGTTCATCTGATTGATTTTGATGATGTCCCAGCTCATGCTTTTCCGTTTTTCACTTCCTATCGAATGTTCTTTGATGAAGAGATCAGATGTTATGGATTCTTTCAAAACGAGGAAATAGTTGCAGTTACAGCTATAATTCCTGATGATCCAAATTCAGAGAGTATCTTCATGTCTGTAGGCTGTCCTATCGTTTACGTCTTTGAAGTTCGCGAAGACTTGAGAAGAAAAGGGATTGGGCAAATGAGCGCAGAAATTCTTATTCGAGATGTAATCGATAGCGATACAGTTCAGTTATGTTGTTCCCCCTTTGTTACTCCTTTCTGGCAAAAAATCGGTTTTAATATTTCCTTTTTTGATCAATCGCTCTACATGCATAGAATGGTTTTGAAAAAGGAGAAAAAAGAAGATTTAGAGGACTAAAATCTAGGCTCTAGGTCCAGAAGATATTCTCTTCAAAATCATACCTTCTAATACGTAGGGAGACAAATTTGTTGCAAGATTTAATGCTTCAGTAAGTCTTCCTTCACTATCAGAATATATGGTCATTAATTTATCATCCTTCTTGCAGAAATCTCCGCTTTTCTTATGAAGATAGACACCAGCTTTTTTATGGCTTGGAGTTCCTGCTGCGTAAGCAATTTTCTTAACAGCTACATTAGATAGTCTTACAATATAACCATCTTTAGGAGCTAGGACGTCTACGGTATATTCTCCAACTTCAACTTCTTCTGGCTTGATATTGGGGTTTCCTCCTTGAACTGCTAGAATTTCTTCCATTTTTGTTTTTGCTTTACCTTTTTTAATAAAGTCACCAGCTAAGGTTGCTCCTTGACCTGCAGTAGCTAAACCTGCCATTTCGAAAAGGATCCCAGAAAGTTCATTACTTTTCTCGAGAACACTTGTAGGACCATTACCAAGAAGAACATCTAATGCTTCCCTAGCTTCCAAAGCAGGACCAATAGCTTTTCCAAGAGGTTGTTCTCCATAACTCAAAGCAGCTTCTATGTGTATTCCGAGTCTTCTTCCCAATTCAGTAGATTCTTGTGCATATTGAATAGCTGATTCTCTTGTTGGCATTTTTGACCCAGTTCCAGTAGGAATATCTAATACAAGATGATCAACTCCAGTAGAAACTTTCTTACTGAAGATGCTTGCTAACATTTGACTATGAGGATCAATACCAAGAGGTTGTTCAATCTTATGAATTACAATTTCATCTAGAGGGGACAAATCTAAAGTACCACCCCAAACAAGCATTCCCCGTACCTTAGGAGCTAGTTCTAGAATCTCATCGGATGAAAAATTCACATTACAAAGAACTTCCATTGTATCAGCTGTTCCACTTGGGGATGTGATTGCGCGTGAACTAGTTTTTGGAATTAATAGTCCTGCAGCTGCAACAGTTGGAACGATTATTAGTGAAACTTTATTTCCAGGAATTCCCCCAATTGAATGTTTGTCATACACTGGTTCGTCAAAATCTATAGTTGTTCCAAATTCAGCCATAGATTGTGTTAAATATTGGATTTCATTCATATCTAGTCCTTTGTAATATTGAGCAAGTGTGAACATGGCAAGTTCTAAGTCTGTATATTGACCAACACAGATATCACTGACAATTGATCGAATATTGCTTTCAGTCCAAATCTTTCCAATTTGTTTATTCTTAATAAATTCGAGTGATGCTGGTCGTTTTCTAGCAAAAACGTTGACTTTCTTATTCACTTTACTCCTTAATTTTGTAATAAGTTCATCAGAGAGACCGATAAAACCAGGTTCAACAAGAGTATCTGTAGAAATTACTTCACTCATAACTTCAGAATTTTCGCTTTTAATTTTAACATTAGCAGATGGTTGTATTTTATACTTATCTAGCGTCTTAACATTAACAAATGCTAAAGAACGTTCTATATTAATATCAATTTTTTGGATCTTTAAATTAGGCATAATTATCCCTTTCCAGTAAAAACTAACTAAGGTAGTTTATCATGTAATTTTCTTTTGGAATAAAAAAACTGTCTTTTTTACTTTTAATGTTTTCGTTTTTGTTGAAAAATAAAAGAAATGGGCATAAAAATAACATAGAGAATAAATTGAAGAGTAAAGAGAGAATCTACTCAGCTCTTTTTACGATTTTTCTTGCTTCAAGATATAGTTTAAATCTTTGGAATGCATGGATCCTTATAGCAACAATTAGTCCAACCACAAAAATAAATATCGGTATCCAAACAACTAATGTGCTTATGTTATAGGGTAATCCCCAACCATGCAATCTAGTTAATGTGAAGTTTACTCCAGCAAAATGACCTGTAGTGTTTGTGAAACTTGCAGAATAGAACATTTTATCCATTATACCTGTTTCTCTGTCATAAACCATAGAAATATCTGTCACATTATTAACTTCAGTTATGGTTGTACAATTGTAAGTTACTTTATCATTTTCAAATGTCCAATATGATTTATCTACAGCAACAGAAGTTTCAAGGTAGGAGAAATAACTAGTATAATTAATACCATGTTCAGAGAGATCCAAGGTTATTGGTAAAATATATTTAAACACAGCATAAATTCGAGTATTGAGATTAGGATAACGAGCCATTACGTCATTAACATATATTTGACACCATGCATCAACATTGGGTAATTGTAAATATGGGTCTGTACCAATTTGAAGGATTATATTGTCTCCGTTTTTTATGTTTTTGTCTCCTTCTGCAATATGAAAATTATCAGTTTTTTCATAATGTCCTACTTTCCATTTTAATTTAGCATCTTTTTTTACACTTGGACCATATGTAACATTATTAAGGAATGTTGTATTGAATGTTTCAGGAGCGTCAATTGATTCGAAAAGATCCTCTTCGGTTGTGCTTGCTATATTGGAGCCTTGTTGATACATTGCACTTCCAAGTGAAGAATTAGCAAGTATTAGAATTGTGAAACTTATAATTGATGTTATTGCGAATAGTTTAGATTTTTTCATATTTATCCCAATTTCCTATTAATATTCTCGTTTTATCGTTCAATATCACACATTTTAAAAGATTTTGGTTAATCCCCTTTCTATTCTAAAGCATTAGGGCTTTACAGTGAAATATAGCCTTTTGTTATTCTTTCCCCTACTTTCTGATTTAAGTGAAACAAACTCACCAATTTCATTTGTATTAGCAACGTGTACTCCACCATCTGCCTGTATATCCACTTCTTTTATTTCAACAATTCTGAGTGTTTTAACACTCTCTGGAATCAGGTTCACTTTCGTTCTAATTAGATCAGGAATTTTTAGTGCTTCTTCTCGTTTCATATAAGAAACAGAAACAGGGTGATCTCCAGCTATAATTTTATTAATTTCTAGTACAATTTCCTCTACTCTTTCTTGTCTCAAATGATCGATTTCAAAATCCACTCTACTTTTGTCAGGAGTTATATTCCCACCAGTGACTGTAGAACCATATTTTTTGAATAATATTCCAGATAAAACATGAATAGCTGTGTGCATCTTCATTTGCCTATAGCGTGTCTCCCAGTTTATTGAGCAGGAAACTTTCTTGTTTAACAAGCCCTTCTGTGGTGGCGGTGAGAGTTTATGTAACACTTTGCCTCCTTTGAAATATGCTTCTATCATCTTATATTTCTCACTTGAAGTTGTTTCTAGATGACCTGTATCACTCTGTAAACCACCACCACGATAAGCAAAAGCTGTTTGGTTTAGAACAACAGTGTCCTCTATAATTTCTTCGATTTCTGCTTCAAATTCCTTAATGTAAGAATCATCATGAAAGAGTAATTTTGTCATTATTAACTTCCAGACAAATGAAATAAAAAATCTTGTGGAAAAAGAGATTGATTTTCGCAACTTAATTTATTTGAATTACTCAGTTATAACATCTGTTAATTCAAATTTGTCAACGTCCATTAATCCCTGATCTGTAAGTTTCAAGTGGGGTATAACAGGTAACGCAACAAAAGCTAATGCCATGAAAGCATCAGATATCTTGGGTGTTAATTTTTCTAGAGCCTCTTTTAAACGCTTGTAATCGGCAATTACATCCTCATATCTCTTTACACTCATAATTCCAGCAAATTCTAATGGTAAGACAGTATTTTCTTCTTCTGTGATAACAACCAGTCCACCATTTGAGCTTTTCAATTCCCAAATTGCTTCAATCATCATATTGTAATCAGTACCTATACATATTAGCTGATGACAATCATGTGCAACTGTACTTGCAATTGCACCATTTTTTATCCCTAAACCCTTTACAAATCCCTTTCCAATGAATTGTTCACTCGTATGCCTGTTCATAACTATTACTGGAAGAACATCATTTTCCAAATCTGGAACTATAAATTTTTCCACAACTTTGAGTTCTGAAACCAAACTATTAGTAAGTAGAGAATGCTCATTTAGACCAATTGTTCGCACTTTCACTTTTTCTTTCTCAGGAACCATGAACATAATGTCTGCTAACTGAGGGATTTCGAGATTGGTCATAGTATTAACAACAAATTTAGGATACTTATCATCTTTAAATTTCAATTTAAGCTCTCCTTCCTCGAACTGAATCTGACCTTCAATTATTGTAGTGATTACGTTAAAATCTCTCAAATTATCTACAATAATCACATCAGCTATTTTACCGGGTGCAATAGAACCAATTTCATTGTCTAATCCTAAATGAGTTGCAGGATTTATTGTGAGCATTTGAAGAACTGTCATAGGATCCATACCAGCGTTAACAGCTAATCTAAAAGAATAATCAAGATGACCTTTATCAAATAGATCAACAGGGTTCCTGTCATCGGAAGCAATCATTATGTTTCTAGTGTCAATTTCCATTTCTTTTAATTCTTGAACCACATTCGATAAATCCTTAGCAAATGAACCTTCTCTTAGTTGTATTTTCATACCTAAACGTAATTTTTCAATAATTTCTTCCACACTAGAGGCTTCATGATCAGATGAGATTCCAGCGGCAATATAGGCTTGCAATTCTTTCCCTTTTAAGAGAGGAGCATGTCCTTCAATTAGCTTTCCAACATTTTTTGCTGCATCAATTTTTGCTAAGACTTCTTTATCGGTAAATAATACACCGGGATAGTTCATCATCTCAGCTAATGCAAAAATATCTTCTCGTTCCATTAATTTCGTAATTGCTGCAGAATTAAGCTCTGCCCCAGAAGTTTCAAATCCAGGTAAAGATGGGACACAGGAAGGAGCTTCGACCAAAAATCGAATGGGTGACTTTTTAGCTTGCTCTAGGAAAACTTCCAGTCCTTGAACTCCTACAACATTAGCAAGTTCATGGGGATCTATTACACAAGTGGTTGTTCCATGAGGAATAACAGCCCTCGAAAATTGTGTTATAGATAACATAGAAGATTCTACATGAATGTGAGATTCGATTAAACCAGGACATATTATTTTTCCTTCTAAATCGATTATTCTAGTCTTTCTACCTTCAAAATCTGCAGTGTCTTTTCCTACATGGCTGATGTAACCAGTTGTTATAACAACATCAGATTTAAGTATCTCCTTGGTTAAGACATTAACTACTAACCCGCCCCTAAGTATAATATCAGCTTTAATTTTCCCTAAAGCACTTTCGATTTTTGCTTTTGTATTCATTGAAGATACCAATGAAGACAAATTCAAGATATGATATAAACTTTAAGACATCAATCATTAAACAAATTTATAAGCGATAAAGTCCGCAATTTGCTTAGAAAGTGCTCAAATGAAAATTGGTGTCATAACAGATTCAGCAGCAGATTTACCAGAGGAATTAATGGAAAAGCACAACGTAGCAATAATCCCACATGTTGTTTACTTTGATGACAAATATTGGAAGCTTGGTGTTGACATTTCTGTCGATGATTTTTATAATGTAATAAGAACCAGAGATTTAATTCCCCCAACAACAAATCCTGAACCAAGCGATTTTGCTGAAAAATTAAAAGAAGGTTTTGAACATCATGGTTATGAACACATTTTCTCTGTTTCTGTTTCAAGTGAACTAAGTGGATCAACCTTCAATTCACACAGGATAGCTGCTAAGAAATTCAAAGAAAAAGTCACAGTTATTGATACTCAATCAGCTTCTGGAGTTCAAGGCTTAATAATCTTAAGAATATTCGATTTAAGCACCAAAGGCGCAAAAGTTGAAGAAATTAAAAAATATGTTAATAAGATAAAGAAAAACTATTTCTTAGATGTTGGTTTTCATTCATTGGACAACGTCTATAAATCGGGACGATTGAAGTCAAAATTTATTTTGAATTTAACAAAAGCAATCAAGATAAAACCAGTAGCTATAATGGAAAAACCTGGTGTTTTACAAAATACTTTGCCTGGATTTTTTACAAATAAGTCAATGGCTAAACGTTTAGCTAATCTTGCAATAAAAAACGTGGATAAATCTCTTTCATATGATTTGGTCATTTCTCATGTCGAAAACCAAGAAGGAGTTGATCAAATAATTAAGAAACTGTGCAAAAAACTAAAAGTTGACAGATATTTTGTTACTCCTGCATCGCCAATAATTGGTACATCAACTGGTATTGGAACAATCATCGTATCTCTTCTTCCTTCTGAATAGAAACAATTACAATTTTATTTTGCTTAAATATTTGTTCACTTCTTCAGCTATTAATTTCTCATTTCCTTCTTGTATTCTATGCATTGAAACATCAACTTGGAAGATTTCAGTATCTTGATGATGTGTAAACTCCTTAGATTTTTCTGGATCCACGAAGTAATCTTCTTTGGCGATAAATATGAGCATGGGAGTAGCGATTTCTTTCTGTCTTCCTGTAATATTGTAGGAAATAATGAACTCCACAACATACCTTCGAAGACTCCATGCATCATTTTTTTTCAGACGATCCTCTGCCCATGTAACATTTTCTGATTCTTCTTTACTTCGGATTTTTACGTAGAACCTATAAAACACGATTATGAGTTTCTGTATGAAACTCATAAAAAAGTTAGGAATCCAACCGAGGAGTGGGAGCCAAAAAGGCGTTTTATAATGTTCTTGGGGGCTGAAAATCACTAATGCGTTTGGTTTTTTACCAATACCATCCAATACATAACTAAAAACCATTGCCGCGCCGGAACAACTACCTAATAGAATGAAATCATTGTTTTTAAGTTTAAGATAATCTAAAACTATTTTTAGTTCTTTTTTATACTCATCAACAGTAAAAAGGCCTTTCTTGTGAGGAGTAAGCGATTCACCAAATCCTCTAGGTTCGTAAATAAAGATATTGCCATAAACTTGTAATGCTTTGGCTGTTGTTGTGAAATTATCGATAGCGCTTAACCATCCTGGAACGATAATTATATTTCTGTTCGAATGTTTTTCATTCGTACATGGAAACTTTGCAACTCTGATTTTTACCTCAGGGTCAGTGTGTGTTTTTACAACATCTATAATTTCATTCATTAACAATGACAAAGTATTCAACCATTTAATTTTTTCTGAAAAAAATAAAAATAATGAGAAAGAGGTTATTTCTCAGGATTTTCTTTGTGACATAGCCACCAATCTAAGCATTCTATGGTTTCATCTGCAAGTCTTTCTTTTGCTTTTTCCACAGTTCCTGCTGGAGGAATGATAACATGATCTCCGAATAGCTCATTTTCTGGCCAGTTTGCAGGCATTGCCACAGAGTGTTTGTCAGCAATTTTTAAAGCTTTAACTATTCTGACAATTTCTTTCATATTTCTTCCAATTTCAGAAGGATAGTAGAGTATAGTTCTGACGATTCCTTTAGGATCCAAGATGAAAACTGCTCTTACTGTATTGGAACCTTTAGCATGTAGCATTCCAAGTTGTCTAGCGACCTCTCCATGGTCTGCAATAATTGGGAATTTTATTTCAACGTCTAAATTCTCTTTGATCCAGTCAACCCATTTAATATGACTATAAACTTGATCTATGCTTAAACCTATCAATTCTGCATTCATAGCTGCAAATTCGTCATAATGTTTTTGAAAAGAAACAAATTCAGTTGTACAAACAGGTGTATAATCAGCAGGATGGCTAAACAATATTAACCATTTTCCTTTGTAATCATGTGGTAATCTTTTCAGTCCATGAGTTGTATTCACGGCCATCTTTGGAAACATTGTTCCGATTAGAGGGATTTTTCCAGTTTCTTCATATTCTTTTAGTGACATATCATTCACCAATTTGACAAAAGAAAATTTTTATATAAGTCTTTTCGAATATCAAAACAAGGTGGTTTGAATTTCGAACAATTCTTCTAGTAAAAATAAAACATCTAATATGGCTGTGATTAAAAAATTATTGAGAAATGGACGAAAATCTTTCGTTGACATCGCTAGTGAATTGAATGTTACTGAAACTGCTGTTCGTAAAAGAGTCAAGAAGATGGAGGAAGAAGGGATTATTACTGGATATTCTGTTGAGATAAATCCACGAGAATTAGGTTTTGGCGTAAAAGCTTTAATTGGTCTTGATACTACACCTCAAAGGTATGTAGCTGTAATTCAAAACCTTAAGAAAAATGACACGATATTGAGTTTATATTCTTCTAGTGGGGATCATATGATAATGATGGAATGTTGGTTTGAAAATGATGTGAAACTTAATGAGTTTTTAGAGCATCTTGAACAAATAAACGGAGTTATTGACATTTGCCCTACAATTATTACAGATTTAATAAAATAGGTAAATAAGAAAATTACTCATAAAGTATTTCTTTATTTTTCTTGCTTCCTTTACCAGTATTGTTAGACCTAATTGCCTTTATTATACCCCAAATAACATTAAACCGCGGAACTTCGCGTGCATAGACCTTAAATGGATAACCATATTGTTTTTCCATGTAACTGTCCTTTTCATAAGATGACAAGAAAAAGCATACTACTGATAAAACTGCAAATACATTTGATAGAATAGAATTAGCTAGAAATATCAAAGCAAATGACAATATTACTGTACCCAGCACCATTGGATGTCTTATATACGCAAAAACGAACAGATTTTTGAAACTATGCAAGTGTCTAGTTCCTTTTCTTTTTACCCATCTTCTTTGGTAACCCAGTAATCCTGACATTATCAGAAGTATACCAAATAGTGTTAAACTACCTGCGATATGTTGGTAATAGGGGATTGGAAGGTATTCACCTAGCGTAAATGACATTCCTAACATCAAGAAGACATATCCAAATGCCAATACTGCTTCAAATCTGATTTCACGGTATATTGCGAAAACTAGCCAGATAACTAAGATAACAGAAAGCATTCCAATTACAATCCAATACCAAATAGCATCAATCACAGAAAATAATAGTAAATAGCTTTATTGAGTGTTTCTATGAGATGAAAGAGACAGTTTATTAATAGTATAGAAAAGGACATTCAATGATGTCATCAAAAACATCGCTCAAAACTAAAAACACCGCTATTCTATTAATTCATGGTTTTACGGGAACACATTATGAAATGGTTCCATTAGAAGAATTCTTAGTTAGCAAGGGATATTATGTTAGAAATATAACTCTACCAGGGCATGAAACTACTATTGAAGATATGGCTATGACTAAATGGGAAGAGTGGGTGAAATACGCTCAGAATCAACTAGAAGATCTTTGCAAGGATTATGAAAAAGTCTTCATAGGAGGTTTATCAATGGGGGGAGCAATTACTTTGTATTTAGGAGCTAATAACCCACATATCGCAGGGATAATAGTGATGGCTGCCCCATACAAACCTGTAGATTGGCGAATGTTAGCAGTTAGGATTTTGCCTATTCATATTTTCTTTAAATACAAAAGAAATGTTGAAACGGGCTGGGAAGACATAGATTCTTTAAAGAGTCACAAATCCTATGGGATATATCCTTTAAGAAGCATAGCTGAACTACACAAATTATTAGTGAGAGTGAAAAAACTTGTCCCCCGAATTGCTATTCCAACTTTAGTTGTTCAAAGCAAAAATGATCTCAGTATACCCACCAAATTTCCAAGTTGGATTTATGCTAATATTGAATCTTCCGACAGGGAATTAAAATGGATTGAAAAAGGAGGGCATGTGATTCCAAAAGATGCAGGAAGGTTCCAATTATTTGAAATAATAGAGAAGTGGTTAGAAAATAAAAAATAAGTTTTTAGATACCCTTCGAGATTAGAATGTTTCTCAATTCTAGTACATCATTGAGTATTAGATAGAGGGCATTGTCCAATGTTCGAAATAAATCTCCGACTGTTATCATTAATTGAACATCCTTCCTACGTTCTGATTCAGCAAAAAGAGCCTTTTTTACTTTTAAATCTATTTTCTCCGCTTTCTCAAAGGTTACTAAGAAGATTTTTGATTTAGGATCACGTTTTTTCAATTCATCAATATTTCTTATATGTCTTGTCGCTGCTGTTATATCCTCACATGAAGCTAAATAAATATAATAATCTATGTCTCTGAAATACTCTTTTCCAGCTATTGTCTCTAAGTCAAACAGAAGTGTAAGCACAATTCTCATAAAGTAAGTATCAATTCGGCTAATAAACTCATTTCTGCTAAATTCATAAATAAAATCTATATTCTGATAATGGAAGAGAGATTGAATTATTAGATTGTAAGAAAGCGAATCAGAGGTAATAATACCTATTTTGGTTCTTCGGTTAAGGAGGTTAGAAATTTGTTGAATTGTATTAAAACGAGATGCTATATCACGTACTACATCCTCTAAACTCTTTGATTTTATCTGCTCATCTAACAAGATATTTTCAATAAGCGACTCACTTAGGGAAATCAAGTTCTTATCTGTGATTTGGTTAATATCTGTAAATTGCTGTAAGAAAGATTCAATCGTATCGAAGATTTTGCTATGTCCATACTTCACTTTCTGGTCGCACTGTTTGTCATAGATAATCAACAATTGACAAAAGGATAAATTGTCAGTAGCCTTTGATCTCATCACTCTATTTTCAGAGTCCGCCTTACGAAAAGATACAATGAGCAGATGATATTTCCCAAAATGTGGAATAGGTAAAGGACCGTAAATCTCTAAATTAGGTGATGACGCAGAAATAACAGGGCTGTAGAAATTTCCCATGCCCATAATTTCATCTCTTGAGATATCTGGGTTAGGTATAGAACTCCTCAAAGACATTCCCATCTCATCTAAAACTAACAATGAAACATAGGGAATGAATAAAGTATCTGTCATCACAATCAAATTGCAGGCTTATATTAACGTAAAGTCAACTTCAATTAAAAACTGTTTTCCTTATTCTTATCCTTTGTGAAAGAATCTTTATACAATTTTTCAATATGGACTCTACCTTTCATAGGATTTTTCTCAATAATAGCTTCTAGAAAACCAAAGAGCAAGATGACACGACACAATCGGATTAAATGGTAACCTATCCCTATACTATCTCTTACTACCGTGCTAACAGGAATAAGAAAGATGATACTTTCATTCCAGAAAGTACTTGAAGATAAATGGAAATTTACTGATAATTCCATTGCATAAGATATGCCTATTGCAATAGCGATTAGTACAAGCCGTACTATTCTACTATTAGAACTTGTTAGGAACTTAATTCCAGAAAGTAACTCAACATCTTGTAACCCTACAAGCAGTGTTGCTGCAAGTAAAATCCACAGGGGAGGAGATTCATGTAAGTCTATCCAGTTTACAGCAAACCCCTCAGAATCATACATAGCGGGAGTTAGAACGCTTATAAAAGCTAGGATAAAAACTAGTAATGATAACGAGGAAGATAATCTCATCAACAAAAAAGGATAAGGCGTACTTATATAGTTTGTCTTTTTTGGTTTTAGCAATAATCTAATTATCTTGAAAACTGCTGTGAATTGCTCTTTATTGTGCATATTTAAATATAAGTCTTCCAAGATAAATTTAGATGTCAGAAGAAATTAAACCACAATTTATGGATGAAGAATTCGCAGTGGCAGAAATTGTTGATTCAGGAAAAAAAATTTCTCAGAGAACAAGAAAAATTGTAACTTGGGCAGCACTACTCATAGTAATTATAAAAGCTGTAGGAATGTTTATTGGTCCATATATTCAAAGTATAAGCATACTTTTGTCAATTGCGTTACTAACCATTAGTGATTTAGCTTTAATAGGTTTAGCAACTGGTTTCTTCCTTTTCTATAAAGAGGAGGAAAATATTAATTTGTTATATTCTTCAATCTTAGTATTTTTTGGAGGAATAATCAACATACCAGGTTACATTATTGGTGGTTTAACTGAAACTCAAATAATCCTCATATCGGAAACTAATATACTTATTATTAACATTCTTTCTATTATCTCACTTGTTTCTTTGTGCGCAGCCTTTGTATTTATGAAACAGACTTTAGATGGGTTTAGAAAAGAAAAAAGAAATATTTTCAAAGGTCAATTATCCCTTCCACTCGGATACTTTCTGCATGTAGTGTATGTTGTTATGTATACAATTGTACCTCTGGATTCAATATCATACATTGACTCAGAAGGGAACTTTGCAATTCTAGAAGAATTTGTAACTTTCTATAATGTAGCAAGGTATATAGATTTAGCAGCTGTTGTTATGGTTGTTTGGGGGTTCTGGTATTTACGACGAGCCTATGTAATCTTGGATAAACTTCCTGAAGGCTTCTTTGAAAAACAAGAAGCTCAGAAATCTGCATTTGCTCAGCAAAGAGCTCAGAGATCTCAGAAACCTCAGAAACCTGCTCAATCTATGCTAGGTTTAGGTAGACAAAGACCCATTCCTCCATCAGAAAGAAAAGAAGATGAAATTGATTACAAACCCACTATAATACCTCCGGAAGAATTTAGAGGTAAAAAGATGTTTTGCGTTAAGTGTGGTCTAGAACTAGAACATGATGCAGTTTACTGTGCAAATTGTGGTGAACCGAACCCTTACATTAAAAGGTGACAGAATGTACACTTCAAATGATATTGTAAAACATCTTTTCTATTCAACTTGGATTATGGTTTTACTTCAATCCATTATTACCGTAAGCAACTCCTTGCTTGCACCTTATTATCAGAATTTACCATTGATTTTAGCTATAGCATTTGATTGTGTAATTGTACTTTTTGCACTAGGAATCTTACGAGCTGGAAGAGAAAAGAAGGAGCTTAAACTTTGGTTACCAACAAGTATATTACTCTTAGTTAGTGCAGCATCTGACATCATTATCATAATTCTCTATTACATTCTAGGAAGAGAGCAGATATGGGATTTATCTCCAGTTATCTTTGTGAGATTATCATTACTCATTGTATTTTATGTAACATTGGTAGCATCATTCACGCTGAATAAATTCTTTTTTGATGACTTGCTAGATAAAAATAATATAAACAGAAAAACAGATTTTCTTCTTCCTATAGGATTTCTTGTTTTATTTATTCCAGGCGTATTATCTTGGTTCAGCGTATATCTTTTCCCTCAACAACTCCCAGTTTGGTTACAAAACACTGCATTTGCTCTATTCTTGTTCGCTCAATTTGCGATAGTTCTTAGTCTTTTCCAATTAACAAGTACATTAAATTTACTGAGGAGGAAAAATATTCAACAACAGGAAAAATCTGATAAACTAGAAGAAAAAGAAGAAGAAACTGAGGTTGAAACAAAAGATAGCGAATAGGTGGACAGATGAGTATATACAGAAATTCAAAACTATATACAAGTGGAAGCATACTAGTCATATTCTTTTACATATTATTAGCAATATTCACTTCTGGTCTTGCTTTAGCAGTGTTCGGTGGATGGGATCCTTCACAAATATTATATGCACCAATCTTAATTGGTTTAGTTGGAATGGGTAAAGCAGCATTGAATTTTAGTAAAGAGAGTGAGTTTGCGTGGGAACGTGGAAAACTGATTGCAATACTCATTTTCATAGGTTCAGGAATATTGCTTCTCGGATTACTCTTATTAATATTTACAACTTGGAATGACATTGAGGTTCTTGTCTATCTTGGAGATATTGGACTCATTTTATCTTGCATTGTATATGCAATAGGATTTTTCTTTCTTCAGAAACAATTAGCAGCTCTTTACCTCAAAAGAGTTATTGTGAAGTATCCTAACTACTTCATTTCTATAGGTTTTGGCGTTCAATCTCTAGCCTATACATTGCTATTCATAAACTGGTTTGTTTCAAATGAAACAGCAACTGCAACAATAGTAATTGCAGGGATAGTTCTAGCAGTTATATCCATAATATTTCTAATTGTAGGATTTATACCTGTAAACATCGCATTTCGAACTTATCCGTATTTAGTAGAAAATGAAGAAATAAGACCAGGATAATTTCAATCTTTGTTAACCAACAATTGAGAAGTTTGTAATAGGTCGTTTATTTTTCGTTCTATTTGAAACTTATCGGAAAGAATCGCAAAAGATACTTTAAATTGGTGAATATTCTCAAGCTTCCCAACCATTTGTGATAAAACTGAAGCAATTTCATTGATTGATTCTTGCCCTTCTTCTTCTGTGACTATACCTAGAAAAGTAACAAATATATCTGATCTTCTTTTTTGAGAGAGAAGATTTATCATGCTTGTTGATTTCACTACTTGCATCTTGTCTAATGGATTAAAAATAAATAAAAACCCCTCTGATAATTCAAAGAGAAGGTTAGCAATAGAAGTTATATCACGACCATAATTAATAACACAGAATCGACAGTCTACAATATCATTACCAATAGTTTTTTCGGCATTTATTGGTTCATATCCCCCTTCATAATTGTATGTGGTTTGAAGATTTCCTTTGGTTAAATATGTGTCAATAACTCTTTGTACCAAAAAGTTTTCTCCATAAACAGTAATCTTAACTTTTGCTTTTTTGTCTAATCTTAAATTTCTAGCAAAGTCTTCCCTTATGATTTCTTTTGATAGTAAAGAAGACTGAGTGTATGGACCAGGCCTTGTACTCTGGTACCAAGAAACGAAAGTGTCTTTAATTTCAGCTGTAACGTCACGGACAAGTTCAGGTGTAATATACACTTTTTTTCCAGAACTTACTGCTAATCCGAAAGCCATAGGAAGCTCTTTGATAAAATCAGCGAGATCTTGAGAATTTATATTAATGATTGATGAGAGTATTTCTAATTCCCAGACATTCTTCTTATCGATAAGAGAAAGAAGTTGCTCAGCTATAGCATTTTCCTTTTCTGAACTCATAGGAGGATACTAGTTCGAACTACTTTAAAATAATTTCTAAATGTAGAGTTTTGGTTAAGCATTAAAGTTTTAAATAACACTCTTTTCATACATTTGTAAATAGTAGGTGTATTTAATGGAAATATTCGTTGGATTTGAATGGTGGCATTATCTGCTCTTGTTTGGTGCTGGATTGATTTCGGGAGCAATTTCTCCTACTTTTGGTATTGGAGGAGGCTTACTAAACGTTCCAATACTTCTTATAGGTTTTCCTGCTCTTATTGATACCTTTGTTACAGCAACTGGAGGAGCTATTTCTGTTGGTGATGCTGCAACAACCACCTCTTTAGCAGTTATCATTATTACAGCTTTAAGTGGTTCTATTTCATTTATGAGAGAAAAACGAACAGATTTTAGGGTGGCAATTACTTTCATGATCTTTGCTATACCTGGTGCAATTTCAGGAGCACTTTTCTCTAATCTTTTCTTAAAGGTGCAAGACGTTGGGATGGATCTTTACCAAATAGTTTTTGCTGTTACAATGATTCTAATAGCGGTTTATAAGATAACTACAATTATAATCAGTAGGATTAAAAAGAAAAAAGGGATTACTGTTGAACAAAAAGAAATCTCTAAAGAAGAAATTGCAGAAAGTCAAAAAGATAAACCTTGGTGGTTACATACTGTTCTTTTCAGAGAATTCTCCGATCATCATGAGATCCATTTTAAGTATAAAGTAAAATTACTCCCTGGAGTATTGATTGCATTCATTGGTGGTTTTATTGGAACACTCCTAGGATTGGGAGGAGGGGTTATTTATGTCCCGATTTTAACCATGGGATTGGGTCTTCCTGCAGCAATTGCCACAGCAACTTCTACACTTACAATCCTATTTGCAACTCCTATTGGTTTAGGAATAAGATTACTTCTTGGGTCTTATGTTCATTGGGGAATAGTGATTTGTATGGCTGCAGGAACTTTAATTACTGCAAATATAGTTCCAAGATTCTTATTCAAGATAAAATCAGAAGTAATCTTAACAGGATTTTGGCTATTAGCAATTTCAGCCGCGATTAGGGTGCTAATAAAAGTATTTACAGATATAAGCATTTAATCTCACAGAGACAATTTCACCCTATATCCTCTTCCCAATTTTTTCGGTATTGGTAAGGGTTCTCCATCTGTTCCATAAACCATTGTTACAGTGCAGCCATACAATTCTTCCAAGGATGCTGTTTTTATTGGTATTTGGATATCTATCAGATAAAATGACTTCGATCCAAACTTATATGATTCTGGAGATTTAAAAATAAGCTTTGTAAGCGCTTCTTCAAGTATATCTAATATCCTACCACTGCTGAAACCATCACCGTATGGATTTGAAAATTCTTTCATTTTTTTCATTATTTCTTTATCTGATAATAGGTGTTCAATAGTTTGAAGAATTTCAAGAGCTTTGGGTCGTACAAGGAAGTTAACTCCTCCTTCAACTGTTTCCGGTCTCTCTGTATTTGGTCTGATTGTGATACATGGAATTTTCAATATTGACGCTTCTTCAACTAAACCTCCTGAATCGGTGATAATTAGGTGACATTTTTCATCTGTTAGTAGTTTCAGCATTGACATGTAATTTACAGATTTGTAAATATACAACCCTTCTATCTGTTTGAATTTATCGTATAGCTTATACTCGTGTAATTTTTTCTCTGTTCTTGGATGTAATAAGAAGATTTTCAGATATCCTCTAAAAGATTCTAAAGCTTGAATAATTTCTAACAAGTTCTCTTTGTTCTCGACATTAGATACTCTGTGGATCGTACAAATAGAATATTCTCCGTTTACTTCTTGAAGAATCTTGTCAGCCTGTGAAGTCTTTGCTTTGGATAATTTCGAGGAGAAGATACGAATTGCATCTACTATAGTATTTCCTGTATTGAACACTCTTCTGGGTTCAATGCCTTCATTAAGTAGGTTCAAAACAGCTTTATCTGAAGGAGCGAAATGAATTGTTGCAACGCTATCTGCTATTCTTCGATTTATTTCTTCAGGCATTGTATTATCGTATGATCTCAAACCTGCTTCAATATGACCAAAGGGGATATCAGTTTGATTACTAACTAAAGCAGCTGCCAGTACACTTATTGTATCACCTACTGCTAAGACGATATCAGGTTTATTCTTCTTGTAATAGTTCCCAAGTTTTGTTATCATTTTTCCCAGTTGAGTATGGAGGGCGGTAGATTTTACTTCTAAATTAATATCTGGAGATGGGATGTGTAAGGATTTCAAGAATTGTTCAGACATTTCCACGTCGTAATGTTGACCTGTATGTATTATATTGAAAGAAATCTTTCTTCTCTGAGCTTCAAGTATTAATGGTGCTAGTTTTATTATTTCAGGCCTTGTTCCTAGAACAAATGAAATGGAAACCATTAGCAATAGTTATTCTTTGAAAAATATAAGTCTTAGTGAAGTTGAGTAAGATTAAGACATGAGAGTGAAATTTTTCTCTAGTAGAGACAGAACATAATCAACTTGCTCCCCTGTTAGCATTTTATTTACTTTGAAATCCACGAGATAGCTATCTAACTCTTCAATAACCAGCTTTGTAGTTTTAGCTAGTACTCTACTTGAAATCTTTGTTTGTATTATAATGAAGATTTTTTCTCCTGCGTAGAAGGACATAGTAGAGGAACTAGTTTTCAATTCTTTGAATTGCTCTTCCTCGGTCGTTGCTACGTACTCACGAACAAAGTGAAAAAGACCAGCAAGATATCCTGAAGCTGCAATTATTTTTTCTTCAAAAGAAATCCTTCTACCTCGGAGAGGAGAATAACCAAGAAGAGGGTTCCCTTCTCGATCTACTACCAAAATCGCTTCAATACCATGAGATAGAGATTGACTCTGGTAGAATGAAACAATTAAAACAACGACGAAGGTATATGCAAGATCAGCTATATTGAAAGCTAGAATATTTTCTTCGAGCATCTTCCGCCTTATAGTAACCAGAACTGCAAAACCAATTAATAACAAGATAAGAAGTAAGGTTACATCCCTTTTTACTTTTATTCTTCTACTTTTTGATGAAGACGCAAGTTTGAAGTATCGTACATAGACACCTAGTAAGAGGAAAGAACTTACTAAAACTAAAGAACCATAAATGAATCCATAAATATCTGTAAAAATAACATCATAAATTGATATAGTTAAGATTCTGAAACTTTCGATTGAAACATCCAATGGAATAATTATGAAGTAAAGAGCCAAAGTAGATAGACTGATTGCGAGAATTCTACTTGCTCTAGACGTTATAATCATAGATTGTTCTAAACAAGCTGTAAAAAGGATAATTAAAGCAACTGATTGAACAACTTGTAAAATACGATATAAAATTAACAATGCTGGGTTCTGGTTTTCTAATACCTCAATTATTTCAAATAGGCCATAAGATATAAGAAATGCTACCCACGGCTTATAAAATGGATTTTGTCTTTTAATTCCCCAATATGTGGCAAAAGCTCCGCCCAAGATTAGCGCTACTGCTACACTATATTTGAAGATAATATATGTTTGGTCAAACATTTGAACCCCTAACTGTTCTACCTTTAATATACAGAAGAGCATATCCCTATAAAACATTTGTTAGAGGTTGTAAAAAGGGTTGAGTGTATTGAATAGGTTTTAATTACTTTCTAATATTATCTTCGGGTCCCCACATCTTGCTCAAATTTTTAGATTTTCGCAAGTAGAAGAAGAGGTAGACAATTGCTAGTGTACCAAAAATGCCTGCGAGAATATAGAAAGCAAAAGGAGATGGAGGTTTTACATTTCGAACATTTAACCTAATTTCACCTATATCAGATATCCAATCCTTTCCATCATAAACAGCAACTTTCAAGTAGTATGAACCTGGATCTACAGAGGTTACATTCCAGAAGAAGGAGGTTTGATCTGTTAGATTTGTTCCTAAAACATCCCAGTTCCAACCATTATCTGAAACTAAAACTGTACAATTTAGATCATCTCCATCCAAGTCATCCATTGTCCAGGTTATGGTATAATTTTCAAATACTTGATTCACCGTTGAAGGATTTGTTACTTCAATACTGGGGAGGTTGTTGGAATAAGTTAATCTTGGTTCTTCAGCTAAATAGATCATAGCTGGGTAGACATATTCACAATTAGATAGAATTTGGTTTCCAGGAGGATTGAAATCATCAAACCATGACCCAGTTAAGCTATAATAAGTTTCTAAGGTAAAACAAAGAATATTATGAGAAACATAGCAGTAATCTCCCCACTCACCATTTGCGTATCCCGCTGATTCATTCCAAAGTGGCCAATGGAGAATATCTTGCAAGTCAACTAACAGTGCATTAAATTCATCTTCATCAGCTAAAGGTAAGGAGCCATTATGAGCCCAAGGAGTGAGTATAGATTTTATACCACTGTGAAGACTAATAGCAAAATTGAAAGCATGTTCCAGCATGAAATTTCTCATGATTTGGGTTTCATTCTCACTGAAGGGATAGGCTCCGCGATAAAAAGGATCTTTTTTTACAGTAGAAGAACCAGCACCTTCCCAGTAAGCTCCATAATTTCGATTGAGATCGACACCTCCAGGTAAATCTTCAGCTTCTGAACCATCACCATCTAAATCTGATTGTAGAATTGCAGAAGTGTTTGCATCATAATCCCAGTAATATATCCGTTCTAGTTCATCATCGAGTAAACCATCCATGTCGGTGTCGTTTAAACCATCCCCATCGTCGTCAATGGTATGTAGATTTTTGCGCTGTTCAGGAAACCAATGAATAATCGAAATACCATCTGGGTTTAACATAGGAATGATATATAATTCTCTGCTAGATAATAGATCTTCAAAGAGACCAAAAATTGAATCATATACAATTTTGTCTATGAAATAAAGTGCATTTTCTACAGAGATCAATTCTCTAGCATGATGTTCTGCTACGATGTAATATTCTGTTTTAGCACTGGTTATTGTTTCATTAGTTAGTTTCACACACCAAACATCATTATTATGCCATGTTTTCCCTATTGAGAATACATCCACTATTTCAGGAAAAGTAGCATTCAGGAGTACTAGCTTATCTGTTAATTCTGTGTAATTGTGATAAGGCCCTAGATCCTCTCCCCAGTAGACTACATCTTCACCACTAATTGGTCCAGGTGCACCAGCAAGTTCTTGCCATAACCAATAGTAAGCTTCTGGTTCTGTTTCTTCCTGACTCTGAACAGCAAATATGAAAGAGGAATTAACTACAGTATTCAATATCTGGGAATTAAAAAATAGTATAAGGATAAATACTCCTAGAGTCTTTCTCTTCATTGTTCTATTTGATATAATTATCATTAATAAATCTCACTAATTGTATGAATATATGAACAAAACTGCTCAAAATGTTTTTAAGACTAATCCGAGTAAGATAAAATGGGTTTTATTATGAGAAAAAAAACTATTATTAATTTCATGATTTTGTCATCTTTACTAATTGTAGTAATTAGCTTAAGTTTTTCTAGCAATGTAACAGCTGTCACAGACAGTTTCACAGAAAATTTTTCATCCACAAGTTACCGTGATTTTGTCAATTCAGATGTATCAGATTGGGGATCAGGTGAGATAAGAATCTCTAATCAAGAGCCTTCAGAATTGGGTAATTACCCCTCTTCCGATGAATCATTAGATGTAGCCATCGACGGTGATCTAGCATATGTACCAGATAGAACCAATGGAGTTATGATTCTTAATATTTCGAATTCATTGTCTCCTAGTTTTGTAGGTAATTATACTCCAACAGTTACTAGCAAAGCAGAAGATGTTTGCATTAGTGGTGATTATGCATACATTGGTTATAGTTGGGCTGGATTTCACATCATTGATATAAGTGATCCTGAAAATCCAACTAACGTTTATACATATAATCCAGGAGATGCTTGGGGAGACGTGGAAGTGATTGGAAATTATGCGTACGTTATATCCAATCTTGGACTTTATGTATTTGATGTAACAAATCTAGGAAGTGTTTCTGTGGATGATTTCATAGGATATCCTCCAACAGGATTGCCAAACGGTTTAAAAATACAAGGTAACTATGCGTACATTGCTTCTGGGAATGTCAATTTGTGGGTAGTTGATATAACAGATACAACCAACATTCTAGATGTAGGAACATTTGGTCCTTCTGAATATGGTAGAAACCTATTCATATCTGGAGATTTTGTATATGTCGCAAGTGCTACAAATGGAGTGAATATCTACAATATTAGCAATCCTCTTTCTCCAATCGTTATAGGAGATTATTCTGGAATTTTTGGAGACCAAATTTATAACACATACATTGTAGATGACACATTATATTGTTCAGGGGGTACTAATGGTTTAATTGTAGTCGATGTTAGTGATCCAACAACTCCAAGCCAATATACTGTTGCTGACACAGCAGGTGAAACTAAAGCAATTGTTGTAATTGGAGGTCTTGCCTATATTGCTGATGGCCCAAATGGTTTACAAATACTTGATGTTAGTACAATTTACCAATATAACACGGAAAGTACTGCACAATCATACGCAGTGTTCACTGGTGAACAGGAAACTCTCTTGAGAAATGCAACACTAACTGCAACAGATACAATTGTTGTAAACACTGCAATAGATTATTATCTCTCTGCAGATAACGGTGTGAACTGGGAAAGCATAACATCGGGCGTACTTCATACATTTATCAATCAAGGTTACCAATTGAAGTGGAAGGCAGTTTTAAGTACAACAAACATAGACATTACTCCTTATATTGATACAATATCTATAGACTATATCTCGAAACTTAATGCAGTATCACTGTTAAATCCATATAATGGAATCGTAACAATAGATGATACACCCACTTTTGAATGGGCTGAATTGACAGGTATTAGCGACTACCTGATTCAAATAGATGAAACTGATGACTTCCTAGCTCCAGTCATAAATGAAACAGTAGCTGATACAACATATACAGTATCATCAGCTTTAGCACCAAAAACCTATTACTGGAGAGTTTCTGGGATAGATAATGGAGGAGATACAGGTATTTTTTCAGAAGCAAGAATACTTGTTATTCAAGCATTAGTACCTGAATTTAATTTCATCTCATTTTCAGTATTCACTCTGATTACTCTTTCAATCGTTTTTGTAGTAGTATTGAAAAGAAAGAGAAGCTAGCCTTCTTTTCTTTTTCCACTTTTTTTAATTGTTTTCTAGTCAAAGAAAAAGGCTTAAATAACGGTTGTGCAGAGATGTTCCATAAGCGAAAGCAGTAGTGAATGTTTATGACCAAATATGATATTGCAATAGAAATAGATGCACGCGGCAGTTTCTGTCCAGGACCTATGATGGAGTTAATTAAGGCGATTCGTCAATCTGAAGTTGGCGAATTTCTCTCACTACTAAGTGAAGATGAAGGAACACGAAATGATGTTCCTGCATGGATAAACAAGGCAAAACATGAACTTGTTGAGATCATATATGAGGACGGTTACGATCGTTACATCGTCAAGAAGCTACACTAGAGGAAATATTATGCAACGAATTGTTATAGTTGGTGGGGGTTTTAGTGGCATAAATGTTGCTAACAAAATTTCCATGAAAACCAAACGAAAAGATGTTAGTATTATTCTCATTGAACCAAGGGAAGACAATGTCTACGAACCATTTTACCTATACTGGAGTTTTAGAAAGGATCCTTTGAAAAAATTTCACATTCCAATCAGAAAAGTCTTGAGAAAAAGAGTTCAACACATTCCTGCTTTAGCTACGAAAATTGACACAAAAAATAAATCCGTAGATTTATCAAACGGTGAAACAATACGTTATGATTACCTAATTATAGCTACTGGAGCTCGTATGGCTGAAGAGAAGGTTGGTGCTTATGAAAAAGACAATGTTCATCATTTCTATCTAACAAAAGCAACAACAGAACTTCAAGAAGCTTTGAAAAACTTCAATGGAGGAACAATTGTAATTTCTCCATCTACTGTACCCTATAAATGCCCTCCTGCACCAATGGAATTCGCGTTTATGGTTGATAGATATCTTCGAAAACGAAAAATTAGAGATAAATCTACAATCAAGTTCCTCTACCCTCTTTTGAGACCTTACCCAGAACGTAGAGTTGCAGCAAAAATACAAGAACTCTACGATAAGAGAGGAATAGAATTTGTCGAATTCTTCAATTTTGAAAGAGTTGATAAGGAAAATAATAAAATTGTATCTCTTGAAGGAGATGAAATAGATTACGATTTACTCGTACTAATTCCCCCTCATGAAGGTCATAAAGTAATTATCGAAGCAGGCTTAGGAGATAGAGAAGGTTTTGTTCCAACAGATAGATTCACTCTAAAAGTAAAAGATCAGGATAACATCTATGCTATTGGAGACTGTACAAATCTACCTGTTTCAAAATCAGGTGCAGTTTCTCACTTCTCCGCGCCTACAGTTGCAAAAAATCTTCTTCTAGAGATGGAAGGCAAAGAACCTACAGAGAAATACGATGGTTTTACCATCTGCTTTGTTGTTACATCTCCACGACGTTCTCTATTACTCTTCTTTAGTTACGCATACCCACCAAAGAAGTTTGGTTTACACAATCTCTTCATTTATGGTTTAGTGAAAAAAGCATTCAAAATTGCTTACTTCAAAGCTATACTTAGGGGATATCTATAAGGTGAAAATTATGTCAGACATAAAAATATCAGCAACACTTGATGCACGAAATATGAGTTGCCCACTTCCTATTCTAAAAACTAAGAAAGCTATTATCGGAATAGAAATTGGTGAATACTTGGAAATCCTAGCCACTGATCCAGGATCAGAGAATGATTTTCAAGCATGGACAAGATCTACAGGAAATGAACTAGTAGAACAATCTGTAGATGGTAGCGTTTATCGCTATGTGATTAAAAGAAATAAGTAAATAAATGAGGAATTAAAATGGCAGAAAAAAAGAAAAGATTAATGCTCATTGCGTCTAAAGGAGACATACCAGGTGCTTACACACCTTTGATATTAGGATCTACAGCAGCAGCAATGGATTATGAAGTAAGTATTTTCTTCACATTCTTCGGATTAAATATGCTGAAGAAGAAGAATTTGAAAAAAATAAAGATCACTCCAGCAGGAGAAACTGCAATGCCCATGCCCATTCCACAAATTATTGGTATGTTACCAGGAATGACAGGAATGGCTACAATGATGATGAAAAGCTGGATGAAAAAGGCAAATGTCGCAACTTTACAGGAACTAATGGATCTTTCAATAGAAGCTGGTGTTAACCTAATAGCTTGTCAGATGACAATGGATGTTATGGGCTTCAAGAGAGAAGATCTTATCGATGAGTGTACTGTCGGCGGAGCTGCAACAATGTTAGAATTTGCTTCTGAAGCAGATATAACACTCTATATCTAGGTGGAACAATTGGTACAAAAAATTCTTATCATGGTTACGTTTGGTGAGCAGTATCCTGACAGATTGGAACCACCTTTACACTTAGCTAGTTTAGGTGCTGCTCTTGACACTGAAGTCACTATGGTTTATACTATGTCCGGTGGATTGCTTTTGAAAAAAGGCAATGCCGAACGTATTGTTCCAATGGCTGGTAAGAAAACATATTTGGAATCAGTTCAGGAAGTAAAAGAATTTGGAGTAAAAATCTTCGTTTGCAGTCCAACACTTGAAAGATACGGGTTAACAAAAGAAGACTTTATAGATGAAGTTGATGACGTGGTTGGTGGAATGTATTTCATTACTGAAGCACTAGAAGCCGATGTAACATTTACTTTCTGAGATGAATAAAATGTCTTTCTCCCTATCTTCTTTTGACTCAGACGACATAACCTGTTTTGATATAATCAAAGCTTTTCATGCACTAACTGATAATGAGCTTGAGGTGCTCTCATGTGTTCACCAAAGTCAACCAGTGGACATTAAAGGAATAACAGATGTGATTCCAAAAGATAGAGCAACTATCTCGAGATCAATAAAAAAATTACTTGCGATTGGTTTTGTAAGGAGTGATAAAATAACCCTTGAACGAGGGGGTTACAAATTCATGTATTCCAGTTTATCTATGATAGAAATCAGAGAAAAACTCAAACAAAGCATAGAACAAATTAGTAAACGAATGATAGAAGCTGTTTCAAACTTAACAGAAGCGAAATGTACAGCAATGTACAAAAATGTACTTCTAAAATACAATACTTAGAAAGGACCTAGATATTCTTCTGCTTCAGGTATGTTTTCGAACCCGTCAACAGAATCTGAGTAGAAAACCTATCCTTTAACTAAAAAAACGCAATCCATACACTATTGAGGTTTGACTTAAGCGTATGTTTCAGCCTGGTATATGCCTAATCATAGATCTTAGATACTACTCAGTTAAATATTTTTCAGCACTTATTTTGTATGTTTAATGAAATACAAAAATGATTAATCAAAATAAGATAGTGATTCTACCAAACGTGCATGGAACTTGTTCCTACGTGAGAAAGGCATGTCAAGTTGGTAGCGTTTAGTAAAACCCTTTTGTAATTCCTTATGATCGTTATAATTCATTCCTATTACCCACTTTGCATGTTCTTCTAGAATTCTTTCATATTTCTCTTCGATAATCAACTCTATGTAATCATCAAGATAGTCCTTTTCTTCCTTGGCTATTTTCTCAACCCTTGGTTTTCTATTTTTGATTTTTATTTTGTTATCTATTTTCTCATTTTTGTCAAAAAGATAGAGGATATTATGTATTAAATGTTGGTTGCAGCTTTGGTCTGAATATGTTAACAAAGAAAAGTCATATGATGCTTCAAATGGTATTGATTTATCTAATAGACTTGCTAATTCTATTAATTCTCTCTGTTCTAGATTAGGTTGTAGTATGACTTTTGGATCAATCATAGCTGCAACTATTAACTCTCGAATATCCTTCAAGTCCAATACTTCAAGAATATTATTTGTTGATTTTCTGAAATAACTA
The DNA here is from genome assembly GCA_018238545.1 of Candidatus Heimdallarchaeota archaeon. Taxonomy (GTDB): domain Archaea; phylum Asgardarchaeota; class Heimdallarchaeia; order Heimdallarchaeales; family Heimdallarchaeaceae; genus UBA460. The sequence goes on from JABCTC010000019.1 coordinate 54,288, forward strand.
CTATCAAGAAATTGCGGCTCGTCAAATGTCTCGTCAAAATGATTTGTATCGACTAAAGGTGACGAATAAAATAATAGGGAATTGAGATTATATTCTTCTGAAGGGATAACAAATGCATGGGAGTGAGCCTTTGGTCTTCCGAATGGATCATTACCATCACTTCTTACTAGTTTAATAATAATGTCTCCTGTCTTATGAGTATATTTAGAAACATATTTCACGTGAGGTAGGTGTTTTGTGGATAACTCGGGCATAAAAACTATTGAATCTTCGGTAAGCTTACTCGGTATATCTGACATGTAAATATGATAACCGATTTTATCATCCCGTTGAGTTATTACCTGAAACATCTGCATTACTAAATACGGTTTTGAAATTTAAAAGTCCTTTCTTAGTTTAAAATCCATATGGGAGAATACGCAATATTCATAAGTGACGTTCAGCGATTTATAATAGATGGCAGACGATATTCATCTTATTGATATTATTCAGAGAACTAAAGAATTAATCAGCGAAGATAGTCTTGAGGATGCAATCAGCTTTCTTGAAAGACAGTTGTCTGAGTTCGAAAACACACCAAGATTTCTGAATTATCTAGGTCAGCTTCATCTTCAAAATAGCGATCCTAATTCAGCATTGAATTATCTTAATCATTCTTTGGAAATCCAAAACGAAAATGCAGAAACTCTTGACAACATTGGTGATACTTTTTTTTATCTTAAGAACTGGGAACAAGCAATAATTTCATGGAAAAAAGCTTGTGAGTTGGATGAAAAGAGGTTTGAAATCTGGGAAAAAGTTGGAAACTTATATTATGACATCGGTGAGTATCCTCAAGCAATTCAAGCATTTTTAAAATATCTAGAATACGATGAAAAGCTAGAGATATTTAGCATAGTTGCAACAATTTATAGCAAAATGGGAAATGACATTGAAAGCTGGAATAATTTAATGAAAGCTGAACAAATTGATCCAGACAACGAGCAAATACTTCAACAAATCGGTCAAACTTACTTAGAACTAGATAATTTTGACAGAGCTATCAATTATTTTATGAAAGTTACTAAGGTCAATGCAGAAAATCTTTCTGGATGGTTTCAATTAGGATTAGCTTATGAATTGAATCAAGAACATATACAAGCTTTAGAAGCTTTTTCAAAAGTGGTTGAAATAGACCCAGATAATGTTCTAGGTTATCATCATTTAGCTAGTGTATATGCATCAATAGCGAATATTGAGGAAGCTATGAAGAACTATGAGGAGTGTCTAACTATTGACCCTTCATTCATTGAAGCTTCCATTTCTTTAGCATCTCTTCATTGGGCATCAAAAGAATACAAAATAGCTTTGGCTCTGTTAGAAGATGCAAAACGCTTCAATAGTCAAGATAGCAGAATTTATCAGCTAATGGGAGATATTCAAGAAGATTCAGGTGATCTAGACAAAGCCGAGGAAAATTGGAAAAAAGCCTCTGAACTAGAAGAGGGATAATCATTCTCACTGAATCTGTAATTAATTTCACTTATGGTTTGAAAGGAACTTATCTACTTTTCATAAAACTCAGTAAATTAGTTGAAATTAGAATAAGGGGAAAAACATATCTCCTAAATGAAGGCTATTACATCTATATTGGTAGTGCTTTTGGTGCGGGTGGGTTGTCTTCTAGATTACATCGACACCTTAGAAAAATAAAGAAAAAGCATTGGCATATTGATCAAATTACAGTAAGTAAATATTCAGAAATAATTGGAATAGGAGTGTTACCCAAACAGAGAGTAGAGTGTGAATTGTCTAAAACAATCGGAAATATAGAAAAAACAGTTCCTATAACAGGATTTGGTAATAGTGATTGTAAAAAGAAATGTATAAGCCACTTCTTCAGAGTCAGTTAAAACAGCAAATGCCTGTTGCCTATATTCACATTTTTAAGATATTTCGATGCGACTTTGTAGCATTTTTCAGCTAAATCTAAAGTAGTAAGAGGAAGGTCAGAAAACATAAATTGCGGATAGAAACCAAGTAATGAGTAAGGAATATTTTCATTAATTGAGGAAATGAAAGAAGCAATGTTTTCTACCTCTACTTCATCTACATAACCGGGAACTAGAAGAGTTGTTGCATTCAAAATTGGCAAATCTGGTCTTAAATCAAAGAATGCCCTACCTACATATTCAAAATTTTCCAATACGACTTCATTTTTCACTCCTGTTAAAGCTTGATGAATATTTGAATCCCATGCTTTTAAATCAAATTTAATGTTTCCACCAGACCTTAAGGAGAGCTCAGCAGCTTTTTTGACATAATGTTTATTCCCAAAACCATTCCATTCCCAACAGATTCTAGCTATTCTATTTTCAGTTTTTGCAATACTAAGTATTTGCTCAGAAACGTTTATCGCAAAGGGAAGCTGAGGTTCTGGGGATCCACCAAAGAAACAAATACAATTAATTTTGGGATTATTTTGAAATTTCTGAATTAGGTGGGATGCTGATACTTTAGTACCATCACTAATTTTCTTGTGATTATGATTCTGGCAAAAAAGACAATCGAAAGAACATCCATAGAAGAATATAGATAGATTGTAAAATCCTAGTTCTTTATCTTGGCTAGAAGCATATTCAGGATATCCGGCCCCAGTTCCAGCAGGACAAAACCAAGATGCACAACAATTGCAAGGAAGTGGATCAAGATAATAGTGAAGCAACCCCATTTCTTTCGTAGAGTATGTAGAAATCTTATCAGTATTATTTCTAAATCTTAAACCACAATAACTTGTTTCATTCTTATCTAATCCGCAATTATGATTACATAAAGAACAGCTTATTCTATCATTGTCAGGAGCAGTTATAGGAAGAGCATAGGGGGATCTAGCTTTTTTATGAGCGCGTGTTATTAGTTCTACAACTTTCGTAGATCCTTTCCTCAAACAATCTTTACAAACAGATAAAATACTAGCCACTAATTTCTCTTCACCACAGATGAAACAATGCTTCACAGATTCTTCTTGAGATGGAATGAAGATCATTATTAATAACATAAGTCTTCTATCTTGTTAATGTTGCGCTTTACTTTTTTCTAATTTTTTGTTCTTCCTTTGAAATAAAGTTTATTTACTAATTGATATATTCCAAGAATATGGACGAACCATGGCAAACTATAGCTGTAGTAGGCATAAACTTCGCTCTTTTCTACATATCATCCGCAATAATGTGTGGGATTATGTTTAGAAGAGACTCTCGAAGATGGACCTGGTTGAATATAATCCTATCAGCAGTAATATCCACAGCGTGGGTATTTGGATGGGCATATATTGACGGATTGGGTTCTGCCCTCAAGATTCTATTTGGAGTCATAATATTCTTTCTATGTTGGGTAATATGGATTACCTTAGGAGGAGTTGGTGATAAGAGTGCAGGATTTACAACATTAGGAACGCTTCTACTATGGTTTCTATTAAGTTGGGTATTCTTAATAATCATGGGACTAGTTGGTGTTATCGACTTTTCATCAACTGACTTTCCAACACTATTTACCTGGTTTATATAGAAGATAGATCTATACAAATGTCTTAACAAAATCATAGAAATTTAGGTTGTAATTTAACCTAAACTTTCTGCCTTTTTTTTCAATATAATTTCTTAGAACAGAGGGGCATTTTTTCTGTAATTTAAGAATAAAATATACTACATTTTCAAAATAGATAAAATTAACTAAACACTCTGAAGAAATTTCGTTAAGAATGGGTCCTTTCTTTTCTCTGAATTCCCAATCGATACAAAAACCCCCGCAATAATATTTGATTGCACACTTAGAACATTTATCAGAATTTACAGAAGATAATGTTTCTTCTTCCCAACTACCCTTTTTCGTAAGTGCGTAATCTTTCTGAAACTCACGCACACCAATTAACCCAGAACAAGGAAATTGTTTCAAATCATTGTCTAATGCTATTGCAGTTCTACCCGCCGGACACCGTATAACCTTCTTCTCTCTTGTCAATATTGAATCAACAAATTTTGCAAAATAATCAGATGGACCAAGTGATATCAAAAAGTTAGTTATTTGTTTTTCATCTAACGATAGCAAAATTTTGACGAAATTCTCTATCTCTAATTTGAACTCATTTAGATTTTGCTCAGTCCAAGGAAAAGTAGAATTTTGAGCTATTCTTACAGGTCTCATTGAAACTTTATGAAAACTACTCAGATAGTTTTGATAGATACTAAAGATGTTTTTAGTTTTTGAATGAATGGGAATAATCAAATGCTTAACTACACCTTCATCAAATAACTTGATGTTCTTATCTATAGCATTGATCTGTTGTTGATTCGTTAAATCTACTGAGACAGTAATGTAACCATAATTATTTACATACTCTACAAACTGTTCTGTTGGTTTTAGGAGATTAGTAGGAGGGAGTAATAGAGAAATCTGAAATCCATAGTTATCCCTCATCTGATTTATTTTTCTACTAATATCTAGAAACACTTGGAAATTAAGAGATATTTCTCCTGTAAAGTAAAGTGAAAAAGCTATGGGGGTTTTTGAATCGTTTTTCTTTTTGTTTTCCAGAAACCTTTCAATATGTGTGAATATCTTTTCAGAAGTTAGATGTTTACCTTCATTATTCTCCTTTCTATCTACATAACAATACCAGCATGAAAGATTGCATTCGTTTGAAGGATTAAAAACAATATAATTGAGCTCATGATCCGTCTTAGCTATGTTTTCATTAGAAAATTTGTCATCATTTGAGAAGAAACCATAATTTTTTAGAGATTCTACCTGTTTTCCAATATTCTTAACAGTTCCAGAATTAATTTCCCAAATCATCTGAGTGTGTATATCAGTTAATACTATAGTATTGTTGGCTTCAAAAACATAGCATGAAGAATCAATGTGTATCATCCTTATCAACAAACAGATTCAGTTTCCATTCTTCCTTCTTCATCTTGAAGGAATACAGCTACTTTACCTAATGCAACTTCTTTTGAGATAAATTTTCCGATGATTTTATTTTCCTTTGTATTTTTAACTACCCACCAATTATTCTCGAAATATATCTCATAATCACCGCATTTTTCTGTATCGCTCATACTATTCAAATATGATGAGAATGAAGTGTTTAAATTATTTTTCCTTACACTCATTTTCAAAGTATTGCTAGTAGAATAAAAACTCTTTAAAACTTTGAAAGGATAAAGAAATCATAATTATGACACAAAAAAGCTTCAAAGTATCATTATGTGGAGATCCAGGAGTAGGAAAAACATCTATAGCTCTTCGTCAAGCACAAAATTCCTTTCCGATTACCCATCAACCTACTTTGGGAGCTAATTTTCTTATATGGAACACGATTATCAATGGTGAAGAAATCAAACTTATTATTGGTGATTCTGGTTCTCAAGAACGTTTCTACTCAGTTCTCCCAACATATTTTCGAGGATCAGTAGCCGCAGTTTTGATTTTTGATATTACAAAAAAAGAGAGTTTTCAGAAACTTACCTTTTGGCTAGAAAAACTCGAGAAAGGTGTCGGCAAAATTCCTGTCATAATAGCAGGTAATAAAATTGACTTGGAAGAAAAACGAGAAGTCACTAAAGAGGAAGGAGAAGAATTCGCAAAAAAACTTGATACTATATACTTTGAAGTATCAGCAAAAGAAAATGCAAATTTATTCCCAATGTTCAAAAAGGTAGCAGAACTAGCATTAGAACATGACAAAGACTAATCTGAGAATATAATAATTAAAAAAAGATAATATGGTTTATCATTTAAGTTGCTAATTTACCACATCAGGAGATCACTTAATGGAAACAACAAATAACGGTGACAAATCTCACTTAAATCTGATTATATCAAACATTCTTAGAGGAGAACATGAACTTTCTCTTCAAATAGCAAAATTTTTCGGGTCTAAAGAAATTGAAGATGATTTCGAGAAATTAGCTAGTGAAGAACATCTAAAAGATTTGTTTGAAATTATTTCATTATTCAAGGAAACCAGCAAAGAAGATATAATACTTGATTCAGTTCACTATGCTGAATGGGAGTTCAAAAAACCTGAAACGAATTTGTCTCACATATATTTTTCAAAAAATTCTCTTAACGATGCATATACAATAAATCTTTTACGGACGAATCTGTCAGAAATTAGTTTATCAAAAATTAGTAATGAAATAGCATTCATAGGTCAAGCTCTAAATGGCATATATCGAAGAGTTACAGCTGAAATTGCTGAAAATATTGAACTTTCTGAAAGGATTAAAGATGAACTTGGCAATGGTTTGCTCAAATTAGGTAAATTTTACAATTGGCAAATTTCTGAAGAAAGAAGTTTATTAAGGGAAGGTGAAAAAACCGGCTTATCTCCAATGTTAACAACCTTATTTATGGTTAAAGCAAGTATAATCCAAGATGAATATCTTTGCATGGGAACTTGTAATCAAATCCTAAACTCTAGAGAGGATGAGAGAATTTCTTGTGAGTGTGGAGGAGATTATAGGTTGCTTTCTCCTTATATTAACTTAGATCAAGTATCATTTGTTTATCCAAATAGTATACAAGATATTTCTACAAGCCAAAGTCTAGATCCTAAGAAAGTTTTTCAGATTTTGGAAGGTATTATGATTCCAAAGAAATTAATTGTTCTACTTAATAGATTAGCTAATACTCTTTTTGGAAATAAAGTTATTCTTCCAATTTTAGCCAATTTCCATTCTAAAGCAACTAATGATTCTGCGGAGGTAATTGTAGATTATTTCTGGAAAACAGAAGATGAAATCTATCTTTTTGCTTATGTAACCGACACAAGATATTCACATATAGATTTAATCTCAGCAGTATCATTGCCAATGATTATGAGAGAGATAAAGGAAAATGTAACAAAGCATCTTTCTTTTGAAGAAGCAATACAAAAATCAAAATTGAAAGACTGGAATCAGACACCCTTACTCAAAGTTAAACATTTATCAGAATATAAAGAACTAACAAAGAAAACTAATACAAACTCTGGAGGAATGAATGATGAGTGACTTGTTTAGAGATTCTATTGATATTATTTACGAACCAAAAGATGTTCTAGATATTATAACAGAAGTAAAAGAGTTATATTCTAAACTTGAGGCACAAATTAAGAACTTCGTTATCACACAACCAACATTCCTTGGAGAACTTAGACAGAAGTTAAAGATGGACATTGGATTTCTCTCGCCACAGAAGAAAGACATGGTTTTAGCTGTTTATGGTATTATCATGACAGAGGATATTGTGAAGGATTATAATCCACAATTCTATGCAGAGGATATATCATCTTTACTAGAAGCAACCAAAAAGAAAAATCAGATTACTGATGATGAATTTGTAGGGCTATTAGCCTCTTTCATCGTATGTTTAAAATCAGTATTCTCAGCAACTAACATAATTATTCAAGGTCTAATTGATTTAGGAGGGATGGGTATTGAATATGACATCATTTCAGCTATTTTGGTTCATAGGAACCTTCTACCAGCATTCTCTGAAGCGAATTTTTGTTTTGAAGCAGGGGAATTTGAAATAGATTTGAGGTTTATTTCTGCTCTCTTTGCATCTAGTATAGAAAATTATTTTGAGAAAAATGAAGTAATAGAAAAAGCTAAATCAACTGGACAGTTGTATATTGAATACTGTAAAAAGTACCCATTATCTCAAGGAGAAGATATTCTTTATGATCTCATAACTAAAATATTCCAAAGCAGTTACTTCGATAAATTGATGGATACTTTAAAGACTAAAATTGAACAGAAGCAGACTTTACTAAGTGAACAATTTTCTATTTCCAAACATCAATTTCACGACCCTATAGAAGTATCAACCGATTCTTCGAGGATTGAACAGATTTTAGGAGCTGTAGAAAAAACCTTATTTGAAACCTTAAAATTGCAGAAGGAATTGACAGAACAAAAAATTCAAGCTCTTGAGAAGAATGTAGAACGAGTACTTAGAAGGATGGCTAGTGAAGAATTTGGAGTCCAAGATATTGCAGATCCTCAACGATATCTTCAATATCTTCAAGATGCCTGGTTTAACATATTTGAAGATTATCCACAAATGGCCCTTCCCTTGATAGACATCAAGCTTTATGCAAAATTCATAAGTGATCACGAAGCTTTAATCGAAGAGCACAAAACTTCAATTATACAACAACTTCAGTTCAAAATTCGTAGACATACAAAAGGAGAAAGGTTCACACCAAGCAATCTTGCTTTAGCTTTTTCGAAAATCTTATTTGAGATTCTTACTAATTCAACAGTGCTATCACTAGATTTAAGCTAAGAGTAAGCATAAGAATTTCTAGAATATTTACGAAAATTGTTTGATAAATTGCTTAGCAAAAGTTTTTTATCAAAATGCTTCTGTTAAAGCTTGATGAAAGAAGCTATTGAATATAAAGAACTTATGGACTATAGTGAGTATAACAAGATTGAAGATATACAAATCAATGCTTGGGGGTTTCCAGATAGAGAAGTAGTTCCTAAGAGAATAATATATGCAACTCATCGAAGTGGAGGGGTGGTTATTGCTGCGTATCTAAATCATGAGATTATTGGGTATGTATGGGGGTGGATAGGACAAATTGATCCTTATGGCGTTTTCATTTATTCACACCATAATGCCGTAGTAAGAGAGCATCAGAACAAAGGTATTGGTATCCAGTTAAAACATGAACAGAGAAAATGGGCTTTGGAGAAAAATTTCAAAATAATAAACTGGACCTTCGATCCACTCCAAAGCAAAAATAGTTACATCAATTTACATAAACTTGGAGCGATTTGTAACAATTACAGGGTCAAGTACTGGGGAGATATGCACGATGAATTGAATATTGGTATTGATACGGATAGATTCTACTGTAATTGGTTTATCGATTCAACTCATGTTAATAAACGCTTAAACAAGGATTTTGCAGATTACACGGAAAGTGTCAACAATAATCGCTATCATTTAATTAAAACAATTTCTAACAACGGAATGTTGAAAGTCAAAGAATTGGATTTCGATATCAAAGAAACAATTCTTTTTGCTGAAATCCCTATTGATTTTACAAAGATTATGCAAAACAACAATGAACTTGCAAAAGAGTGGCGAGAAGAAACAAGAAAAATTTTCACACATTACTTTAATATAGGATATTCAGTTATTGATTTTATTCTTGACAAAAGTGTAACCCCTTGGAAGAGTTATCACGTATTAGAAAAACTTGAATCTATTGATTCTTAACGTTACTAAAATCAGAAAACTAAACTAAAAAAAAGAGAGAACAAAAATGAAAGTTGATTCAATAACACTGTATCATGCAATAATGAAGCTTAGAAATCCTTTCAGGACTAGCTTTGGAGTGACCCAGGAAAGAGAGATAATGATTACTCGAGTTCAAGCAGAAGGACTTGATGGTTACGGAGAGTGTATTGCAGAAAAAGGTCCTTGGTACTCTGGAGAGACAATTGACTCCTGTCAATCTATTATTAACAACTTCATTTCTCCTTGGTTAAAAAAGACGGATTTAGATCATCCCACAGATTTCAAAAAACTTGTTCAACAAATAAAAGGGAATCAAATGGCTAAAGCCTGTATGGAGGATGCTATTTGGGATTTATATGGGCAAATAGAGAACAAATCTCTTCAGAAACTTATAGGGGGGACAAAGGAATCAATTCCTTCTGGAATATCATTAGGAATACAACAAAATGTAGATATTCTTATAGAAAAAATTGGAAAAGCTTTAGAGAAAAATTATCAAAGAATCAAAATCAAGATTGAACCAGGTTGGGATGTAGAGATTGTTAAGAAAATAAGGGATATTCATCCAAATATTCCTCTAATGGTAGATGCAAACAGTGCCTACAGACTCAAAGATAAGGATATTTTCATATCACTTGATAAGTTTAACTTGATGATGATTGAGCAACCTTTGCAGTATTATGATATTTTAGATCATGCTAAATTACAGAAAGAAATTGCAACTCCAATATGTCTTGATGAATCAATAAAAAGCGCGGATGATGCTAGAGTTGCAATCGAAGCTGATGCTACAAGGATAATAAATGTAAAGCCCGCGAGAGTCGGTGGAATAACTGAAACTCTTCGCATTCATGAATTAGCAAAAAAGACTGGAATTCCTCTTTGGTGTGGAGGAATGCTTGAAACAGGAATTGGAAGAGCAAAGAATCTAGCAGTGGCAAGTCTCTCAACCTTCACTCAACCTAACGATATAAGTGAAAGTGAGAGATATTATACAAATTATTTAGTTAATCCAATATTCGAGTTAAATAGTGATGGAACTATATCAGTACCAAATAAACTACCAGGATTAGGAATAAAAGTAAACCTAAATGCTATTGAAAAATATGCGAGTATGAAAGTGAAATTGTAATTTATTGACAGGTTTCACTCATTCAGATAGTGCCCAAAACATAGCTTCAAGTATTTTAGTTCTGAAATCATGTGGTGTCGTAAAACTTGCAGAGAAGAATGGCATTCCACTTATGTAACGTTGCAATCCAGTAAAGAATTTTGCATATTGGTGACTAGCTTTCTCAATATCATTAGGGAGTGAGATAACAACAGCAATTTTCAACTCTTTTTTCAATTTTGATAAGAGTTTATAGAAGGGTTCATATTTCTTCCCAGATACATCTATGATAAGAATCAATGCTTTTTGAGAGTTTAGAAAATCTTCATCTACACATGAATCAAGCTTTAGTGAAAAATTGAACGATTTAGTTCTAATAATTGCTTCTTCTTCAGTATAACTTGAAGTCTCATAAGGAAGAGAAGATAAGAGAGAGTTGTAGGATTTTTTTACCATTTCAATAAACGCTTTAGGATAAATTATTGCTAAATTTAGTAGATCCTTCTTGCGAGGTTTGGGTTTCTGTTTAATGAAGTCTAATAGTTGAGCTGAAAGTAGTTCTGCTTGTTTGCTTTCCATTAAATCGATAAGAACCTTATTGTAAGATTGGATTATGCTTCCAAGGAATTTCTCATTTACAGCTCCAATTTTTTTAACATTGTGAAACTTATAGATTAGAATTTTTGCAAGTTCTTCTCTAAAGTCTTCAATTTTTGATAATATTTCTGGTACTAGCATCAATACTAATCCCAGAGTTTTCTTCTTCATTCTTTGATCTTTCATGGTTTTATCTTCAGCTAGAAAAGAAAAAGCGTATTGAACAAATCCTGAGGAAAATGCAAAGGGAAAGGGTCCATATAGCTCTGAAGAGAGGTCATCAAATGTCACCATTCCTTGAAATACAAGGGAATAGGTGATTGAACCAGAAAATATGAATTTCTCTGTTACGTTTTCATCGAATTCTACATTCTTATCAGAAACCATGTTGACTATGGTAGGCCCATCATCTTCAAGTTTGAACAAACAAATAAGCATGAATATAAACTACAAAACTGCTCTTTAAAAGTTTACTAAACAAAAAATGGAGAATTTCACTTTAGCTAGAAGTTTTTCCCTCAGAAGGTTTCTTGGTTGTAGATTTCTTAGTAGCAACAGGTTTCTTAGCAGAAGGTTTCTTGGTTGTAGATTTCTTAGTAACAGCAGGTTTCTTAGCAGTTGGCTTCTTGGTTGTGGATTTTTTAGTAGCAACAGGTTTCTTGGTTGTACTGGGTTTCTTTTCAGCAGGAAGTTTTTCGACAGAAGGTTTCTTAACTGTTAATTTTTCTTTGGTTTCTTCTTCAAGTTTAATTGCAACCTCTTCTTCCTTTTCTGGATGTTCTTGGACTATGTACAATCTACTATTAACCAATTCAATTCTAGCTGTAATCTCCTCTTTTAGTATCAAATCATAAATAACCTTTTCTGCTTTTTCAATAGGTACTTTAAGATTTTCTGCGAAAAGCTCAAGAGGAATTGAACCTACTTTCGATAGACTTATGATATATTTTCTTTTCATCATATCATATTCTATGGATTCAGGTAAGTCTCTGCCTCGAAGAGCTTCTATTAAATCTTCATAAGTTCCATCTTTATATGCGTGAAGAATATTTTTCACTATTTCTTCGTAAGAAACACTGAAATGCATAGTCTCAAATTTTTCAATTATGCTTTCGATTACTTTTTCGTAATCATTAAGAATGAAAGCAATTCCAACTGTACATCCATCAAATAGAGATAAAAAGGCCATAATACGATCCAATATCGTATCTCTTGGTTCTTCTGTTTTTATTTCTTTAATATAGATTGAAGCTAAAACCTTTGCTACTAATTCAAGAAGATCTGGATCTGTTAATGCGATTGCGTTAATAATTCGTCTGAGTTTATCCTCCAAATAAATATCATCTGTTGTGATATTTTGACAAATAAATTTCTCTATTACTTCTCCTGCAATTAGTAATGAACTCTTAATTACTAAAGTAGCTTTTCTCAGGTTCTTGTAGAATTCTTTTTCCTCTTTAGCCTGCAAAGTTTCATCTAAAAGTGCTTCTATACGTTCCGTGTAGAAATCAGGCTTATGAGCTGAGAGATATGTTATCATATCAACTATTTTTTCTTCTGGACTGAACTCCCTAACTTTAGCCAGTTTTCTCATAAGAGTTTGATATATTTTGTCTATTAGTAGTGGGTTATTTTGTAGTGCTAATAAATCAGAAAATACAACTTCAAGACCTGCGGTATTAGAATTCATTGCACGATCCATGAAAGAACTAATGATATGATCATCAATATCTAAAGATTCAATATCTTCGAGTTCTAGTTGCTTAATCTGTTCAATTCCAGGTAATATGAATTTACCATCAGGAAATGGTTGAAGAAAGTCAGCTTCCTTAACCGTGTCTTTAACAGGGGTTATTGGTATTGCAGGGACTAGTTCTTCTGTATCAATAATCTCCATTTCGAACTCATCAGTAATTGAAAGGTCCTCTTCTTCACTATGTTCTTCTAAGATGCTTAGAGGGTCTTTATCATCAATCAAAATTTCTGGTAGTGCTTCCTTAACTGAAGGGATCGGGATATCAGCCGAAGATGTTTCTGTATCAAGGAGTTCTTGAACATCCTTAACATCCTTTTTTTCTTCTCTACCTCTGAAAAGGTTTACTAATTTATCTCCCAGTCCTTCTACTCTATCTTTTGGTTCAATAGTTATAGATTCTAAAGTAATATCAACGGAACGTAAGACTGTTTCTAGAAACTCTTGACTTGCAAGATTTTCTTGAGTTAATTCTTCTACTAAGACTGTTATACCGGCTTCTCTTAAAGTTGGTACCAAATCACTGTCCTTACTATCAATGATTATAGTATCAACAGAATCTTTCACAAAATCAGCAATATTAGGTAGGTTAACTTCGAAATTCGTTTTTTCCAATATTGCTCTTTCAAACTTACTAATTTCATTACCTATCCAGAAGGGTGGTAGAAAAGCTATTTTTCCAGAAGTTTTTTCAAGTATGTCTCTGAAACTTTCTGATTGGAACATAACATAGAATGAAATAATGTCTGTAGGCACGATAATAACAGCTGAAGCACTGATTATTTTTCTTGAAGCTTCACTACAAAGTTTCATTTTTTCTGTTTCTTCAATATCAATAATACCGGTTAAATCTACCAATGTTTGTTCTAGTGTTTTGATGTTGTTTTTCGAATTATCCTTTCTTTGTTCAATTTCAGTTGAGATTAAGAATTGTCTTACTGGAATTTCAACATCACCTTCTTTAATATGGACAATTCTGGTTTCAGAAAACAAGGGTAGAATAAACTCATCTTCAAAGATAGCTGTGCTTATTTTCTTCCATGCCTCAACATATTTTAGATCTTCAGTTTTAGTTGAAGTGGCAAATTTGGATATTAAATAGTTTAGAGTGGATAGATGGAGGGGATTGTAGAAATCAAAAAACTGCCCTAAGGCTTCAAAAACCGCTAATGAATCCATACTTTTTTGTGCTTTAATTTCTATCACATTAGAAAATTCTAAACTATAATTCAGAATTTTGGAGGGGTCAGCATGATGAATCTGAAAATCACATGAATTATTTCCTATAATTGTGAAAGCAATATCTTCCTTATGAAGGACTTCCCTGACGAAGGGACTGACTCTGTATCCTGTAAGAATGATTGCAATTTCCTGTTCTGTTGACATTAATTGAACCCCAAATATGGTAGTGAAGCTGTTACTCTAGTATTGAATTATACAATTTGATTAATGTAGTAATCTATTCATAAATATTGTTATAAATTACACACGTTATGAAACTTGGTTAAACTTGCCAGAAGGCGTCTAACCGTCGTTTAAGTGGGGCCCCTCACGTGTGTTGAGGGGAAGAGATCGGAAGGAAGGAGAGTACCTGGGAGGGAAGAGATGTTATGCGCAGCGTTATCATGAGTGTTGACCATTTGACCACATTTACCACAA
>JABCTC010000049.1 GCA_018238545.1 Candidatus Heimdallarchaeota archaeon
CGCAAGTGTTTGAACACTTGTCCCTCAGTTAATAAAGTTTGAACCATACAGCACGATGCGCAATGGCAGGAATGTTGTCGGAGTAAATGCGCACTCCCTTCATTTCTTCCCCAATCATGATTCTCATGATTCTTCCCCTCAACGCACGTGAGGGGACCCACTTAAACGACGGTTAGACCGCCCCTGGCAAGTTTGACCAAGTTTCATAACGTGCGTTATCATACGTGACAATGTAATTGGTCCTCATAATTTTCGAGGAATCAATCTTTACATCTGTCCTGATTCATTAATAGAAAATAATACTGTTTATGATGCAGGGATTGCTGGTATAGAAATAGCTATTTCGCCAGGGACAGTATTTAATGACAATAAATGCTACAATTGCGGTTTCTATGTAAATGATAACAATATACCTGATTATTTGAGTTATTCAGCATCGCAAAACAAAGTAAACGACAAACCATTTGGGTGGATTGAGAGCGCATATGATACAGATTATGTCGCAGCTTTCTATGGTCAGATCGCATTGATAAACTGTACAAATGTGGGAATATATGATTTGCATCTATCAAATGCTTCCATAGGACTAATGGCTGTGTTTTCCGATCAAATAGTAGTTGAAGATTGCTCATTTGAAAACAATTCAGAGTACGGTATATTCTTTTATCTATCAACTAATTCTAAAATAGAGAATTGTACGGCTAAAAACAATGACTATGGTGTAAACATCATTTATTCAGATGATACTTTAATCTCAAATTCCAACATCATTAAAAATAGAGATGGGATGTATGGAGATCAGATAGAAAATTTGCAGATTCAAAATTGTAACTTCTTCAACAATGATTTATCTTAGAAAGAGATAGTCTTTTCTCTCCTTTTTTTACATTAATTTTATATTAGACTATGTTTCATCTTCTTCGATTAGGTGACAATCATGATTGAGAAGAAGACCATCTTAGTGACTGGTGCTGCTAATGGTATTGGCAAATCTATTTCTTTGTTTCTTGCATCAAAGGATTATTTTGTTTTTGCAACTGATGTTGATGAGAAAGGATTGAAATCTCTTGAGAACTCAGAAAATATCAAAACTATTCCTCTAAATATTAGGAATTCAGCAGAAATTGATAGAGTAGTTAACGAAATAACAGATATCACAGAAGGTTTAGATGGTTTAATTAATAGCGCAGGAATCTTTGTTGGAGGACCCATGCTGGAAATTTCAATTGAAGATATGCGAGCCATTCTAGAGACAAATATTCTTGGAATGATTGACGCGACACAAAAATTATTTCCTCTTCTACTTAAAAGAAAAGGGAAAATAATTAACCTTAGTTCAGAGGTAGGTAGATTCTCTTATCCTTTTAATGGTCCATATGGTATCTCAAAATATGCTGTTGAAGCCTATTCAGATTCACTTAGAAGAGAATTAATGTTTGAAGGAATGAAAGTTATTAAGATTCAACCAGGAGCATTTGACACTCAATTTATGACCGAAACAGAAGATGAATACAAAAAATTCATTGAGAAATCAAAGTTTAAAGATCAATTATCACGAATTTTACCAGTTTTAGCAAAAGAGAAAAGAAAAAGTTCCGATCCTATTGTTATAGCAAAACTTGTTCACAAAATCATGAATAAGAAATACCCACGTAATTGTTACAAGGTTAAGAACAACAGATCTAGGATGATTTTGGAGTATCTTCCAACATCTTTAGCTGATTTCTTAATAAAACATTTCATTTAATATTTTTGCTAAAAACATTTAAAATAAACTAAAGAAATTCACTCTCAATGGCACATATTGTAGCACGTTTGTTTGATATGGATTTCATTTATCTTGATTTGCTTTTTTGCGCATTATGGATGACTGTTCTTCTAATTAGAAAAAAACGTTTACAATGGATTTTTGGGCTTTTTGGTGCAGCAATTGTATTTATTTCTGATGATTTAATATGGTATCATCTTCAAGAAACAAGAGTATTAGAAACAGTTCCTTTTAACAATGACCTCTTCTTACTCTACTTTTCCTTCACTTATGGTATGATAGAATTCTCATATGTTGCTACAATGATTTCAGCAAATAATTGGAAAACTATGTTATCTTGGTCTCTGTTTCTTTATGGGGGTTGGTTTGCAACGGGTTTTCTTTCGAGTTGGCTACACATTGATGATAGGTCTATTTCCATCTATAGAGAAATGACCGACATAGGAAGATGGATTCAAATTATGATGGTTGTAGGAGGCTATCTCCTCCTTATTCTATTCAAATATAAATGGAAACCATTTAAAAATTTGTCATGGTTGAAACTTGGATATCTATTTCTTGTTGGTTTTATAGTCCATTTTGGGATGGAGATAACTCTACTTGCAGCAGGTATTCGACCTCTGGATGGTTCTCTTGTTATTCTCATTTTTAACAGCTTTCTTGAATTTAACTCAGGGATACCATTTATCTTTATCGTATGGACTTTGTTAAAAAACAGAGGAATTAGCACGGGATTAGATGATTTGCATTTAGATTCAGCTGAAATAAGCGAACAACAATTATAGAAAAAGAATAAGGTTGAGAGAAAGGAATAAATTGTTCTCTCGATTATTTTATCTCAATTGGTTTAATATTTTTGAAAGGATCTTTTCCAATCATAGGAACATTCACTATCAGAAGACCTTCTTCATATTGAACAACAGTGCCTTCTGGATCAGCGTCTACTAAAAATGAATATTCGTTAACATATTCAACATGTGCGTCACGAACTGCATTGAGTTTTATTCCATTCTTAATAATTCTAATAGATATATTATCCTTCTTAACGCCTGGTATCTCATAAATAAGACGGTAAACATCGTCTTGATCTATACATCCTTCTTCATGTTCATCTGAATCTATACCACAGTCACACCCACAGTGAACATGGGGAGTAATCCAGAACTTCCTTCTGATATGATTTTGTTTGTCTTTTACCATTTTTATCACTTAAAAAATTCTAAAAAGAAATGATTAATTCAAATTATACTCTCTCTGATTCTGAATTTAAAAATATGCTTTGAACAAAAAATAGTTATCTTGTTACAAGAGAGGATAATTCAAATCCTTTAGAACCCTATTCGTTCTTTCTACATAGAAATCATAAGTTTCTTTTCCATGAAGATATCTATCAAAGGAATCAACATCTTTGATTAATTCAACAAATGTATCGCCAGAATACTGTTTCTTATCTGAATGATGAATGGTTGCTTTAACAATTAGTTCTATTTCCTCATCAGAGATAAATCCATAACTATCTCCAAATCTCTTATTATAGTTCTTAAGAAAGTCTCTAACTAGATTAGCTCCATTTGGACCATGATCCTTGAATATCCCTGTTTCTATAATCGCAAGATCATGAATTGCACCAGCTATTCCTGCAATTTCCTGATCTAAACCACGCTTTATGGCAAGTAACTTAGCTAATTGAGAACAAGAATACATATGCATGATACTCCACTCTAAAGGTTGGTCTCTGTTAAGGTCTGCAAACTCTTTAGTTTTTTCAAGAAGCAATTCAAGAATAAAATTTAAACGTCTCGATTGTAATTCATGAACATCTTTCATTAGTATCTAAAAGAAAATAGAATATAACATTTTAATACTTTCTAAAAGAAAAAGAAAGAAGAAAATAGATTATTTATAAGCATCAACAACTGAATCTGGGATTTTGATTATTCCTAGTCCAAAGACGTAGGGTCCTGCATGACATATGATATTAGCTCCAATAGGTTCGTAAAAGAAATGCAACGGTTTGTAATTCTTATTTATTTCCTCTGAAAAAGCTTTAATTTCAGGATTATCCAGACCGTACATAATGACCATAGCATAGTTCACATATTCCTTTGAGTACTGTTCTGCAATAACACGAAAAATCTCCATGGCCTCATTATGATTCTTAACTGTTCCAGACGAAGTAATCTCTCCATCCTTCACTATAAGAAGAGGTTTCAAACCCATTATTGTCCCTATTAAACTCTTTGCAGCTCCTATTCTTCCTCCTCTGCGCAAAAATTCTAGTGTATCTACCATGAAATGTAATTGGATATTCTTCTTCATTTCATTTATTTCATCTCTGACAGTTTCAATAGGAATTCCTTGATCTCTTCTTCTAATCGCATGATCAATCAGTAGAGATTGACCCCATGAAACAGTTTCTGTATCGACTGTGATGAAATTATCAGTCTTCAAACGTCTAGCTGTCATTATAGCATTCTGCAATGTTGCAGACATTTTGGCGCTGATTGCTAAAAAGAGCACTTTTTCATACTTCTCCAAAGATGCTCTTATTACTCGATCAAAGTCTATAGGAGGTGCAACTGAGGTTGATGTTTTAGCTTTATCATTAATCATTTTGTCAATAATCTCTTCTCTTGTAATATTATCTCGATCCACGTACTCTGTATCTCCAATCATTATTCTTGTTCTGATTAGAATTAAATCATGTTTCTTCATATAATCAAGACTAAAATCTGCTCCAGAATCAGTCATGATTCCAAATTTGTTGGTCATAGCTAGAAACATCTTGGAGTAGTATAAAAATTATTACTTAAAATGTATAAACTAACCTATCTTTTCTTCAGACATAACTCTTCCAATTTAACTGAAAACATTTATATCTTTGATATGCACTTCATTCTATATGGGAAAAGGATTAACAGCATTTTTGATAATATTTTTTGTTATTTTAGCAGCTGGGGGTGTAATTGGTGTTGACATCTACATGAGTTATAAGGATGTTGAAGCAAATTTTGATCAATTCACTATTGGTACTCCTGCTTTCGACATAAGTTCGGATAATACTACTATTACTGTCACAGTAACGGTAGGGACGCCTAAACTAGGATACATTCCTAAATCTATTAGATTAGATATACAGCTATTAAAGGGTGGAACGAATTATGGGGATCTCCAACAAACAACTATCAAATTAGGAGAATCTGCACCTGTCGTATTCGAGTTTGTTCTTACATCTGCTGATGTATCAAATATAGGTTCAGGTGGAACAATAACTATTACAATAGAAGTTTCAGCTGTGCCAATCTATTTTGGTATTCCGCTATCATTTCTAGCACAAGATTTGCCTCCTACAGATATAATAATACCTTAAACATTGAAGTTTAATCTTTTTTGAAACTTCTTATTTTCCTCTTTTTAGAATAAGTTTTTAACCATCTCAATTTAATTCCGACTGTGACTATTCTAGCTAACCATCTCAAGTGTGACTGTGCTCAAGTGGTAAAGATAGCATCTTGCCCCCGACCCCTTCTATCACCTACGCTAGAACAAGATAATACCTATTTTCACTGTCCTTACTGCAAACTTGATTATACTTGTAGTCAAGCAATAAAAACTGTTCATGAAAAAGATAAATTTGGTTATCCACAATTGAAGAAGACAGTTTGTAGAAAATGTGAAACTGAAGTAGATAGAAGAAAATGGCCCAATGAATAAAATCATTTAATTGTTTGATTCAATTCTTTCAAGCTTAATAATAAAAACTGCTCCAGAAGGTATGTTGTCTTCAACTGAAATGCTTCCACCAAATTTTGCTAAAGTTAATTTTGCTAGATATAATCCCGTCCCACTTGCACCTCCTTTATTTCCTTGAAAATTCTTCTTGAAGATTTTATCTTTCAAATCATCTCCTACTCCTATCCCATTATCTATTATTTTTAGAAATACAGTGTTATTTAATTCCTCTACAGCTATCGTCACTTGAACTGTATCTGAATTTTGCTGAAATGCGTTTTGAACTACATTCAATACTATTGGAAAAAGCAGTTTGTTAGCTTTAACATACACTGATTCAGTAGGTAAAACTAAATTTACATCGCTAAAAGCTCGTTGAATCCCATCTAGGATATTAAGATTAGTGGGTTGAATTTTTAATGAATCCAAAATATGAGCTGGTGTTTCAAATTTCTTTTGCCTCTCCTCCATCAAACTTACTCTCTTCTTTATCAAGTCTAGAAAGCTATTTTTTGATGTTTCTTCGAATAATTCCATGGAGTTATTTATGACACTTAGATCATTTTGAAGATCGTGAAACCACAATTCGGTAACAGTAAGCAAATCCTTGGATAAGTACTCTATCTCTTCATATCTTTGTTTGTAAAACTCTCTTTCCATAACGATATCTCTCATTGACTGAATTTTTATTTCAGGATCAAAGGCAGCAATGAGAGCAATAATCATTGTTGAATAAAAAACAAAACTTAGCACATCAGGTGTTAAAATTTGTAATTCTCCTGTTATCACAATAGAATACACTCTAGAAAGATCTCTGAAAACAAGCATTACTAGTCCAATTATTATGAATAACCAATAATAACCATAGCCCATTTTAGAATATAATATCAAGAGGATACTAAGTATGATAAAGGAAACAAAGCCAACGGTTAACACAATTGCAAATAATACAATCTCAAAAACTGTAAAAATTTGACCTATCTCGTTGAAAGAATAAGATAGTATTGGGGATACAATAACAGTAGTAAAACCCACGATCGCAATACCAACAAAAAATGCTGCTTTTGTTACATACTTATAATCTTTGAATATTCTATGAATAGAAATTGCTAAGAATGAGAAATAAGCTGCAATGTAAAAGATTGACCAGTAATTTACAGATAAGATTGTTGGATCATCATTAAGAAAATAATCGAATATCTCATAAATTAGAAGCATAATTATTGAAAAAGTTATTGCAAAACTAAAGATTTTTTTATCCCTACCTTCTGCTTTGAAAATTGCTGTTACACCTATAATTCCTCCAATAGACGGTAGAAGGAAGCTTAAGGTGTCCATATAGAGATTGCTGTGTAAACCCCAGAGACTAATAATCAATGGTAAAATACTCATAACAAACATTGCTACCCATATTGAAGCTAGTACTCTAGTGCGCAAAAAATACCCTATTTAATTCTATCTTACAATATTTAAACAATTATTATAAAGGCAAGAATTTATCATTTTAAAATACAAACATTCTGTGTATCATTTGAAAAAATAGTTAGAAGAATAAGTTTAGCTTGGTTACAAATCTTATGATTTTTCCAACAAATCCTTCCAATAAACTCTCCTCTGTTTTCTTGATTGCTGCTTGTTGTACTAGCATTGAGTATGTCGGGTAGATGTGCATCAAATTAGCAATTTTTGATATGTTCTCTTTATTCTTTATAGCGAGGATTAATTCATGAATTATCTCTCCTGCTCTAGGACTTACCACTAGAGCCCCAACAATCCTTTGCTTTTTGCTCAAGTAAATTTTCACAAAACCTGTAGTGTCAGAATCTGTGGTCGCTCTGTCTACTTTTTCAAGGTTGAAGTTGACTTCTGAATACTTCTTAGCATTTAATCCTTCAAATAGGTCTTCTACTCCAGCAAAAGCTATTTCTGGAGAAGTGAAAGTTGTCCAAGCAATTAACGAAAGCTTCGCTGAACTAGAGAATGGTAACAACGCATTTCTAACAGCAATATATCCAAGGAATCCAGCTACGTGTGTAAATTGATAAGAAGCTATACACTCACCAGCTGCATAAATTCTCTTGTTTCTTGTTCTCAAATATTTGTTTACTTCTATAAACCCTTCATTTAGTGTAACATCCGCAGCTTCAAGATTCAATCTTGAAAGAGAAGGTTTTTTGCCTATAGCAACTAATAAGTGGAAACCGCTAATTTTCTTCCCTTCCTTTGTGATGGCTTCAATTTGATCAGATTTTTGCTCAACTTTAACTATTTTGTCACAAAAAACTGTCTCAATTCCTTGTTGGTTAAATGTTTGAAGAATAAGTTTACTAGCATCTGGATCATTTTTTGTTAACAATCTTTTTTTTGTCGAGATAATTGTTACTTTGGAACCTAACCTACGAAAGGATTGACCTAACTCACAACTAATGGGTCCTCCCCCAATAATAACTAGGTGTTTAGGTAATCCTTTTAGATCAAAAACAGTGTCAGAAGTATAGAAAGTTACTTTACTCAAACCTTCAATCTCGTCAATTGGGATTTTCGGTGATGAACCTGTAGTGATAATGAATCGTTTTGCGCTTATTTCTTTATCATTAACTTCTATTTTATGATTAGGAATGGAACATGACGGTGAGATCTATAAAAATGATTTTAGTGCACATGTAGAAGTAAATATTATGCCACATGCTTACAATGTCCTGTACAATACTGAACACCCATCTATGTACTGGTTGACTGAAGAAGAACTTAAGCAAGGTAAGAAGCCCGATGGAGTAGCGACTAAACATATGAAACACTGGGATGCTAGAATGTGGCAAGAGAAAAACTAGCAAAAACCCTTGTTTAATCACAATTTTAAGCATTAAACTCCCTAAGGTTTATTTATAACCTTTACTTTTTTGTTTCATGTCTGAAAAATGGAAATTTATAGTTAATCCTAACGCTGGTACTCAAAGATGTGCTGAAAGATGGGAGAAAGCTGAACCAGTTATTAAAAAAAGTGGGATTGATTATGATGTTGTCTTCACAGAAGCCCGTAAACAGGGAAAAGAACTAGTTACAAATGCACTTAATGACGGTTTTAATAGAATTATTGTCGCAAGTGGTGATGGAGTTGTTAATGAGGCGATAAATGGCATTATGTCCTTTCCTGAAAAAAAGAGAAAGGAGATTGCTTTCGGAGTCTTACCTTTTGGAACTGGTAATGATTTAGCAACTTACATGGGAATACCATGGGAGCCAAAACATGCAGCTAAGACTCTAATAGAGAAAACAGCTGTTTCGCCTTCATCTATTGGAAAAGTAAAATATCATGATACAAAGTTCGAAGTGTACTTTGGCAACATGTTTGATTTTGGAATCTCTTCATTAGTTAATTTAGGCAATATGGCTGGGGAAATGAATTGGATTAAAGGTCCATCAAGATATACTTTCTTAGCAGTCAAGAAACTAATTACTGTCAAACAAAGAAAAGGAACAATTATCCTAGATGACGGAGAACCAATAGACTTCAAATTGATGCTTCTAGCTATAGGAATAGGAAAATCTGTAGGTGGTGGGATGTTAGCCTGTGTCAATGCTCATCCTCAGAACGATTTCTTTGATGTATGCATAACTCAAAATCTTACAAAACCTAGAACTCTATTAGGAATTCAAAAGATTTTCAAAGGAGAGCACCTTAATTTAAAGGGAATGCTTTACAAATATGCTAAGAAAATTGAAGTGAAACTTGAAAGCCCCATAGGAATGGAACATGACGGTGAGATTTATGAAGAAGACGTTAGCGCTCATGTAGAGGTAAATATGATACCACAAGCTTACAATATTTTATACAACACCGAACATCCATCTATGCACTGGTTGACAGAAGAAGAACTTAAACAAGGTAAAAAACCAGATGGAACTGCTACTAAACATATGAAACATTGGGATGCTAGAATTTGGCAAGAGAAAAATTAATTGTATTATTGTAACAGAACTAATATATACAACTTTTTCTTAATTTTTGAGTATATGAGTAGTAATAAGGAAAAATCTAAAGAAACTAAGCTAAATTATAAAATTGAAGATCTGAAAAGATTCTTGAAAACTCGAAAGATGTTTATAATCGTGCTTGTTTTCTCGCAATTGTGGGTTTCTGTATTATCCTTCATTACAACTCAATTTGTTTACATAAATACACTGGATTGTTATGCAGCAACATTTATTGCAAGAGTTGTTCCTGTATCCTTTTTTCTAGTACAAGCTCTGAATGCTGCGTTTATAATCTATTTATTTGAAAAGAAACATATTGGCAAAAAAACAGCTTTCTTCTTACCTATGACCAATTTAATAATCTCTGGAATAGTATTTGCTTTATTATATGTTACACCCATATGTTAACGAGAGAATTATGTATAGAATTTTTTTACTATGGCATTATTGCTATAAGGAGCATTGAATAACCTATACTGAGTACAGCGAAAGTAAGTGTTAATGGTAACATCTTCTTAACATATTGTAAAAATGACATAGGATGCCCTTCTCTCTTAAGAATTTCAAGCGCCATTAAAATTGTTATAGAACCTAAAGGTGTAAGTGCTCCTCCTATATTTCCAGAAAGAACAAAACCTATCCATAATCCTGATGAAATCCCTGCAGGGAGAGATTTGAAAAGATATGAAAATATTAATGCAGCAGAAGATCCATTTAGAAACCCTGTAATGGGTAGTCCTATAACGCCTATGATGAGTGCTACTAATATCTGGCCGCTGATTGTGGGAGTATCTCCTAAAACACCTCCTAAGATGTTATTCAGCGGATAAAGTGCACCGGCTGCAGTTAAAACACCCATTAGAACAAATAGCGCAATGAAGAAAACAACAATATTCCATTCAACCCCTTCTTCGAGGTAATGCTTCAAATCAGCTCTAAAAAGAAAGATTCCAATCATCGTTGTAATTAAAGATACCAAAGCTACATCTATTGGATTCCCTTTGATACTAGTGAGTAGAAAACCAACAAAAAGAACTCCTAGAAGAATTATAGATTTCCAAATATTCATACGATCTTCAATGCCAGACCAAGGGTTTATTCTAGCTAATTGTTCTTTCTTTTCTTCAGGTACTTCCTTAAAAATTTCTTTCTTGTATATAAGGAAGAAGAATCCAGTTGCTAAACCAAAGAAAATTATTGCGATTGGAAGCATATAAGCCATAAAAAGGATGAAGTTTATCCCTTCTCCCGCATACAAGTTGTAAAATATAATATTAGGGAGTGACGAAACAGGTGTTGGTAGTCCCCCTATTATAGTATTTATTCCTACGAAAAGCACAAATGGTCTTGGATTTATCTCTAGCTGTTTACAAATAACTACTGTTAATGATCCTAACAGAATTATTGCACTTAAATTATCAAAAAACATTGAAACAAAGAATGTTAATCCACCTAATGCTACGAGAAGTTTTTTTGGATCTCCTTTAGTCAATTTAACTATAGACAATGAGATGAAATCAAAGAATCCAGCACCTTTTGTGATAGCTACAATTATGCTTACAGAGAAAATTATTATTATCGCTTCAACATTGACCGTTTTGGCTAAAGCTTCCAGAAAATGCTCCGTTTCAGCTGTATCATATTCTAGATTATTCACGAATCCTGTTTCCCAGTCCATGAAAATCAAATATATGAGAGAGACAATAAGTGCTCCAGTTACTGTTATCTTCGTTGCATCTACTCCCTCTTTCATCAGTAATAAAATAGTGGCTAATACGATAATAACAATAATAATTGTTATGATTCAATCAAAATCTCCTATCATATCTGCCAATATACTAGCCAACTGTACACCCTTATCTAATTTTAAACTTAGATTTGCGATGAATAATCACATTTCTTTGAATGTTGCTCAGTTTATATGAGCAGGAAATTAGAATTTTATATTTTTATTCAAATTCCATTCTAGAGGAAACTTCTTCAACTTCTTCTTTTTCCTCTTCTTCATCTTCATCTTCTTTTTCTTCTAATTCCTCTTTTATTTCTTCGATTACTTTCTCTTTCAGTTCCTTCTTAGGTTCTTTGAGATCACGTTTAAGCTCAAATTTGATTTCTTCCTTGATTTCTTCCTTGATTTCTTCTAGAATCGATTCTTTAAGCTCTTCCATGCTTTCTTCTGTTTTTAGTTCCTTAGAGACTTCTCTCTTAACTTCTCTCTTTGGCTCTTCTTTTATTTCTTTTTTCACTTCTTTTTTGATTTCCTCAATAACTTCTTCTTTCACTTCTTCTTTGATTTCTTCTATATCAGTCATTTCGGTTTCCTTCTCGTTTTCTTTTTCTAATAAATCTAACTCTTCAAGTTTTTTGTCAACTTTAGTATCTATTTCTTCTTCTTGCTTCTCATCCTTGGTTTTTTCTTCTTCTTTTTCTTCATTATTTCCAAGAATTTCCTGTTTTATTTCTTCTTTAATTTGTTCTTTCAAAGATTCATCAATTACTATTATTTCCTTTTCTTCCTCTTCTTCTTCTTTGATGATTTCTTCTTCTACAATCTCTACGTCCACTTTTTCTTCAGTAGTATCATCGGTTTCTTCTTCATCAATTACTGCTTTCTTTGTTTCTTCCTTGCGTTTAGCAATAAGTATTGGAAAAGTAATCTCACGATCTTCTAATAATTCAAAAAAATAAGAATATAAGCTTGAATGTTTGGTTGGCATATATATGATTAAAATCCCAACATCTTTTCCAAACGAGTTTATTTCATCTTTGAATTCCTCCATTGTGTTTGATGTTATAAGAAGGTACTCAATGAATCTTGATGCTTCTTTGAACACTTCAGAGTTTGCTCTGTCAAACCTTTCCATTTCTTCTTTGTTCTTTTTGACAAATTCCACAAATTCATCCTCACTCTTGTCTTCGTGATAATTTTGATCCACATTAATTAAGCAATGAATCTCACCTTTTTTTAGACTTAATGTGAGAGCTTTTTCAGTAAGATAACTCAATTGTAAGCTGTTACTTGCAATAATACAAGTATTTTTCCAAAGTAATTCGACGTTGATTTTATCACTTTGAATCAAAAGAATTGGAATCTCTTTTACTTCTTCAAGAAGATAATCAAAAATATCTCCCATAACAGTGATGTTAGGTTCAGATTCACCTTCTTCTTCTATCTCTGTTATTCCAATGAAGGACGATGGTACAATTATTAACTCATAGTCTCCTTCCTTTAAGATAGCATCAATAATGCTTCTCAGCATCTCCACGCTCTCTACAACTTGTCCTTTAATCTCGAATTCATCACTTCGCAAGTGTTCGTATGCAAATGTAAGTGAATCTTCGTAACTTTCTTTTGATGTCTTTGTTTCAGTAGGAATGCTTTCGGAATAGAAACAGACAACATCAATTTTTGTACCAAAATGACGATTTAATTGTTCTGCTACTAAGACTGAAGTTCTAGATATTGATGTTCCATCAATTAGTACAAGAGCCTTTTTGGCAGGATCTGGCTGAGGTCTAACAGAAGGGAGCAGTGCTGCAAATTTCTGCAATGTCTTTTCTATTTCTGTCTTCTGTTTATCTCTATCTTGAATGCTCATCAGAAACTCTTTTCATCTTTCCCTAAAAAAGATTACCATCATAATCACAAACTATTTTCTCTCTAAATGTCTTGTAACAGTAACCATATTGACAATGAAGCGTTTTTTCTCTTTATTTTAGTAAGCATATAAATAAATGTAATATTAGAAGCAATTCTGACGAAAAATCACTTTTTTTGAGGTTATTTGTAAATAAACAAAATTTATAGAAGACTAAGAATGTACTAAATTGATGATGTTTTTTAAAAAGCAAAGAAAAGAGAATATTTTCAGGGAAGGGGTTATTGTAACTCTATCTTTCATCTCTTCTGCAGCTTTTTTACTTATTTTGAATTTACTCTTCCCAGCTGCTTTACTTGTAGCTTTTTCAATAGTGTTCTTCGCACTGGTTGCAGTTGTGTTGTTCATGATATTTTTTATCCCAGCAACTGAAATGAAAGGAAGTGCAATTCTGTTATATTTATGGAATGAATTACTGTTTACATTTGTAGCAATTCCACTTGCTATCATATGTATTCTAATCTTACCCGTCTCAATCTATATATTATTTTTTTCAGGACATGCTACTGAAGTGATAATCTTTGCAGCTATTTTTACTTTTAGCTTACAGATAACCTCTCTTATCTATACTGGAATAAAATTGTGGTTATCGTCCAGATCAAGTGGGAATATAGTGCCAATCAAAGTAGATAAGGATCCAATTGAGCAGTTGCTAAACAGTTTTCCAAATTTAGAAGATTAAAATTTTCTATCCACAGCAAAATTCTTTTATTGCGTGTAAATCTTTTTATCGTAATTAGGTGATATTATTGCACAAAAAATTATGGATTCCAGGACCAACAGAGGTCAAAGAAGATGTTCTCATGGAACAAGCAAAACCTCTATTCGGCCATAGAAGTAAAGATTTTACACTACTTTATGATAGTGTATTGACACAACTCCGAGAATTTTTCAAAACAGAACAACATGTTTTAGTTATAACAGCTTCTGGAACAATATTCATGGATATAGCAGCACGAAATCTAATTACTAATGAAGGTAAGGCTCTGTGCTGTGTAAATGGTTCATTCTCTTCAAGGATGCATAAAGCTATTATTGATAGTGGGAAGAAAGCAGATCGTATGGAAATAGATTGGGGAAAAGCTGTAACCGTTGAAATGATCAAAGAGAAACTAGAAACATCCAATTATGAAGCTGTAACATTTTGTTATAATGAAACCAGTACTGGAGTTAAAGCCGATCTTAAAGCAATTGGAGAGCTATTGAAAAATTATCCTGATACACTCCTAGTCGTTGATGCTGTATCATCAATGGGTGGAGATATGTTGTTGCCTGATGAATGGGGAACTGACCTTGTTTTTGCATCTACACAGAAATGTTTTGCATTACCTCCAGGTCTTGCTATTGGAATTGTCTCACAAAAGGCACTAGATCGAGCAAAAACTGTTCCAGATAAAGGTATGTACATCAACCTAGAAGCTATATTAGGGTATTATGATAAGAAGAAACAAACACCATCAACACCTAATATTTCACTGCTTACAGCATTTGATTACAAACTTAAACAAATGTTAACAGAAGGTGCAGAAAATATCTACAGACGTCATAAAGAGATGGCTGATTACACACATGAATGGGCATTAAAACATGGTTTTGGTCTATTTGCAGAAGAAGGCTTCAGATCGGTTACTGTTACAACCGTTGATAATAGAGAAAAGAACATGGATATCGATGCTCTTAACAAAGCTTTAGCTGAGAAAGGTCTTGTAATTGCTAATGGCTATGGTCCATTCAAAGGAAAGACTTTCCGAATAGGACATATGGGTGATCATACCCTCGATGGTTTAAAGGAGCTTTTAGCTGCCATTGAAGAAATCTGGGAATTATAAAGGTGAAAAACAAATGCCAAAAATAATACTAACTGACAAATTAAATGAAAAAGCAGTTGAGGTTTTAGAAGCAGCTGGTTTTGAAGTAAAAGTTGCTTGGGATATTCCCAAGGAGGACCTCCCAAAAATTATTGGTAATTTTGATGCAATTATTGTAAGATCTGCTACAAAAGTAAGAGGAGATTTATTTGACAAGGCAGTTAATCTCAAAGTAATAGGAAGAGCTGGTGTAGGTCTTGATAACATTGACATGGAAACAGCACTTGCACGAAACATCAAAGTTGTAAATACTCCTGCAGCTACAACCAACTCTGTTGCTGAATTAGCATTAACGATGATTCTAGCTTCAACACGTGATGTAGTTAAAGGTACTTGTGAAATCAAATCTGATCCAAGTAGTTTCAAAACTCTGAAGAAAGAATTATTCTCCCGTGAAATTGATGGTAAAACTCTAGGATTAATAGGGACTGGACGAATTGGTACAAGTCTTGCAGTCAAATGCAAAGCTCTAGGCATGAACGTGATTGGATATGACGCTTTTGTTGCCGAGAACCCTGTTGTAGATATGAAACCTTCAATGGATGATATACTCAAAGAAGCTGATTTTATTAGTCTCCATCTTCCTCTAAATGAAGACACCAAACATATGATTGGAAAAGAAGCTATTGCTAAGATGAAAAAAACTACTGTTTTAATTAACTGTGCTAGAGGTGGAATAGTTGACGAAACAGCTGCACACGCAGCATTAGAATCTGGGGATTTAGGCTACTATTGTACAGATGTTTTCGAAATTGAACCTCCAACCAAAGATAATCCTCTACTTCATCATGAAAATGTTATAATCAGTCCTCACATTGGTGCTCAAACGGCAGAAGGAAATATGAGAGCTAGTGTTCAAGCAGCTGAAAGAGTTATAGACGCTTTTAAAGAACTTTAATATCTCTAATCTAAAGGAATAAACCATTCCTTTTTTTCTTACCACTTTTGTATAAATTATAGCATTCTTTCTGTACAATCTTTTTGGTGTTTAAATAGACCAGTGTAGATTATGTGTTGAAGGATTGTAGCTATGCACTAGTCCTATAGTGATCCTCGGGGCTACATCCAACAAAAATCTCAAAGCGAACCGTAAGCATCTTTGCATGAAGCTGTGGGCGGTGTAGGAGGGGCTGTGGCGTCCCCATGATGTGCTCAGGCACTTCTAAAGAATTTGTACAAAATTCATGTCATTAGAACATACAAGAAACATTTAAGATAATCCTTAATCACAGCAATAATCATGAAGATTGCTTTAGTAGGTTTAGGTGCTATCGGAGCTATTGTAGCAGCTGATATAGCAAAAAGTGGTTATCCAATTTACATTCCTTGCAAATATCAAGAAACTTTGGACATAGTTAAAGAGCGAGGGATTAAGGTTACAGGAGTAAATGGCGAATATATCGTAAAAGATAATCTCCATCCAGTTTTGGCTATTGAGGATTTACCTGCTAATCTTGATATTGTTTTTCTTGTTACAAAGTTAAATGATATAGAAGATGCTATAAAACGACTGGAAGACAAATTGAGCACAAATTATACTTTAATTACTATGACTAATGGGATGATTGAGGAAAAACTATGTCCTAAACTTGGAAGTGACCATTTAATTGGCTGTGTTACAAGTTTTGGTGCAACAAAAACTGGGCATGCTGAATCCGATAAAACATCATCAGGGGAAATGGTTGTTGGAAGGTTAGATGGTCGTAAAAGAGAAGTTGATGATAAAATCATTGAAATGTTATCTACTACTGTCCCTACTACTTGGTCCGATAATGTGAGAAATGAAAAATTTTCCAAGTTACTTATTAACCTATCAGTAGCTTCTTTTGGCGTTATAAGTGGTATGACTCTAGGTGAAATGCTTCAAAGGAGAATGACAAGAATAGCTTTTCTTACTGTTATGACAGAAGGAGCAAAAGTAGCTGATGTAAAAGGAATTGAACTTCAAAAACTAAACAACTTGAATCTCAATTTCTTAGTTCTAACAAAGCAAGAATTACATGGTTTTTCATTCAAGCATTACGTTAAGCAGACCATAATAAAAATAATCAGAAGAAAGTATAAGGATCTAAAATCCTCCAGTCTTCAATCAATTGAACGTGGAAAGAAGACCGAGATAGACTTCCTCAATGGATACTTAGTTGTTGAAGGCGAGAAGTTTGGTGTTGAGACTCCCTTGAATAAATATGTTCTAGAAACAATTCAATCAATTGAGCAAGGAGAAGAATCACCATCTTTGGAAGGATTAAAGCGTTTAGAAGAGAAAACAAAAGAAATTTGGGGACTCTGAAGCTTTTTTTCATATGCATCTATCTACAGCAGAAGAACCCCTTTCATCATATTCTGCTTTTGTTACCCAGAGGTTTCTTTCATTGAAAATTTTTAAAGAAGAAAGAATTGATCCTCCAATCCAACTTTTAATTAATCTGTTACTATCAGCTTCAACTTTAATCTCTATATGGTCTGGTATCTTGCTTCTAATATCTGAATAGAATCTTTCCCTGAAACCTCTATATAATGTTCCTCCACCGATTAGAACAATGTTTGATAAAACAAATTTAAGCAAATCTGAATCACATTTCTGAGCAGATTCTATTACAGCATCAGTTAAATCTCCAGGTTCCCCTGTTACACTCAATGGTTCATTTCGGAAAAGTATTTCAGGTGCTTTGAACAAAATTTCATCATATTTTACGAAATTGTCGTTGATGATATTTGCAGATCTTATTTGTTTGTCCGTTTTTTGCCAAATCTGTTTTTCTTTCTTAGGATTTTCCGATACATAACACAATTCTTCAGTAGCATATCTTATGTTTCTATCTATGATATTTCTTTGATTTATAGTCCCTTTAAACTGAGTAATACGTTTGTTAGTATAGTCTTTCATTAATTTAGTAACATCATTTGCACCTATATTTCGAATACTAATACTATGACTAATTAGATAACCATCATATATGGGAAGGATTCTAGTTGCAGAAGCACCAATATTTACAACTAATCCCGTCACATTTCCATCAGCATAAAGTGACATTAACTCCTTTATTGTGAAATATACTTTGGAGATGCTAAATTGGTCAAATAGAATTCTAGCAATTTTTCTTCTAATAACCTTTGTTTGTTCATAAACTCCAATATATTCAAGCAATTTTTCCTTACGAAGAATATTTTTTGCATTTTCAGGTAGAGACGAATTGTTTATCACATCTTTTCTTCCCTTAAGGTAATCAACATAACTGTCCCTCTGAGGCCTCTCAAGAATCATTATTGCTATTTTCGAGGATTCTACTTTCATTTTCTCAAATATGTGGCTAAAGAAAATCTCAAGATGTTTTAAATCTATTTTTTCTTCTACGTTGTCTGTTTCAAGATAAACGGGAGCTTTTTTTACTATTTTCTTCTTTGGAATAACATCTAGACTTTGAATAAATGTGTCTCCATCAGTAGAATAAAAAATTACAGATTCAAAAATGTATCTTGGTTGATTTTCACCTGCAAAACCTACTTTTGTAAAACTTGATCCTAAGTCAATTACTATGGTTGTAGGATTTTTCATTCTTACAACTAATTTGACCTCCTCAATTTGATTCTTAAAAACACCTTGGGATTTCATTAAATCAATATTTTTTAAAAACTTAGAACATAGCTCACAATAATAACCAATTGTGATCCACTTACGTTGTTCAGTCCCCTTCCTTATATAGACTCTCTGCATAGCTTTTCCGCAATGTTTTGGTCTAGTTTTTTGCAGTTTTTCGGGCATATCTTCCACTTGTGCTATATTTACTTAATTAACTACAATTATTAAAGATTACCAAGGGTATATCATATTAATGATATATCGTCCCGTAATGGTATATCCTTTCTGACATATGTGATTTGTGCTGGATGTAATGGAAGAAGTAAGATTTTTTCATACTGATATATTAGGGGTCAAGGAAAAAATTAAAAAAGAGTAAATAATGAAAACGCTTGATAAGAATGGTTGATATCAAACCCTTTCGAGCAATAAGGTATACAGAAAAGGCAAGCGATATAGAAAAACTGATTGTCCAACCTTATGATAAAATAGATGAAGAAATGCAAAAATCATATTATGCTCAATCAGAGTATAATTACAGCAGATTAACACTTCCAAGTGAAGAGAACCGTTACGAAATATCCCGTCAAAGATTAGAAAAATGGTTAGCAGAAGGGATACTAGCAAAAGATGAAGTTCCAGGAATTTATGTTTACTATCAAACGTATGAACTTTTTGGGAAAGAATATATAAGAAAGGGTTTCATAGGAGCCTTAAAATTACATCCTTTTGATGATAATATTGTTCTACCTCATGAAAAAACTCACAAAGGACCTAAGATTGATCGTCTGAATATGCTTAGAACAACTAGACACACTCTTGAAACAGGATTTATTCTATATTCCGATCCAGATAAAAAAACCACTAATCTTTTCGATGAAATTTCTCAAGGCGAACCTTTAATTGATGCTAAAGATGATCTTGGTGTTCAAAATAAAATATGGAAAATAACCGATTCAGCACACATAAGAATAGTCCAAGATGTTTTCAAAGAACAGCAATTAGTAATAGCCGATGGGCACCATAGGTATGAAACAGCTATCACCTATCGTGATATGCGTAGGAAAGATGCTAGTGCTTTAAGAGATTATGATGCTTTTGAATACCGTATGACTTATCTTGTTCCTGTAGAAGATGAAGGTTTAATAATTTTGGCGACTCATCGCTGTCTAGCTAAAGAAGCTGTCTCAGAAGAAAAAATGAATGAACTTAAACTGTTCTTCAATATGAATGAGATAATGAGAACTGAAATTCCTGGATTCTTAGAAGAAAATAGGGATAAACACGCTTTTGTTATGTATCAGGATAGAAGAGCTATCTCCATGATTATGAAGGATCCTTCAGCAATTAACAGATATGTTAGCGATGCCAGTGATGACTTCAAGACTCTAGATGTTGTAATCTTGCGAGATATGATTTTCCATGGTATTATGGAACTTAAAGATCTCCACATAGATGATGATATCTTCTATGAAAGATGGTGGAATGAAGCCATTGAAGAGGTAGATGCTGGAAAATACAAGGTAGCATTTATTCTAAATCCTACTAGTGCAGATGAAGTTCTAAAAGTTGCCAAGAATCATGAAAGAATGCCTCAGAAAGCAACTGATTTTTATCCAAAGATGATCAGTGGCTTCACAATGCTAAGTTTAGAAGATGGAGAAAAACTTCTCTAATCTTTCATTTCTATTTTTACAACAAATTACTAAAACAATAG
Organism: Candidatus Heimdallarchaeota archaeon; assembly: GCA_018238545.1. Lineage (GTDB taxonomy): Archaea > Asgardarchaeota > Heimdallarchaeia > Heimdallarchaeales > Heimdallarchaeaceae > UBA460. The sequence goes on from JABCTC010000049.1 coordinate 20,300, forward strand.
ATAGTTTCTAGAAATTTCCTCCACAATTTGTGCAAAACTTTGTTCCAATCGCATTCTTCCCTCCACAGTGTTTACATATAATCTCCCCACTTTCTGTAGAAGGTGATTGTTCAATTATTGGTTGTTGATATGTATTTAGCACATTATCTTCTGGTAAAGATGTGAATACTTGGGGCTCAGCAAAGGATTGATTTTTCTCTTTTCTTGATTGTATTATCATAGAAATGAAGATGATAAGACCGATTCCACCTACAACAAGAAGTGCAAACCCATACTCAGGATCGATAAATAGCATAATTATACCAATAACAATTAATCCTGGAGCCGCATAAATAATCCTTCTAACGAAAATTGATTTGCCTTTTAACATACCTATTTTTGGAAATATTTCTTTTTAAGTTTTATGTAAAAAGGATGCGCTCATCTTCCAAATTCAGCCTCTATAAACCCAATTAGTTCTCCTATAGTATTAAATTCTTTGAGAATGTTTTTTGGTAATTCAATACTGAATTCATCTTCAATTTTTCTTCTTAGAATCTTCAATCCATTCTTATCTAATCCTAAATCTTTTTCAAAATAAGTGTTGATTGTAAGATCTTTCTTTTTAATATCTGTCATTCCTGAAATAATTTTTGTAAACCTTCTGTATATACTTGAATACATTGTTTGTCACTTCACATAATTTTGTCAGCAAAAAGCTTCATTGGATCTTCAATACTCTCAGATTTCCTAATAGCAATAACCATCTTTTGTATGCCTATTTCTTCAACTTTTGTTATCTGATTCTTTAAATCTTCTGTAAAACCTATGAATGAATTTCGGAGGATGTCTTCTTTTAATGGTTTTTTATCTTCAGGAGCTGCCTTGATTATTCTTTCAACAATTGCATCAAGCTCCTCTTGAGAATCTACAACATTGATTGTATTGAAGTAAGATATTTCGAAGTTTTCTACATCTCTTTGATATTTTTCTAAGTTTATTTTAATTCTGTTAATTGCATCTGGTAGATCATCTATTTTTGTATAAGGTAAATTAATCCCATCTGCTTCTCTACAAGCAATATCCATCATCCTCTTGCCATCTGTACCGAGAATTATTTGGGGATAAGGTTTCTGAATAGGCTTGGGATAATTTCTATTATTCTCAAGCTTCCAGAACTTACCATCATAATCTGTAGAATCTTCCGTAAAGAGCTTCTTGTAAATTGTAAGAGATTCTTCTAATTCGTCTACTCTTCTCTTTGGTTCTGGAAATGGATAACCATATGCTTTGTACTCTTCCTCATACCATCCTGCACCTAGCCACAATAGTGCTCTACCTTTAGAAATATTATCGAGCGTGCTAATCATTTTCGCTAGATAAGCTGGGTTTCGGAATGAATTACAAAGTACTATATGACCTAGCTTTATTTTCTCAGTTTCGATTGCTAATGCACTCATAAGCATTAAGGCTTCGAGATACGGTTCCTTTTTTTCTTGTTTCTCATCAAACCCTATAAAATGGTCATTTACATGAGCAGACTCAAAACCTAGTTTTTCTGCTTTAATAGTTAAGTCTCTTATATCATCGTAATTATGAACTGATCTTACGTAATATCCGTATCTCATAATTTGCTAACTAAATCAGTATATTTAACGATTTATATCTAAAAGAAATCAGCAGAATCTGTTCAATCACAATATTATTAAGTTAAAATTCTTCTATAAGCATGTATCTGTCAAATCTAGACTGAATTTCACCTTGGTTGAGGTTAGACAACTACTAGGCTTGATGATACAAGAACTACAGAAGTTGAAGTGACAAAATTGAGTGAAGAAAATAAATATATCAAAGTAAGTGAACTCTCTCCAAATATCAGAGATATCAATCTTTTAGCTAAGATTATAGCTCTAGGTGAAACAAGAGAAGTTACAAATAGAAATACTGGAGAAGAACACAAAGTTATGGATGTTCTCGTTGCAGATGAAACTGCAAAGGTTCTCTATTCAGCATGGAACGAGCAAATCGATACCATTAAAGAAGGAGAGACTTACCAATTCTTAAACGCAAAAACTATTCTATTCCGTGGTTACATTAGATTATCTTTAGGCAGAAATGGAACAATTGAAGAATCTGAAGAAAAGATAGAAGAAACTAATGATGAAGTAGACATGTCAGAAAAAGAACATGAATATGAAAGAAGAGGATATAGGGGCGGCGGTGGCGGTTCTTATAACAGAAGACCTAGATACGACAGATAAAACAATTAGTGAAAGGTTTTTTAGAAAATCTTCCTAACATTTTTTTATTTCTGTGATTTCTATTACTCACTAGATTTCTCTTTGCTCAGTATAACAATATTTGAAATATAATCATATGAGTTTAGCAATAAATTGTTTAAGTTCAGTAGCGAAATTTTCATGACTTTCCTGAGTTATGCTTTGAATAGATTCCCATTCATCTATTTTATTTGAAATGAAATTTTCAATTTGATTTCTCTCTTCAAAGAGAAACACATAATCTCTTGGGAAGAAAAGAAGTATCATACAAGGTTGCATTCCTTCAAACCTTGGATCTATCTCATCTTCATCTTTGATTTTACAGATGAAAACTTCTAACAGATAGTTAACTTTATCCAAAACTGGAAATGGACCAAAGAAACCTTTTTGGTGTTCATATCCTTGAATGATACCGCTAAAAATGTAAACAGTAAGTTTTGTTATTATTTCATCCAGATTTTCAGATTCCTCAAAATCAAGCGGATCAGTTGTTATTATTTCGCCACCAAGATCTCCAAATTTTACTATTGAAACTTGAATTCCGTTAATAATTTCATCTGAAGATTTTGACGCTAAGACCCTTGATTTATCTTGAAGAGTTACATTCTTTATTATTTCTATGAATTTTTCTAGTTTTCCTTCACTATCTGTAATTGGAACGAATTCTATTTCTAGATATAGGTCGTTTCCCTTATCATCTAGTGTCTTCCTGAAAACTTTGTGACCCTTGTTATCTTGCATACCAATCGATGCTGGACAATCAGGACATGGTTTTTCTCCTCTATCAGGAAGATAATGCCATCTAGAGTAACATTGACGATGAAGATAAGATCCTATTAAGTCTTTTACAGTTTCGTTTTCATATAGTATCTCTCGAGTAGGAGTTTGAACTGATATGCCAACTGGGAGCTCATCTAGAACCCATTGAAAGTTTTCTTCGTCCATGTCTTTGTTAGAACTATCGGTCATTTTTCTCAACTTTTTTTCAGTAAATGAGGTTATAAGAATTGAGGTAAAACAAATTAGCTTGTTTAAAAATTCGTAAAAAGCAACAACATTTAAACAAATACTTACTAGTGTATATTGATTTCAATGAGCTACGAAAACGAAATTATAGAACAAAGAAAGCTAAAGGATGATTTTGTTAAGACATCCCACCAGTCACCACTTACAGAAGAACAACAACTGACATTTAGAGCGTTAAACTATTTTCCCGTTTCAGATAATTACAAATTTAATGTTGTTTTAAAAGAATTTACACAACAAACCCCAATAAAAATGATGATTTCAAAGGGAGATGTACAAGACTACATTAAATATTCCTATTTAGAATTCAAGGTAGATTCAGTGGATTGTATGTTAACAGTTTACATGGATGATCAGACAGACTATCTTTTTGTTCCATTTAAGGATAAGACTACAGGTGAGGATACCTACAGTGCTGGTAGATATATAGAATTGGAAAAGATAGGAGAGAAAGAATATCTGTTAGATTTTAACTTAGCCTACAATCCATATTGTGCATATAATGATATGTGGGTGTGCCCTCTAACTCCATTTGAAAATACACTCAAAGTTGAGATTTGTGCTGGAGAAAAGAATTTCAAGTAGAAGAGAATCAAAGAATTATATTTTCAAATTTCCATCTTCATCATAGAATTTGTTTTTTCTACTGTTGGCAGTCATAAAACGCCACATAACACCAGAACTACTTAGAAACCGTATTTCTTTTCCAAAACCTTTAGTTTTTCTTATCTTTGGAACAAGTTTCGCTGCTACAACTTCTGGAAGTTCAGCTAAAATATTGAATATCTTGCTAGCTTCAAGATTAGCATTTTTCTTTAATAAATCTGTCATGACCATCCCTGGAGAGATTGTGCGAACACCTATCTTCTTATTAGTAATTTCAGTTTTAAGAGTTTTAACTAACTGTGGCATGGAGCTTTTTGTTGCCCCATAGGTAGCAAGCTTATGAGATGCTTTTCCATTACTTCCATATCCTGACAGGTTGAATATTTGCCCATATCCTTGTTTTTCCATGAAAATAAGAACTTTTTTAGAAGCGTAAAGAGTTCCTAATAAATTTGTTTCCACAATTTGCTTTATCGTATCATCAGGAATGTTAACTAATTTATCATACATGTAACCATTGGTACCGTATGATAAGTTTGAAGCATTCAGAAAAGAATTAAATATCTCAAGATCTGATGCTATTAGGAAAGCCATGCATGGTTTAATGATAAGTGAAGAAAACCTTCCCCTTACGTCTGGAAATGTTGTTGGCTGCATTACAATGATAATAATTCACGAACATTTTAACCAATTACATCAACATCCCCACGATCACGACCTAGACCACGATCACGACCATGATTACAGCTCAAGACCGGTATATACTAATGTTCAACAAACGGATATAATTCTGAATAATGATATTCAGCATCATTTCGTAGATATTATCATATCAACAATGCACATTCATTTAGAATTCGAAAAATGTCTAGAAATCATTGCAGTATCGGGGCAATATGAAAGAGTAAAAAAATTAAAGAACGCCCTTCAAAGGTTAAAAAGTGTTACCTCAATTGGTTTTTTTATTATCGATAAAGGCAATTAAATTATTTTTAGTGTAAGTGTTGCTGTATCTATTTCAACTTCAGCACCGATTGGAACAGTTAATCTTGGAGTAACATGTCCGATCGGAAGTCCATACAATACTGGAATATTTAAAGGCTCTAAAAACTCTTTAAATAATTCATAGTAATCGTAATCTCTTTTAACAACTTTCTTATAAGTCATTCCTCCAATTACAACTCCTTTTAACTCTGATAAAATTCCACTTAATCTAAGTTTTTGAAGCATTCTATCTACTCGGTATATTGGTTCATTTATATCTTCTAACAATAATACCTTATCCTTAAAATCAATTTGATAAGGAGTTCCAATCATTACATCCATTAAACTAAGATTACCGCCTACTAATATACCTTTGGCTATCCCATTACCAATGCTTTTAATGTTATATTTATTATCTTCATTGATTACATAATTTCTTGATTGATTTACTAAAATATCATTAAAAGAATCAATTGATTTTTGATTAAATGAATCAGTAAAATCAATTGCCATCATTGGACCGTGATACGTGATTAAATCACACTTATCATATATTGTATTCAATAATAATGTTACATCGCTGAACCCTACAAAGATTTTC
>JABCTC010000001.1 GCA_018238545.1 Candidatus Heimdallarchaeota archaeon
TTTCCACTCCTCTACCCTTCTCCACACCTATCTCCCGCTTATTTCAGGTCAGAAGAAGGCTGTTCTGGGTCTAGATATCAATCGCTTAGGAGTACATATGTTGGCATTCAACACCTCCGTTTCTCTCCCTCCAAACGTCTTGCTTCTAGCTGAACGATATTCCCACCTTACAGCTAAAGTTCTCCCCGAACTTCATCGAGGGTTGGTGCGCAAACGTAAAGCTCGAGACACTCATGGATTCTGTAAGTTGCAAGGAGAGCTCAATAGAGTTTATACTCGTCGCATGCGAATCATTCGCGAGCTTACTCGCTGTTTACCACCCTTTCTTGCTGCAGTCATAGCGAAAAAACAGTGTAAAACCTTGAAAATTGAGCAGTTAACTGTTGACCCCTCAGGTACTAAGGGTGCATTAGCTAAAGCTATTTACACCATGCCTGATAGTCTCTTTATTTACAAGAAAGCTGTCTGGTTAGCTTCTCAAGAGTTAGGTTATCAAGTGCAATTAGAGTCTGTTCGCCCTTATCATACCAGTACTGTTCATTATGGTTGTGGGGGAACGTTAGTTCGCACCCAAAACCAGTATGATCATGCTCCTTGCAGAAAATGTGGACGAAAAGTTAACACTCATACTAATGCTGCGCACAACATAGCTTCTCTCCCTGGTACGATCCTTCCTTCCTTCTGATCCTCTTCCCCTCACGTGCGTTGAGGGGACCCACTTAAACGACGGTTAGACCGCCTCTGGCAAGTTTGACCAAGTTTCATAACGTGCGTTTATATTTAAAAAGTTAATGGGGATCTAAAATCGCTAAAATCGACCCATTACTTATTTGCTAGTTTATAGAATAATTTCTCTATCTGATTAGTGACACTTAAGAAAGAAAACTCATTTCTAATTCTCTTTTTTGCTTTCGAGGCTTTGTTTATGCACAGATCATAGCTATCTACACAATCAATAATTGTTTTTTCAAGTGATAGAGTGTTTCCAACCTCAAAGAGTGTACCTTCATTTCCATTATTTAGTAATCGAGGGATATCGCCAATGTCAGACCCTATAACAGGTATTCCCATAGCCATTGCTTCTATTATTACAGTAGGAGACCCTTCCCAAAAACTTGGAAGAATTAAAAAGTTAGTTTTCTCAAGCAAGGATGGTATTTCTGTATGAATAACTGAACCAAACAATTTGACTCTATTCTCATTTTCATATTTCTTCTTCAAAACCGGGTATAATGAACCTTGACCTATAAACCAGAAGATTATGTCTTTTCTATGTTTGAGAATATTATCGATAACTTTAGAATAATAAGAAATGCCTTTCCAAGGTTCAAGATCACCAACGTAAGAGATAATCATGTTTTTGCTTTGAACAGGTTTCACTTCAGGAAATAGACTTGTATCTATTGCATTATTTACTAATGTTAATCTTTCCGGGTTAGAATGTAAACTGTCTTTCAGTAATTCTTTATCATATTGACTAACAGAAGCGATTATGTCGGCCTGAGATAAAACAAATCGCCCTAAAGTATAATCAAAAAACATCTTAGCAAACTCTTTCACAAAACCTGTTTTATAAGGAGGTCTACCTACACCACCATGAATGTGTAGGAGAAGAGGTATTCTTCTGAACAACTTCGTGATTGCAGCTTGTATGGTTGTAAAATAGATGTAAGAGTGTACGTGAAATACATCAATGTTCTTTATTTTCATTAATTGATGGAGCATTATACATGCAGGATTAATTCCAAAAATATCCATGGGGCTGAAAAATCTATGAACTGTCATATTATCATAATAACTCTGATATGGTATCTTTGTCGATTTTTTTGTTGTGAACACATCTATATGATGTCCTCGACTTGCTAACTCTTTAGATAGATAATTTACATATCTTTCAGTGCCACCATAGCTCTTTGATCCAAAGAAAGGAGTCACTTGAACTATTCTAAGACTATCCATATTTTACACCCGAATATTGTAGAGAAGATAATTGTACCCATTAGACATAACCAAATTAAACGTAGGTCGAGCGATAGTGAAGGGACCATAGTTGTAGTAACGTAACGTTCCTAGGTAATAGCTGATGTCGTCGTGGGAGAGATAAAGTGGCGTGCGTAGCCACTGATCCATAACAGAGCCTATAACCACATATTTCAACCACGAAAATAATAGTCTGTTTGCATTGGTCTGAAGAGATGAATTTGAATCAAGTAAGAGAGGTAAACTGTAGATGTTTATTCCATCAATATATTTGGAAACTGAAAATGACATGCTAGTAGTTGTGGGGCCTACATTAGCAACAGCATTGAAACTATAAGCAAAGGTCATATTTTCATACGAACTTGTTAGATTATAACCAGGAAAATACTGTTCTCCCATATAAGTCATGCTAAAATAAGAGTTTGCTATTAATAGAATAAAAAATATTGGCAAGAATTTTCTTTTTACTTTACCAATTACATCAGAGATTGCTAGAAACGCTAGAATACTGATGAAAATTATTGTAAAAATAAAAGTTCTAGGTGCTACCCAAGAAAGTTCGTGTTCAGCAGAACTGAAAACAAGAGAAAATACAACGGTCAACCCATAGAAACAAAAACCTAAGGCAAATAGAGCTGATTTTACTGTATCCGGAAATAATAAAGCCACTCCACTCAAGAGAAATATAATTATCAATTCTACAGTAATATACCAAGAAGCAAGACTTGCAGTATAGTTAAACAATCCAACAATCTCTACAATAACTATACTCGTAACAAGACAAACCAATAAGCTAGTAATTATCTTCTTTCTTGTAAGGAAGGATTTCACTCTTTTGAAAAATGATTGAATACTGTTCTGAGCTTTTTCTGTAAAAAGTGAGAATAACGGTAATATAAGAAAGCGTTTTGTCAGATTTGATAACTCTGTTTTTCGTGTGCGGAGAAGAAAACCAATAAGTGTCACAATTAACCACAAAATCAAGAGCATAAACTCGTTTCTTATGAATAGGTTGTACAACATTTCATAGGTTTCATTTCTTGAGAAATAAAAATTTACAATTCCAAATTCTCTTGAATCCAATATAGTTTCAACAATTATCACGGCAGGGATCGCATAAACTAAAGACAAAATGGTCTTCAAATTTTTAGAGAGAAAAATACTAGCAAAGAGAATTACAGGTAATAGAAAAATAGCTGATAGATGATGTACTTTTACAGTTACTATGGCTAGAAAACCAGCTATAATCTGACTTCGTAATCGCTCTTGCTTGCACAAATACATATACAAACACAAACTAAACAAACCTATCCCTAAAGTATTAGGTCGTCCTAAGAGCATCTGAATCCCAATGATCGAGGGGAAAAGAAGTACCAGAGCAAGATACTTGAGATTGAAAACATGAGAAGTATAACCTTGTTTTTTCTTTTCTAGGTGGCGAATGAATGCAATTATTGAAAAATCAAAGAGCAAAATGGGGACCATTATACTAACAAATTCAAAGATAATGCTTGGTTTCAATCCTGTCAATGCCGATAAAGCTGAGGCAAACACATGAAAACCTATAAAATCATAATATGATTTTGCGATATCCAGTTCGATTATGTGCTGATTACCTAGGATAGAATCAACATATTGTAAATGTATATACGCATCAAATCCATACATTCCCACATTGAAATATAAAATTAGAAACACTAGAAGTAGTTGTCCAAGTACTATTGCGGGAATGAAAAATGATTTTCGAGACACATTTACACCTAACTATATTCTTTCAAATATTCTTCTATTGCTTCTTCTGGTTCAAAAAGGGGAGCTCCATGACCAGGTAATATCACACTTGGTTTTGATTCCCTAAGTAATTTGATAGAAGATTTTAGAGCTTGTTCGTAATCTAGAGCATATCCCTTGTTTGGAGGTATTAATTTCGTACCCTTCTTATCAGTGTTTAATATATCGCTACAGAACAATGCATGATTTTCTACATCTTCCAAAGCTATACTTCCTGGTGTGTGACCAGGTAAATAAAAAACTTTCAATCCATAGATTACTTCATAATTAGTGACAATCTGATCAACAGTGTAGCTAGATGAAAAAAATATCTTACTAAATAAAGAAAATAATTTCCCAGCAAAACCCTCTTTTGTTGGCATGTCTTTAATTTTCATTACATAGTCTCTTTCCTCTTTATGTGCTATAACTGTTGAACCATATAATTGCCCTAGAGTCTCTAATCCGGCCATATGGTCTTGATGAGCATGAGTTATAATTATGCCAGCAAGAGGTTTATCCGCGCAAAAAGATTTAATTGTATCAATCACTTTTTTTGCCTTTTTGCTCATTCCAGTATCTATTAGAACGGAGTGATGTTCTCTCTCTATCAAATAGCAATTGACAAAACCTGGAATCAGATAAATATCATCTAGAATTCTCATTATTCTTTATATCTAAGTTGTACTTTTAAAATCATTCCATTTTTCTCTCGCTAATTTTAGAGAAAAACTCATGACTGCAATGAGGGCATCCTTTAGTTTTCAATTCTTCAATTGTTGAAAATAATTGGTTAATCCCTAAATCAATGCTGGATTTGCAATTGAGACACTCATAAGTACGGATTACAGGATTAATCTCTCCTGTGTAAAGAGAGGACTTGTATTCACCTACAATTAATGGCGTAGCTGGATGAATAATTTCGAATCTGTACAAAGTAGATATACCAGCTAATTTCTGAGCTCCGATGTATTTGTTGAGATTTGGAACTATGTTGGTTATTGCGCAATTCATCTGGACTAAGCTTCTCTCCAATTCTAATATCTCAATTGGGGATTTTACACCAAATGAAAGATATCCCACACCATTGTGTTTATCTGAAAGTAGTGTTAGACCACGTGAGATAAATAAATTCAACCCGTGAATAGTATATGGTGGATCAGTGGAAATACAATCAAATTTCTTTTGATATTCAGTAGGGATAGGTTTTCTTAAATCGTGCTCAATAAATTCTATTTGTACACTGTTCCCTTGATTGGCAGAGTCTATAATCTCCTCTAATCGTTTATCCACATCAAAAACTGCAATTCTGGATGATTTATTAGCAAACATAGCTAAAGCGATACTTGTCAAATCACCATCACCCAAGAAGGCAAAGTTTCCTCTTACAAGATCATAATTTTGACTCATATAGAAAACTCTAGCCAAGCTAGTTCTTGGAGTAGCGAAGGATTGATCCAATTGAGTTAAGGGTTTACCTCTCATATTACTATATTTTTTCATCATTTCCAGTTCTTTCTGAAACTTTGAATAAGGAATAGTCATACTGGATCCACTGCATCTAGTGCATTCAAACCCCTCATTAAAACCACTAAAAGAATTGAAAACATCGTGTCCTAATGGTGTAAGAAAAGCACCCTTTTTCCCCTTCGACACCCAACCAAGTTTCTCAAATTCATTTCGTATTGCTACACATATTGGAACTGGTAGCTTGCTTTCTTGAGCTACTTTACGCATAGGTTCTTCAGGAAAACGAGAAATAACCGCCAAGTTACGTAAAATACCAATGAATCCTTCTTTTATTGCTACATTTTGGGTAATCTCATGTAGTTGCTCAAGAAAAGTTAATTTTTTCATTAATAACATTAGAAAACAATACTTTAATAATTTTTCAATAAGAAGGCAATATTTTTCAATTTCAAAATAATAAGGACTATATACCTTCTTGTATCGAAAAAATAGATCCGTGTGATAAAATGAAGGAAATTGAAGATAAAATCAAACATTATCCGTATCTTAAGTATGAAGAAAACCTTCTTCACATTAACAAAAAATCGTCTTTAGATATATCAGAAAAGATAGCTACACCTTTCTTTCTTTATCTACCTGAACGTTTTGAACATAATTATAATCAATTAAAATCAGCTTTGAGTAAGCATGTTGCTAAATCAAACATCTCATATGCAATCAAGGCAAATTATTTAGGTCGTTTACTTCAGCAAGCTAAATCTTTGAACATGAATGTTGAAGCTATGTCCCTTTTTGAATTGTTACTAGCGGAAAAAGCTGGATTCAAATATAATCAAATTGTGTTTAATGGACCAGCAAAAACAGTGCAAGAATTGGAATTAGCTATTACAAATGGGATTCAACATTTGAATATTGAATCTATGAATGAACTTCAAACTATAGAAAATATTGCTAAAGTTAAAGAGATTAAACAAGAAATTACAATTAGAATTCATCCTTTGTTAAGTGAGGAAACAGAAAAGAAATTGTTAATCAAGAAGAATAGCAAGTTAGGAATAGATTACGACAGAGCAATAAAACTTTACAAATATGCTAAAAACAGTCCTTATCTTGAACCTAATGGTGTTCATGTTCATGTTGGGACCAATCTTATTTCTCACACATTTTTTGAAGAGTTGCTAGTTTTTATGAATAATTACATCAAGGATTTAGTGAACAAACATGGGATTAAGATTGAACACTTAAATCTTGGTGGGGGTCTTGCAAGCAAAAGTACACTTGATTTAAATGATTTTGATTTAAATCGATATGCAGAACAGATTTCAATAAGTATTGAAAATATAGACGACATGACCGTTATACTTGAACCCGGGAGATATCTCGTAGAGGATAGTTTTGTTGCCATTGCCAAAGTTTTGCGAACAAAGAGCTCGTGGGGAAGAAAATGGGCATTTATTGATGTAGGGGCAAATTCACTTATACCAATGCGATATTCACATTACACAGCTATTCCAGGTCAAATCAAAGGGAAGGGGCCATATTGTAGAATTGGGGGGCCTTTATGTCTCCCCGTTGATGTGATTTCAAATGATTCTGTAATCTACCAAATCGATGAAGGGGATCAAATAGTGATTCTCAATTGTGGTGCATATACACTCTCAATGAGTGAACAATTTGGATATCCTCGTCCTGCTGTATATGAATTAGATAAAATAGGTAAAACTAGGATTATCAAAAAGGCTGACAATATCGAAGATATGGTGAAAGAAGCTTTCAGTTTTGAAACTGATAATTAGTCAAGAACTTGTAATAAGAAAAATTGGTTGATTCTATGGAAAATACTTCTGACGAGAAAATATGTAGTATAATATGCAAAAGCAAGTGTTGTCGCAGCACTCCAGCAGCATTGACAAAAGAAGATTTCAACAGAATAGAAGCAAATACAAAGAAGAAGGAATGGTTCAGAACTATCAACGAAAAAAATAATATTCGTGTTGTTGGTAAAAAAGAAAATCTAGTTGATTGCTATTTTCTTTCAGAAGAAGGTTTATGCCGCATCTATAAGTATCGACCGCTTGATTGTAAACTATTTCCTCTTTTTGTGAAAATCAAGTCTGAGGGAGAAAAGGAGTATAGACTCAGGTGGTATGTATGGTATTGTCCACTTACAGAACAAAAAGGAATAGAAGAATTACTTAAGAAAGCTGAAACAATTGTTCATGACTATTTACTTGTTAAACCTGAGATTATATTTGATTATCAAAAAGCAATGGATGAATCTGGGGGTTACAAAAAGAAGCATTTTTTGAAGGAAGAATTATTAACAATAAAATCTAACGATTAGTAAGAATGAAAACTGTCTCTGTAATCATCCCTACATACAATAATGCAAAAACACTTAGAGCGTGTCTACAATCTATAGTTAAACAAACCGTTAAACCACTTGAAATCATCATTTCAGATGGACACTCTACCGATGGGTCAATTGATATTGCAAAAGAATTTAATTGTACAATTACATATGAGGATGGCGGGTCCAGATCTGCAGCATGTAATAAAGCTCTGGAGATTTCACAAGGAGAGATTGTGGCTTTTACTGACTCGGATGTTATAGCTAAAGAAGATTGGTTAGAAAAATTAGTTAGCGCTTTTGAGGAAACTCAAGATGAAAAGATTGCGTGCGTAACTGGACCAAATATTGAATATCCAAATGAAAGTGTTTTTGGGAAAGCAGTAAGTGCAGTTTATAATACGTTTCTAGGTGGAAAATGGTCAGAACAAGTTCAAAGTATATTTAACAAAGAAAAACGATTTGTTGAAAGTGCTGCTGGATGCAATGCAGCTTATAAGAGAACAGCTTTAAATGAGATACTGCCATTTAATGAATCATTAATTACAGCTGAAGACACAGACATTAATTTTAGATTAATACAAAAAGGTTATTTGATTTTGTTTATCCCAGAAGCTATAGTATATCATCAACGCCCGCAAAGCCACAAATCATTCCGCAATAAATCAAAGAAGTATGCGTTAGGAAAAGTGCAATTTTACAGGTTACACAAAACAGGGTTAGAGATATGGCACCTTTTACCACCAATTTACTTTGTATCAGGTCTTTTTCTTATGTCTCTGTTATTAGTAAAATTATGGTGCGGATGGATCGTTCTAGGGTATTATGGAGTTTATTTACTTACAATTCTAATAGCTTCAATTGTACAGACAATACGCTTTAAACAACCCTCTTTCCTCTATTTGCTACCCATCATGTTTATAGAAGGACACATATGGTGGAGCATAGGTATTCTGAAAGAGATATTTAACCCACATTTCAAGAAGTGAGAAAAATGGTATTGAATATTACTATGCTCTTTGAACTGGGACCTAATGATGAAGGAGTTATTGGAGGGGGCGTGGAATTACACGCCATCAATCTTTCAAAAGAACTGGTTAAGATGGGGCACAATGTAACATATTTGACCGGAGTTATACCCAATTCAAAAAAAGATACAATAATCGATGGTGTGGACATAAAAAGAATAGATTATCTCTCGCTTATCAGTAAAGCATATGATCCTCAGCAACTAAAATTTTCGAGGCAACTTTTCTTTCTACTAAAAACGAAATTTCTTAGGAAAAAAGTGCATGATTCAATAGAGAACACTGACATTTTCCATGGACATATATATTCTTCAGGGCTAGCAGCATGTTTTTTGAGTAAAAAAGGAAAAGCAAAGGCAATAAATACCATCCATGGGTCTTACTATAAGTACTGGAATGAACTAACTAGAAACCCTTTTGCTGTATGGTTTTACAAAGGAATGGAGAGACGATTAGCACCGTTGCTTGCAAGAAAAGCAGATTATCAGATACATACAGATTATGATTTTGCAGAGACTGTGAAAAAATGGTGTAAACCAAAGAATGCAAAGAAGGTTGTAACTGTCCTAAATGGCGTAGATATTAAAAAATTCGATTACAAGACCCAACCAAATCCTACTCTATCAGAAGAAGAAGGCCCCATCATCATGACAACAAGGAGGTTAGTTGTGAAAAATGGAGTTATATTCTTGGTAAGAAGTTTCAAGAAAATCATTGAAAAATATCCTTTAGCAAAGTTATACATTATTGGAGATGGACCAGAAAAAAACAACATATACCATGAAGTCCAGAGCTTAGGATTAGAGAAAAACGTGAATTTTGTAGGAATGGTGCCTAACGATAGTATTCCTTCATTTTTATCTGGAGCAGATATAATCGTAGTCCCAAGTATCGTCGAAGCATCAAGCATAAGTGTTCTTGAAGCAATGGCCATGAAAAAACCTGTAGTTGCATCTGATATTCCAGGCATTAGGGAAATAACAAAGAAGGGAGAACATTGTATTTTAGTTAAATCAAAAAATACCTCACAATTAGCAGATGGAATTCTGGGTTTACTGAAAGATAAAGAAAAATCTGAACGAATTGCACAATTAGGTTATAATGAAGTAACGACCAACTTCTCTTGGAAAAAGAAAGCCAAGGAAATTGAACAAATATATTTTAATGCTTTAGAACATTAATTACTTGAAGAAAACATACATATTTGTGAGCTTATAACAATGAATTCTGAAACTAGTTTCTGCCTTAGAGTAGATGTCGACACTTTTGAAGGATTAACGAAAGGTATTCCAAAAGTTCTCGAAATTTCCAAAAAACATGAAATTCCCATTTCAATATATCTTAGTCTTGGGAAATATGAAACGGGTAGAAACTTATTCAGAAAAATACAAAAAAAAGAAAAGATAATGAATAAGATTCCACCATGGAAAAGAAACAGCCTCAAAAGTTTGTTGAGAGGGATTATACTTCCTGCAAAAAATATTGGGGACAAAGAGAAGAAATTTCTACAAAGCATAGACAAAGATTCTAATGTTGAAATCCACCCACATGGTTACAATCATGTGCGTTGGTCATCAAAATTCCCAAATCTTTCAAAGGACAAAACCAGTGAAATAATTTCAAACCTTATTAATGAATACACAAGTATTTTTCAGAAGAAACCAATAGCAAATGCGGCGCCCAATTTCAGTGTAAACAAACACTATTTTCAAGCTTTAGTTGATAAAAAATTCAAATTTTCAGCAGATTTCAGATACTCTGAACCATTTGTACTTCAGTTAGAAGAGAAAAAATCTCAACTTACTCAGTTCCCAGTAACTGAATCGACAATTGAAGATCATATAACAAAAGGCAAATCTACAGATCAGATAGTTTCAGAATACAAAAAAAGATTCGGCAATCATGTTGAAAATGGAGCAGAATATGTTTGTTTTTATGTTCATGCCATATACGAACCATTAAGACTAGAAAAAACAATGAACAAAATTCTTTCTTATGTAAATAAATATGATTTCAATGCCACTACCCATTCCAAATTCCATCAAAAATGCTCAAAACTACCAATAATTAACATTCAAACTTTACTAGATTAGGTGAAAAAAATGGATGAGAAAAAAGTTTGCTACCTCACTCAAGAATACAAGAAGGGAGCAACTTGGATATATTGTTTAAACCTAGCAAACAGCTTAGAAAAGATGGGTAGATGGAAACCCTATATTATTGCAGCAAATAGAGATAAATCGGAATCCGATGTTTATGAAGGCGTTTCTAACTTAATTCTGACCCAAACCACTAATTCCAAATTTTTCTATTCGCGTAAGTTTTGGAAGAATTCTAGATATGAAGTAAATAAAATCAAGCCCACTTTAGTTCATGGAAATATGAACCTACTTTCTTCCTTAGGTATTAGAAATACGCTTCCTGTTATTGAAACAGTCCATACAACATTCAATAGAGAAAAAGAGGGAGCTAAGGCGGAACCCAATCGATCTTTAAGTTGGGTGGAAAAGCGAGTTCAGTATTTCTTTCCTTGGTTAAAAAAAATAGAGAAGAAGCTGCTTCACAGAGCCAAGCACCTTATAGCAGTCAGTGACACAATAAAAGAGGACTTAATAAGACATTATTCCTTAAAAGAAGAAAAAATAACTATTGTTCCAAACGGTGTTAATTCGGAGATACATAGAAGAGTAAGTAACTATGTTTACGAAAAGAAGGAGGATGAGTTCGTTCTTGGATTTCTAGCAAGGATGACAGCTTCTAAAGGAGCTAGAATGTTGTTGCCAATTTTGAACTTGGTCAAAAAAGAGATTCCTGGAATTAAACTACTTCTAGCAGGTGATGATCTAAATACCAAACAAGAGATGATGAAGCAAATGAACAAATATCAACTGCAAAACAATGTAATAAATTTAGGCTACATCTCCGATCTTGAAAGAAAAAATTCGTTTTTTAGCTCATTAGACTTATTTTTACTACCTTCAAGCCATGAAGGGATGAGTCTTACTATTCTTGAAGCACTGTCTTGTCAAACACCCATTCTTGCTTCAGAAGGAGCAATTACTTTTGATCATAAAGATAGTATTATTGTTACACCAAGATCTATTGGTGATTTTGCTGCAAAAATAGTAGAATTATACGAAGATAAAGAGAAACTTGAGAAGAAAAGAATTATTTCCAGAAATGTTGCAGAAACCTACACGTGGGAGAATACAGCGAAGCTAACTCAATCAGTCTATGAAGAAATTATTTGAAGAATAAGGTTATTCTTTGTTATTATTTGATTCAACATGTTCATGTGACATATTAGAAACAGTAACAGCATCACCTATTGAATCAGAGTTGGAATCTGAAGGTTCATTTATTGAATTGTCAGATGTTTTTGATTTTTTCTTCTTCTCAAAGATAGGAAGAATAAACAACCAAAAAATAGGAACCCAAATCATCAAAAAAACATATCCAAGATAGTTATGAATAGGTCCAGCAACGGCCCATCCATTATAATAATTAATAACAAAAATAATTGTCACACGTAAAATATTTACCAAATATGTTCCAATCATCCCAACAAGAAGTATGCTAATCACGCGCAGGAAATTGAGTGAAAAAGTACCTATGAAAATTAGAAGAGTTTTTGAACCTTGTTTATCAAAAATACCCTTTATACCATTCGCGCGTATTGAATCTTTTAAGTCAGAAGTAGTTTTATATTTGCTCCATCTCAATCGTTTTCTAGCTTCAAATAACATAAGCAAAAATATTGTAACAAAGATTGTGAGTGAATGTATTCCACTACACCTTGCATCAATACCAATAGAAGAAAGGTCATTTGGTCCCTCGAATTGCACAATGGTTATTACATCTTCAGCACTCCAAGTTGTGCTAACAATATTCATGCCAAACAGTTTTACAAGGGCAACAATAATCACTGCTGTCGCCTGTGTTAACCATTTAGCTATAGCATTCTGAAAAAGGTACTCATCAACTCCTGAAAAAATCAGAATGTAGAATATCCCTGTTAATAAAATCATATAGAGTCCAGGAGAGCGAAATCTACTGAAAAATTTATCATTCCAAGAGACATAAAGAATAGCAATAAACGCTAATACTAAAGCTATTGGGACTAATAAATAGGAAGCCATATCAAAGAAAAATACTCTGACAATTTCTTCTACTCTGTTTCCTTCAAAGATAATATAGAAATATACAACAATTGCAATAAGGATAAAGGACACAGTGTATCGGAGAATACGATTTTTGATTATGGGTTCAATTGAAGAGTAAACTTGTTGAAATCTCCTACGAAAATCGCCTTCAGCTCGTTTATCAGGATCAGAAACCAGAACGAGCTTTTCGTTGTTTTCAGAAGTTTTATTCTCTTTCTCCAAGTTTACACCTTTATATTGTGAGATTTCTTATCTCTATTTTATAGTTATGCAAATACAATTGAGCGAAGTAGCAGAAAGTAGGTAATTGTTTATCTGTTAAATTATCTGTTAAGTTTAACTATTGTTCAATAAATGAAAAATAAAGAAAGGGGAGGAGATAGATTAGTCATCTTCAAAAATAACGTTATTGTATGAATATTCCATATTTGGAAAGCGAAAATCAGTTGATTGTTTCACTGCATAGTGCTCTCTATAAAAATCACGTAATGCTAGTCTAATTGCCTCTGATCTTGATGCATATCTCCCCTGCAGAACCATTTCATCAAGTATTTCTACGAACTCGCTCGGAAGTCTGATTGATATTAAATTCATGTGATAACCCCTAGTTTTCAAATCCTCAAATCTGAATCATTTTCTATTATGAGCTTTGTCCAATTTATACATTTGTAACACAGCATCATACTAGATGACTTAGTGATGTACCCTCACTCACATACCTTATTTAAGCTTTATGCCGGATGTTTAGGGTATGATAATATGGATGAAGTTTATGTATTTTTATCTAGATGTTTTTGTTTAAACAATTCTAAATTTCTATTTTCTTTTTGCATTTTTCACACTTTAAAGTACTACCGACCGGTAAAGGCTTGTTTGTTTTTTGGATAACATTTCCACAGTAACAAACATAACCTCTAAACTTCGCAGGATTTCCAAAAACTAGCGTGAAGGGATCAGTACTTTTGGTTACCACGCTACCTGCACCAATCATCGAATATTCTCCAATTGTTATTCCACAAATAATCGTAGCATTAGCTCCGAGTGATGCTCCTTTCTTCACTAAAGTTTCAACTAATTCCCAATCAGGATAATTAGCTCTAGGTAGATAATCATTAGTAAAGCAAACATGGGGACCCACAAAAACATCATCTTGTATAATTACTCCGTGGTAAACTGAAACTAAGTTCTGTATTTTTACATTGTCACCAATTGAGACATCGAAGTCAATGAAGGAAGATTTACCTAAAATGCAGTTTTTTCCAAGTTTAGCCCCAGTTCGAACTTGCCCGAAGTGCCATATTTTTGTTCCTTCACCAATTGTTACATTGTCTTCTACAAATGCTGTTGGATGGACAAAATAGTTCTTATCATCACTCATGAATCCAATAAAATGCAAGAGCATAAAAAAGTTTACTTGACTATTGTTTAAGATTCAAATACCTTTAAACTTATGATTGATTAATACAAATGGTCTTCTAATCATGCTTTTTACAACTCTCCAGAATATTTTTCGATCAATTAATCCTGATTGTAATGTCGGGTATTTACCTTGTTGAATTACAATAAATCCTGCTGCTACATCAGAGAAGAATTGCGCATGTTCTCTTTTTTTCTTATATCGTTTTGCTGCTTTTTTCTGATAATTTAAACCAAAGCGCCTAGCTACAAAAGAATACCAAGGAGCCTGTTTAAAGCGAAAATTAGGTAGGTCTTCAATTTTCTCATGTTTTAATAGACTAATTTTTTTCTTCTTAGCCAGCCTCAAAACTGGAACTCTACGCGGATTAATTCCCATAATTTTTGTTGCAACAACATCTGTTACAATTGGATCATCTCCAAAGAGTAGAAGGTTTGTTTTTCTTACATCTCCATCAGAAGGACCAGCTCCTTCCATTGAACATATCCCATCAACAACCGAAATATCAGGGGGAAATAAACCAATTAAATCAAGAAGGACTTCACTAAGAACTGGATGATATCGCTTCTTGTATCTTCTAGATATCAAACCAAATTGGTTTTTCAGAATGCAGGTTATTCTTGTCTGTGTATGTGTTTTGAGTTTTGCCACATTGATGAATTTGGTCATTTTGAGCAGAGTTTCTCCTACTGCTAATTCTGAAAAGTAGTATCCGTCAACTTCTATTTGCTTTTGATTATCAGTTGTTAAATTAACTAGACTTACATTTTCATATTTGTCTGTAAGGTAACTATAGTTCATTCTTTGGAATTCCTCATCTGCTGTAGCAAGAGCATGATCGCTTTCGACAATAGCAATTTGACAAGAAGATTGCTTTCGAATATAAACAATAATTGCCTCAATTATTCTTGGATCAGTAGTTCCACCTTGTTCAGGGGGTCTAAAGTCACATAAATTAGGTTTTATAGCTACAAAATCGTTATCTACAAACATAATTGATAAAGCATCAAAAGATTGACTAACTTTCTTATTGACTTCCTTAGGACTATTTACATTAGACACAATAACTCGGGGAAGCATGTTAATCCTCCAACATAATGATTTTGTTTTTACTTGTTTCTTTGTATGCTATTTCAACAATTTTAGTATTTTGGATAATTTCTTGTTGTGTTACTATTGGGGGTTTATCCTCAGTAATAATTCTGTAAAAATGAAGTAACTCATCTTGAAAAGGTGAGATAGTATGGTTAGGCTTAATTAGAATAGGTTGTTGAGCTAAGAAGTTTTTAGCATGGTATTGCATTTTCTTTGAATCTGATAATGCACGCAAATACCCTTCTGTTCCAAAAACAGTAAATGAATTCACAGTAATGGTGTTCCAACCTATATTTAATGAAACAGAAACATCGTTTTCAAATATTATATGCAAATTTGCAGTATCGTCGACAGGAGATTTCTTCTTCTTTTTAGATATTGCCGCAGTCATAGATATTGCCTTACCAAAATACCAGGTTGCTAAATCTACAAAATGCATCATCTCAAATAGTGCTCCTCCACCTTTCTGATTATCTATTTGAAACTTGGAAACACTTGGCCATTCAAATGCATTAGCAAAGTGCAATCCTTGCCCCCCTATGAGTTCACCAAACATTTTCTTTTTTATGAGTTCTTTAATCTTTGAATACTTTCCATCAAAACGCATTTGATAACCTGGAAGAATATGAACATTGTTTTTCTTGCATATATCAATAATTTCTACAGCCTCATTAACATTCATTGACAATGGTTTCTCGCAGAAAATTGCCTTTTTTGCCTCTGCTGCCAGAATTATTTGATCTTTATGAAGTGTAGGCGGTGTAAGAACCATTACGCCATCGAGTTGATCATCATTCAAAACTTTCTCAAATTTCGTTTCTATCTTAGAACTCATCCTAAAACGTTTTTTGATTGATTCTGCTCTATCCTTACTTAAATCCACAAGATATTTTACATTGTATTCTGGCATTCTTTGTAAAACAGGTAAATGATAATATTCTGCAACAGCACCACAACCAACTATGGCTACATCAAGTTTTTTCTTCATTATACTATAATTTCATAATGATGCTTTAAAGATTATCAATAGAAATGAAAAGAAAGAAAGGAGTAAATAAATCATATAATGAAGTAGAAAATCATTGAAGCTACAAAGGCTAAACCAGTTACAAAGAGACTAATCATCAAAGGAGCTTTGTGTTCTGAACTCATACCTACAGCTGCAATTATCATCGCATACAGACTTGTTATTGGGACAATTATATTACTCGCCAGAGTGTAATCACCTGAGAACACATTGAAGATTTGGATGATATCGTAACTTACGTTAACTGTATTATTTTGTAATAAGTAAGATCCCATTAGAGGGAATCCATATGGATAGATGATAGACCGGGTTTGAGTACTAGCAACTATTGTAAGGATGATTAAGCCTAGAACAATTGGTGTTTGAGTAATTGAATAAATGGAGAGAGATTTCAGGAATTTCCCCTTCCCCCCTAAGAATATCATCAAACCATGAATGATTACTGACCACAATAGTATTTGAGGGATGACACCAATCAAAATACCAAAATAGGTACTTTCCTTAAAGAGCGCCATTAAATTTTCATCTGCAGGAATTAATTGCATTTTATTGACCAAAATAGTGAAATTAACTAAATTGAATGCGAGAATAAGAGCCAAAATAATTATTGGTGTTGCAATCATGTATGCTTTGGACATATTTGTAAAACTTTGCTTATCTAGTAAATGATGACCAAGAAGACGTTGAAAAGGGTTGTATCTGAACAAATCTTCTTGTTCTTCAGGCTCAGTTGTTTTCTTTTTCATTGATTTCAAATATTATCACTTGCTCCATCTTTTAAAACATTTTTTTAAGCCAAAAAATTTGTATTAATTAATTATCATTGTTTTCTGAACAAATTATACAGTTATCATCTCTTTGAATGCTGTAAACCTCAAAATTATTGCTTTTTAACTCAATATAGAGGATTTTGTTAGTCAGTAGTTTTTCTGGATCTTCAAACACAATATATTTGATAGCTTCATTTGCCTCAATTATTCCAAATAATCCTGCAACTGTGCCAATAATACCTTCTTTATCTGTTGTTGGGTAACTTCCCTTTTCAGGTAATTCTTTGAATATACAGCGATAACATGCTGACTTTCTAGGAAGAACTGTCATCAGTTGTCCTTCAAATTGCAAAACACCACCTATAACAAAGGGTATTCCCAATTTTATACAACAATCATTTACTAGAAATTTAGTTTCAAAATTGTCGCTAGCTTCAATAACAAAATCATAACCAGATAGTATTCCTTCCACATTTTCTTGAGTCAATGTTTCTTTATAAGGTATGATTTTGATATCCGTATTCAACTTTTGTATTTTTTCACTAGCAGAATCTGTTTTTGGTTGATTCAAATTTTCTTCATTGTGTAAGATTTGTCTATTAAGATTTGATAATTCAACATTGTCTTTATCAATAATTCCTATCGTACCAATCCCAGCACTTGCAAGATAATAAAGTACACTTGAACCCAAACCTCCTAACCCTACAACAAGAACTTTGCTTGATTTAAGTTTGTGTTGACCTTCAGAACCAAAACCAGGAATAATGAGCTGGCGATTATATTTTTCCTTTTCTTTATCATTTAACAATCTATTAACACCTTACTCATGACTTGTAGTCTCTTTGGAATATTTCTTCAATATATTTCTGATTTAGAATAACCATCGTTGGGCGCCCATGGGGACAAGTATAAGGTTCCTCCAAATTCAAAAGGTTCTCAATCAATGATTCAGCTTCACTAACTGAGATTTTATCACCAGCTTTAATGGATCTTCTGCAAGCAAAGATAGAAACTATGTCTTTTATGAAGTCTAAATCTTCAGGCTTTATTTGTTTGCTAATCTGGTCTATATTTTCTTTAAATATATCGATTAAATCTTTTGCCAACTCATATGAAATAGCAATGCCCATTATAGAAGGTATTGAACGTATTAGAATCTCATTTTTACCAAAGATTTCCAATTCAAAACCATATTCTTTCAAGTTGGTTTTAAGACCATTTATAACCTCTAACTCCGAAGGTTTTATGCTAACAGAAACTGGAGCGAGTAAGCTTTGAACAGTAATTTTTTTCCTTTTAATTTGATTTACATATTTAGAATAATTAATTTTCTCATGCGCAGCATGTTGATCACACAAAAGAAGACCTTCATTCGTCTCAGCTATAATATAAGTATCCTTGATTATCCCTAGTATCTTAATTAGTATTTTTTGTGATTGTTCATGTTTTTGGTATGAAATTCCCCTTTGAGTAGAAGGTAAGAAATGATCTATTGATTTATCTCTTGTTTTCACTACCTTATATCCTAGTTTATCTTTTGCTAAAGAAGGAGCAGGTGATGACCGGATTTGGGTAGGTTGTTTTGAAACAACATTGGGTGTTGTTGGATGTTGATCTAGCTTTGTGGGTTTGTATTTTGGTTCTGACACCCGTTCAAATATCTCTAATCCACTCTTTTCTAGAGATTCTTTTACTGCGAGTTCAACTAGGGCAAATAACTTTGCTTCTTTACTAAAACGAACTTCTCTTTTTGTTGGGTGAACATTGACATCAATTTCGTCCTTTGGAATCGTGATATTTAGAAAGACTATGGGTGTCCTATTATGTGGTAGGGCTGTACCGTATCCACGAAGTATCGCATCTGCGATTATTTTATTTACGACAGGTCGGTTTAAAACGAAGATATAAAGATAATCTCTTGATTTTCTAGAGAACTCTGGTTTAGTTATAAAACCTGTAACAGTGTATCCATCTTCTGTTTTAGAAACTGGAATACATGCTTTTGATATGTTTTTTCCAAAAATGGAGTTTATTTGAGAGATAAGATTTCCTTTAGGGGCAGTAATTACACTGCGGTCATTATGAACTAGAGAAAATGATATTTTTGGAAAAGCTAACGCTAGCTTTGTGATGAATTCCGTAATATGGTTCATTTCAGTTGTTTCAGATTTTAGAAATTTCCTTCTTACAGGTACATTGTAAAATAAATTCCTTACCGTAATTTTGGTCCCGTTTGCTACTGAGATATTTTTATCTAAAAGGATTTTACCTCCTTCAACCTGAATATGCGTTCCTAACTCGTCATTTTCCCTTTTGGTAAAAATTTCAACTTGGGCAACACTCACTATACTGGCTAAGGCTTCACCTCTAAAACCTAAACTTGCAATTGAAAACAAATCTTCAGCTGTAGCAATCTTACTAGTTGTATGGCGCTTGATAGATAACAAAGCGTCATCATGATTCATTCCAGATCCATTATCTGTGATTTCGATGAGTTTCTTCCCCCCTTCTTGAAGGACAACTTTGATTTGAGTACTTCCAGCATCAATTGAATTTTCTACAAGTTCTTTAACAACGGAAGCAGGTCGCCCTATAACCTCGCCTGCTGCTATTTTGCTTATTGTGAGAGTATCAAGTTCAATAATCATTTTTTCAAACAACCAAAATTTTCTTCTTTCTTCTTTGTAAATTAGCTATTTACATCTACGTTATAGCTTATCCTTTTCAAGATACTTCTTACTTTTCTTTACTAGTTGGTTCAATAAATTAAAAGCTTCTATTGGAGTGATTCTATCAGTATTGATACTTGAAAGTTCATCTATCAGCAGTAAGCTTTCTTCACTTAGTGTTTGGTCTTCTTCTTTGATTTTACTTTTTGTGGCCTTTTTGTTACCAAGTTTTCCATTATCTTTTTTCTCTTGCTTGTGTAAAATTGAAAGCATCGCTTCTGCATCTTTTATAACCTTCTTTGGCAATCCAGCTAAAGAAGCAACATGAACACCAAAACTTTCACTTATACCACCCTCTTTAATTTTGTATAAGAAGTGAATTTCACCATTAATGTTTTTAACTGAAGCATGATAATTCTTTACTCTAGGCAGCAACTCTTCTAATTCTATTAATTCATGATAGTGTGTAGCAAACATTGTCCTTGGTCCAATTTTACCAATATTATTGTGAAGATATTCAGTTATTGACCAAGCAATAGCAACGCCATCATATGTAGAAGTTCCTCTACCAACCTCATCTAAGATAACTAAACTTCTTTCTGTAGCATTATTTAGAATGTTAGCACATTCGTACATTTCCACCATGAAAGTAGATCTATTTTCAACAATGACATCGTGAGCACCAATTCTTGTGAATATCCTATCTGTTAGACCAATTTTTGCAGAAGTAGCTGGAACAAAGCTTCCGATTTGTGCCATTAGTACGATTAAAGCCACTTGTCTTAATAAAGTGCTTTTGCCGCCCATGTTGGGACCTGTAATTATCAATATTCTCTCGGAATCTTTCTTTAGAATAGTATCGTTGGGGATAAATGTTGTTCGTTCAAGTAATTGTTCAACTACTGGATGACGTCCTCCTTTGATTTCCAATACATCCTTATCAGTTATTTCAGGTTTAATGTAATTATAGTAAACAGCATTTTGTGCAAAGGTAGTTATTACGTCTAAAACTGCACAATTATATGCATCTAATTGAATTTCTGTTGCATATTTACTGATTTCTTCAAGCATTTCGTTAAATAGCCGTTCTTCTAACACCAGTATCTTTTCTTCTGCATTCAGTATTTTTTCCTCATACTCTTTTAATTCAGGAGTGATGAATCTTTCAGCGTTAACCAATGTTTGTTTTCGTTCATATTCTGGAGGAACATTTTTTGAAACGGATTTAGGTATCTCAATATAATAACCAAAGACCTTGTTGAATCTAACCTTGAGAGTCTTTATACCTGTTTGAACTTTCTCTCTAGCTTCTAATGAAGTTAGAAAGGATTTCCCACTTCTTTGTATCTTCCTTAAATCATCTAACTCAACATTATGCCCTTCTCTAACCACATCGCCATCTTTAATACTTGGGGGAACCTCATCTTCAATTCCGGTAGCTATAGTTTCAACTGCTTTTTTAACAGGGTCAAGATTATCCCTAATTTCTTGGAGTAGTGAAGTTTTAGTTTTAGAGAGTAGTTGTTTGAATGTAGGTATTAGTTCTAATGTATATCTAAGTGCCAATAAGTCACGAGGTTTGCTTCTACCCAAGCATACACGACTAATAAGTCTTTCAAGATCATTCATTTTACACAAAACATCTCGAAATTCATCACGTAAAATGCTATCATCAAACAATTCTTCAGTGGAATCGATGCGTGTTTGAATCGTAGAATGGTCTAAACTGGGACGAAGAATCCAAGAAGTTAACAATCGCGAACCAGCGGAAGTTCTCGTATTATTTATTACTTGTCTTAGAGTTCCATACTCAGTTCTGTCACGCAAGTTTTCAATAAGTTCAAGATTTCTAATAGTACTTGAATCCAAGACCATGTAATCATGACTCAGAATGGGACTGATTTTAGTGATATTAAGGAAATTTTCTCTCATCTGTGTTTCCTTTATATAACTCAAGATGGCTCCCGCTGAACCAGTAGAAGGATTATAGTCCCCAATCCCGAAACCTTCCAAGCTTAATACATTGAAATGTTTACAAAGTATTTCTTTTCCTTGTTCAGAATCAAAGAAGAAATCATCTCTGTAAGTAACTGTACATAGTTGTGTGTCCGAGTAAATATTCAGAGATTTCCATAAATCACTTTCAATAAGGATTTCTGAAGGTTGTAATCTTGTTAATTCCACTTCTAGTAAATTAATAGCATTCTCTTCTTCGAAATCGGTAACTAGAAATTCACCAGTAGATAAATCAAGTGCAGCCAATCCATAAATCCCTTGTTCTCTTTTTATTGCAATAAGGTAATTATTTTTACTTTTTCCAAGAGATTCTGGTAAAGTAATTGTTCCTCTTGTTACAAGCTGAACTACTCCTCTCTTGACTATTTTTTTAGCAAACTTAGGGTCTTCTAGCTGTTCAACGATTGCTACTTTGTTGCCCGATTGTACCATTTTTGCTATATATGCATCAACGGCGTGATAAGGCACCCCTGCAAGAGGAAATTTCTTTTCTCCAATATTGCGAGCTGTTAGAGTGATATTCAAAATCTCAGAAGCGACTTTTGCATCTTCATTAAAACATTCGTAGAAGTCACCAGCTCTAAAGAATAATATATAATCTGGGTATTGATTCTTTATCTTCTGCCATTGTTGCATCATTGGTGTAAGTTTTGGTTTTAATTTTCTATCATCAAACCGCTTCATTTAGATTTTCTCCTAGTCTTAGCCAAGTTCAATTAATTACTTGCTTTTTGCTATATAATACTCATATATGTCCTTGGGTTGTTTCTTTGAATCGGCAGCCCCCCAAGAATAAATTTCCTCAGGTTTATCATCATCTGAGTTAAACCAAGTACCATTTTCCAAGGTTTTAGTGAGAGAGTCGACAATTGTTATACCCGCACTTGCCCCTAATCGATCTGCACCAGCGTTTATCATCCGAACAGCTGTTTTAGCATTTCGAATTCCTCCAGCAGCTTTTAATCCCATATCTTTTCCAATTGCGTTCCTCATAAGAGAAACATGATCAACGAAAGCTCCCATCGGACCAAAACCAGTTGATGTTTTCACATAATGAGCATCAGCATCCTTCGAAATTTGGCAAGTTTTAATTATCTGTTCATTAGTAAGATAACCTGTTTCAAGTATAACCTTAACACTTGCCCCATCGGCAGCTTTAACCACCATTTCAATATCTTCAGCTACAGCAGAAAAATTGCCGTCTCGGAAAAAACCTACATTCATAACCATGTCAATTTCCGTGGCCCCAAGTTCAATTGCTTCTTGAGTTTCACAAAATTTGGATTTGGATGTACAAACACCGAGAGGAAAACCTACAACAGCAGCTACTTCTGCATCAGACTGTTTCAACAACTTAGAACAATGTAAAACATTTGCAGTATTTACACAGACAGCGGCAAATCCATAATCTATCGCTTCGTTACATAGCTTAGAGATCTCATTTTTTGTTGCAAAAGATTTCAAATTTGTGTGATCAATAGTCTTTGCAACTTCTTCAACTGTCACTTTTTTAGAATACACAAATAATTGAATGAGACAAAATACAAAAATTTTCCTACTGAATGAAAAATAAAACGCACAAAAATAGCCTTTTTGTTTTCTGAAAGAAAAATTATACTACAAAATAGCAATTTTAAGTATATTATACGTTAATTTTATGAGAATTGCGTTGCATATAATATGAAATGTCTGATAAGCCAAAATATTTAAAATTGCTCCGACTCATCTGCACAAGGACCGGATTAGACGAGGTTAGTATAAATGCACAAAAACAAAAGTACAATGTTAACTTTTACATTACTTGTCATTGTTAGCATATCGTTTTCAGCTTTGCTGAATTCAACGCAGGGTTCCGCAGAAATGAGCCCTCAAACAGATCTATCGAATATTGTGAATAGTACCCCCCTCCTTACCTCAAGTGGTATGGTATACAGTGATGAAGGATACAATGATATCAGTGTCATCGACTATGGATTAAATGCAACAACTTCATTTAATAGAACAATTAACATAGAAAATTTTGGTGTGCTTTCAATCACGGATAGTATTAAATTAGATGTAATTGGTAATTTAAATTTGACCTATTTCAATTATACATTACCTAATATTCATACTGATAAAATATCATATGTTAGTTTTCGTGTTGCTAATGCCACTTATGAATCACTAATAGAAGGCAATGCTACTCGATCATATACATTTAACAAACTATTGAACTATACAACCTTCGTCATTCCTTTCAATGTAAATAAAACAGAAATTCACCAGAATGATGTTTATTTCATCAATTCTTATATTGAATTTTCTTTGCCGTATACTCACGAGCTTTACGCAGGAGAACAGATTACTCATTACGAAGAGTTGTTGTATCCTCTTGTTAACGATATACCAATTGTTAATGGATCAGTCAAAGTTACAAAACAAGGTGGTGACCTATTTTTGGACATACCAGGATTTCCAATATCTCCAGGAAATAATACGGAAGGAATAACCGTCATCAATGACGCAGCAAGTGGTACTCTCAAATGGACAAACATTACGAGATTACCCTTTAACTATAGTCAATCATATTCTGACGATCTTCTACTTAATGTACATATATCTTCAGTAAGTACCGCTGACATAGAACAACATGCAAGCACATTGTTGTTTAAAGCAACCGAGGTTCATAGAGTCGTAGAAATTGATCCTTATGGGTTAGTACAAATAACTGAAACACAGAATATCATTTTCTTGGGTGGTGAAAGACCTGAAGATTATGATTATTTCTCTCCAAAACTGTATGCTCTAAACGCATTTCCGATGGTGCTACCAAAAAACGCTACCGTCACTGATTTGTTCGATGAAACAGGATCCTTAAATCTAGAATACCAGTTAAACAAGGCAGGT
Source organism: Candidatus Heimdallarchaeota archaeon (assembly GCA_018238545.1). Lineage (GTDB taxonomy): Archaea > Asgardarchaeota > Heimdallarchaeia > Heimdallarchaeales > Heimdallarchaeaceae > UBA460. The sequence goes on from JABCTC010000001.1 coordinate 24,645, forward strand.
TATTATGAAAAGGGCGCTTACAATTTAAGAGATAGTACATTTGAAGGGCACCAAGCTTTACTTATCTTTCCAAGAGAACCTCTTTTCCACGGAGAAGAAATGGAATTTACAATTGTATACACAGTTCCAATGGAAAGCATTCTAGAGAAAGAACAAGGAAGTACAAACTACAAACTCAAACTTTCTCCAAGCTCAATTGTGAATTGGAGCATAGACAAGTTAAATCTTGAAATAATTCTTCCCAAGGGAGCAATGTATAAGGAAATTGTGTATGGAAATACAGATCCTTATCAAGATATGATAATTAATTATGGGAAAATCTTTGACTTCACAGCACTTGGAACAAAAAGAGTGGTAGGATTACAATTCACAAACTTCTCGGGAAGCGATAATGCATCAATAATCATAAAATATACTTATACTGGTTTTAACATGATTATCACAATTTTCTGGCAATTTATGGCAGTGGGCATTATCTTTACCATATACCTTGGAATTCGTTGGTCAACAAAACAAGTAAAAGGACTTTCTGAAGCTGAGAAGAAGCAAGATTTCATTCCTACAGATGAGATAGAAGAATTTGTAAAACAATATGAAGAAGTTCTAGCTATCAGAGAACGGCTCAGGCAGACCAAGGCGAAAATAGCAAGTAAGAAAATGAAAGCAAAAGAAGGTAAAGAATTACGTATTAAGCTAGAGAAACGTATGAGAGCCGAAGAAGTAACCTTGAAGGCATCAAAAATAAGTTTATCAGCTCTTGGTGGAAGATACAAGGAAGCTGTTCAGAAAATAGAAATTGCCGAAAGGAAACTCTACGAAGAAAGAAGAAATCTAAGAGCGCTTCAACAAGAATATAGAACTAAGAAAAGCATGACCAAAGAATCTTATGTTAAACTATTCCGCGAAAGACAACAAACCATAGAAAGACTCAAGAATGAGATTAATGGCCAGCTTGTAACTCTAAGATTATTATTAGAATAATAACTTAGATTTTTTTTCTCTTTCTTTTTTACTTCTTTTTCCCTTTTTGCTGTTGCATTCCAAAAAGAATATAAAAACAAGATAGAACTTAACTTAACGGACAATAGTGTTGAATATGCATCTTGAAAGTGTTACTGAGAGTGCAAGTATCATCAAAAAAGAAGTTCCTGGCCTCTCAGATGTTGCAAAAGAACTAGCTTCAGTTCTCAAAAAAAGTAGATTTTTCCTAAATAAATTATTTGACATATGTAATAAAGAAGCGTATAGCATTGATTTAACACCTGAAGAACAAAATGAGATATCACTAAAAGTTGCATTAGTAACTGCTCCAGATCAAGTATTTCAATATGCTAGAATTGTCCAACTGGTATTTCAACTAAATTACTTTTCTAAATGCTATGACAAAGCTTTGAAATCAAGCATACTACCAAGCGTTGTGAACAATGAAGCAAAAAACATGTTTAAAAAAATAGAAAAATTTCGCAATTTAATTGAGAAAGAGTATGTTTCAAGCATATAATTCTATAACAAACAGAGAGATTAAAAACAATATAAGCACGAAACAAAGTTTTGATTGTGACGTAGAAAATGAATCAGAAAACTGGAAAAAACAAAAGAAATACATTTACTTCTTTAGATAGCGCAGCGGCTGTTCAACTCTTTATGATAATTGTGGTTATTATTGCCTATATTATGTTCTTAACTTTTCAAAGATATTTGTTCTCTTTTGAGGAGTTATTACCAAAGTTGATCATAGTTAATGTTTTACTAGTAGCAGGAATAGTGATGGAAATTAGCTATTTCATATGGACTATGCATAAGAAAAAGAAAAAATTAGAAGCTAAAGCTAAATTGCAAGAGGTAGAAACTGAGAAATCAAAACAAGAAAAACAAAATGAAGAATAGTTAAAAAAGAGCGAAATTATTTCTTCTTTCCATAAATTTCCTCAAGTTGCTCAGAGCTAAGCATAACTGGAATTCCTTCTTTAATCTCATAAAGATGTTTTTCATCTTTAGAGCAAAGTAGCCTACCTTTTTGTATTTCAATTTGGAAACATTCTTTGCAATCTTCAGCAGTTACACTCTTACAGATGATGTCTAAAGATTTCTCAACCTCAACTCCTTCATCATTAACATCGATAAGATAGAACTTTTTAAAATGACAATAGAAGTTGCATACAACACCAGTTTTTGAGTTTACATGAGGTGGAGAAATAGGTTCAACTTCTTTCTCTTGTTCAATAATTTCTAGTTCTAAAGGCCAATCTTTGTCAAGAGGGCAAGCTAATAAGTCCATCAACCTGTACTTCATCATTTTTATTATAAAATACTTAATAATAATATTTTTCTATAATGCGAATTTATTCGCTCATTTTTTGTGTGATGAACTTCCCATCTAATTTCTCATATCTTTCAATAGAACCTATATCTTCCCAATAGATGTTAGAGGGGATATAAGCTACCATTTGAGAGGCTTCAACAAACTTTGGAAAGATATTCTTGGATAAATCTATACTCTCTTTTTCATCAAGATCATCAAGAAAATCGAAAATGATTGGTTCAACAATGCTAATGCCTGTGTTCACTAAGAGAGGAAGAGTTGGTTTCTCAATGAATCTGGTAACATTGTTGTTGTCATCAATTTCTGCTGTGCCAACTCGAATCTTCCAACCTTTAGAAACAAATATAGTGGCCCATTTCTTGTTATTTTGATGGCATTCTAGCATATCTGTAAAATTGATATTAGTGATGATATCAGAATAATAAATTATCATTCGCCTATTACCAATTTTTTCTTTAATATTCAAGAGTGCTGTTCCAGTGCCAATAGGACCCGGTTTATCCGGGATATATGTTAAATCCACACCCCACCTTTCGCCGTTCCCAAAGTAACCTTGTATTTGTTCCTTCTTATAATTTACTAAGAGAATTATATCAGTCACATTGTGTTTTTTGAAATGTTTGATAACATATTCTAAGATTGGAATCTGATCAGTACCAATTGGCATCATGACTTTTTGCATATAGTAAGTTAAAGGGCGCATTCTCTTTCCCTCTCCGCCACAAAACAGCACAGCTACTGTATCCTTCATCTCAGTAAGTTCTTTTCTCTTTGTTGAAATGTTTTTCGCAATCACCATAGATAGTATCTAGGTTTTTTCTAATCTGTTTCACTTTATTCCTTTTAAGAAATTCTTATTAATATGAAAAATAGATAATTAATCATGGAATCCACCAAAACTTCAGTTCTATCTGAAATAACTGAAAAATTGCGAGAAAATATCGAGCCTTCATTCTGGAAAGGTAGAGGCAATAGAGAATCCTTTAGAAAAAGCGTCAAAGAACTAGTAGTCTCAGGAATACTTTCAAAGGATGAATATGGCTATTTATTGAAAAATGAAAGAAGAATTTTGGTGAAGACTCAACTAATTCACTTAATTCCTGAATTACAGTCACAAGAAATTATCGAAACAACACTCAAACACCTGTCCAACGTTATTCTCGAAAAAAGAGTTCAAGGAGCTGAAGGTAAAAGAGCTTCAGTTGAGAAAGAAATTCTATTGCAAATAAATGAACATCTGCATGAGACATACCATCCAAAAATCTCAACAGGTGTGGACGCGTTTAGTATTTTGAAGCAACTTATTGAGGAAAGCACTGACATTAATAAAGAATTAATAAAAATCGCTAATCATTTATTGGAAATTAGAGATAATTTGTTGGAAAAAGGTCATAAAGCAACCCTGCTTCATGAATTAGACAAAATATCAACTAGACTAATCTTTGCTGCTAAAAGCAATAATCCAGAAGATGTCCCAACAAAAGAAGAGCTACTTAATCTATTGAAAGAATTACAAGTTAAAGTTGAATCGTAGGGGAGACTTTTCCCAACATATTTTTATTAAATCCGATTAATCGTAATAATTTTATAATGCTATATAAGAGTAATTTCAGTAAGTTTGAATTAGGAGAGACAGGTAGATGGTATTACGTAAAATTATTTCTTCAGAATCTGTAACAGAGGGGCATCCTGACAAAATTTGTGATCAAATTTCTGATGCAATCCTCGATGCTATTTTAAAAGATGATCCTGATGCACATGTAGCATGTGAGTGTTTCGTTACAACGGGTCTTGTTTTAGTAGGTGGTGAGATTACCACGTCAAAAGTGTGTACTGTTGAATATGAAAAAATCATTCGTGATACTATTAAAGAAATCGGGTATAATGATTCAAGTATTGGTTTTGATTATAGAGGTTGTGCCATAATAAACACGGTTCACTCCCAATCAGAAGATATCGCACAAGGTGTAAAAAAAGACATGGTCGAGGAACAAGGGGCAGGAGATCAAGGCATCATGTATGGATATGCAACAAATGAAACCTCAGAATTTATGCCACTGCCTATAGTACTAGCCCATAAACTAACAATGAAACTTACTGAAGTTCGAAAAAATGGTACGTTACCCTTTCTACGCCCAGATGGCAAATCACTAGTAGCAGTTGAATATGAGAATGATAAACCAATTCGAGTAGAAGCTATTGTTATTGCTGCACAACATACAGAAGAAGCAACAAATGAAGAAATTGAATCTGGATTGAAAAAAGAAGTTATTGAAATGGTTATCCCAGCTAATCTAGTAGACGAAAAAACTAAAATCTTCATCAATCGAACAGGGAGATTTGTTACAGGGGGACCACATGGCGATGCAGGATTAACAGGAAGAAAAATAATCGTTGACACTTACGGAGGAGTGGACTCTCATGGTGGTGGCGCATTCTCCGGCAAGGATCCTTCAAAGGTAGATCGATCAGCGTCTTATGCAGCTAGATATGTCGCAAAAAATGTTGTTGCTGCAGAATTAGCTGATAAGTGTGAAGTTCAAGTTTCTTATGCAATTGGTGAACCCAAACCCTTGGCAGTTAATATTGAATGTTTTGGAACTGAAAGAGTTTCAATTGAAATTCTAAAAGAAGCTATTCTTTGCGTATTTGATTTCAGACCAGGAAGCATTATTGAACACCTTAAATTAAAGAGACCAATTTATCAAAAAACATCTTGCTATGGGCACTTCGGACGAGAATTACCTGGTTTTACGTGGGAAAAGACTGATCTTATTGAGAAATTAAGGGCTAAAGTGAATGAGTTGAAATAGACTAGGGTATTGTATTTTCACCCACTTTCTTTCAAAAACATTTTTTTATACCCACACAATTAGTAATCGAAAGCATGAATAGCGTTGATATATCAGAAATAAAAAAAGTCATTCAAAAAATCATGAATGAAGATAAGCCAAAAACTGTTAAACAGCTTGTGACAAAAACATTAACAGTTACTGGGAAAGAGGAGCGCGAGATATATTTAGCTGTTCAAGAGCTTGAAAAGACCAATATCATTAAACTAGGCTCTCCAAAGATAACAAGAGAATTACCTAAATCAGTTCATGAATATCTTTTTAGAAATAGGTACTTTGTTGTGGAATTCTGGACTCTGCTTGTTTTTATTAGTATATTTTTCCCAGTAGGTCTATTTATTCCCGCAGATTCTTTCTTCTCTTTTCTAAGGATAATTTTTGGTGTTTTATTTGGATTATTCATCCCAGGCTGGATAATAACAAACCTGATTTTTCCTAGACTTTACGAGAATATAGATCAATTAGAGCGCGTTTTATTAGCAGTAGGTATGAATATAGGCATAATTATATTTTCAGGTCTTATACTCAATGCAATATGGTTAATTGATTCTGCTCCGTTTGTTATCATTATTGGGAGTTTTTCCCTTTTTATTCATTTATTATCAGTAGTTGTTAGGATCTTACTTGGCTCTAAAACACTCGAAGTAAAATCAAAGAAGATTCTAACGAAATTATCAGAAATTAGTTTTTTCAGAAATAAAGTGAGGAACGATGAGAAATAAATTAGCAAATCGTTTGTTAGCCTGTAGCATTATTTTTTTGCTTTTTGTTTCCTTCACCAATTTTGGAGCGTTTGCACAATCTAAGGAAGAAGCAGAACAAATTATCCAAGAAGCTTCTGATAAACTTAAAACAGTATTGTCTATTTTGGAAGAACTAGTAGATATTAACTCAGAGGTGAGAGCTATTATTTCACAGGTGGATAACTCGCTTCAATTGATTAATGAGGCCAAGCAATTATTCAGAGATTCTCAATATGATCTTTCAATACAGAAAGCAAATCAAGCTTTAGACCAACTGGAAAATATAGAAGAAGAGATTGCAGAATTAAACAAATCTGCAATCAAAGAATCATGGTTAATATACAGTATAATTGGAGTAGTTGCTGCTTTTGCTACTGTTGGTTTTGTTTTTCTCTTCATCAAGAAACTTCATCCTTGGTATAAGAAAAAACAAATTGAAGAATATAGCAATCTAGAAATAATCTATGACAAGGAATATGGAGAGAAATAGAATGGCAAAAAAGAACAATAAAAGTGATGGCAGAAATCCAAAAAAAAGATTGCCAAAAATAGACCAAAATAAAATTGTAACGCTTGTCATTGTATTTTGCACTATTGGGGCGATAGTTGCGATCACATCCATAGTTTTCTTCCCAAATCAACAAAATGGTTTCACAGAACTATCATTGTTGACATACAATGCTGCAGAAGAAACATATGTTGCAAACAATTACCCAAACCAGATATCTCAATCAGATAACGTTACAATATTTTTTATGGTTAAGAATTTTGAGAATAAAATTACTTACTATCAACTCCAGATAAAAGTCACAAAAATATCTCAAAATATTAGTCTGGAACACCCTCTCTCGCTTTCCAATTCCAAGTTGTTATATTCAAATGAAACATATGAGAAAATCTTATCACCAGCGACGAAAAGTGAGAAAGAGGAAGAAGGGGCGCAAACTGGTCAATATATTTGGGGGCATGTGAATACTACGCTATTTATGAATAACACATTAGCTACAATTTTAGAAGGAGATGATAGCCTGAAGATTGTTTTTGAATTATGGAAGTTTAATTCTCTTATCGATGATTTTCAGTATTCGGGGATTTTTACGTTCCTTGAGCTTTCCTATAATTAGGTGATCTAGATGGTTCTAAGAGCATTAATTTTATCTGATATTCATAATCAAAAAATAACCTTGGAAAATATTCTAGCAAAAACAAAGGAGACAATAAAAAAACCTTTCATAGTTTTAATTGCAGGGGATATAACGAATTTTGGTTCAATAGAGAATATGTTATCACTACTTGAACTCGTTTCTAATTATAGTTCACATATTTATTTTGTATTTGGAAACTGTGATCCGATTTATGACATGGATAAACTTCAAACTTCTTCTTTCCACGTTGAATCTAATCCTCAATGTTTAGAAGGAGTCACGTTTGTAGGCTTCGGTTCAGCGCATCCAAAAATTAACAAGAAAGTACTAAAAAAACTAAAAAGAAATACCGAGAAAGTGTGCTTGTTAACTCACGTTCCTCCATATGGAACAAGCGCAGATTTGGCTTCATTAAACAAACATGTTGGATCAAGGGAGATAAAAAAGGTTCTAGAAACAAATCCAAACATATTTCTCGCTGTATCTGGTCACATACATGAATCACCAACAATTTCATTTTTAGGTGATTGTTGTATAATCAATCCAGGACCCGTTACACGGGGAAATTTCGCAATTATCGAAATAGACAAAAATTATGCAATTCAAGGAAAAATACACAACATTCACGAGATGAAATAATAATGCAAAAGTCCAAAATGAAGCTTGGTTTCTTCGATTCAAATCAGGAATTTCAAAAGTTTATAGTTTCTACATATTACCATGTGGAAAGCATATTTACGACAAATAACCAAAGTCAAACTCATTCACTTGAGCATACAATAAGAGTTGCTAACACTTGTATAGATATTGCGAAACGCCTTGGAGCTTCAATTGATACTCTGTTAACTGCGGCTCTTTTTCATGATGTGGGTAGAGCAGAAGAAGAAGAAACAGGAAGGAATCATGCGGACATAAGCACGGAGTTGGCAAGAGAGTACCTAGAAAAGCAAGAGAAATACGACATGATTCCAGAAGTTTGTGATGCAATAAAGTCTCATAGGTTTAGTACTAAAATAGAACCAAAATTCAAGGAAGGGAAGATCCTCAAGGATGCTGATGCTTTAGATGCACTTGGGATAATTGGGCTATATAGGGTCATTAGCTACTCTGCAGAAAGAAATGTTGATATGAAAAAAACTAACATGCATTTTCATGAAAAATTATTCGTTCTACCATCGCTAATGCATTTTAAATATAGTAAAAAACTAGCTAAAAAGAAGTGCAAAATTCTAAGCACATTTTCTAAAGGTCTAGAAAAAAACATGTATAGATCTGACTTTGAAAAACTGCTTACCCGTTTAGAAAAATAAATTACTCCAAAACCAGAATTTTAAATAGGACAAACACATTAAGGTTTAGTTGACAACAAAAAATCAGGTGAAATTATGTCAAATATCAAACTTGGTGACATGGTAAAAATAAACTATACTTGCAAAACTGCTGATGATGGAAAAGTTTTCGATACAACTTTCGAAAAAATAGCAAAAGAGCATGATATCTTTGATGAGAAATTTATATATCAACCATTTACTCTTATTGTTGGAAATCATAAATTGCCTGTTGGATTAGAAGAGGGTCTTATTGGTTTAGAAGAAGGTGACTCTAAAACAATCAACATTGAAGCTAAAAGAGGATTTGGTTTAAGAGACCGTTCAAAAATCCGTTTAATTCAAAGGAGAGAATTTCAGAAACATCAAATAAAACCAAAAGAAAATGCAGAAGTAGAAATTGGTGGTCAAAAAGGTAGAATTCTCAAAGTATCAAGCAGTAGAGTAAAAGTTGATTTTAATCATGATTTAGCCGGATTTGATTTAATATATGATATAAAAATAATTAAAAAAGTTACAGATATAAAGGAGCAATGTATCTGTCTTCTTGAAAAACGATTACCTGGTGTAGATTTTTCTGATACAAAAATTGAGATAGAAGACAAGGCAATAATTATAGAATTCCCAAAGGATACTCGGTTTATGGAATACATCCAATTTACTCGAAATGGTCTAACAAGGGATTTGGGAGAAATAACTAAAAAATATGATAAAGTAACTTTTATTGAGCATTATGAAATAGAAAAGAAATAGTCACTATTCTTTATCTACTTTCCTTGTATTTACTAAAATCAGATCAAAATTAAGAGGGCAGTTCAGTTTCCTTAGAATGCCTTGAACTTTTATTTTACTAGTTTTATCAAAAAGCGGTGACATACAGTAATCGTAATTCTCACATAAGATTTCTTTGCAATTCAAAGAATTTCTTTTGAGAACCATATTTTCCAGATATTTTTGATTTTCTACACTTATAATATAGTCAGCTTCCTCTACAACGCACACTAGCATCGGTTGATTCTCTATTAAACAAATATGTTCCTTTTGCCTCACTTCAACTACACTGTATGAATGATTTTCCTTCAAAACATCAACACATACCTTCTTGAGAGAACAATTATCACAGATTTTCGAAGCACCTACATGTGTAAATGTATAGTTGAGTTCCGCAACTTCCTTTTCAACTAGAGTTATAATCATTTCATGAGGTAATTATAGAATAGCTTTTTTAAGATTAAGAAATACGTCTTTTAATCTAGATTCGAAAAGTAGATGCAGTATTATGAAAAAGGAACTTAATTGTATTAATCCCTACAAATTAGGAGAAGAATATGATTATGATCCTTATATGATTGAAAGGTTTGTAGAAATATTGGGCGAGGAGGAAACATCAAACTTACTTCAATTTAACGAAACCAAATTAAACAAAACAATTAGATTGAACACATTAAGATCTAGTATCGCGCGCACAGTAGAACTTTTAGAAAGAAAAAGGGTTCAGCTTGAAGATATTGTAGGGATGCCTGAAGCAAAAGAAATCATCAATTCTCCTGTACCAATAGGAGCAACTCCAGAGTATTTAGGAGGGTACTACATGCTGCAAGGAAAGAATTCAATGCTTTCAAGCATGATTCTAAATCCAAAAAGCGATGAGTTGATAGGAGATTTCGCTGCAGCTCCTGGTGGCAAAACATCACATCTAGCACAATTAATGAATAATGAGGGGACAATAATTGCACTTGAATTAAGTTCTAACAGATGCAGAAGTTTGAAATCAGTTCTAGCTAGAATGGGTGTTGAAAACACAATCATATTACAATACGACACCAGAGAAATATATAAATTGGATTTAATGTTTGATAAAATTTTATTAGATGCACCTTGTTCAGGATCAGGGGTAATTATCTCAGATCATTCAAGGAAACAATCCAAAACACTATTTGACATTCTAAATTATCACAAATATCAGACTGAGCTATTAACAGAATCCTTGCGAGTTCTTAAACCGGGAGGAGAACTAGTTTATTGTACTTGTTCCTTGGAGCCAGAGGAAAACGAGCTTGTTATAACAAAAGTTCTTGAAAATTTTGATTGTAAAATACAAGAATTGAATATTGAAGGAGAAGTAGGTTTAGAAAAATTCCAACAACATGAATTTCATCCCGACATAAGAAAAGCCAAAAGAATTTATCCACATACATCAAAAGGAGAGGGCTTCTTTATAATTAAAATGGTGAAAGAAAAATGAACAATATAACAGTAAATTTCCGAAAAGCAACCAAGAAGGAAGAAGAAATTGTTCGAAAAGAGATTGGCAAGCATTTTGGGCAAGAGGGGTTGGATTCGTTACAAAACCGTTTTTTGTGGATAAAAGATGGAAAAATCAAAGAGGTTTGTGCTTTACATCCAAATATTGAAGCAATTGTAAAAACTATCCCCCATAATTTGTATTTTGCTGGCATACCAATTGGTTCAATAAAGAATAATAAATTTCAGTTAGAAATTGAGGGGAGTGCATTAATCAGATTAACTTCAAAGAAGGTTTTACATGTAAAAACCGATCAATTCCTTTATGGTAAATCAATTTTCACAGACAATGTTTTTCAGTTTGATGAAGCATTCCAAAGTGGAGATTTAGTTATAATTGAGGGGAGAAATAACATTCATTATGGAGTTGGAGAAACAAGTATAAGTTCAGAAGAGCTCAAGAGTGCGCTCTCAAATACAGTGATAATTAAGGGGAGTAAAAACATTCCTAGGGATAGAGGCTGGTATTTGAGGAAGGGTAACTGAAGGTATTTTATTTTGTTCCTTCAACAACAACCAACCTAGCGCCTAAATTCAAATAACACAAAGTATTTAAGGCGTGTTCAGTGATTTACATTAGTTTAATCTTTTTGTTTAAAAAAGAGGAAAACCTATTCTAAAAAACACTTGTATTTATATGAATTAGAAGAGTCGGGTATCTTGAGTTATAAAGAAGTACTAGAACAAACATCCAAAGACATTCATGAGGAACTGCCAAGCAACTCTGAAATTACACAAATAGAGTTTGAAGGACCAGAAGTCGCAGTTTATTCTCGAAATCCTAGAGTATTAGTAGACGATGAAAATATAGTTAAGGGATTAGCAAAAAAATTACGGAAAAGAATCGTTATTCGATCTGATCCTAGTGTCAGATTACCCAAAGATGAAACAACTTACTTGATTACAGAGTTGGTGGGAAAGGAAGGAGAAATCACTTCAATAGATTATGACGAGCTTGTTGGAGAAGTAATTATAGAAGCTATGAAACCAGGGGTTATTATTGGAAAATCCGGTGAAATGTTACGAACAATTATCGCTAAAACATTATGGCGACCAAATGTTATGCGAACGCCTCCAATCGAATCTAGGGTAATAAAAACTGTTAGACATCTCTATCAAGAACATTCAAAGAAAAGACAGGAAATCCTGAAAATAGTTGGTAAACGAATTCATCGCCCCATTATTTACAGGGATGATACAATTCGCGTAACAGCCTTAGGCGGTTACGCAGAAGTTGGTAGAAGTAGTTCCTTAGTCCAAACTGGTGAAAGTCGAGTGTTGGTAGATTGCGGAATCAATGTAGGAAGTAATTCACCAAACAACACCTTCCCCCGATTTGACCTTCCTGAATTTGACATTGATAATTTGGATGCCGTTGTGATATCACATGCTCATCTTGATCATTCTGGTTTTGTCCCTTATCTTTTCAAATATGGTTACAAGGGAGCTGTCTATGTCACAAAACCAACAAGAGATTTAATGACAATGCTTCAGATAGATTATCTTGATGTAGCGAAAAAAGAAGGAAAAACCCAACCATATGAACAAAAGGACATAAGAGAGTCAGTACTTCACGCCATTGTTTTAAACTATGGAGAAGTAACCGACATCTCACCTGACATTCGTCTAACATTTCACAATGCGGGACATATTGTAGGAAGTACAATCCCTCATCTTCACATTGGTGAAGGCGTTTATAACATCGCATTTGCACAAGACATTAAATTTGCTAGATCAAACCTTTTAGATCCAGCAAATTGCAGATTCCCAAGATTGGAAACGCTCTTCATAGAATCTACCTATGGAAAACCCCAAGATATTCTTCCTCCAAGAGCTGAATGTGAAAAAATGTTGAGAAACATTGTTAATGACACTATAAAGAAAAATGGGAAGGTTCTTATTCCAGTTCTAGCGGTTGGCAGAGCTCAAGAAATTCTTGTCGTTCTAGAGAATTTAATGAGAACCAAGGAAATACCAACAATTCCAATTTACACAGACGGTATGATTCGAGAAGCATCAGCAATCACAACCGCTCACCCCGAATTTTTATCAAAAAGTCTTAGAGAAAGGATATTCCATGCAGGTCAAAACCCATTCCTATCTGAACAAATGAAACATGTAGCTTCTAATGAAGAACGAGAACTAATTGTAGTAGGAGATCCTGCAATAATTGTAGCTACAAGTGGTATGCTAAATGGAGGACCAAGTGTTCAATACTTCAAAGCACTATGTTCTGATTCTAATAATGCACTAGTGTTTGTAAGTTACCAAGGAAAAGGAACTATGGGAAGTAAGATTCAGAAAGGCATTACCGAGATTCAGATGATGGAAAATCGCAAAACAGTCATGTATCATATAGAAATGCAAGTTCATAGTATTTCAGGTTTCACAGGACATAGTGACAGAAGAGAATTAGAAAACTACATTCGCAAAGTTACTCCTAAACCAGAAAGAGTTATAGTGTTTCATGGTGAAGAATCAAAAGCAAATAAATTTGCTTCGTGGATATACAAAACAACTAAAAGAGAAAGTATGGCACCTCCAAATGGTACAACTATAAGATTAAGATAATATTTAGAACTTAGCAGACCACACTTTATCTTTCAAATGATGGATTAGTTTTACTACTTTACCCTTTTTGTTTTTACTAAATTCTTTTGCATCTATAAGAGATATACCCACACCAAGAATTGCATTAGCTTTTTCTTCATGAATAACAACATAATCATCTTTTGTTATGTTATCATCAAAAAACACTATGCCCGGAGCCATAACATCCGCACCATTTGTGATAAACCTGATTGCTCCCACATCAACTATTATTTTGTGCAGACCAGGATTTAACTCTCTAAGAAAGTGTATTGAAGGGATGTGCTTTCCATCATGAAGGAACCACCAGATCTTTTTGTCTTTAACAATAAACGTTCCTTCTTCAGTTTTTATGCTTTGGAGTATTAATGATTTCTGAAAAGATGGTGATACCTGATCGTCGTATAATTCTATCAATTTCGTTTGTAAATCACGTTTTTCTTTATTAGATAAAGTTTTCTTAGATTTCATATGCATGTTATCACAAACTTATCATTTCTATAACCCTAGCTTTCCTAAAATAGAGCTATATTTTTCTTTAATGGATTCATACCTTTCTTTAGATGACATACCTAAGAGGTAAAGTTGTTCTTCATTTTCCAATCTTCTTGAATAATCATCTTTTATAGATGTAACAAACTCTTCAATGGAATCTTGTATATTTGACATCAGGTCAACGCTTGGTTCAGGGATTGTGTAAAGGTATTTCAGTGTGGGATAAGTATCGGCCATTCTTTCAATCAATCCAATATCCAGCATTTGTTTCAAATGTTTCTCAACTGCTGGACGTGATATTGCTAGTTCCTTTGTTAATTCATCAGCAGTTAGTTTCATATTACTAAGTAAAGTAAGTATTTTTCTTCTCGTTGCATCTCGTAAAATAGAATAGATTTGATCTATAATCTGAAAATCCTTATCCTCTTTATTCATAATCAATTCTTTATTACCACGGTTCCTTAAATTATTGTCGGTTGATAATTGTACTTGCGAAATAGAGCGTTTAGCGATAATGTTTGAAGGGTTCTAAGCTGTTGCAACAACAGTAAGTATTAATTGCTAGCAATGGACTCTTAAGATATAAACAAAGAGGGTTTTATAATGAAAGCTACGATACATTTAGAAGAACATGTTGAAATAAAAGTAGGACCTAAAGATGAGGTTGTTACAACAGAATCAAGAGGTGTTTTGAAGGTTATTAACCCAAGCAAATCTACAACATTATGGGGAATTGAACTGAAAGCTGATTTCAGCGATGATGTGGATGAGATACCAGTTACAAACATCCCGCACGTAGAAGCAGGTAAAGAACATCTTGTGGAGTATACCACAAAAAATGAACCAGCAATCAAGATAACAGAGGTTTATGATACTGATTACAAGGGAGATGAAATTAACTCCTTGAATAAGGACTTGATTTTTAATTTGGATCAAACACTCGCTTTTCAGATTACTGTTAAAAATAATTATGATACAAAAATCAAAAATTTGGCAGTCGAAAAGCACTTTCCTTTAGATACAAGAGATATAAGGGCAATAGAACCATATCCTGGAGACACAACAATTGTAGAAGGTGAAAGAATTGCAAATTGGGTAATTCCCGAACTAGAAGCTGGAGGAATTGCAATTGTTACAATTGTTTGTACTATTAATCCAACAAATGTACAACCATACAAAAATGGAATTATAACAGCAAGATGTGAAACAGAGATCAAAATGAGTTCATTGAAGCCAGTGTTAGATGGTGATTGTGATAATGTGGATTTAGGTGTAGAAGTTATTGAAACAGCAGAACCCAATCAATGGAAACTCAGTATGGGGTTAAGAAACGCAAGTGAGTTTGAAATATTGTTAAAATATGTTAAAATAGAAGTTAATGGTGAAGAAAAATATTTCAAAGAACCTATGATTGAAGTAGAAGGAAATCTTGATGAACCAATCTGGAAAGAGCAGATTACAATTGAATCTTCAACATTTCCTGAAATTACTAAGAAGTTTGATTATACGGCGCTTTTCAAAATAACTGAACACTCAACGATAGCTTATGAAAAAGCGAGTGACCAAATATTCATTGTAAAAGCTGGAGCGTCCAAACTATTTGATCCAGTAGAAGTAACAACTTATGCATTTTCAGATATAATAGCAACAATTGATGTCACAAATACTGGGTCCGCTACAATTGGCAAAATAGAAATTGAGGATTCAATACCAAGCTACTTTGATGTTAAAATGGTAACAGCAGAATCATCTGGCAGAGAGGTTGAAATTGTTTTCGAAGAAGAGTCTAAAGAAGAGATCAAACCAACAATCGAAGACAGAGAAACTGCAACTTTCGAAGAAATCGAGAAAGAAGACGATTATGTTGAAGAAGTCGAAGATGAAGATGTTAAAAACTACTTAGAGAACATTTCGGAAGGTATTGAGAAGGAAAGAGTTTACAATTATGTTATTGAAAATCTCAAATTAGATCCAGGCCAAACAGTGAAAATTAAAGCTGTTTGTATTGCTGACAAACCTAGAATTGAAGGTAGTCATTCAGCACCTGCTACAATCAAAGCATATGCCGAGCACCCAGCTAAACCTTTTGTAACAGATGCTCGATCTGATGGAAAGGTTCCAACAATAGTTGTACAATTTAAGCAAAGATCATACAAAATAACATCAATATTCACAAAGCAAGCTGATGATAGTTACAATGTTGAGATACCAATAACAAATACCGGAGACGTTCCTTTAGATAATGTTACTCTCATCCAACCAATTTTCTCTGCTGAATTTGTAGATCATACTCCTCCAACTGTTGATGTATCTGTTGAATCATCTAATGTCAAATGTGTGATAAAACGAATAAATTCAGGTGAAACAATAGTAATCAACCTTAGCATAAAAGCAGATGGACCATTGAGACAACAACAAGCCACAATACGAATTGAAGATTAAAAAAGGGAAGGGGGTTTTTTCTTTTTTCATAAATTATATATCTTCGAGAATTTTTTCTCTATATACTCAGAGAAATATTTTGTTGAAAGAGGTTCATTTGTGATTTCTTCAACTAGTTCAAGACCATCATGAATTCCACCCTTTTCATGTACATTTTCAGCTAACCACCGTTTGATATTAGTGAAATTACCTTCCAATAAATCATCTCTCCAACCAGGAAGTTTCTTACTCATCGTATTAGTAATTTGTGCAGAGATAAGATCCCCTATGCCATAACCATGAAAATAGCCATAGTATTGACTGTACCAATGTAAATCTTGCATTAATCCTAAAGAATCATTTGGGATGTCAACACCCAAGTACTCTTTGTATTTCTCATTCCAAACTTGGGGCAATTCTTTAGTGGTAATTTTTCCAGCAAACCATTCTCGTTCGATTTCAAATCTGATGATAACGTGTAGAATATAGGTCACTTCATCAGCTTGTATCCTTATAAAACCAGGAGTTACAGCATTTAATGCAGAGTAAAAAGTATTCATATCTATATCATCGAATATACCTTGAGTAACTTTCTGAAACTTAGGATAATAGTAGGTCCAAAATTCTTCTGAACTAGCGATCATATTTTCCAACATACGTGATTGTGATTCTCCGAAACTTGGTGAGGAAACACGATAGACTGGCTGATTAAACCACTCGGCTTTTCCTTGAAGACCATGGATAGCATGGCCACACTCATGAGCTCCAGCGAGGAAGGCGGATAATACATGATCTTCATGATATTTTACCGTTACTCGTACATCATTTTTACCACAACCTATTGTAAGTGGGTGTTCCACCTCGTCTATTCGACCGTTTGCTTTGTTTGAGCTGAAATCATAGCGTAGAAAATCCGCAAGTTCGTGAACCATTTTTACTTGAACCGCCTTTGGAACAGTTCTAGATATAAAAGAACGGTCTATCTTTACATCTGAATCTCGACATTTTTTAACAAATGGAATTAAGAAAGATTTAACTTCGTTGAAAAGTTTACTCAATGAATCTACACTAAAACCACTATCATTTCTATCTATTAGAGCATTATATGGATCATTCATCCCTTTTGTTACTGCTAACAACTCTGCAGATTCTACATTTAATTGGAATAATTTTTCCAAATCAGGGAGAACCTTTTGAAAATCTTTCTTTTCTTTAGCAACTTTCCAAATTTCTAAAGTGCGATTTGACTGAGATGCGATTCTACCAACTAGTTCTGTTGGCAATATAGTTCTATTATCGTAAGAACGTTTGATTAGTTCGAAGTTTCTTTTCTGAATTGTATCAAGTGATTCATCTTTCTGACAAGACTCGATTAATGAAGACATTGTCTCATCTACCCATAGTTGATGTGTTTTTGTGCTAATATATTGAAATTGCTTAGCTCTATACTCGACTGCGGCAGGAGGCATGCATGTGTTCATATCCCAATACAAGACACCACTAACAGAATTCAAAAGCTGAATTTCTTCATATATTTCTAGTAATTGTTCATAAGCAGTTTTCATTTTACCAAGAAGAAAATGAAATGTCGCTTCAAAAAGATTATCCAATTTATATTGAAACTATGATGCTTATTTGTCTTCTTGTCTTATTAGACAAAGCCAGGTAAATGTCGTGCTTAGAGGTCATGATATAGGGCGAAGACACTCTATACTCACTCTGAGTGGATACATCACGTATCCTCCTACCCCGTTCACCCTGCGTTTAGGCAAGGCTTTCGGATCGCTTTTTATCAGAATATTATATGCAGCATTAACGTCAGCATTGATCAAGTGACCTTGAGCTGAACAAAACAACCCTCGGTGGATCCTTTTCCCTTTGTACTTCTTACGATTACGGGGAAACTCATTATCCAGGAAACTGCTTTTGGAGGTGTATTCTTCAGGAATCGTCTCCACCTTTATCCCTTGCTCTGCTCCTTTGTATTTTAGCATATCGATGATTTTAAGGAAGGGGAGGGTGACGAACATCTGGGTGGTTTTCTTCCAGAAATGCACTCCTTGTTTCCACAGAGGATTATAGCCTATAATCACTTCATGGAGCCCTCGTTCGACCCACAAGTCTACCAAATACTTGGTTAATTTGTGGATAGCATCATTCAGTTTCCTTCTCCACTTTTCTTTGAGCTTATAGTAAGCTGGACCATACTTCAAACGATTGTTTTTTTGCAATTGTTTTCTCTGCTGCTGACTATACTGTAGTTGTAATTTTTTCTGTTCTTTCAAATAATATTGTGTAATGGATTTTATCCCTTTCCCTGCATCTTTGATAACAATCGGTCTTCCTCCGAGGTTATCCACGAAAGCGGCAAGGTTGTCCATCCCTAAATCTATCGCTCCTTTTCTGATCAACTTCTTCCTGAGATTGGGTATACTCTTCAGATAAACAATTTCAAGGGTATAGTGAGTTCTTCGGGGAATGATTCTTACTTCTCTTAACTCTGCTTGAGCTGTTAGTCTTGTCTTGTAAGTGTATTTCACTTTCTTCGGCAACACTAGCCAACCATTAATTATTTTCGCCTGCTGATTGGTGAAGATGGCTACCACTTCCCCATCCTTCTTTTTGTAGTTAGGTGGCTTAGGCATGGCAAAAAACAGATAAGGTTTCTTCTTCCACTCTTGTTTAGCTCGAAAATAGCTCTTCCAACATCTAGAAAGGAGTTTGAGTGTCTGTTGGGCAACATGAGCGGGAAGGGCTCTGTAGCACTCCTCTTGTTTCAATTGTCTGTCGAGATCGTAGTAAAAGAGAAGTTTGCTTGTTTGCTTCAAAGAGGTTTTTATCAGAAAATTGGTTCGATTATAGAGATTTTTTGCTTGATGACAGATTCTGCTCAGTGCTGGATGATACGCCACTTCTATACGCTCTGCACGCAGTACCTTTGCCATCCTTCGTTAACCTAGAGTTCACTATAAAAACACCCGTACTATCACTAAAATGTTACTCAATTTACACACTAATAAGACAAAAAGACAAAAACACATTCATAAAAGAACTCTGTGAAAGTCTCGAAAACCAACAATCAAATCAATTTGATTGCTCATATGATTAGTTCTGAAGAATGGTTCTATCATCGATAAACTTGCTTTCGATGAGCTATTTTGATAATAACTACTACACATTCGTCTGTGTAAATTTTGTAAAGAATTCGATAGTCACCAATTCTTGTTCTGTAGATATTTTCAACACCCTTTATTTTTTTGGAAGAAATTAGAAAAGGATTCTTAAAATTTGGTAAAAAGTTTTTGATTTGTTGTTTTGTTTTCTTAGGTAATTTCTCTAATTCCTTTGATGAAACAGGTAACAGGAAAACTTCATAGATCTGGCTACCTGCCATTATTCCACCTTGATTAATCTCTCAAAATCCTTTTGTTTAATAATTTTATCAGCTTGACCAATTCTCTCTTTTTCCTCCTCAGAAAGATATTCTTCTTCAACTAATAGTAATAATAGCTCCTCAATTCTATCAATCTTCTTCTTAAGAAAACTGATTTTATCTATAAGAATTTCCACTTTATCTACAGTCATTGGTGACACGTTTATAACTCTACAGAAGTATTTAATGTTTATTATTTGTTAAGAAGTTCATATTGGTAAAGCAAAAAAGAGCGTATCTATGAAAATAAAGGAAGAATCAACCTCCCAAGTTGAAAAAAATTAATAGACATTGGAGACTGTTACAATTATTAATCTTATATTAGGTTAACTTTATTAACTCAGTTATATAAGTATACTTAAGTGAAAAAATATGTCTGTACTCATAAAAGAAGTTGACAAAGAACTTTATGCAAAATTCAAATCAAAAGCAGCTCTAAAGGGTTTGCGTATAAATGAAGCTTTTGCTGAAGCAATGATTAAATGGTTAGCTGAAGAGCAAGAAAAAGGTGAGAAGGATTTGATGAGACAACAGAATAATGCAACGTATAGACGAACGCTACCAAATTTAATGAAAGAATATGAAGGCAAATGGATAGTTATTTCTGAAGGTTTAATAATTGGGATTTTCGAAAACCGAGACGAAGCGATAAAAGCTGTTAAAATCAACAAGCTTGAAAATAAGAATAATATAGTATCACCTATTCTTAAAGAAGGTCGAAGAACAGAATTTGGTTTCAGGAGGAAAGATTCTTGAAGAATATCTTTGATTACAAACCGTCATCAAGTTCAAGTGAACTAGCTCCATATGTTGATTTATTAATAAGCGATCCTCTTGGTTCAAAGTCAATAGAATGTAGTGCAATGATAGATACTGGATACGATGGGGAAATTGTTGTTCCAGTAAAGCTATATGATGACCTAAATTTATCCGCTTTTGAATATAGTGAAAATCTATTTGCTAAAGCTGAAACAATTACAGGAGAGAAATTTGTTTTAAGAACAGCAAGTGGTTCTGTAACTGTAAAGGGTATAGATGTTTCAATCGTGACAACAATTGATACTCATCGATCTTTAACTGAAACTCTAATTGGAAGGAAGTTTCTGGAATCATTTGATGTGTTACTTAAAGGAAAAGATAAAAAAATAGAATTAACCTTCATTGAATGATTATAAAAGATAGACAATCAAGATCATGGTTTTTTGTAAGCGTCTTTCCTCCATCCTATAAACTAAATAAGAATCTTGCTCTCATTCCATGAAACGGTATAGACAACTCTGATATTTCCAAAACGAGCGCGAAAAGTATTTGTAAAGGTTTTGAGTTTAACAATGTCATATTTCTTGCTTGGAACAGCATGATCCTTGATGACAAGAAGAAAATCGTGGATTACCGTTTTTTGAGATTTGTCTAAACCTTAAATGAATTTTAAAGCAGACTTTTTATTGAAATTTCAAAAGTCAACTTGTTAGCTCCTTAAATAAAATTTCCTCGCTAACAGTGTCTTCATTGTTTTTAATTACTGAAATTTCATCAGAATAAGCTTTTTCTTCTTCAGTGATAAGCAAGTGAAGAATAGTATTTGAAATAGTAAAAAGCTCTTCTAATCTGTCTTTTATTTTTTGAATTTCTTGTTCTAATGAAGATGTCATGACAATTTCACTAATTAATTGTTGGTTTCAATCTTATTAAAGACTATTAATCGATATCAAAGAAGAAATAGAAGAAAAGAAAATTCAACCTCCATAACGTTGATAGAATTAGATGTTAAGTTCTTATTTGTCAAGATTGCTTTAGTTTCTTCATCCAAGAGAGTATTGTTGCCTTGAATTTTTCGAAGTCAGAATCTAGCATCTTTAAACTTGTAAAAAGAATTTCTAGATTAATTATTCCATATTGATGAACTAGTAAATTTCTCATTTTAATAATATTGATAAAATTATTTGAATCTTCCTCTTTTATAACCCCAATATCTACTAATTTATTCATACAATCAGAATATGTAGAAGGAGGAGTTTCGCTTGAATGAGCAATTATATGAGTACAAATATCAAGCATTAATTGGGAAATAACTTCAAAAATCCTTTCAGATTCTAGTTGAAGAGAAAAATCATCCAAAAATTCTTTTTCAGAAATCTCAATAATTCTCTTAAGTCTTTCAATGTATTTCTTGCTATAAACTAATTTTTCTTTGAGAAAATCAGAATTAACCGCCATAAACTTTCATCCTTCAACTGCTTGACTAAGATAGCTGTTATACCAAATCTTGTGATCATAATAGTATTTTAAGAGGTTTTCTAAGAAGTTTAATCTAACCTCTTTGTATTCCTCATAAAGCAATATCCCGTCTTTAATAGCTTGAAATTGAACGTGGAGAGGTACTCTCTCTAGAATAGTGATTTCAAGATTATCTTGCTTTGTAGCCACACTTGCTTTTCGGGAGAAATCACTCAACAGAATAACCGTTTCTTTAGGGGATATTGTATTAAAAGAAGGTAGAGAAACAAAAATGTCTATGTCACTTAAAACACTTTGCTGACCTCTAACCCAGGAACCACTAAAATAAGCAAACGATACTTTGTAATCTTTAAATAGTGGAGATAACTTGTTCCTCAAAGTTTCAACTAACTTTGCGAGAGTTTCCTCTTGGTTAGATATAGTCATGTTTCTCAAGAGAATATACATATATTCATACATAATAGTTTCTATTAGTTTTACAAATCAAACAAAGTTAAAAAAATCAATCAACCTCCCTAATTGAAAAAAGTGAAAAGGTTCGTAGATCCCTATTTACTATCATTGTTTAAGATATTTTATGATGTTAAGCAATTACTTTGATGAGAATCTCCCACAGATTTTGCTCTTTATTTCTTCACAAACTATCTTTTTCTTTTCCTTCTTTAGCTTGAATAATTTGCGAACAATAATACTTTTGCCAACTGTGAACAAATAATTTGTTTTAATTATACTCTCTCTTACAGCTCCTTCATCAACAGATAAACTAATACCTTGCATTTTCAGATTGCTCGTAATCCCTGCTACTATGCTATTGTCGTGCTCCTCAAAAAGAACAAGAGCAGGTCTTCTCTTTGCAATACTTTGATCAGTGAATGTAATCTCTGTTAGAATAACATCCCCAAAATCATACATCGTTCCATACTTCGTCTTCTTCATTATCCCAGAGTTCATTCATCTTTTCTTGTTGAGTTGAATCAAGATTAAATAGATTATCTACTTTCACAGTTTCTTCATTCGAATTAATCGCAACAATCTCATCAGGAAAAGATTCTTCTTCAGGAATAAGTAGTTCCTTTGTTTTGATAGTTTCATCAGCTTGAGCAATCCTCTTCTTTTCATCTTCAGAAAGGTAATCCTCTTCTACAAGTAGTAATAATAGTTCCTCGATTCGATTAATCTTCTTCTCAAGTGAAGAGATTTTATTGACTATAAGCTCTATTTTATCACTAATCATTAAAGTCAGATTATAGATTGAACAAAAATATTTAATCTTTATCATCAAAAAGAAATCTAATCTTTTGTAAATAATAAATATAGAGAAAAGAAAAACCAACCTTTAAGATGTCCTCATAAAAATAAGACACATTTATTCAGTAGAACAGGTATTATTCATGACGATACTGGAATAAAAATCAAACAGAATTATTTTTATATTTCGTAAGACTTGTTGACATATAATGAGTATTTTTAATTACAAGGTTTTGTTAAGAAAGGAACCAGAAGGAGGATACACAGTCATAGTTCCCACTCTTCCTGGTTGTATAACATATGGTGAGGATATCGATAATGCAAAAAAGATGGCAAAAGAAGCTATAGAGATTTACTTAGACAGTTTGCGAGAACACGGAGAGGAAATACCCACAGAAGATGAAGTTCTTGAATATACTGTAATGGTTGAGTTAAATGCCTAAACTTCCTTCTCTAAATTCAGATAAAGTCATCAAAATACTCAAGAAAAATGGGTTTATATTGGATAGGACAAAAGGTAGTCATCGAATTTATTACAATCCTAAAACTAAACGAAGAGCTGTTGTTCCGTATAAGAAAAAAGATTTACCTAAGGGGACATTGATGTCAATAATACGACAAGCAGGACTTGAAAAGGAAGACTTGTACTAGTTTCTTTGCTTATATGTGAAAGACATTATTATATTTCATGAAGTAGAATTACATTTTTTTCTCACAAATATTAACGAGGATAAAACTAACTTAAAGAAAGAAAAGGAAATCAACCTCCCTTGGTTGAAAAAATGAATTGTTTAGTAGACTCCTAATTGCTGACCTTGAGAGAGATCTCTGTGAGGATCACGAGCACCATCTGTATAGTCGAATTTTCCTTTTGGCTTAATCAAAGTAGCAATATCACCATTTTGAACAAGTGCAGGAATAACTGTTTCAGGACTGATTCGTTGAGAAACAACGGTACCCATTTCACCATAATTTATTCGGCTCTTGATGTCATTTTCATCAGAGACTAGGAACATATTCATTCTTGGGTGACTGTAGTAATCAATATGATGGTTATCAAAGTCAGGACTCTGGAAAGCTGTACCAAACAAACTTTGACCGTAGAAACCTATTACAGGAAGTCCCATATCTTCAGTTAGAACCTTCAGAGTTTCATTCGATAAAGGTGTGCCCCCATGGACAATTACTTGAAGATTACCTTTCTCTTTCAAAGCTTGAATAAGTGGGAAGGATTTCTCAATTAGTACACCAGTAGTGAATAACCCTTGGATGAATGGGAATTCTTGCTTGACAAGAGCTTGAGTCTGGTCTTGCATGTGTTGCAAATACATACCCATGATCCTTTTATCAACCATTGCTGCTTTCTTAACGAAACGAGAATCCATGTCAATCATGAAAATGGATTTAGCTATGTCACGTTCGAAAGATTTGATTGTCCATTTACCTATAGTATGAGGTCCTGTTGGTACAGTTGCTAGATAAGTCAAATGAAGTGGAATACCAAAATCTTCGAATTGAGTCATACAAAGTTTTGTAAGAACATTGAAGGTATCAGTTTCGAGGTCGAAATAATCCATGCTGTCAAAGTCTATTCTAGTGGTGTTAGCCGCCAAAATATTTTTTTTCGGCGCGCCAGTTGTGCCTCCAGTTTCTGCTACTTGCAATTCTGCACCAGGTGTGCGAGAATACCATTGGTGAGCCCATTTGGTGGTAGTATAGTTTACCGAGTGTTCTCGGAATATGTTCGGGTCGGTGGGTCCAAAATGTTCTGCTAGGTCAAACCAATTGTTGACGTCTCCTTTATTTATTCCCCTTTCCTTTGCTAACTTAATCATATAGGGCGAACCTGTTTCTTCCCCTATTGCTATATCGACACATTCCATCAGGAAATCTGTCTGATCAGTTTTGTTTATTATTGATGTTTTGTTTTTTGTGGATGTAGATGAAGCCATGTCTTATCAACTCCAACCTATATCTCAGTAAATTAGTATATATACGTGGTAAAAAAGTGCGACAAAAATAATAAGTGCATTACAAGTCTTAGACTCCTTTGACAAACTTCTCTCGACAAAACTTAAATATTTTTACATATTTAG
Organism: Candidatus Heimdallarchaeota archaeon; assembly: GCA_018238545.1. GTDB lineage: Archaea > Asgardarchaeota > Heimdallarchaeia > Heimdallarchaeales > Heimdallarchaeaceae > UBA460. The sequence goes on from JABCTC010000001.1 coordinate 49,860, forward strand.
CTAACTATTGTGAAGAGTAAAGGTTCAATTATTGCATTTCTAATTTTCCTTCTTTCCTTCAACGTTCTCAGTGTCAGTTCTAATGTCTCTGCAGAGGGTTCACCAAACAAGGCACTGTCCTCTTCTTATGACTCTGTTGGTGATTATAATTGGACGGAAGTGGCTTTTATTCCTCACTACGAGACAGGTTATGCAGAATCAACACCAGAAAATTTTTCCAGTTCTATTTCTTCCTCAGAGATTCATGTTTACGAAACTTCTTCTTCATATTATCACTTATATGCAGGAGTATATGCATTAGTTCCCACATTTGAAAATTCCTTGAATATGTCCTTTGAAGGAAGAGCTTCTTCAGACAGATATGATCAGGTGATTATGGGTGTAGCTATTATAGATTCTCTTACCATGGAATACCTTGACGTGAAAAGACCTTATGACTATCAAGATACAGGGATTTCATATTCACATGATACTGGGTATCAAACATTTAATTACACTTTTAACACATCTGGTTACGCTGATGTTCTACTTTTCTTCTTCTATGTTGATGCTACTGTTGCTTTCTGGGATCAAAATATCTGGGTAGATGATTTATTGATTTTTACAGATAGTACTGCAGAAAATGAAGACCCAAATACGTATTTAATTTCATTCACAATCCCCATGATATGTCTCCTTTCGGTTGCTTTTGTAGTGTTCAGAAGAAGAAAATGAAGCTTTCTGCTCCTCCCATATCACTATAGTCTTCCCAAGCGAAATGATTATCCTAACTCTTCGAATATTAAGAGAAAGATATATGTACTGCTTGTCATACTGTATATACGATGACCTCAATTAGTGTTCGTGTACCTGATGATCTAAAGAAGAAAATGAAGAAGCTAAACCATATAAACTGGAGTGACGAGCTAAGAGCAGTAATTTTAAGGATTATTGATCGAGAAGAAAATATAAACATTGCAAAAGCTTTACTTTCAAATGAAGAATTAAGAAAAGAAGCTCCTTCAAAATGGGATTCTACGGATTTAATAAGATATTGGAGAGATAATCGCTATGGAAACAGTAGTAATTGATACAAGTGTATTGATTAAATGGTTCGTAGATGAAATAAAATCAGATTCTGCGATAGCCATAAGAGACAGTTATATTAAAGGGGAACTGAGTTTACTTGCACCTAATCTGATTTTGTATGAGTTATTGAACGCTTTGAAATATATTAATCTTCACAATCAAAATGAAGTTGAAAGAATATTTGAAACAATAACAAACTATGGAATAGAGTTTTGTTCTTTAGATACAGAACTAGCTAACAAAACAATAGAAATCGCAATGACTAGTAAGCTAACGATATATGATTCTACCTATGTGGCACTTGCGAATTTAAAAAAGGGGAAAATAATTACGGCAGATGAGAAAATGCTGAAAAACACTCCAAAAGAATACAAAAAATATGTCAAACTTCTATGATTTGATTAATTAAACACTTTTTTTTCGCTTAAAATTTTATTACAAAATCACCTAATTGTTCTAGATATTTCATTCTCTCTTCAGGTTTAATATCACCTCTAGACAGATCTAAAATCACTCTATTTATCCCATTTTCTTCATACTCAGTAAGCACTGATTCTACATCTGTATCTTTGTAGATATCAACATGAACAGACAAAAAGAACTCTCTATCCTCTAATTTATCTTTGTAAGGAGAGATTATCTCTTGAATTTCTTTTCCTGTTACACCTGCTGGATGTAATCCGTCACCATATTTTATTGCAGTTTCTAGCATATAGTCTGAGCTGCCAGCAACAATTAGTGGTAATTTGGCAAGTTCTGGTCGTATCGGTGTGAAACAGACATCATGGAATTGATAGTATTTCCCTTCAAAAGATGTCTCACCATTCCACAAAGATTTAATGATTTGTAAACCTTCACGAAGTTTACTACCACGTTTCTGGAAATTTTCACCAAGAAAATCAAACTCCTTTTCATTCCATCCCGCACCGAAAGTCATAACCACTCTCCCATTAGTTAAATAATCAAGAGTTGCTAATTGTTTAGCGACTATGATTGGATTTCTGATAGGTAGAACGAGAGTAGAAACACCAAGTTTTATCTTAGTTGTGTGTACAGCAAGGAAAGCAATAGTTGTTAAGGGCTCAGTAATTGTGTTATAGAGTGCTGTAGTTGTTTCGCCATAGATAGTCAAACCTTCCTCATTAGCTTGCATGAGATGATCAACTGTCCAAAGAGATTCAAAACCAGCTTCCTCAGCAATTTTAGCTGATTCAATTAAGTACTTCCTTTCTAAGTTAGCATCGAAATTCTCTAAAGTATAACCTATTTTCATGATTAGTACAGCATTCTTTGTGTTCAGACAGTAAAAAATGTTTCTAGAAAATAGAAATCAAGCCCTCTTATGTAGAAAAAAAGAAAAAACTAACGTTTCAATGATTTATCTAAAATGAAGCAATCGCTCTATTTTGTCTCTGTATCTTGTTCCTTTAAGACACCCTTTATTCCCATGTAATAGGAGAAACTAGCCATAATAACTAAAACTGCGAATCCAACTATCATATACCATTCTGTGGGTAAGAGTACAAATAAAATGATTGATATTATTATTGAAGGGACAACAAAAGTGATTAAAGGCATGAATTGTTTGAGTGTATATGTCATTTTTTTCATCTCTGAATCTGAGTTTCCTGTTTTGGATATACTAATGTTACTTACATTAAAGATTATTTGAAGCTATCCTTTATCTTGAAAAGATTTGTCTTCACTTCAATTTGTTTGCAATTATTTATAAGTGTAAAATACCTATTTTCATAGATGAAGTTCAAAAAAATTTATGTTGTTTATGTTGTAATTATTCTTTCTATTGCTATTCTTCTACCTGTTCTTTTAACATTAGACTCTTCTGATGAACCTATTCTTATTTTATCTGATGAAGATTTTCTAAAATATAATTTTCCAGGTATTGGAACAGTTGACGATCCTTACTTGTTAGAAAACTTGGAAATGACTGATCAAGGAAAATACAGAACTACTGCAATTTATATTAGAAATACTACCAAGCACTTCATTATCCAAAACTGCATAATATCAAATTTTGCTAGAGGCATATACATTCTTAATGTAGCAAATAATACTGCGCAGATATTAAACAATCATATTGATACTGACGACATTATATCTGGAAGTTTATCTGTATACGATTGTGATTCTATCCTAATTTCTAATAATACAATTGTGGATTCATATACAGCAATTTACATGATCGAATGTGATTATTCAGAAATTTCTCAAAATACTTTGTATCATAATAGATTAGGAATTGATATTTACACTTCTTATGGTGTCGATGTCTTATTGAATAATTGTAGTTACAATATTAATGGAATCACTCTTCATAGTTCAAACTCAATAAACATTTTAAATAATATTTTTAATTCTAATTTTGTATGGTGGGATCTTGAACCTGACCCTACCAGTTTAGGAAATGGAATAACTATCTATTCAGGTTCTAACCTTCAAATCCTTAATAATTCTTTTTCAGAAAACAGTAGATATGGAATTTATGCAGCAAACCTTCAGTGGAGTACAATTTCTTTTAATAATATTAGTTATAATAGATTAGCAATTGACCATGGATATGGGATTTCATTAGATCAATCTCATAACAATTCTATAACTTATAATCTAATTGAAGAAAACAGAAAATATGGTATTTATTTCTATCAATCTAGGGCTAATATTGTTCATCACAATGCATTTATTCAAAATGGTGATTCAGTAACAAAAAATGCTTATTCTTACTCTTATTGTAACAACACATGGTTTGATGTTTATAGCTTGGAAGGTAATTATTGGCAAGGGTGGAACACAAGTCTTCCCTTCTTGGTTCAAGAAGAATCAAATGTTGATCCTTATCCTCTTTATACTAATCCAGTCAATTTAGAGCTTTATGTCCTTAAATTCTAAATGTAGATTAAATAGAAAAACAATTTTTTTCTTTTTGTAACTCTTGAAGAAATAAGAAAAATACCTATTACATTGTGGGTGTTGATTTAGGTTTTCAGAGTACATTTCAAGAAAGCCATCCGAGCACTTATAAACATTATATCTCAAAGATATAACATTGGTTGATTACATGAGATGGCGAGAAGAAACAGATTTCAACAATATTGCTAGTTTTCTAGGGCAATTGTTTGGGGCAGATTCAAAAGAAATAAACGAAAGGTTCGTTAATTTAGAAGAAATGTTTGTTCTCAAATTTGTCGATGATGATGAAGCAATTCATGGAGCCATTATATCCATTAGAGATAACAAGGAGCCTTCAATTGTAGAATTGATCTATACTGCTTTTGAGGTAGATTTTGATTTCGAGCTTCACAACCCTTTTCAGCGTTTAATTAACTATTCCAAAACTGAATATATCGATTTTATTTATACAAGCACATACGTCACCGAAAACAGTTTTGTAAATGTAGATTTAGATTATCTTAGCAATTATTTAACCACTCTTGAAAGAGTTACCATGAATTTAGATGAAAAGAAATACAAGTCTATTTGGTACGATGAAACTGGAGACAAATTAGATATCTTGAAGTATGATTACCTTAAACCCAATCAATCCATAAAGCTCTCAAAAGGAAGGAAATCCGCCAAATTCAAGATGTTTGGGTTGCAAGATGTAACTCCTGAACAGATAGCTGTTCTCCAAAGGAAGGTCTATTCAGCCACAGAATTCGAAGACAATCTCCACATCCTTTCAAAAGAAAAATCTGACTATAATTTGTTGCATACCTCTCGTTTACTAAATAGTTACTATGGAGAGCTTGATGAGGATATTTCTTTGCTAGCAATGACAGATAAAGGAAAACTTGCAGGCTATATTCTAGGCATGAAATCTTTCATCAAGAGTGGATTTATAATCGATTTTGCTGTAGACCCAACTTTCCAAGGTTATGGTCTAGGTAAGGTTCTTTTCCGTAATGCCATAATCAAATATTTTGAGAAGTTCAACTGTGAAAATGTAGGCGTAGAAGTAACACTATCTAATGAGAAAACGATAAATCTATTTTTATCAAACGGTTTTGAGATAGTTACTACAGGAAAAGAAGGAATACTGGTTATCAAATAAGATTGTTCGGGATATTAGGAATTTATTCAAACTCAAATTCAGCGATTTCTCCGCCTACAATGTGATAGTGAATATCTATCCTTTGTTCTTCAGGTATCTTCTCTTTGTCCATTTCTTTAGCTATTTCCTCTTTTAATCTAGCAAAATTAATCGCAATATCATTTAAGAAACTAAGAATTTGGAACAGATGTCTAGGTTTAGCAATCTTCATGTCCAAAGGAAAATTGGCTATACTTCCAAAGGGATACTCTTTGTTTTTTGGCTTAGCTCCTTCTTTGAAAGCTTTTTCAGCGTTTCCCATATTGTTTAGCATTATATTCTCCAAATTGTGATTATATGCCAGACTTCTCCTTTCTTTTTCTGTCATATTGCCTAGATCTGGATGGTTTGCAATCATTCTTAGATAAATATTCGCAATTTCTTCATCTGTCTGTTCTAATATCTCTTTAAACGCTTCCGGTAATTTTGTTTCTAGAGTGTCTAAAGGCGGTTCTCCAAAATTCCTTTCAGCTATTTTGGAAAGTTTGTAAAAAATTCCTTTATTCTCCCGAGTCTTCTTGTTATCCACTATTAATAATTCGGGTTCTCTGGTTAAATCTTTTAAATGATGATAAATTGTAGCCTCATTCTTCCCCAGAATCCTTGCAAGTTTTTTGATATTTGATGATCCAAAGTTATTAATCGCTAATATTATAGCATACCTCGTTTCAACCTTGTAAACTTCATTCACTCTATCTAGCGTTTTCTTTCCTTGTGCCTTCAGTTTCTTGTAGTCTACTTTGATTTTTTTTGGTTTGCTCATTTCTAAGTCGCCTTGTAATCCTCTTTATTTGTACTCTTACTAAAACTATATAAATTTAACCATCAAATTGTTTTGATATCCAAATGTTTAAATACCTCGTGCTAAAATAAAGATTTAATGATTAAATTATTATCATCACCAAATCATAAAAGGTGTAAATGATGAATGCAAAGATTAAGACTGAAAAAGGCGAATTAAAGATACGAGAATGGGATTTTGAGAAAGATCATGAGGATGTCATTAAACTATTAGATATTGTTTTTGAAAAAGAATTGGAATCAAAGGGATTGAATGTTAAGGTAATATTTGATGAATTCAAATCAATACTTCCTCTCATGAAATTCATGGGTGTTTTTTCTAAAAACTTTAAACACACACTAGATGGGTACGTTTTCGAAAACGAAGATGGAGAAATTGTTGCATCAGTAAATATAGGTTATGGCATCTTTCATTGGGAAGTTGCAATGGTAGCTACTCATCCCGATTATAGACGTCGAGGGTTAGCGAGACAACTTGTAACTGCATCGATCGTTCATGCTAAGGAACTTGGCGCTAAGTTAATTGTGTTAGAAGTGTTAGACATAAATGAACCTGCTTACAAATTATACCGTAGTTTAGGTTTTGTTCATTATGATAGTTTAACTAGATTAAAATTAGACTTTGGTAAACTTTCTGATATTCCTTCAATAGCTCTTCCAGAAGGCTATGAACTTCGAGAATTTACTAGAAGCAAGACAACTAATCAAGCAAGATATGATTTAGACATGAGAGTAACTCCTGAAGATGTGCAAGTTTTTCATCCTGTAGATAGAAAGAAATATTTCAAACCTCTTATGATTCGAATGGTACGACCCATTGCTAAAATTCTACTCAAGATGAAACGTTTTAATTGGTTAATCTATTATGGAGACAATCTTGTAGGAGATGTTGCAGTGTATCCTAGTAGAAAAGAAGGTTCTCCTCACAGAATAGATTTGATGCTTGATCCAGCTCATAGTGAAATCCTTTCAGAACCGATGATATCTCATTGTTTAATGACACTAAGTAATAATACAACCAATGAAGTAAATACGCTTGTGGAGTTTAGAACATCTGATGCAAAACAACTGGATACAACAAGAAAGTATGGTTTTGTTGATGTCGAAATTATGCATCTTTTAGGGTTGAAAATTGAGGAATAACCTCAATCATTTCTTTTTTCAATGAATCTTAACTAAAGATATTTTAAATCAGTTTACTTTAGGATAGATGATGCGGTTCAACAAGAAGTATCTCCTCTTAGCTATCACTTTCATTTTTTATGTGCTTCTGAGTGTTCTCATTGAACCTGATCTATTATACAACTATGACTTTCTGATCCCTTGGTATGCTGCACTTTACATAACAAGAGGAGTCCCTCTTTACGAACAACCTGAATTCAAGATAATTAACGGTGAATCGATAGCCTTCCCCTATCATCTACCCATCTATATCTATTTCTTAGCCTCTTTAATCTGGGTTTTTGGTGAAAGTTTCATAGCAGGCAAAATAAGCCTCGTAATTTTCGTTTTCTGCGATGCTATCCTTATTGAACAACTAATACACAAGAAGCTTTCAGAAGAAGTAAAGGAAAAAAAAGTATGGAAATATTTTAGTCTAATAATTCTTCTCAATCCATTGATTATAATTTATACATTCACGGGGCAATTTGACAGTTTACCCATACTCTTTTTTCTTGTCAGCTATTATTTCTTCGATAAAATAGAGGGAGAAACAAATTACAAGACCGTTCTTTACTCCTTTCTTTCAGGTCTATCTTTGGGTGTAGGTTTCTTAACGAAAATAATTCCAGTACTTCTCGCACCCGTAATATTTCTAGTACTTATTTTCAAGAAAAAATATGTTGAAACAGCAGTGTTTACTGTAACCTTTTTGGGTTTCAGTGGAGGGATGTTAACCTATCTGTTCATAGTTTATCCTTTCATAAAATATTTAGGTATTGGATGGCAGATTGAGCGGGGAGCTAATTCCATGAGTGTTTACTATTATCTCTTTGATCTAAATTTCAATCTTAACGTGATTCTGATTGGAGTAGGTATGTTCGCTTTAACAGCATTTTTCATCTTCGAACTTTACAAAAAGAAGAAACTGGATTTATTCATGTTCTCTGGAATTTATGTCCTTTCCTTCTTCTTACTCTATAGAATTTTTTATCCTCACTATTTACTCTGGGTAATTCCTTATCTTTCAATTATCGTAACAAAATATATAGAGAAAAAACAATTTAGAAATATGATTTTACTTTTCAGTGTAATTTTCATTGAAGTTATTGCAATTATTTTGTGGTATTTGGAATTTTTTGGTTTATATCAACTTCCGTTTTGGGCTTTATTGACAATTTCTTTCTTTAATATGGGTTGTTTGATCTATTATCTATATCTATTTTTTATGTTTAGAGAAGAATCTTGAAAATAGAAACTGTTTCTCTTCTCTTCTTTTTGTTGCATCTATTCGTTTGAAGTTATCCAAGAAAATTTCCAAAAATAGTTGTTCATCCTTTTCAGTAAGTACAGAAGCAGATTCCAGATACTCTAAGTTGGTTTTTTTATCGAATTCTCTGAAAGCTGTATAAGTTGCAGAAATACAATTATTATCGATTTTTCTCCCTATTACTAAGCAGTTGAAGCTTCCTACATTCATGAACTTGAATTCTTTATCTTTCATTTTAAGTGTCCTTGGTGTTTCAGGAGATTTTATGCTTTCAGAAATAACTTTTGTTCCGGCTAAAATTAATTGAATCTCTTCTAGCTCCCTAACAATCTTATTTTCTATCAAATCTAGTCTTATCAGAGGTTGTCTAAGCTTATTCACGAGAATTATTTCTTCAGGAAGAATAATTGTTGCTAACAAACTTAGAGGATTTTTAAAGAGGGTCAAACCAAGGAGAAAGAATGCTATTGGAAGAACAAATATTCTAACTACTTTCATAGAATCTATAAAAGCTGCAATAATCCAAAATATTAGCAACATAAATGCTACTATACTAAGATTCATCCTTTTATTGTGTCTTAGTTTTCTGATGCTTCTTTTTGAATTTAAAACGAAATATGAGAACAAAATCAAAGAAGAGATTGCTGTCATTATTGGTATCATAATACTGTCAAAATTAACAGCCCAAAAAGCATTGCCAACGGAAATGAGTTGATTGTACTCAATATCGGTAGATAAAATCATTGTAGCTCCAACAATAAGAGCAGCTAAATAAGTATAGACTGGTAATCTGTCTTCTCTTATCATGATCATTCCACTAAAAATTGAAAGCAAAGACAAACTAATGGAAATATTTGCAATAATTATAAACCACACTACTACAACACTTGCAACTGTATAGAAACTTGCTACGCTTATACATACGTTTGCAACTAAGCCTAAGACAATCCCAGCTAAGATGTGTATATAAGCAATATTTTTTGTTACTATTATTGCTTGAATGAATGCATAGATTGAGTATCCTATAAGTAAGATAGTTTCAATCATCAGTATCAATGCTGGAATTTGCATGCTAATCAATTCTCAAATAATTTGCTTTCTATTAAATTTATTCGTTAGAATTTTCATTTGTTTCCATTAGAAACTTTCTTTTTTTTCTTCCATCAATTCTCTTAAAATGCTTTGCGAATATGTTGGTGAACAGAGTTTCATCTGATTCATTTAGGACTGAAGATGATGCTACATAATCTAAATCTGTTTTTGATTCAAAGTCTCTGAAGGCAGTTTTTACTGCTGAAACAACATTACTATTTATTTTTATACCTACAGAAATAACATAGAAATTTTTTAGATATATGATTTTAACTTCTCTATTTTTCATTATTAGTTCGCTGGGAGCTTCATTAGCTTTAACAGAATCAGAAATGACTTTTTTTCCAGCTATGAGCAATCGAATTTCTTCGATATTTCTATCGATCTCATTTTTCTGAACATTGTATCTAATCACAGGTTGTCTGTGCTTTGTCACAAGAGTGATTTCTGAAGGCAATATGTTTGTAACTAACAAGTTTAATGGATCTAAGAACACAGCAAACCCTAGTAAGCCTAAAGATACGGGGAAAAGGAAAAATCGAAAAGCGCTTAGCTCACTGAGGAAAGCTGTAATTATCCATATCGCTAAGATGAAGATGGCTATGAAACCAATATCAAGGTTTTTGATGCTCTTTATTTTTTGGCTTTTTGTAATCAAATATAATATAAGATATGTGAAGAATACTATTTGACTAATAATTAATAATATCCAAAAGGAAATCGGTAATGGCTCCTTTAAATAATCAACTTTCCAGACATTATAGATATCATTATACTCGAGATTTCCTGCATTTATTTTCGTTACTAAAGCAGTTGAAGCACCTATCAGAAGTGCAGCAATATAAGAGAAAATCGGTAATTTATCTTCTCGGATGAAAATTAGGCCATTAAAAATTGAAAAAAGTGAAAGTGAGAAACAAATGTTTGTAATTATGATAACTATTAGCACAGTTTGGTTGTAAATTTCCTCATTAGGAAATAAGTTAGCTATACTTGCACATAGACTTGCAAAGAAACCTAAGACTACTCCAATTCCTATATGCAAATACCCTGCATTTCTAGTTATCAAAAATGCTCTCGTAAATGAAAATATAGCAAATCCAATAAATAGAATTGTTACAATGAGTAAGATAAACGCAGTTATAGATGCTATAGCCATCGATAAAATCTGCTAAAGTGGTCACTTTTAAATCTAATCTTAATACCAATAGACTGGAAATGTAAGATTAAAAGAGTAGATATGCCTCCTATTTTTTCTTCAAACTCAGTTTTATAGATGTTAATAGTAGTGGCACTGCAAGTTTTGGTTTGAAGAAACTCAATTTTGATTGAGAACCTGTCATTATTTTAGCCCACATTATCATATAACTAGGACCTTTATCATTACACAATTGCGCAAAAGCATCAATGAAAATGGGTTTTTTAACTAAAACTTTCACCATTCGGGTAGACCATTTGAAATCTCTTCCAAAAGTTTTCATCCATTTTTTCTGATATTTTTTCAGACTTTTTTTACTCAAATCATTTTTGTCAAATGCTTCATCTAGAACATTCGCGGCAATTTCTCCTGCATCCATAGCGTACTGTATACCTTCTCCAGTTAATGGATCGATCATACCAGCAGCATCACCAACAATTAACAGATGATTGTCATAACTTCTCTTTACTCCTCCTAATCTCAAAGGGGCTGAATTCATTGGCTCTATCTTTGCTTTAGGTCCTAGAGCTCTTGATAAATATGGTTCACCAGATAGGAAACTTAGATGAACATGTTGAAGATCACTTGTTTTGTATCTCCCACCAGGTATAATATAGCAACAGAAAACTAAATCCCCATCTGCTTCTTTGAACAAAGCTGTATACCCGGGAAGAATGTCTTGAGTGTATAAGCAGACTCCATCTTCCTTGTACTGATGTGTGCCCGCTTTGATGTAGACACTGCTGCAAACTGCTTGAGGTGGAGTGTTGATAATACCTAAAGATCGAGCAATTTTCGAGACAGCTCCATCAGCTGCAATCAGAACTTTAGCTTTGATCTTATTTTGTTTTTTATCATGAGGAATAATCGTCCAGAGTTGTTGTTTCTCAGAAAATTTTACTTCCTTTACATTGTACTCATCAATTAACTCAGCTCCTTCTCTTTTAGCTGCTAAGACCATTTTGTAATCCATAATCTCTCTTTTAATTGAAATCATAAGATGACTGCCAATTTCCTCTGCTGAGTTGTCGATATAGGTGATTCTTCTTGGGCTTATTAACCCTCCAATTTCGGCCCAGTGCCCCTTATTCTCCTCTAGTATCTCTTGAAGAACACCCATTGTATTCAAATGTTCTTGAGCTATTTGTGAGATAGCGTCTCCGCAGATTTTTCTTCTGGGAAGTTTCTCTTTATCTAAAATTACAACACTCCTACCTAATTTGGATAAATAGAAAGCAGCTGATGATCCACTAGGTCCAGAACCAATAATAGCTACTTCATAGATCTTATCAGAATTTATCTTTGACATCTTATCAATCTAATTTAGAAATTAGGTTTAATTTAAATTTGGTGCTGGGTATTTTTTAGCAAAAACTTTTAGAAACAAAAAGACTAATGATGGTTAGTGCTTTTTATGAGAATTAAAAATATCTTTTTTGGAATAATGTTGAGTATACTTTTTGTTTCATCAGTATCTGTGTACAGAAATTATTCTGTTTTAGCTGCTCAAGTAGGTGATGACTTTTTGAATCCTATTATTGTTCCTGAAGTACCTACCTATAATTGGACACAAACTTCTTTGGTGTCGACTGAAAGTATAAATGAGACAGCTCATCCCTCACAGGCTGTAGACAGCCAAGGAAACGTCCACGTAGTTTGGGCTGATTCAACTTACTATACTGATTCTGGTTGGGATTCAGATATTTTTTACAAGTATTTGAATAGAGAAACAGGAGATTGGTCCACCACAGAAATAATTTCTTTTGATAGTACAGTAGATTCTATAACTCCTGAAATAGCAATAGATCAAGATGATAGAATCAATGTTGTTTGGGTAGAAATAATTGCAAATCCAGTGGCAGCTGATGTCATAGATATTTATTTCTCATATAAAGATGAAAATTCGGGAGAATGGTCATTAAAGGAATTCCACAGAGAGCTCAGACGATTCTTACAACCCTTCTATCGCAGTAGATACTACTGGTGATGTTTTTATTGTCTGGGAGGATTCTACTGATTACGCTAGTTGCAGCTCAGACTGGGACATATTCTTTAAGATACGAAGCAAAAGTTCTGATTTATGGTCATTAACAGAGGTCTTATCAACAGAAAGCTCTGGAGACTCAGTTCAACCTTATATTGCTGTTGACAGTCATAGAGACCTTCATGTAGTTTGGGCCGATTCTACAGATTTTGGTATTCCTGACGATATTATCCTACAAAAAATTGTGCATAAATTCCGAGAATCTTACCTTTTATCTTGGTCTGATCTTAAAATACTAACAAAAAATCCTGCATCACAAATTCAACCTGTTTTCATTGGGCAAGTTTTATTTTACAATTACTTGCCTATTATTTCAATTGATAGTGAAGATGATGTTCATCTAGCATGTTACAATGAAGAAGTGTATGATGAATTTCATGGAATGCTCCCTCCAGAATTTACTTACAGAATCCTTTATTCTGAAATTGATTCAACCTGGATTAAGTTGGATCCTGAAATTACTCCTTCTAGTGAGGATATAGTTGAAATCGTTATAGAATCTATTGACCATCTTGCTCTTGATAATTATGTTATTCAAGTGTATGATTCTATAATTAATTCAAGACCAGCTCTATCTGTTGATATTCAATCTAATGTTCACTTAGCGTTTCCAGCTAAATTTTGGTTTTTTGACATGAGAGTAACTATAAGTGACTGTATTTTTTACGTTCAATTAAACTCAACAAACACTCATATAATGTTTACAGTTAATGCCACTCTTTCATACGCACCAACTTTATCAGCTGATACAAAAGGAAGAATTAATCTAATTTGGCAGGATTACTTGTATCATAATGAGAGCGATACTCATCTAGATATTTTTCACGTTAATTGCATTGTTGCCCCTTTACCACCTATTCTAAACGACGTATTTTCTACTAATAAAGAAGTTACACTAAACTGGCAAGGTTATGGTTTTGTTGACAAATACTATGTTCTTCGTGATACAAAAATGATAACCGCTTACACAGCTTATTTTCTAGACCCAATTGCTGAAGTTACAACAGAATATTTTGAAGAAACTGTATTAGCTGGATATGAGTATTTTTATGCAATTATTGGAGGTAATAGTTTAGCTAATGGTACAATTTCTAATTGTCTTTCCGTAGATGTAAAATTAGGTTTTATTGCTAATTTTGATATTACTTTCTGGACTTTTACAGGGATTGTAGGAGCATTATCCGTTACATCAATAGTTTCAATTTCCTTTAATATATTTTTAAGAAAACGATAATTTCATTTCTCGTTTTTTCTTTTTCTTGTAAATCAAAAAATGTTTATAGCTTCAAAGAATCTTCCAGATAGCATGAAGTATATGCTTGCACCGATGGAAAAATTGGCAGATTCTGGTTTTAGATATCTTTGTCATAAATATGGTGCTGATCTCACTTTTACAGAACTGATTAGATTTGAAACATTAGTAAAGAAAAACAAATCAGCCTTAAAGAGAATTAAACTCTATGATGATACACCTACAATGATTCAGATTATGGGTAAAGACGAACAAAAATTAACTGATTTTATGAGAGATTTTACCCCCGAAAAAGGTTTTGAAGGTTTTAACCTGAATTTTGGTTGTCCTTCACAATCCTATGTTAAACAAGGTATTGGAAGTGCAATGATTAAAAGACCAACAAAAATCAAAAGAATGGTTGATATTGTTAAAGATCATGGTTACAATGTCAACATCAAGTTGCGTCTAGGCGTAAATAGGAGAGAGAAAAGAGAGAAAGTCTATCTCAAGTTAATAGAAAAAGCAGATGCGGATTTCTTTGTTGTACATGCCAGACATAGGTCCGAGTCATATGAAGTAAAAGCAGATTGGAGAGTTTTTTCTGAATGCGTTAAGACAGGAAAAAACATTGTAGCCAATGGAGATATTAAAACTAAAGCGGACGTAAAAAAAATGGAGGAAATGGGTTGTGTTGGCGTTATGATTGGAAGAGCTGCGATGAACAATCCGTTGATATTTGGACAATTAAAAAACATGAAAGTACCTTCATTAGCAGATTTAAGACAAGAATATATTGAATTGTGTAAGGATCGCGAATTTAATTATTCTGAGAATGTGTTAAAGTTGCTAAGATAGCCCCCTTCAACTCTTTTTAGATACATTGATTGCCTGTTTTGTTTTTTGATTCAAAAAAATCTTTTATAAGTGTGGCATAGATGGTAAATGTAGACCATGAGAAAATTTCAAGTAAAAATCATTTTGTCACTTGTATCTTTCTTGTTAGTATTTGTTTCAATAACAATGTTACAAGTAAACGATAGTGCTCTTTCTAATTATCAAGATGTAACGATGACTGAACCTATCACTGGAGATACTCTAAGGGGCAAATACTATCCTGGCACAGTAAATGTTGGTTTAATGGTTCTAGAAGGATTTGGTACTGATCATGTTACTATGAAAAACATCCTTACTGAATTTGCAGAGTTTGGTTTTCATCTCTTCGCATTTGATTTCTCAGGGCACGGTCGATCTGATGGATCATTAGGATTTGATTATGCTCAAACTGATAGATTGGCGAATCAGACATTACTAGCAAAGAATGAATTCGTTAACCTTTCAGGATTGAACAATTCTGAAATTATCATGTTAGGGCATTCAATAGGTGCACGAGTTGCTTTACAAGCTGTTACTTATGACCCTCATCCAGTTAATGGGTTAATCTTGTTAGGGACACAATTGAATCTCGACGTCAATGCTCAACCTAGTTTTTTCACAGGAAAAACAGATTCAGAGCTAGCTTGGGTTCAAGGTTTAAGTGCTGAAACTCCCGAAACTAACCTTATCATGATTAGTGGTTCATGGGATGATGTACTTCCCGTTGAATCAGCTTTCTTGCTTTATGAACAATTGACTGGTCAACAAACAACAGATTACAATGCGCAATTTACTAACATTCAAGGTAAAACAAGGGAATTATCAATCGTCAAGAATCTGTTTCACAATCACGAAGTTTTCTCAGCAAGAGTGATGAAAAAAGCAAAAGAATGGACTGTTGATTTGATGGTGTTTCCTGTAGAATCAATATATGTTGATGCTACTGTAATGAGAATAATATTCTGGATAATAGGTTCTTTGAGTCTTTTTTCTGCAATCATTTTCACAATATTATCTTTTGATCCCTTAAAAGAAACAAGATTGGAAAATGATGACCATGCAGCTGTAGTATCAGAACCAAGAAAGTTTCTATGGTCAAAATTACTTCTCTGGTTAGG
Source organism: Candidatus Heimdallarchaeota archaeon (assembly GCA_018238545.1). GTDB lineage: Archaea > Asgardarchaeota > Heimdallarchaeia > Heimdallarchaeales > Heimdallarchaeaceae > UBA460. The sequence goes on from JABCTC010000001.1 coordinate 65,827, forward strand.
CGGATTGCCAATCGCAGTTCTTCTGTGTGGACTGTTTATATTAATTCCAATAGATTTACCTATTTTCAACCTTATCTATGTTGGTTTTATTAGCGGTTATGGTATCATGCTCCTAATTCTTTATCTCATAGGGAAAATGCCAGGTGTAACGGGAAGGATGAGGTTTGGTTTCCAAGATTTAGAAGTTGAAGATGAAGAATTATTAACGAAATCTGCAATCTTTAAGATCAAACTCAAATATCTCTTAAACAAAGACTATAACTGGGTTAAACCTGTTCTTTCTGTTCTAGCTGGAGCAGTTATTATACTCTTAAGCTCATTATTTGTTAATACAGGACTGTGGTATGTTTTCCCAACATCAAGGATTTTCTGGTTGATAATATTTAGTTTCTTTACTTCTATAGGATTCTATATCAGTTTGTTTGAAATGAAAATGATGTTGCGTTCTTTTGGAAAATCAAAATTATATCTTACTCTTTCCACACTAATCGGATTTGTACCTTTCTTCCTACTAGCCATCTTCTATCTAGTTTTAGGGTCTTTCTCTGGAATGCTAGGAAGCTTCAATGGATTGATAATACTTGGATTATCTGTTACCGTTAGTATTCTAATTCAGAAAATAACTAAAAATGATTATATAACAGCCTTCATTCAAGCATTTTTGTTGCAGTTATTAATACTTCCACAAGGAGTATTATTTACACTTTAATCTGACACAGAACTAGATAAGTTTTTTTTGTCAAGGCAAAAATTTAAATTGATGTAAATTAGATATTATTACGGAGCTAGCTTCACTTTGTCAGAGTTTTCCACCTATGACATGATAAAACAACTGGCTCCATCCCATCCCATTCTATTCTTAAAAAACACTAAGAAAATGAGATGATACTAGGAAAAAGTTTACAACCATTTAGTTAATACTTCATCAGCGCCTTTTAGAAGATCAAGTAACATCTCTCTGCTGTCTTTTTCTTCTACTTTCACTTCTCTAATCTGTAGAATCCTTGTTAATCTGTCGCAAAGCTCTTCTTCAAGTTCTTTCATGATACCGTTTTTAATGCCATAACTCATTTTCTGTTTCACCGTAAATAGTTTTATTAGACTAATTAACGTCAATTTATGTAGTTCTACCTTAACTAACGTGCTTTTTTTTATATATTCATGTAATTCCCATATGACATTAATATAGTAGAGAAATGAGCTTAAAAAGATAAAAGAAATAGAATAGCAGATTCACACACTTGTGTAAATAATTCTTACACATTCGGATAGTAAAATAAGGTTTAAAAGAGAAGTTATTCGTTATTTTTCCCGTAATAGTGAACTCAAAAGATAGTTTTTTGAAGAGTTCTTTTTACCGAAGAAAAACTACTACTTTGTTTTGTTAGTGTATTGAAAGAAGGTGCTTTAACAGCTGTATTGGAAAGGTTTAGGAAAATGAGAAAGAAGTTATACCTAGAAATCAAACCCAAAAAACGAAGTTTTATCAATATACTTTTTAAGATTAGGTTTAGATTTTGAGCAGATATCAACGATCAAATTTAATAAATCTTCAGACATTTGTTTTCTGAATTCTTGGAATTGTTTTCCATCAAATTTACTTGCAGAACATATTATTGCTAATTCATTGCATTTAGATAAAATATTATTCATTTCTTTTGCTAATGTTGATCTAAATTTGGATTCAGTTTTTATATTTCTTATTTCTCTCAAAAGATATTTTAGATATATAGGGCTCTTTGAACCATCTGCTGTTTTCTTATTAGTATTAATTACAACAATGTTGGTATTATTGTACTCCTTCAAAAGTTCTGTAGGGATACCTATGACATTGGAGTTTTGAGGATCAATATAGGTAGTTGTATAATCAATTATGGTTTGAAAAGGAAAAGGAGCTATTATCTTCAAGATTTCAATCATTTCAAGTACAGATGGTTTGTCACCACAAATAATTATAGATTCATAAGCTAATAAAGCATAAAAAACTCTCTCTAAACCCGTTTTGATACTATCTAGAAAAGAGATTAATGAGATGTCCATTTTATTAGTCATTTTTTTATGATAATTGGTTAGAAGAAATCCGGAAAATCTTTTTATCGCAGCGTAAGTTTTGTCATACTTCGCTACTACTTCAACTATTATATTATCTACAATCTGTTCGTGTTCTTGTGAGAGGATCATCTCTGAACTAATGTCTTGAACCTCAAAAGTAATTTTTGTTGATATTTCAGTTAGAATCTTTCGAATAATTTCTCTATCATAATCTTTAGTGAAATCTTTAATTGCAACAACTCCAAAAGACTCACTGATTTCCATGTATATCTCATTCGTTTTCGTTGTAAAGTAATCTGCTTGACCTGCATCAATCTCTAATAGAACCGATTGTATGGCAGAAATTACGCCAGAAAAAAGAGTTACTCTCTCAATAGATGAGTCTCTTGATAGAATTAGTTCTTTGAAATAAATTGGCATTCCAGTTGGAGAGATGATGTATATGGTGTTAATCATATAAATACACAGGACATGATGTTTTTTTAGGTGTGTTTTCATTGAAATATTTAAAACAATTATGTTTGGGATACAAACTTAATTTGATATTGCATCATTCATTCAATAAAATGAAGATCTTATTTTATTATCATTTTATAGGTTCGGAGACTTAGTAAAACCATAATTAAAACGAATAATGAACCAAACACATAAACAATAGGAGTCATAATTTGATTGATTATTTCAAAATCAAGGCTAATACTTACTATAGCAACTATATAACCTATTGTAAAGAGAGCTACTAGAGAGAAAGCAATTTTCCAATATCTGCTTATTTTTGCATCCTTTGGGAATAAAGATATGATTTTCAGCATTACAACAAAACAAATCACGAAGTCTATGATTCCAATGACACATGCAATAATCGTAAAGATACCAATTCCATCCATTTTGAACAAATCTTGTAGAATTAATATTGTATATAAGTATTTTTGATAGAAATATGTAAGAAAAATATTACCATAACGTTCATAAAAAAGTAAAAACAATTATGATGAGTTTTTGTCTTGTTGTCATATAAGGACAACTTCAGTCGAGTCTTTATTAGAGGTCAACATATAAAACTATAATAGTTCTATACTAACTCTGAGTGGATACATCACGTATCCTCCTACCCCGTTCACCCTGCGTTTAGGCAAGGCTTTCGGATCGCTTTTGAGTAAAATGTTGTATGCAGCATTGACATCAGCATTAATCAAGAAGCCGTTAGCGGATCTAAACAACCCTCGAGTAACTCGACGACCATCGTACTTTTTCCTAGCTTTTGGGAATTCATTGTCAAGAAAACTACACTTGGAAGTATATTTTTCGGGAATAAGTTCTACCTTTATCCCTCGTTCTGCACCTTTATACTTCAAGATGTTGATGATACGTAGAAAGGGGATGGTGACGAACATCTGGGTGATCTTTTTCCAGAACTGCACCCCTTGCTTCCACTTCTTGTTGTAACCGATAATGACCTCGTGTAGCCCTCTTTTCTTCCCATAAGTCAAGTAAATAACAAGTGAGTTTGTGGATGGCGTCTTTTAATTTTCGCCTCCACTTCTCTCGGAGTTTGTAGTAGGTATGACCATATGTCAATCGGTGTTTTCCTTGTAGTTTTTGTCTTTGCTGTTGAGCGTATTGAATTTGTAATTGTTTCTGTTTTTTCAAATAATATTGTGTTATGGATTTTATCCCTTTCCCTGCATCTTTGATAACAATCGGTTGTCCTCCGAGGTTATCCACAAAGGTGGCAAGGTTGATCATCCCTAAATCTACTCCACCTTTTCGTATAAGCTTCTTGCGGAGTTTAGGCAAGGTTTTCTGATAAACTAACTCAAGGGTGTACCCAGGTCTTCTTGGAACGATTCTAACCTCTCGTAAATCAATGTGAGAAGTCAATCGCGTTTTGTAATTGTATCCCACTTTTTTCGGCAGAACCAGCCATCCATTTACAATCCTTGCTTGTTGGTTAGTGAAGATAGCTACCACTTCTCCATCCTTCTTCTTGTAGTTAGGAGGACGAGGCATAGCGAAGAAATTTCCAGGGTTGACTTTCCATTCCTTCATCGCTCGAAAATATCCCTTCCAGTTTCGACAGAGGAGTTTGAGGGTTTGTTGGGAAGTCTGAGCTGGTAGAACGCGATAACATTCTTCGTGGTTAAGTAACTTGTTGAGATCATTGTAAAAGAGTAGTTTATTCTTTTTGTTCAATGAGATTTTTATCAGAAAATTCGCTCGATTATAGAGATTTTTTACTTGATGACAAATCTTGCTTAAACTAGGCTGATACTTTACTTCTATACATTCCACCCTAGGAACTTTCGTCATCTCTTCTTTACCTAGAGATTCTTATAAAAACTCCCGTAATATTCACTTTAAACCATCCATTTAAACTGATATAGTTGTTAGTTAATATGACTGCATGACAAAAATTCATCATATGACATTTCTAAATTGTCTGGATGGTAAAACAAGGTTTAAAAAAGAACTCATTCGTTACCTTTACCGTAAAAATGAATCAACTAAAAATAACTAAATTAACAATAAAGATTGGTCTAACATTCTTTATTATTTTTGCTTTAATGTTTCAAGCAACTAGCGGTAGTTTTGCAACATTAGAAAATGAAAACGGACACATACGAGAGATTAATCTTACACTAACTGATGGAATTGTAATCAATAATACTAATATAGCCTCTTTCAGTTCCTCAGGAACAGGAGCTATTGATGATCCTTACATCATAGATAATCTCAATATTAACACAACAGACGGTAATGCAGTGAAATTTTATTATGTTACCTCTTATTTTGTACTGAGAGATTCAAATATAAAAGGTTCAACTTACGGAGTGTATGTCGATGGAGGTACTTCTGGTGGAGTAACTATTATTAATTGCACGCTTGAGGGTAATTTTGCAGTTGGTGGTGCCAACGCTCACTATATGACTATTTACAATAATACTCTCAAAACAGAAGAAAGAAATCGTTTCACTCGTGGAGCTAATTTTACAAATAACGTAGTGTATTCAACAGGAGATGGCATTATGGGTGTATCACAATATGATATCACTGTTAAAGATAATGTTTTTTATGGAAACAAATCTGAATTTTCAATAGGTAGTGTAACCAACTCAAGTATAGAAAATAATATTTTGTATGATGGAAGTTTTAACTTGGAATTCAATACAATATCTGATTTGCTAAATACCTCCTTTGAAAACAATATAGTGAATGGAAGACCTTTTGGATTGTTGGTAAATCTTACAGATACAATAGTTACAGGTAACCAATATGGTCAGATTTACATAGCAAATTCTACAAACATAGAAATTGAAGGATATTCTATTGATAATGTGTACGTTGGATTGCAAGTATTTAACTCTACTAATATAACTATTAACAATGTAAATGTAACAGGTCGTAATGGTATAACAGCTGAAACAGTTGATGGTCTTTTAATAGAAAATTGTAATTTTTATGGTGAATATTACGGAATACAAACTGAAGAAGTATATAATAATCTCATTATTCAAAATAACTATTTTGAAGGATTTAGAGATGCCATTGAACTAATCTTTTCAGATAAAGTCAAAATCAAAAACAATACAATAATTGATGCTAAAACAACTGGAATTGTATTGGATGAAGGATCAGACCTAGAAATCATGTTTAATATTATAACATGTTACATTGTTGACGAAGGGTATCAAAGTTGTATAGACCTCTTTGGCTTTGAAACTGCAAGTATATACTATAATGTATTCATTGGACTAGGAAATGAAGAAGCTTATTTAGTAGAAGAAGGGTCCGTGACAAGTGCTTTTTGGTACAATGATTCTCTAGAAATCGGTAATTACTATTCTAACTGGAATGGTTCAGGTTCTTACACCATCGAAGGAGATGGTGGAAGTGAAGACCTTTATCCATTCATTGACATAGATGGAGATACACTAAATGAGAGCATGGAAGTGTTAGTCTATCATACAGACCCATTTTCAAATGATAGCGATTCTGATGGTTTAACAGATAATGACGAAATTGACATCTACTTTACCAATCCAACTGATCAAGACACAGATTCCGATGGTTTGAATGATGGAGAAGAAGTTTTTGTATATCTCACTGACCCATTAAATAACGACACAGACTCAGATGGTTTTACTGATGGCGAGGAAGTTGCTGAAGGAACTGACCCATTAGATGAAAATGATTTCCCTGTTATAGTTTCCGAATTTGGGACAGTATCACTTGTCATTCTTATTGCTACTCTCTTTCCAATATTTTTCGTCATATTTAATAAAAAGAATAAGTGATTTATTCTTTTTCTCTTTTCTTTTTTTAACTCAAATTCTGTCTTTTCTTTAATTATTTTGAGTAAAAGATTTATTTACAAAAAGGATTACTAGTTTGTAATATGTTGAGTAAAAGCTCAATAGCTTTTGTGTCACCTATCTTTCTCGTCTTTTTCAATTTTTACAGTTGTATGTTTGCATTAGAGCTGGACATTAAAATAAGACTTAAAAGAAGTCTCAAGAGTATGTAGTACGAACATGAAAAAAAACAAATTCTCTTTTGTATCAATAAGAAATGTAATTATGTTTTTTATTGTATTTAGTCTAGTTTTTCAAGCCACCAACCTTAGTCTTGCAGAACTAGAAGGTGAAAATCATCCAAATCATGAACTTAACCTAACTTCTACCGATGGTATAGTTATAGGTGATGCAAATATCACTTTATACACCTCAGGTGGTAGTGGTAATGCAGGTGACCCCTATATAATCGAAGATTTGCATGTGAATACAACTGATAAATATGCATTGTATTTCGATTCAGTCACACACTATTTTGAAGTGAGAGATTCAACATTGTTTGGTGATGGTTATGGAATGTACGTTAAAAATCCTGGTGCTCACTTTGAAGTAATAAATTCGACTTTTATAGGTGGTACTTATGGTGTCTATATCTCAAGTGGATTTGTGTTAGATATAGCAAATTTTAACGACTGCTACATAGAAGGATCTCTTTCAATAGGTGGATCAAACGTTCATGGATTGAACATCCACCATAGCACGATGGTTCACAATCAAGGAACAACTTATTATAGTAGACTGAATTTCACAAACAATATTGTTTATGCACGTGGAAGCTCGTTAATGGGAATACAACATTATGACAATATAGTGAAAAATAACATTTTCTATGGTAATAATTCCTACTTCAGAAATATGAGAGCAGTGAATTCAACAATCGAAGATAATGTCTTCTACAACTCAAGTTTTTACATTTATGATGATGATTTGGCAGATATGCTGAGCAATACTTATTCTAATAATGCAATTAATGGTAAACCCTTTGGTTTTCTTTATGATATCTCAGATACAACAATTACAGATGAATATGGTCAAATATACTTGCTTAATTCAGATAATGTAGAAATTAGTAATGTTGATTTTGTAAACGTGTATATGGGAATACAAGCGTTTAACTGTTCAAACTTGCTTATTGAAAGTGTAACTGTGATTGGATATAAGGGGATCTTACTAGAATTCGTGAATAATTTAGCAGTTAAAGATTCAACCTTCTATTGCTATAGTACAGGAATATATATATCCAATGTAGAAGACTTAACTGTTCAAAACAACTATTACGAAGGATACTCATATGGCTTTGAGATCTATAATTTCGTAAATTACAAAATTAACAACAATACTATCTATTATTCTACAGAAACAGGTGTATATTTCGAAAATGGAGAAGAAGGGGAATTAAAGTATAATATAATCATTTGTGAGATAGAAGATGAAGGAAGCCAGTTGCCTATCTATCTTTGGGATATATATAATACAAGTATATACTATAATGTTTTCATAGGGTTGGGGAATGAAACAGCATATCTAGCATATGAAGGATCTTGTGATAACGTAACTTGGTATAATCCTACTTTAGAAATTGGTAATTTCTGGTCAAGCTGGAACCAATCAGGAGCTTATCAGATAGAAGGAGATGGGAATCTTGATCTGTATCCAATGATAGATTTCGATGGAGATACATTGAATGAAACAATGGAAGTATTGGTTTACTTTACTGATCCTTTTAATAGTGACAGCGATTTTGATGGTTTAACTGACGATGAAGAGATTTTTACATATGGAACTGATCCTAACGATGAAGATGGGGACGATGATAATCTATCAGATGGTGAAGAAATTCTAGTTTATGGTAGTGATCCTCAGAATAACGACACTGATTCAGATGGTCTAGATGATGGGGAAGAGGTTCTTATTTATGAAACATCACCAACAAATAACGACACTGATTCTGATGGTTTTTCAGATTATGAAGAAGTAGTGGCTGGAACTGATCCTTTAAACTCTTCCAGTTTTCCATATCTGGAACCACCTAATACTCCATCTTACCTTGGTCTCATTTTAGGTCTAACAGGAGGATTTCTAGCAGTAGCTGGTGCGACTGTTTATGTTCTAATAAAGAAAGGTGTAATTAAGCTTCCAAAGAAAATAACAAAATAATTACTTCCTTTTTTTCTTTTCTTTTCACAATTCCCTTTATTCCCTAACTTATGGCCCTTTTGTATAGATATTTAAGGAATAAACTAATTGTCTAAGCTTAAGGAGTTGTTAAGATGGAAGAAGAATTCAGTGATGAGCTACCAAAAGAAGAGCTTAGTGATGATGTAAAGGAAGAGCTTGAAGAGGAGCTTGAGGAACTTATTGAAGAAGTAGAAGAAGAAATCGACGAAGAACTCAAAGAAGAAGAAGAAGAAGAACCAGTAGATGAGCTTGTCGAGGAACTAAAAGAAATAGCCGAAGATGAAGATGACATAGAAGAGATTGAGGAAGAAACTGTTGAAGAAGTGATTGAAGAATCTGTAGAAGATGTAGTAGAAGACATTATAGAAGAAATCGACGAAGAACCTGTAGATGAAGAGATCATTGAAGAAATCGTTGAAGATATTGTCGAAGTGGAAGACAAACCTGAAGAAGAAACAGAGAAAGTAGAACCTATACTAGAAGCAATACCTGAAGAAGACGTTAAAATAGGTGGTAAGCTTCAAATTACACTCTTAGATGTTCCAGGAGAAGTTATTCCTTTTGGATATGATCTATCTAAAAACAAGTTAGTGATTAATGAAAACGAAGCCATGAAGGTTAAAATACTATATTCCTGGTTTTATGGTCAAAAGAAGAGTTTAGATGAGATATCAGCTGCTACAAGATTAACAATTGATCAAATTGAAGAAATACTTGGAAATCCAATATACTTTGGAAAGATTTTCTTTGAAGATTCCCTTCAACTAGGTGATTATCAGCAAATACTTACTGAAAAATATTGTAGAATAAACAAAATCGATGCAACAAAGATAGAGGAAGAATATCTTTCTGCAAAAGCATAAGAACGTCAATTGAGTAAACTCAATTTTCTTTTCGCTTTTTTTACTATTTTAAGCCAATAATCTATTGTTTCATATCTCCTAATTATTTCTTTTTTCTCCTCAATATCCGCTTTTTTATGTTCCAAATCCCAAATGGAAACATGATTTCTCTTCTTTTATAGCTGTTTTGTGTTAAAAAGGAAAAGGATTATTAAGCTAAAAACCACTGTTTCATTAATGACAGTAGAGTCGGAATTAGAAGAAATAAAGAAACAAATGCATGAAATTTCTAAGAAATTAGATGATTTGCTTTCAGATAGAGATGTAATTGCTATGTTAAAACTATCAGAGCTTTCTCTAAAGGAATTTCTTGACAATGAACCGAATCTATATTCACTTGAAGATCTAAAGGTTAGATATCAATGAAAGGTAAATTTGTTCTCTTACCCTTTCCGTTCACAGATCTAACAAAAGCTAAGTTACGTCCAGCTCTTATTATTTTTGAAAGCACAAAAGATGTTATTGTCAGTTTTATCTCTTCAAAAATACCTGATACAATATTGGATACAGAAATCTTGCTTACTGTTAATAATAAAGATTTTCAACTTTCAGGATTGAAGGTAGATTCAGTAATTAAGCTTGATAAAATTGCAACTATATTGAAGGATTTGATTATTGGAGAGATTGGTGAAGTTGGGAATGATTTAAGAAAAGAAGTTAATGCTAAACTATCCAAGATTCTCCGAATTTAGTAGCAATGCTGAATATTGACATAGCAGGTAAGAGAAAAATAATCCGTGCTAACTGTATCTCTTAATATAGCAATAAACAAGACATTGTGTTTTTAAGCTAAAAAATCTATTGTTTCATATCTCCTAATTATCTCTTTTTTCTCTTCAATATCTGCTTTCTTGTGCTCTAAATCCCAAACAGAAACCTCTTTTATTTCTTGCCAATCCAGAAAAGAGATTTTAGCGATAGAGAATTTTTCATTTTTGTCCATGATTATCTTCGCTTCTTCTACCAATTTTTCAACAGTAAGTCTTATCTGAAGATACTGAGAAAACTGATGATAACTGTGCCAGAATTCTTTGAATAAATCGTTCATAGAGACCTCTCCTTTATCCTTCAACAATTCCTCAATTTTCTCTTCCAGAACCCTTTTTGTTAACTCCCTTAGTTCTTCCGTATCACCCCAGAGATGTGGCATATTACTTTCAGAACTCTCTCTTGGTCGAAACTATTAAAGAGCAAAAGAAAGAAGGAGACAGTAATAAAGTATAGAAAGGGAAAAAAGGATTTTTAAAAAGTTGCGCCACAATTTTGGCAAAATTTTGCAGCTATTGGTTGTTTTGCTCCGCAACTTGCACAGAATTTTGTATCGGCTTGAAGATTTGATTCAGTCTGTTGAGTTCCGTATGATGTCTCCTGAGGTGCACTTGTTCCTAGACCTATTTGAGTTGTTAATGGTAAAACATACATGATTTCTTTACTTAGTGTTTTTAATCCGAATAGAAGAAATATGAAACCTAGTATAGAACCAAAGAATCCAAATATGGTAAAGAAGTTAATAATTGATGCAATTAGATTGATGGAAACTGCAATTAGAAGAGTAATTGTTGGTGGTTGAGGATATCTCTTTGATTTTTGATATTCAGAAAACAGTTTGTAGATAAAGAAAGCACCTGTTGCTAACGATAAATTACCAACTAACATAAGTGCTGCCCCCCCATATCTGGGGACAAAAGCACCAAAAATTGAACTAATTATATACCCGTAAATTGCATAACTAACATATCGGGCATTTATGGAACCTGAATCAATTGTTGAAAGTTTATGAAAACCAGAACCAAGTTTAAATGTGTTTATAATTACTTGAATTGCTAATGCTAGCACTATAAGTACAGGTATGAACATTATGATAACAAACACTAAAGCAATTGCTAGAATTTCAGGTGCAAACATTGCTCCTATTAGAGCATATATCGATAGTGTTGCTAGACTAAACCCTATTGTTGGCACTAAGAAACCTATAATTAAGACAGAAAACATGATTCCAAGTGCAAAGCCAATAATGACTAACCAACTTAAGTAATTAGATATTCGCTTTGAACTATCAGCGATCTTCATTTTAACAGAGTCAAATGGTGTGGTTGGATATGCTTGAGCCATTTTAATCACGATAGATAAACGATTCTTACAATTATAAATATCTATTCCTTTTCTCTTGTTTCCGTAAATCGAAGACTTAATACTACGATAAGTAACATTAACTATAAATATCCAAAAGACACTTTTGATACAAAAACAATCGAGGTCCTTATAGTGATAAAAAAGAGAAGTTTAGTTTCAATTTTTATATTAATTATTTTCTTGAGCAGTCTTGGGATTTCAGTTAGTTCGGCAGAGACAAGTTCAACAACTTCTGAAAACATAACTGATAGTATATCCTCAATCTCATCCTTTCCTTCAGAGGAAAGCATGGTAGATTATAGGATAGTTCAGATTGATGAAAACCAAAATCTAGATGGAAATATCTTCCAAGACAGCTTTGAATCAAAATTATTGGAAAGTGACAAAACAGTAATTTTCGATGCTATACTATCTTTTGATAGACCGGTAGGAGCTGATGAACAGATCTTTTTCTCAAAGAACGATATTGAAATTGTTTCAGAATATGATGTGATTTATGGTATGCATGTAAGAGGAACAGCTGAATCTATTCTTCTGCTAAATGATTTGAAAAACGCTCTTTACATTGAAGAAAATGCTGTAGGAGAAGCTTTACTCTACAATGTTACCGAACAGTTTGGCGTGAGAGATATTTGGCAAGCTTCCTTAGGGATGGGTTATACAGGTAACTCTGATAAAGCAATAGCAATTCTAGATACTGGTATAGATGACACTCATTTAGATTCAGCTTTTACTCTTGCTTATTGGCAAGATTTCGTTGGAGCAAACGCTTCACTATCTAGTCCCGTTTATTATCCTACTGCTACAGACCTAGCTGAGCATGGTACACATTGTGCAAGCATTGCTGCATCTTCAGGAGCTCAAACAACAACTGGAGCTTGGAAAGTAACCGATTCAGGATTCTTTCCAATAACAGATGGTTGGCACTATTATGGAACTGGATTTTACATTCCAACAGCTCAAACAGTAACAATAAATTTCTCCTGGTCAAACTCCGGTGGTACAGTATATGTTGGTTTTGAAGATGAATTAGGAGTAGATGTAGCTAATAATTACTTTAGTCCTGCAAGTGGAGGAGTAGGAACATTTTCTTATTCGATTTCATCTGCTGGTTGGTACTGGCCTTATTATGGAAGTGTTTCAGGAGAAGCAGGTAATTTCTATTCTGCTGAAGTGGCATATAATTCAGGTTGGACAAATCCTTATACCGATGGAAGAGGACCTTTCACAGGTGTAGCTCCTGATAGCCAGATTGTAGGATTAAAGGTTTTAGATGATTTTGGAATAACCTATACTTCTCAATTCTTATTAGGTTTGGATTGGTTGTATAACAATGGTCAAGATTATGATGTGACTGTGGCGAGTATGAGTTTGGGTTTTGGACAAATTGTATCTTCTGTGGATACGGCTATCACAAATATTGTGAGAAACAAAGGTATCGTTTGTGTAGCAGCTGCTGGTAATGGTGGAACCTCAGCTGGAGGTATATTCTCTCCAGCTTCATGTGTTGATGTAATTTCTGTTGGTGCGGTAAATAAAGCTAATGAAATTGCTTATTACAGTAGTGTTGGTACTGCACTTTACCCACATATTGATGTTGTAGCTCCAGGAGGGTCATGGGCTTACAGTGGCAGTGCAGCTCCATATCAACCTATTATAGCTGGAGATTCTAATGATGGAGATGAAGCATATAGTTATGTAACCTCTTCATATCAAACACCTGGAATAGATTATTACAGTAACAACTTTCGAGGAATGCAAGGAACAAGTATGGCCTGCCCATTTGTTGCTGGAGTAGCTCAACTAGTTATTGATGCTATGATTGATGCTGGAGAATGGGAATACTCTTGGGCTGTTGCAAAGAAAGTTAAACAGATAATCTGTATGGGCACATCAGAATTAAGAAATCTAGAAGCAACTTTAGCTAATGGAGGAGAAACTTATGATGGAGATAGCGATGGCACTCCGCAAGTTACTCCAATTAATCGAGTAACAAAAGATTACACTGAAGGATGGGGATCAATCTATCCTATTGCAGCTATTGAAGCTGTTACAAGTTGGATGACTGTAGGAACACCAGAAACTGTTTCTCTTTCAGGTAAATTAGGTGAAACACGTGTTATCATCAGACAAGTAGATCTCGAGAGTGGTACCCTTTATCGAATGGAAGGAAACTTTACAGTGACTAATTTTATTGATGCTGATCTATTGCTTTTCCGAGAAAATCCTAGTGAAACTGGTGATCCTATGCTTTATGCTGCTTGTACTTTAGGAATTGTAGCAAATGAATCAATAATTTTCAATGTTCCAGAAGATGGTACATATTATTTTGTTGTTAAGTGGGTCGATGGTAGTTATCAAGGAGACTGTAAATTTTCTATTGATCGTATAATTAATCTCCAATCTCATAATTATGGAGACATTCTGCAATCAGGCACAAAAATCACTTTCAATATTGATACAACAAGTCTAACATCATTGATCTACAAGTGGGACACTAATGCTCCAATAGCATTCAGCTCCCCCTATGAAGTTTACCTTCCAGTAGGTGATGGAGAACATGCTGTAACAATATACATGCAGGATACTTGGGGAAACAACGCAGAAATCTTCTATGCGTTCGTCACAGATGACACGAAACCTATCATACTCTTAGATGGCGTTTCAAACAACGATGAAATAACTGCAACACAAAATATCTCTGTGAATATCGTTGAAGCTCATCTCCAAGGAGTGGTTTATCACTGGGATACAAGTACTGATCAAGCTTGGGCAGAACCTTATACAACTACGGCGCCTAAGAGTGTAGGAATCCATACTTTGTCTGTAACAGCAACGGATGTAGCAGGAAACCAAGAAACAACAATTTTCACTTTTGAAGTTATCGGATCAACAACAGATCCTACAGGCAATTTCATGATACCTGTGTTTGCTGCCATATTCTCACTGATGCTGGTTGCAGTAATTCGAAGAAAGAAAAAATAACTTTCTCTTTTTCACTTTTTTTTCTCTTTTTCTTAAACTAAAACGATTATCTTACAGAAGATTAGATTTAAAATATCTATTGCAAATAGTACTACGTTGAGGAAAATGATTTAGTTACCCCTGGCGGAAAAATTGAAGAGAATTGCATAATATGATTTCTCAACTTCTTATGATAAAGATATAATTATATTTCCTTTAGTTTTGATTTTCTAGTCTCCTTCCATCAAAATGATTATTAATATCAAAAAAAAACTCTAAATAATGTTACCGAAAAAATTACATGTCTTCTGGTATAGAAAACTGTTTTTAGACATAAGAAGTGAAACGAGTCTAAAGCGAATACTATGGATAGGGAGCTTCTTAATGATCTTGAATGTAGTTCTAGTAATAGGCTTGGTAATGTTAGCTCTGATTTTATACCAGCTTAACTCAGTTGATGGGTTAAGTACAAACGAATTCATCTATACTGCAGTATCTTTTGTGAGTGGGTTGTTATTGCTTGCACCTCTTTTTCTAATATTTGTTCCTGGGATGCGCGCTCTTTTCTATGAAAGGGTTAGAAGAGATAAAATAGCTGGGGAAGAAGCTGCTAAAAAAGAAACTAAAAATAGAAAATAAATACCATAATGACAAATAATAACATTTTCTTCAAGATTTATTTACTGAAAATACATTTTGTATTTAAGCCCCACAAGAAATTTTGTGACAAGTACGCAATTAAACTGCAATTAAAAAAAACATCTTCTTAAAAGGTGGTCTTCTTTGTTAGATTAAGACATGGTGAATCTACAATGGCAGTAGAAACAGTGGCAATTCGAAATACAGAGGAAAGCTTGGGCACGTACATCAGTGCTCAAGACTTATCCCTGATATTATCTCCAGCTCTCCGAAAGCAGAGCATAGTTCGTTCTTATTTTACGAGTAATGAAGAAGATCGAACAAATAGGATAATGGATTTTATTAACAGCATAGCTAATGTGTTCTTTGAACACTATCCTAGCAAAATTATTACTGAGATAGTTATACAATTTCAAAGACTTCTTCCTGAATTTCTTGAAGATTACGGTGATAATCGTTACTTCACCAAGAAGCATGCTGCTAATTATTATCTAGCTCTTCTAGATTTTAGGCTCAATATGGTTGGTGCTAAACTCAGCCCTAAACATGTTGATCTTGTTAGGAACTTGCTCGATATTAAAAAAAGTAAGATACTTAGTTACTTCTCAGTAAAAAAGGTTCAAGCTGATCTTCTAACTTCAGGTTATTTACAAAGGAAAAAACGCGAAGTATTTAGCCCTATGTTGAAGAATCGTGTATCACAAATGATTAATGAGTTCATATTAGTATTTCCTAAATTAGAGATGGATCTAGAATCTTTACAAAAAACGGCGTATGATTTAATCGACGAGAAACTGATCCCCAGAATTAATGTTGAGGAAGCAGCGTTAGTAATTGTAACTTCTCTCCTACCTTATCACCTTTCTGAGAGAGGGTTGATGGGTAGTTTTTGGATAATTATTCGAGATAAATATCATATTGAGCTAGAATATCTTAAAAGAAAGGTTTATCGTTATCGTTCTCTGCTTAAGAAAAGTGCTTTTATTACTGAAATGGGTTTAGGTTTGGGTTTAAATAATTCTGTGGAAGAGAAAAAACATGGTTATTCCTCCTTGGTTAACGAGTTTGTATGAGACATTTATAGGAATATTCACAGGGACAGTAAGAGTCACTTTCCTTGTAGTTCTCATTCTTTTTGTTACTAAATTCCTATGGGATATCCTTAGCGATTGGCTCTTCAAAGATGTCAAGAAATATTTTAACTACTTATTCTTCCCTGGAGCTTTCTTCCATCAACTAGCTCATTCACTAGTGATCAAACTTTTTGGATACAAAGTCAAGGTAAATTTTCACATGAGTTACGGTTTACGCGATATCAGTTCTCAAAGTTTGTCAGGAGAGCTTAAAAATGTTGTACATGCCTTCTTTATCGGTATTGCTCCCCTCTTTAATTTCGTTATAGTTGCTCTTCTAATACAATTTCATCCCGAATTTATTGCTTTCTTCGAATATGCAAATTTCAGTCTTGGAAACTGGTTTATTATCTACCTTATTGTCTGCTTTGCATATTTTGGAATGCCAGATTTTTCCGACTTGATGCTTCCGTTTACAACTGCAACTGCTCGTCACGCTGAAATAATCTTCCTGTTGATGGTAGGTTTTTTCAGTTTTGTAATCGCAATTAGTTTGTGGGGATGGTTTATTCCTTTGATCAACCTTATCATTTACTCAATAGTCTTGATTTACCTTGCAGAGAAAGAATTTTTCACAAGACGGAAAACTCCTATCCAAGATGGTTTTGAGCCTAAAGATGATTCAGTTGATAAAAAACCCCAGTAAATGCAAAAAGATTTTAACCTTACAAATTACTATAAACTATAACTTCAAAACATTTAGGTGATTTACAATAAAACTCCCATTAAAGTACGAAGCAACTGTAACTTCTTCTAATAGGATTACAATCCCTAGATGGATAACTTTTATTGAATCCGAAGATGTTATTGAAGGTTTTATCCAAGTTCCAAACATTGAAACATCTTATCCTTTTGAAAAGAAGGTTTCGGCTACACGTCACATTACTATAGGCTTCATCAAAACTTTCCTTCCTGATAAAACAATACCAAACAGAGTGAATATAACAATCACGAAAGTGAATAAGATTGTTATGGCTGATTTCTGTTTTAATCTTGTCAGTTACAAACAAGATGCAAATAAATACATAATGAATTTCTCCTCAATCAAACCTAACACTTCTATTCAATTCAAGCTAGATACTCTTGCAGAAGAATATGGAAACACTTTTTTTGAAAGACAAGTATCTGAAGGGAATCATTATCTTGAACCTATTTTTGAGGAAAAGGACGGAAAATGGATTATTTCTATCTACATTCCTGCTCAAGACGACATGGGAAGCACGTTTCAATTTATATTTTTCTTCATTCTCTCCCAGGAGTGTTATCAGAAATATAATGCAACAATTGCTAAAATAAAGAAATTAGTTCATCGATTCTCAATCTGGCTATATAGTTGTGAGGATCTTAACAAAGAAAATCTCTCAAAACTCTCTTCTCAATTTCGAGAGATCCTGGAAAAAGGGTCGGAACCTAATTATCTGGAAATGAAAGAAATTTTGAAAATGCCCACATCTGAAAGAGAAATCATTTTAGTTGTTCTCAAAGAGCATAGAAGCGGTGGGATAAGCCTAGAACACCTTGCACAACTTCTACAAGAGTCTCAGAAGATTGTTTCAGAAGTTGTTTCAAAATTAGTTAATAAGGGATTTCTTAGAATACTCAAAGAAGACGATGTAACTATTATTGACTCTTTATGGATTATCTAATTAAGGTATGATTTCAGTAGTGTTATTATATTCAGGGTAATCGAATTGCTCTCTTTTTATAATGCTTTTCTCGATTAGTTCTTCTACATCTTTTTTTATCCCTTTTAACTCTGAGATCAAATGTTTAACAGTTGTACAAACAAGGTTAAACCCTTCTTCACCCCATAGTTTATACAAATTAGCAAATAAACATCTCCCTCCACACAAATCATAATCCTCACACTCTAGACAAGTATTTTCTATTTTGACAGAATTTCGTAATTCTTCTGGCTTATTCTTTTTGATATCTCCAACTATAGTTTTTTCGAATTCAGGAGGGAGAGGACAAAAAGTTACAATTCCATCTGTGCGGATAGCAAAACTTCTCAATCCTGCTTCACACGGTAAATCTGTTTTGGTATTATTGAGTATGTTGCGAAAAACACCTAAGAATGGAACTATGCCTTTAACTTCTCCTGCTCTCATTTTTTCTAGCCAATATGAAACTAATTTTGTTATCCCTTCATTGTATTTTTTTACCCATGAAGGAAAATCTTTCCATCTTTCATTCATATTATAATCCCATTGACAATCTAGTTGCCAATGCACATGATCAAATGTTAAATCTTCATCATTTAATAAAAACAGAACATCAGTGTATATGTCAGAGACTTCAGAGACAGCCATACGTGCAATTAGATCTCCGGTGAACCCCCTGCCTCGAATATCGGCGATATTGTGTTTAATCTTATCAAAAACACCTAATCCTCGGTTGGTTTCGGTAACATCCTTATCTCCGTCAATTGAAATGAGAATCGTTGACATTCTATTAAGGCTTTCAGTTTTTAACTTATGGAGCAAGATTCCATTTGTTTGCAAAGTAAAATGATTTGCAGAAATTTCACCCATAATGTTCTCTATAATCTCCATTTCTAGCAGTGGTTCTCCACCATAGAAAGCTATGTCAGGATCCTTATCAGTTGCTAAAAAATTCTTAAGTTCCTCTACATTCCAACTAGGTGTAACTGGTAAATCAGGATGAGGTTCATTAAGACAATATGCGCACCTTAGATTGCAATCATTTGAGGTGATTATGAACCAGTTCATTTTACCTTCAAACAAGAAAAAGACTTGCCATATTAAAGTTCAATTGTGTGTAACAAAAAGAAAAAAAAAGAGAAAAAACGTTTATTCTACTTTGGCACCACAATTAGTGCAGAACTTTTCCCCAACTTCTAAAGTTGATCCACAACTCATACAAAATGAAGTTGTTCTTGTTGGATCTTCACTTTGTACTGGTTGAAAGGGTTGTTGCTGTACAGGTGTTTGATAAGTTGAATAGCTAGGTTGAGTGCTTGCTGGGGGAGCGTATGTAGATGGTGCATGGGTAGCTGGTGGTCTTGCAGGTTTAGTAATATTGTTTGAATTTTTAAATAATGTTCCTGCAAAACCCATTAACAATAGGGCATCAAGCCAGTCTGTAACATAATAAGCTATATCTGCAAAAAGCCAGAAAATAAATGCTGATATTATGAATACTATTAGCATTACAAACTTAGTAAACCCATAAACCCATATTATTGGGCTATCTATTTGCCGGTTCATATTTTGAAATCCTTTGTTCACAACAACATAGGCTATACCTTTTATCAAAAATATCACTCCTATGATAAATAGGTCGATAAATACTCCTAAAGATGGTGAGTAGAAGTAAATTCCAAAGCCTATGATATAAACTAATAGTAAAACCACCCCTAAGATGAGTTTTCCATCCTTTTCAGTTTGTAGGTTATACATCATTATGAGAACACCTAAGAATACAGCTACAGCAACTGCATTAGTTATATAGTATAACCAAGATATACTTGAAGAGTATATGATTTCATAGTTGAAAAAATTTATAATGTTAACAATTGCATTAACTATGAAAACTCCTGCAGATACTTTCATCAATAATGAAACGTTATTTGATTTGTTAGAAATATCTGTATTTCCGTACATATTTTTTCCTCAATTTTTTGAATCAACTTAATCAACAATTCAAAACTATTTATAGTTTTTGCAAATTTTTGCTGAATATAGAACTCCGAGTATACCAATAATTTTGAGTGCTATACCATTGTTGGAATTTCATGCTCTTGACCTAAATCTATCTTGATGAACTCTGAGGGGACTTTTGCTTATTTCACTTGATCTTAGCTAACTCTTCTTTTTCCGTTCTTTTGCATAATATTCATTAATATGATTCTATGTTATTTCAACTTCTAAACTTCATAAATTAAAGAAATGCACAAAATTGTTATATGACTTTCGTTGCCCTCTGCATACTATTTATATTAAGGGTAGTCACACGTTATATTAACTGGGGTTCAAATCAGTTTCACTAATTATCTACCTACAGTAGGTGAGATACTTAGAAGATTCATCGAGTGATAAACTCATAACACTAGCGGAAAGTGGACATATTGAAGATCCTTATTACATCTAAGAATGGAGAATTGCTCTATCAGTACGATAGCTTTAGTGAAAATAAAATTCACGATAATGCTTTGGTTACTAGTTTGATTAGTGCAATTGTTGCCCTCTCTTCCGAAGTAGTAAATTCTTTTCCACGTGAAATAGAGTTTGAGGGAAAAATACTCTATTTCTATACAGAAAATGAGTTAATTGTTGCTCTTCTTGTTAATATTGAAGCCCCATTCAATGGAGATATTCTTCCAATTCTTCTCGCAGAATTCAAGAAAGTCCAAGAGCAGTACAATTTCAGTATTTATCAGGCTATCAAGTATGAAGAGGAAGTTTCAATAGAAATAAAATCTGCTCTTGCTGAATATTTATCTAATATGCAAAAAAACATGCTAAATGTTTTTGAGAAAACTGATTTAACTGATTATAAGTCTTTGATCAAGTTGAAAAATGTCGCGAAAGACTTGATGTTTGATGGGTCAAGAGAGTTTCTGTCATTTGAAATTATATCTCGTATAGTTCCTGAAGGTCTAGATAAAGTACTCTATGGTCTAATTGTAGGAATTCCAGTTATAGTTGTAGGAAATCGAAACCTTGTTGAGCCAATGATTCATTCTTTACGTCTTCTTTCTCCAACCAAACTACTAAATGTCAAGCCATGGTCTTTCAAATATGAAATTGGCTATGACATTATTGGAACAAATGATTACGATAAGCTTTTACCTTCAAGTACATTGGTCATTATCAACATTGATGAAGGGATCGTTTTTGGAGGACACTCGTCAGCATATTTTGAAGATGTAATTAAACAGATTTCAAATCTGAATGCTGTAGAAGCTTTTACATTTCTAAGAACAGAGTTAGATTGGGTCTTTCAATCTCTGGAATCATTATCTATTCGTAGTCACTCTAAAGATACTCTTCCCCTGGAAAAACAAATGATTCTTTTTGAATTACTTAAACGCCTTCATTGATTTGTTTCTTCACAAAATAGTGAAGTTTATAATGTTCCATACAAATGAGCATTTAGTTCTATGAGTTCCTCTGAGCAAAAAAATGAAAAATCTAGATTAGATTGGATAAGATTCAAGAAACATTCTTTAGTAGGAAAAATAATTTTTGTAAGTACAGTTTGCTTTTTTGGTGTATTGTTGCTATTCAACTTCTTTACTTTGCTCTATGGGAGGTGGACAGAATTAGGCATATATTCAGTTTGGCTTCTCTTTGGATGGCTATTCTTCTCTGTATTGATCTACATTAGTTTTAGGATAATTTCAATGGTTATGACCAAAGGTAGCAAAGAGATCAAAGAACTGGAAAATTTACCTCCTGAAGAAAGTATACAGAATAAAAAGTGATCAAATTGACAGTGTGGAATGTACAACGCCAGCATAGCAAACTCTATCTGATTGTAATCGGATCAATTTATGTATTGCTTGTAGCTGCAATCATAGTTCTAGCCTCTATTGCAAACGATTGGTTATTCTGGATATTTGCCTCTCTAACAAACATAGCTATTATTGCAATCGGTGTGAAACGATTCATCAAGATATTGAAACCTAGAGTAGTTAGTGTTCCCTTGGGAGAAACTTTATCATATAGAACCACTACTCTAGAAAATGAGAATAAGGTAGAGAAAACTGAGAGTAATAAAGATGGAGAAAACAAATAAGGCAAGCGTTTCGCGAGTCTCAACAATCTCAAGTTTTGTCATGTTGTTTGGTACATTTGGTATAATATTTCTACTTGCATTTATAGAATCAATCACTGTGGATTGGTATCCCGAAATTTGGGGTGTTATCTTCATTTTGTTAACTTTTGGATTCAGTTTGTCTTATATTGTGTGCCAAAAAATTCTTGGAAGGGCAGCAAAGAATACGCCTGAGGAACCAAAACAAAACAACATCTAACACGTATTCGAACAGTCTTACCCAGCTTTAAATATTATGCAGAGCATATTTTTGTAATGGGGACTTCCGACAATATGCGTGATAGTAGAATATTTGAGAAATCTATCCCCTTGATTCGTAGATGTATGAAAGAGAAAGTTAGTGTCTCTCTTCTTTTGTCAACACTAAAATTAATGGATATGGGACTTATTAAGGAAGTCGAAGATTTGAACAGTTTTATGGAAAAAAGAGTAGAGATAAATCCCAATCGTGTACATGATGTGGAAAAAATCAAGGGTATGATTGTTCATCGCTATTTTGAATGATTTTTCATTCTTTCATAAAGAACTTTTGCTGCAAAAGCTGCTTCTCTTGGAGAAAGAAATATAGGTGCTTTCTCTTTCTCTGCAAACCCTTTTATCGCTTCAAGTATTGCCCCACTCATAAATATTGGGAAGATAGGTTTTTTTCTACCAGTCTCATTCCAGGCTTTTATTACTCCTTTGTAGTGTTCGTCTGGCTTCATTTCTAAAAATGTAGGTATAACACAACATGGAACAACAATGTCAATATTTGGATCTTCTAGCATTGCTTTTGTAACTTGATAATACCCTTCCCCACTTGCTCCAGCAATCATATCGAGCGGATTAACCTTTTTTACCAAAGGAATCACATGAGGATTAATTTTTTGTTTAAACTCCTCAGAGAATTCAACAAGTTCTAACCCCATTTCTTCAGAGTGATCACTGAACAAAACAGCTGACCCACCTGAATTAGTTAAAACACCAATTTTTCCTCCCAGAGGTTCAGGTAGGAATGAGAAAGCCTTTATCGCTGCAATGTAATCACCTAAGCTTTCGCATAAAGTAGCTCCAGCTTGTTTAACAGCTGTTTTAAGAGAGTTATAGTCAGTTGCAATTGAACCTGTATGGCTGCTTGCACTTTTCATTCCCGCAACTGTTCTACCTCCTTTGAGGACTACTGTTGGTTTCTTAGCTGCAAGCTTAACAAGCTTATTGTAAAACGCTCTACCATCAATAACATTTTCGAGATAAACAGTAACAACTTTAGTGTTCTCATCATCGATAAAATACTGGAGAAGATCTGTAAGGTTAACATCTATCATGTTGCCTAGATTGGCAAATTTGGAAAAACCTAATCCTTGCCACCACATTTCATAGAGAATCGCTGCTCCGAAAGAACCTGATTGTGTTACTATACTCACATTGCCTTCAATCGGCGTTTGAACAAAAGAAGCATTCATACCGATGTCAATATTTTGAATTCCAACGCAATTGGGACCAATCAATCTCATACCTGCATCCAAACTTCTGCGTTTTATCTCTTGTTCAATTCTTTTACCTTCCTCGTTTATCTCTCCAAATCCTGCTGATACGATAATAACCCGTTTAACTTTTTTCTCAATGCATTGATCAATAACAATCGGAACAGCTTTAGAAGGTACTAAAATAATGGCAAGATCTATATCTTTCTCAACATCCAATACAGATGGGTAACATTTTAACCCGAAAATTTCTGTTGCTTTTGGGTTGATTGGATAGATTTTTGCTTCCAATTTATCATTTTCTAATAAGTTTGCTGTCACTGCATTACCAAATTTTTTTGGGTCGCTTGTAGCTCCAATAATTGCTATGGATTTAGGATAAAAGAATTGATGAACCATCTTAATCAATTAGAAGTTATTACCTAACTTTTATGTTTTTCTCTTCCATCTGAAAATAGAATGTGATTATTTGAATCCCTTTTGTATGACATATTCGGACAAATCAATATTCAACACTTGAACTACTATACTTTCTAACATGGTAAAATCTTCCATAGGTTGTACCAACTCGTTTAGTACTTCAATTTCTCTTCTAGCTTCATGTTGACTTTCATCTTTTGCAATAATCATCGAGTAGATATACTGATCATCTGTCTTAATTATGTACTTATAATCACCAGAAACCATGTATTGCAACATCCCTGTTTTCCCAAATAACCTTTGACTAAAACTTTCAATTGCAGCTAGAAATCCTGCTAATAAAGAAGGATCTTCCTCAAGCCCAATTTTGTCAATCTCAAGCAGAGGAAAACCATCAATATCTGCAATCATAAACATAAGTGGGTCTATTTTTCTTTTTGTAGCAAGTTTTGCGGTGTTATTCTTTAACCAGTTTAGAGCATTATGTACATTTTCACCAGTTTTCATGCTAGTTTTAAAAAATTGATAGGAAGCATTTTCTTTCTTTGCTAAATTATACAAACCCAAGTGATTTATAATCGATTCTAGGTCTAGACTTTCCTTTAAATCTGCTTTATTGCATAAGAACAAGATTAAGAATTCATCACGATTATCTTTGAGATCGACAATTCGCCAAAATTCTTCTTTAGCTTCATCAAAACTCTCTGGGTCAGCTGAATCTATCATGAATACTAAACCATAAGCTAATTTTACATAAGATTCCCAAATTGTTTTTCGATAAGATATATGACCTCCAAGATCGAAAATATCAAATCTTGCATCTCCTATGTCTGTAGTTTCGAATTGCAAACCCATTGTAGGTTTGGTTTCCTCGAATTTACCAGTCATTATTCGCTTAACAAACGAAGATTTTCCTGCTTGAGATAAACCTATTACAACTAATGGGATGCCTTTCTTATCAAATTTCATCGCAGTAGGTGCATTCTTCATCTTATCTAACAACTTCCCTTTCAGACATACTTTTATTTCTATTGATATTATTCGTTAGTACAAAATAAAGTTATCTTAATTTGCAATTAGTTTGTTCTTTAATATAAAAAGAAAATTCATTAAAGAAAAACTGAAACAAAGGTATTAGCTCTCTAAATCACAAATCAATTTTGTCGGTATTTACACCGTGTAAGTTTTGAGGAAAGAGATATATACAACATTTCACTATTGTATGCTGTACTCGCTGATAGGGTGTGTAAGAATATGAATAGACAGAATTTAATGAAAACAACTTTCATTATTCTACTTTTGACACTTTCTATGATTGGGGTTTCTAATCAAGCTGCTCAAGCTCTAAATTACACTCAAGACCCCTCTACTGAAGAAGTGCAACAAGTAGCAACTGAACCGGCACAAGATCAAATAGGATTGCAAGACGCGGCTGATACAATTGAAATCTGGATTGTGCAAGATTTTGTGATAACGGTATATGATTTGGCATTGATGGAATGTCATGTGCTAAGTCTTTATGGAATTGAAATTGAAGCGGATATAGAAGTATGGATACAATATGACAATGGTAGTGTTTTCCTTATCTATCAAGAATCAAGAATACTGTTTCCTTACTTGGAATATATCTTTAATGTAAATCATACTTTCACGTTAGTAGGTTTCCATTTAGTTAATCTCAAAGTAATGGATATAACAAATAATCAAGAAGTTACAACAGAGTGCCAATGGGAAGTTATTGATGGTTACGTAGAACTAGCTATTATTCAAGACTACGAAGCTCAAGTCGGAATAGAGGTTAAGATGGAATTTTATATCTATAATGGGTATCCAGTAGCAAGGGAATATTTCATTGAAGTATTTCTTGATGATGGTTCGGGTCCAATACAAATACATATTGAAACGACAATTATTGCAGCATATGATGTACTGATAATAGTAGTTTACTGGACCTTTTCTGTAGCGGGATATTATGAGGTAATGCTAAGAGTTGCTGATGTACCTGAAACAAATGAATGGTTTTCTTATTGCCACTGGGAGGTTATGGATGGTTTCATAGATATAATAATTGAGCAAAATTATGAAGCATGGATTGGCATTGAGGAAAGGATACAGTTCTGGGTTTACAACTACTATGCTATCGATATTACTGCTGACATCTCTGTTTGGATTGACAACGGAACACATGTAATTCAGATATGTTCTAGAACGGATGTAGTAATATATGCTGGAACGTATTTTGTGGATGAAATTTTCTACACATTCATCTATGAAGGATTCTGGGAACTTTATGTAGAAGTTTTTGTAATTGAACTCGATATTACGTGGATAGAATTTTGTCCAGAAGGATGGTATGTTTATGGTGGGTTCATAGATGTTTGGATCTACCAACGGTACGAAGTTTTCATTCTTGAAGAAGCTATAATGTATTGTTGGGTCATAAGTAATTACGCAGTTGATCGTGATATAGCTATTGAAGTGTGGATAAGTAATGCAACGCATAACATCTTGATATATGGAGAAACTATGGTTATTACTCCTGGAGAAATGTATAACTTCACGGTATTTTGGACGTTCTTTTACGTGGATTATTGGGATGTAAAACTAGTTGTTATTGATTTATTCTCAGGAGAGCTGTATGTTGACTACTGTTATTGGTATGTTTATGGAGGATATTTTGATCTCTATATTTACCAAGAATACTATGGATTAATCTCTGAAGATCTCTGGATGAGATTTGAGATATATAATTACTACGAAGTAGATAAGACCGTAGAAATTGAAATACTCATCTTCGATGGTGTAAATTATGTTCAAGTGTATTATATTGTGGACATTGTCAACTCACTTACATTTTGGATCTTGGATCTTTGTTACATATTTGAAGCCGCTGGATATTATGACGTGATACTAATTGTGACGGAAGTGGATACGGGAGAAGTGTGGATAGAATATTGTTGGTGGTACATCTATGCTGAATATCTAGATATCTGGATTGTCCAAGATATGGAAGCTTCAGTTGGTGAAGAGGTCCTTATGGAATTCTGGATAGTAAACTACTACTCAATTGAAATGGATTTGACAGTTCAAGTATGGATAAATGATGGAACGGATAATGTCTTAGTTTATACTGACACCTCGGTGATAATTGCAGCTAATGGTATTTACTCATTCACGTTGCCTTATACATTCTTATACGCAGGATTTTACACCATAACCTTAATTGTAATAGATGTAACAGGTGCTCAATGGTTTGAATACTGTAGATGGGATGTCTATGATGGATTCATTGATGTCTGGATAATTCAAGACTATGAAGCTGTTGTAGGACAAGAAGTATGGATGGTATTCTACGCACAGAGTTACTATGGATATGATGTACCCATCTATATAGAAGTGAGAATAGACACGGGATACGGAATTATAATACTTTATTCAGACACCTTAGATATACTAGCTGGTCAACTACTAATGTGGAATCTAAGTTATATATTCTTGGACCCAGGAATATTCCAAATCTACTTTGTAATTGTTGAATTACAAACGGGTAATGTTTGGACTGCAGAATGTCGCTGGTATATCCACGATGATGGCTGGTTAGACATATGGATTGAACAAGGCTTCTATGGAGAAGTAGGAATAAACTATACTATGCAGTTTGGTGTGGGTAATCTGTTCTCAATAGATAAGAATCTGAATCTTGTAGTAAAAATAGTTCAAGGAGCTGACTCTTGGATAGCGCATAATGAAACGAAATTGGTATTATCGATGACAACCTATGACTTCTACGTCTATTGGGTATTTGTGAACGAAGGTTGGTATGACGTTTACTTCATAGTTACTGATGTCACCACTGGAACCGTTAAAATAGTTGATTGCTGGTGGAAGATCGAGAAACCCGTTATACCTGAATTCGGTGTCATAACTCTATTACCGTTACTAGGCGCTCTTTCTGCAGCGGTTTATTTAGCATTCAGAAGGAAAAGAAAACTAACTCACTAATCTCTTTTTCTTTTTTTCTTTTTTATTTTAATAATTTCTAATACCATTGCAATAGATCTTTAAAATTCGTTTTTCGCTTGATTCTATCTTATATGGCGGACTAAAATGATAAGATTTTTTGTAACAGGATCTTGAAGAAGTGTAAGTAATTCTTCAAATGTAGGTTCTTCCTCTTCTTTCCACATAGCGAACAATTTTTCTTTCACAGTTTATAACTATTATTCAGATTCTATTAAGTGAAAGAATTTTTATATTAAGATTGTGAGTAGAAGATGATTAGATTGACAACCATTGAATCAAAAGAAGATGATAAGGTTACTCTTTATCTAGAAACTTTAAGGAAATATCAAGAAGAAATCGAACAAAAGTTCAAAGTTAACTATCTAGGTATTTTTGGTTCATTTGTTAGGTCCGAGCAGAAAGAATGTAGTGATATTGATATTTTAGTTGAATTCTTTGAAACTCCTAGTCTATTTCAATTTATTCGATTAGAAAACTACTTGAGTGAAATACTAGAAATAAAAGTAGATTTGGTAATGAAAGAAGCTCTCAAACACAACATAGGAAAGAGGATTCTCAAGGAGGTTATAGAAGTATGAATTCTAAACGAATATACAGTGATTATTTAGAAGACATTATTGAATCAATTTTGAAAATTGAGGAATTTACAAAAGACATGAACTACATTCAATTCAAAGATGATTCAAAGACATCATATGCAGTCATTCGAGCTTTTGAAATTATCGGAGAAGCAGCAAAAAAAATCCCAAATGAAATAAAGTACAAATATGCAAATCTCCCATGGAAAGAAATAGCAGGAATGAGAGATAAGCTAATACATGCATATTTTGGTGTGAATCTAGAAGTGGTCTGGAAAACAGTAATACAAGATATTCCTCATTTGAAACCTTTAGTTCTGGAAGTCATAAATGAGGAGAAAAAAGACAAAAACTCATCATAATGACAATACAATAAATTTTTAAAATTCATTTTTTGTTTGATTCTATCTTATATGGTGAACTAAAATGAAAAAATATTTTGTAACTGGATCGTATGGCCAAATAGGCATGGATTTGATTCCCGCAATGTTAGAACGTTATGGAAAAGAAAACGTTGTAGCCACTGGCCGAAAAAAGATTAATCCTACATTCAAAGAATTAGATGTTATCTATCACCGTTTAGACGTTAGGGATGAGTATGGTCTTCGAAATCTGTTAGTTGAATATGATATTGATATCATCTTACATAATGCTTCAGTTTTATCTGCAACTGGTGAGAAAAATCCTCAGTTAGCTCATTCAATAAACTTTGAAGGTTTTTATAACGTTCTAGAAGCATCTAGAGAATTAAACATTGAGCAGCTATTTGTTCCCTCCTCTATCGCTGCTTTTGGACCCACGACCCCCTTGGTGAATACCCCTAATACAACTATAATGGAACCCTCTAGTATTTACGGGATTTCGAAAGTTTATATTGAATTAATGGGTAGTTATTATAACAAAAAATATGGTCTGAATTTCAGGAGCTTAAGATATCCTGGTGTTCTAAGTCCTGAAGAACCAGGAGGTGGCACAACAGATTATGCTATCTGGATTTTCTATGAAGCTCTCAAGAACATGAAATATACTTGTTTCTTAAGTGCAGACGTTACCTTGCCTATGATGATGATGTCAGACTGCTTAAAATCAACTTTTGACTTGATAGAAGCTGATGATTCCAAGCTCAAACATCGATCATTTAATGTTACAGGTATGAGTTTCAATCCAGAAGAACTAGCCAATGAAATCAACAAATACCTCCCTGATTTCAAAATCGATTATGAGCCTGATTTCCGCGATGCTCTCGCTCGTTCTTGGCCTCAATCACTTGATGATAGTGTTGCAAGAGAAGAATGGGGTTGGGAACCTGAGTTGCCTTTTGAGAAAATGGTTCCAGCTATGTTAGATGGTGTTAGTGAGAGATTAGGTATTTCTTACAAATAATCCTTCCTTTCTTCTATTTTTCTTTTTATTTACAATGGTTTAAAAATGCCTATGAGCTAATTTCAGGAGAAGAAGTTAAATTCTTCAGGGGCATTTCAACATGAAAAAAGGCTGGAAAATCGTTTTAGGGATTTCATTAGGATTAATTTTTATTGTCTCTTCGTTATTAGTAGTTCAAATGATTTGAATAACCACGGTAGATTATGAATGGTTGGAAGGAGAACCTGAAGACTATGGATTCAAATGGAATAAAATAGCTGCTACACGTCTTGTTGCCGAACAGATGCCCTATCTATCTTAGAAGTGTGCTTATCTTACGCACGTCATGAAACTTGGTCAAACTTGCCAGAGGCGGTCTAACCGTCGTTTAAGTGGGTCCCCTCACGTGCGTTGAGGGGAAGAATCATGAGGATCATGATTGGGAAAGGAATGAAGGGAGTGCGCATTTACTCCGACAACATTCCTGTCATTGCGCTTCGTGCTGTATGGTTCAAGCTTTATTAACTGAGGGATAAGTGTTCAAACACTTGCGAACCATAAACATGACGAGTTTTCGCCAAGCACTACCCATATATCAGCACTTTCCTATATAAACTCGTAGAAAAATGGGAGAAAATTAGAGAGGTATTAACCATCATCACCTCAACATGCAATGATGAAAGCTCAGAGACTTCTGGCAAGATTGAATAAGATTTTAATCAGCTGTTGCTTACGGCTCAATGATGGGACGTACTATGGAGCTAATCATATACATTCAGCATCAAAAAGTTTCATATCGGCGTTGATAGGTATAGCAATAAGAGAAGGTTACTTAACGGATTTGGATCAAAAGATACAAGATTACTTCCCAGAATATGTCGATTTAGCTCTAGAATCAATCAAGCAAGATATCACCATTCGTCACTTACTACAGATGAAAGCTGGATTTAATTTCAATGATTCAGCTGATGAATGGTATGATTATGCTTACAGTGCAAATTGGGTTAACTATGCTTTATCCTTACCTTTAACACATGATCCAGGAGAAAATTGGCATTATTGTACACCTCAATCAAACTTGCTTTCTGTAATATTGACAAGAGCAACTAACATGAGCACAAAAGCCTTTGCTGACCAATTTCTTTTCGGTCCAATGAATATATCAATAAATTACTGGAGACAAGATCCTCAAGGTTACTACACTGGTGGGCATGAGATGTACTTTACTCCGAGGGATTTAGCACAATTTGGTCTACTTTATCTTAATAATGGTTCATTAAACGGAGAACAGATTGTTCCTGCTGAATGGGTGATAGAGTCTACTCAAGATTACGCTGTTGGTTTGGTAGAAACTGATGTTGCAATGACTGGTGGATTGGAATCTGATTTCTATAAAGGCACTGGCTATGGTTACCAATGGTGGTTGAAAGAAATGAGAGGGTACCGATCTTATTCGGCTCGTGGTCTTGGTGGTCAGTTTGTTTTCTGTTTTCCAGAACTAGATATGGTTGTTGTTACAACAGCTTCTGGAGATATTGTCAATGCCTATCCTGGACAATATGAAGGAATAATTGACTTAATTGAATACAATATTTTGGGATCGATAATAGATTAACTTCTGTTTTATTTGCATTTTTTAGATATCTAAAATATGATTACTATTTCAG
This sequence comes from Candidatus Heimdallarchaeota archaeon, assembly GCA_018238545.1. GTDB lineage: Archaea > Asgardarchaeota > Heimdallarchaeia > Heimdallarchaeales > Heimdallarchaeaceae > UBA460. The sequence continues at coordinate 97,495 of JABCTC010000001.1, forward strand.
TTAATCATAGCTTGGGTTGTCCGGCTTTAAACAGATTTCTTTATATATATTCAATAAGAGAATGCAACTGTGGAAACTCTAGTAATTGTTTTAATTGTTATATCGGTTATATTGGTTATCCTTATACTCCTACGAATTGCTTTTGTTAGATGGAAAAAATCCGCATCTAGAGTTATGGACGATGGAGATGTAATGGAAACAGCTATGGGGAAGCTGCATTACAAACTCTCTGGAAAGGGTCCTGTGTTATTTTTTATGCATGGCGGACCGGGAGGAATAGATCAGGCTATCTTAATTGATAGTATGATTGAGCTAGGTTATTCAATACTGAGTGTTTCAAGGCCCGGATATCTAAGAACCCCCTTTGTTCCTCTATCTTATGAGGAGCAAGTAGATCATTATGTGGAATTGCTGGACAAATTAGAAATCGATAAGGTTGTTCCCATGGGATACTCAGCTGGTGGTCCTCTTGCACTCAACTTTGCTAATAAATACCCCGAGAGAACTCATGCTCTTATTATGGAAGCTGGTGTAAGTACCGAATATAATATGCCAAGTGGAGCACCGGATTCAATTTGGATGAAACTCTTTCAGAGTAAGGGTATACAAGATTTCTTGAGCTGGCTTACCGTAATATTTGTTAGAATAGCATTCAAAATGACATTCAAGAGTATAATCAGACTGGAAACCTCACTTGACAAAGAAAGCATAAAGAAATTTACTGATCTGGTTTCAAATGATAAGGAGAGAAGAGAGTGGATAATGAGCTTTATGGATACAACTGTTCCGATGAGTCTAAGAAAACTTGGCTTGAATCATGATATAGACCTCTTATTTTCCATCGAGAATATTCCAGTTGATAATATAAGCGCAAAAGCATTATTAATCTATAGTAGAGACGATAATGATGTCAAGTGGTTAAATGCTGAATATCTCGAAAGCAATCTCAAAGATTTCGAGTTAATGGAGACACACGGTGGTCATTTCATGTGGGTAGGAGAGGATATGGATAAAATAAAAAATAAAAGAATTGAATTTTTAAAATCAATAAATTTCGCAAAATTTATAGAAATTTGATGAATAAGTAATGCACAGAATTTATATTTTTATATGAAATTATTCTTTTCTAGCTCCTTTAAATACCATTTTGCTGATTCTTGGATAGCGATATAGCAAGAATCAAGTCAAAGACATGGCTTACAAAGAGTAGCTCTTTGCGTTTTTGTTTTGATTTCAATCGCTAAAAATACAGGTGAAAAATATGACTGTATCTCAAGCAAAATTTCAATTACCAAAGAGTCCGCTCATTGGTTTTCGTCTTAATCCCAAGTATAAACACTGGTGATGGTTATAGGTTCCAACATATAAAATGGAGAGATTACATTCAATTATATCTCAAATAATACGGAATAAGACCATATGTAAGCGGATCAGTAGAAAGAAATGCTTTTATCGCAATAAATACATAGAAATAACATACAAAGAACTAGTCAAGCTCTAGATGATGGAAAAAACAATTTATTTTTCACACTTAAAGCTACCAAATGACCAATCATAGATATACCTACACCACATAAAATATCTATAATAAAATGATGATTGAAATAGATTGCTCCTAGGAATATGGCCATACTGTAGGGAATAGTTAAATATATTGATTTTTTCCATTTTTGATGAATACACAAGGTTGCTGATAGTGCGTAAACAGCATGAACACTAGGGAATGCTGCAAAAGAGTTCTGTTCAAATGTTCCATAATACCACGAAAAAATATTCACTCCCAAAATTTCATCAATTCTTCCTAAACCAGCTGTTATGTTTTGACTATAATCTATTGCAATATCGGGTTGAACAAAACCATATTGACTGATATACCAAGGAGCTGCAGCGGGAAAGCTCACAAAGAGAATAAAGGATAGTAATGTTACAGTATAGAATGTAATTACGAGAAATTTGAAGTTTTTCTCGTCTCCTTTAAAATACAAGTATAATCCAAAAACCAAGGGAACAAAGGCATGTAATAGATAAATTCCACCTAAAATAAGATCAATAGGAATAGAATATAAAGTTGAATGAACCCATTGATTAGGGGTCATTCCCCCAAAAATCCATCCAAATAATTTCATCTCTAAGAGATAGATTTCTTCTGTAAGAACACGTGGATACAGCAAATTTTCTTTTATTTTTGACATTAACTCATAAGTAATCCAAAGTATGAAAAAAGGCAAACTATTAATTAATAATGTAATAGGGGTTTTGGAGGTTTTAAATTTCATCAAATATAGAATAGCAGAAATAACAGCAAAAAAGAAAAAAACAACCCCCGATAATAATGAAATGAATACAAATCCTTCTCCATTTAATATAATTAAAATAGTATCAAAAAAAAGATAAGCTATAGCAAAATAAATATGATACTGTCCGCTTTTAAAATCTCGCAATATTTTCTCTGATAACAATGTTTGTGTAAGTGTTATTTCTTCCTCTATTGGTTTAGTTTCTCTACGTATTTTTGATGCCAATTCTATCACCTTTTAATATTACTTTACTTATAAAAAAATAAAAAAAATAAAAAATAATCAGTACTTCTCTAATATTCTTCTTCTTTTACTGATCTTTTGGTTATTCGTTTAACGCTTGTTTTTAAAGATTCTATAACTTGCTTTGTTTTTGCTTTTAATCTGTCTAACATTAGTATTCCTCCTTTTTAATCGATTTATAATTAGTTTCTTCATCATCAATACGTTCCTCAGCACCATCCCACTCAACGTCCCAGTACCGGGGGGGTTTTAAATCAACAAATTTTGATAATTTATTAGATTCACGTCTAATTCTATCAGCTACTGGTGCCCACTCTTTGGCTGCTTGTTGACATTTATCTGTAAGATCATCAACTGATTCTTCATCAATCATCTGAGTAGATTTAGCCTTTGATTTATGCACCATCACTTTCAGTTTATCAGGATTATCAAGAAGAGGACATGGACGTAAGTAGTTATTATTGAATGGTTGTCTACGATTATATTGTCTAAATAATGGAGATTTCAAAGATTCCAACAAACTTACATCTTTGATATTAACATTAGAATAGTGTATAAAGGCACATGGTTCCACATCTCCATTTGCGTTGATGTGTAGGTAGCTTCTTCCTCCTGCTATACACCCTCTTGCATAATCTCCATCGTTCCAAAAATCAATTAAGAAAATAGATTTTGTCTCTCTAAATTTCCTAACTTGATGAAACATAAATTCTCTCTGTTCTGGAGTACTCATTAATTCTGGCAAAGCATCTTTTCCAAGTGGCATATATGTAAATAACCATCCATAACTTGCACCCATCTCAATCATGTAGTCAATAAATTCTTCTGAACCTACAACATCCGTATTCTTATTGTGATAACAAGTAGAAATACCAAACAAAACACGATGCTCCTTAAGAATCTTCATGGCTCTTATTACCTTTTGATAAGTCCCCTCGCCTCGACGAAAATCAGTTTCTTCTTCAAAACCTTCCACACTTATCGCCAGAGTAAGATTTCCAACTTCAGCTAATGCAATAGCAAATTCTTCATCTACCAAAGTTCCATTTGTGAAAGCCAAAAAGACGCAATCTTGATGTTTTTTTGCTAACTTTAGAAGATCGTTCTTTCTAATAGTTGGTTCTCCACCTGAATATAGATACCAATAGATTCCCAAATCTTTCCCTTCCATTATAATTCTATCCATTAACCTATAACTTAAGTTATCTGTTTTATCGTATTCTGCGGCCCAACAACCTTTACAGGTTAAATTGCACGCAGATGTAGGATCCATAAGAATGGCTATAGGGACATTACACTGGTTTTCTCTCATTACTTCACGAGTTCTTTCAATTCCAACAAGTGCTGCATTCACTCCAAGATTCCGTATGAGGAGCTTCATAGTATTTGGATTTATATTTTCAAACGACTCTAGAAGAAGCTTATACATAGGATTGCTTTCATCACGAAAAGCTTTGAGATGTTTCTTTTGATTTGGATCCGATGAAAATCGTTCAACACTTTTGATAAGTCTTGGAATATTTCTTTTTGGGTTTTTTATCGCAAATCTAGTTGCTATATTTAATGCCAATCTGTTAATTATTAAATTTTTACTCTTCATGCGTATCATCTTTATGTTCGTTAAACAAACATTTCAAACGAGTATTTAAATCTATCGTTTCAAACACTTGTTTCAAACATTTGTATTATGTGTGTCTTGAAATAATTACTTTATACAAAAAACTATAAATTCAATTGAATTAAAAATTGGGTTAAACATAAGACTTTAAAAAAACTATATATCACAATATTAAAAAGCACGTTTGGACATATTTCAACGTACTTCAGTAAGATCCAAAAATCTTCAACAGCTCAAAATCATAAAAATTGGAGAACAGATTTTGAAATAAACAGTCTCTAATTTCTAGTTTTGCGATTTTCAAAGAACTGAATAATAACAAAAGAGAAAAAAATTGATTAAAAAAAGAAATAAGACTAACACATCAGTTTAGTCTTTTTTATTCTTGTCCTTTGTATAGTTTCTCTTAACTGTTTCCTTTGATATTCTCCAATATGGCCACCAATTCAGTTTCTTAAGCACCATCATAAGAGCAGGTACAAGAAACAGTCGAACTATTGTAGCATCCAAAAGAACTGCGAACCCTATAGCAAAACCTATGATTTTTAATGGCCATAACTCTGACAACATCAATGAGAAGAATGATGCTGACATAATAAATCCAGCGCTTAGAATCATTTTTGAAGTACTTTTTACAGCTTTAAATGTTGCTTCCTTGTCAGTAGCACCTTTCTCTATCTCTTCTTTGATTCGAGAAACAAGAAGAATATCAAAATCCATTCCAAGACCAAACATTGTTACAAACAGCAGTACAGGTAGAAACCAGATTATTGGCTGACCTAAACCATAATGGAAAACTAGGTTCGTTGCACCTAGACTGACTAAAACCGATAATAGTATAGTCAGTTCTAATCTAATAGGTGTGAAAAATGAACCAAGTAGAAAGAATAACACGAGGAAAATACCTACAACTGTAAATATAATTATTATTGGTGTGTCTTCTACCATCATAGTGTTCAGTTCTGAATAAAGTGCAGTCATCCCAGTAATGTAAATTACTGAATCCTGTAAGGCTAGTTCTGCTGTAACTGCTGTACCCAGATTTGTGATCAGGTCATGTGCTACATCTAAAGCTTCTTTTCCAAATGGGTCAAGTTCCAGATATATCATCAACATTATTGTGGTATTATCATCCGAAATGTATCGATGCATTTGTTCTAAGTGAATAGTATCTGTCATCTCTGGTGGAATATATTCGCCATTAGGACGCGTTACCGTATGAACGCTAGAAACATTGTCAAAGTTCGTTATAATATGAGATATAATGCTTTCTAGAGCAATTAATTTTGCTTCTTCAGGGAGACCTGTTGATTCATTAAGAGATAAGGATTCATTCCATATCAAGAGTACTTGAATTGGTTGCAATTCACTTACAACAAATTCATTAGCTAATATGTTTGATCCAGTTATACTATCCATTGAACTAGGAAGTGTTGCAGTTATATCATAGCTTTGCTCACCAGTCACACCAAAATACACAAATGGGCTGGAAACTAGTAAGAAAATGGCAATAACAACTAGAGGATACTTCAGAGTAAAGTTTGTCATTCGTTCTAATAGGGGATTACTTTTCTCTGGTTTACTTTCATCGACCTCTTTTTTCTCCTTCTTCTCCTTCTTCTCTTTCTTACCATTTCTCCCCATTCTTGGCCAATAAATCTTGTCTCCAAGCAAATGTAAAATAACAGGAATCAAAGTTAGTGCTATAAGTAAAGAAATAGCTATACCCAATAGTGGACCTAATCCCATTAATCTCAGCAAGGAAAACTTAGAGAATAATAAAGCTCCGAAACCAATCATAACTGTTATACCAGATGTAATTACTGATTCGCCAATTTTCTTTGTTGTTTCTACAATTGATTTTTCTTTTGTATCACCTTTTCTTCGTTGTTCTTTATAACGAAAAATCATGAAAATGCAATAATCTACACCTGCTCCCATCATTACTATAGACGTAATGATTACGGTATACGAAGACATCATAATAACGTTAGACATTAACATGAACAATGCATTAACAATCATTAAACCCATACTAATTGCTATTAAAGGAAAGAAAGGTGTAAATGGTGACAAGAACACAATAACTAGCACTCCTAAAACGAAAAGTATAGACGTTATATCAGTATTTTCAAAATCAGAAGCCATTACATATTCTAAATCATACAATAATGCAAGCGTCCCAGTCAGATGTATGTCGATAGTTACATCTGTATCACTTTTTATTTCAGCTATTTTTGCTCTAATATCTGGTGTGTAGATCCCCAAATCTATTGATTCATCCACGTCTGACAGAAATATAGCAATAACCATAGTTGAATTATCTGAACTTATTAAACTGTAGTAAATATCTGCAGGTAAATCAGTTACTATGGTAGGATAAGGCATGATCTGAGCTATTTTCTGATCAACGAGAAGTGAAAATTGCTGTATCATCATTGTAGTAACAATATCTAGCATAAATAATGGTGTTTCATAAAGCGAAGTTACCATTCCTTCTACATCAAAATCTTTGAAGAACATCTCTGGATCAAAATCAAAACCACTTATTGTGAAATTTTCTAGCAACGTTGAAAATGAAGCATTTACAGCTTGAGTTATTGAACTGATTAATGTCTGTTTATAAATAATGCTTGTTTCATAATTTTCTTCTCTTAACATATATGCCATTTGAAGAAGTAATTGCTCTTCAGAACCTGGAGGTAGCAAATCAACTAATAGCTGTCCTGATTGAGTTTTCATACTTGGTTTTAAGGTAGAAAGATTACCTATCACGTTTAGTTGTGAAAGCATTCCTTGTTGAAAATCAGTCAAAATCGGATCAGAAGTTGCATAATAATCATCAAAGAAAGCATTTTGTGGAATGAAACTTGATAACCGGATGGTATCAAACGTCGCATTCAAAAGCAAGAGATAATTATAACTTAGCGAGTTTAAGTAAGGAATTCCGTATTCTGATTCATTATACATTGCTGACATTGAAGCATTCACAACTTGAAATGCTAAAACTGAAGTCATGTTATCTGCCAAATATGGATCTGCTAGCATCGCTGGAATAACCGGAGCTAATGGAAGAGTTGACATAAGATACATATCTAAAGTAGTATTATCAAACATAGTCCAATTATTCATAAGTACATATTCAGTTGAATTGAAAAAACCGTTTGAATATGCATTTGTTTGATTATTTGTATAATAAATGAATTTAGAGAAATCAGACCAAGCAAATAAGTAGTAAAGAGGAACTTGTTCTAATAAATCTATCAATCCTTTTGTTGTTTCATTTGCTAAGCTGATATAATCATACATCAAAGGAATTTGTTCAGTAAATGTAACATTTAGAAAAGTCTGTACCTCATCTAAAGTAACATTGTAAAATGTCTGTAAATCCTCTAGTACCGAATAAATTGATAGAATTGAATCAATATAAGGATAGGCTGATTCATCTTCAAAAGTGCTTTCTAAACTCTTCACAAAATTCGTAAAGTTCTGTGATGTTAAGTCTGATTCTTCTAACCCATCAATCACTGCTACAAAGCTACTGCTAAATTCAGGAAATTTATCCGCTAAGATATCCAATCCTACACCTGCTGGTGTTTCACCAAGAAACGCTGTTTCGTCAGTTTCAAGTTTATCACCTATATTTATAGCCCAAGGTGCTGCTACTGATGCAAGTACTATCCAAGTAATTAGGATAAACCATCGATATTTTTCTGTAATTTCCGCGATTTTTGCGAATACAGATTTACCATTCTTTTTGTTGTTGTTATTTTTCAAAATTTCACCTCATTTTTCCCCTATGCAAACAAGAATCTCAGCAAAATCGCCTACAAAACTCGATTTAGGAAATATATCTTGCATTAATTCTTGAAAATCCTCTCGTCGAAATTGATTTGAATCTATGTTCAAATCCTTTTTTATGGGATTCAAATCCCCAATAAATGAAATCATGCTTTGTTCAAGTATACTATAAAAGTATCTTACTTCAACTAACATAATCCGACCCTTCTTCTTAAGCACTCGTTGATATTCTCTGAGCAGTTTTTGGTAACATTTTGGTTCATGAAAGCCAAGAGAAAAGAAAGAGATTATGAGTGAGAAAAAGTCATCTTTGAGAGGTATTTCGTCGTATGTAGATTTTATGGTTTCATATCCCTCCAAGCTGCTATAACTGGAAAAAGACATCTGAAGGTTAAATGGTCTAATATCACTCTCAAGAATCTTTTGGGTGAATAGTTGTTGAAGGCTTGGATTAGATAAGATCATATCCGGTGCTACAATTGCTAGATTTCCCTTATCAAAATTCTTAAAGTTTTCTTCAATAATCATCCCGATTTCAATAATGAACCTGTCAACTATTGTTGGAATAAAATAATCAAAAGCTGTTTTCATTGATTCTGTTATAACCATGCGACCTTCGTCTGTAACATTCACAAAAGCTTTATGACCTGCACCTTCACGTTTTTCAATTGATATCAGCCCTTCTTTTTTTAATCTGTCGAACATTAGATAGAAAGAACTAGAGGGTTTATCTTTTAAAAAAGGAAAAATATTCTGTAATTCTTTAATTATTGCAGTTTTATACTTTTCCTTCTTCAAATTAACAATCTTAAGTATCTCTAATTCTTTCCAATTAAGAGAAGGTTTCATTGAGTAGAAAAGTTTTAGCAGTTATAAAAACATTTCCATATTTCTGGAAATATATTTACGGATGTATGAGTAATTTTTTCCATTTTTTAGTTTAAACGATTCGGTTAAATAAGGTGGCCAACTAAAAAATTTAATGATATATAATCAATGTATTTTATCAGAAATTTAACAAAGTGTATTGTTCAAATGAGAGTCTTGCTATATCTTATCGAAGGATAATCATATTTTATATTAGCATCTATGACTTGAGAAATTTCAGCTTAGGGAATATACTGATGTTCTTTTTTAAACATAATGCTACAATATAACTAAGCGTTGATATCCTAATACCACACAAAATATCGACAATAAAATGGTGATTGAAATAGATAGCTCCTAGAAATATGGCTAGACAATAAGGAATCGTTAAATATAGTGATTTTTTCCATTTTTGACGAATACAAAGGGTTGCTGATAATGCGTAAACAGCATGAACACTTGGGAATGCTGCAAAAGAGTTTTGTTCAAATGTTCCATAATACCACGAAAAAAGATTCACTCCTGTAATCTCGTCGATTCTTCCTAAACCAGCTGTTATATCTTGTGTATAATCTACTGCAATATCAGGTTGAGTAAAACCATATTGATCAATATACCAAGGAGCTGCTGAAGGAAAAATCATAAAAAGTATAAAAGCGAGTAATGTCGCAGTGTAGAAATTTATTGCAAGGAATTTGAGATTTTCCCGATCATTTCTTATATATAAGTATAACCCAAAAACCATTGGAATCAAAGCATGTAACAAATAAACGCCCCCAAATATAATATCTGTATAAACAGAATTGAAGGTCATATGGAACCAGTGGTTAGGAGTCATCCCGCCAAAAATCCACCCAAATAGTTTCATCTCTAAGTTATAGAAAACTTCTGTATAAACGCGTGGATAGATTAAGTGCTCTTTTACATTTGCCATTAATTCATAGGTACACCAAATTATGAAAAAAGGAAGACTATTAATTAATAAGGTAATAGGGGATTTAGAGTTATTGGGTTTTAACAAATAAATAACAGCAGAAAGAACCACAATTGAAATAAAAACAATTCCTGATAATAAGGAAAAACCCAAAAATCCGTCCCCATTAATAACTAGTAAAACAATAGCAAAAAGTAGATAAGAAATAGCGAAAAAAATGTGAAAATACCCCTCTCTAAACTCTTGAATTATCTTCTCTAATAACGATATTTTTACGATAGTTGTTGTCTTGTCTATAGGTTTATTTCTTCCAACTGTTTCAGGTTCCATTACGACCACTTCTTAATGTTAATTTAATAAAAAAAAATGAAAGAACTATCAGTAATTCACTAATATCCAGCTTTTGCTACTGATTGCTTTTTTTCTCTCTCTTAATTCTTGATTTTAAAGATTCTATAACTTGCTTTGTTTTTGCTTTTAATCTGTCTAACATTAGTATTCCTAATATTTAATGATCTTTATTGGAATCCTCCCAAACTTCCTCAGTACCATCCCAATTTTTATCCCAGTATCGAGGTGGTTTCGAATTTACAAAATTTGATAACTTGTTAGATTCACATCGAATTCTATCAGCTACTGGTGCCCAATTCTTAGCTACTTTTTGACATTTATCAGTAAGATTATCAACAGATTCTACTTCAATCATATGTGTAGATCGCGCATTTGATTCATGCACCATTTCTTTCAATTTATCAGGAATATCAAGAAGTGGACACACGCGTAAATAGTTTTTATTGAATGGTTGATGTTTGTTAAACTGCTTGAACAATGGCGATTTCAAAGATTCCAATAAGCTTACATCTTTGATATTAACATTTGAATAATGGATAAAGGCACATGGTTCAACATCTCCATTTGCATTAATATGTAGATAACTTCTTCCGCCAGCAATACACCCTCTCGCATAGTCTCCATCATTCCAAAAATCAATTAAGAAAACAGGTTTTGTTTCTCTAAATTTTCGAACCTGATTAAACATAAATTCTCTTTGTTCTGGAGTACTCATTAGCTCAGTTTTAGCATCTTTTCCAATTGGTATATATGTAAAAAGCCATCCATAACTTGCTCCCATATCAATCATATAATCGATAAATTTTTCTGATCCCATAACGTCCACATTCTTATTATGGTAACAAGAAGAAAATCCAAACATGACACGGTGTTTCTTAAGCAGTTTCATGGAGTTTATTACCTTTTGATAAGTACCCTTACCTCGACGAAAATCTGTTTCTGCTTCAAAACCTTCCACACTTATTGCTAAAGTGAAATTTCCAACACTAGCTAAAGCTTCAGCGAATTCTTCATCTACAAGAGTTGCATTTGTAAATGCCAAGAAGAAGCAGTCTTGATGTTTTTTCGCCAATTTTAATAGATCATTCTTTCTGATTGTTGGTTCTCCACCTGAATATAGGTACCAATAAATCCCTAGGTCTTTTCCTTCTTGTATGATCCTATCCATTAACTCAAAACTTAAATTATCTGTCTTCTCATAATCTGCAGCCCAGCAACCTGTACAGTTCAGATTACAAGAGGATGTTGGATCCATCAGAATAGATAGAGGAACATTACACTGGTGTTCTCTCATCGCTTTGCGAGACGTTTCTACTCCAGTCAGAAAAGTATTTACACCTAGATTCCTTACGAATAGTTTCATAGTCTTTGGATTTATATTTTTAAAGGAATCTATAAGAAACTTATTCATTGGTTTGTCTTCATCCTGAAGAGATTGGAGCGCTTTCTTTTGATTAGGATTTGATGCAAATCGTTCAACGACTTTAATCATCTTTGGAATATTTTTCTCTGGATTCCTTATGGCATATCTAGTTGCTAAATTTAAGAGAACACCATTAATTTTGTTTTTTGCATTTATCATAGCTATCACGTTTTAAGACACAAACAATTGTTTCAAACAATTATTTAAACATATTGCTTTCAAACAACTGTTTAAATACGGTGTTTCAAACATAAGTTTTAAATATCTGTTTGATTAGACTTATTTGTCGTATTATAATTGTTTTCATTGCAATAATAATAGCCAAAATATCAAATCTGTAGAGAAAATATATAATATTAGAGGTAAATAGTATATTTGAACAAGCTTGAACAAGCTTAAGAATTGATTGGTTCAGAAATAAACTTGAGTAATTGCTAGATATTAAATTAAATGGAGAATTAACTTTGAAAGAAAAAATTTCAAAAAAGGATAAAATCATCAACACAACACTTAAACTTATTGCTGAAAAGGGTAATTTAGATTTCACAATAAGGGAGATTGTTTTAAATGCAGATGTTAATATCGCCTCGGTTAACTACTATTTTGGCACAAAAAAGAAATTGATTCAAGAAATAGAGAAGAAATTCAGTAAAAAATATGCTGAATATGAAAATATTCTAAAAGATACTCAAATTACCCCAAGAGAACGTCTTCTCAAGTGGGCTAATTCTTTAACTGAATACATGGTGAGTAACCCAGGAGTAATTTCGATTATGTGCAATAAAATATTTTTATCTGTAGATTTTAACAGTAATCTAGAATTATCTTTGCAAAAAACCAATAAGTACTTAGTTCGAATTATTAAAGAAATCACAAATATAAATGATGAAGAAATTATTCAATTTAAATTGGTCAAATTAAATGCAGATCTTTTCTATCCTTTGCTTTTCATTAGAGATTTTGTAAAACTGTTTGGATTTTCTATCCAAAACCATGAAAGCCGAAGGAAATATATCAAAGCAGTTATAGATTCAATTTAAATTGAAAACAACAATAAAAATCTTGGTGTTTAAATGACAAAGGTATCAAAAGAAGAAGTTCAATATTTAGCTTTTGAGGGTGGGGGCGGAAAAGGTGTAGCATATATTGGTGCTCTAGAAGTCATGAAGGAGCTAGGTATTATATCTTATTATAATAAAGAAAAAGAAAGTAAAATTTATAGAAGAATCAATACTGACAAAATCAAAGGTGTTGCAGGAACATCTGTAGGTTCAGTTGTAGCTTTGCTTGTAGCTTGTGGATATTCACCTGAAGAAATGCAAGAAATGCTGATGAAGAAAATAGGTATAAATATTCTTGACACAGTAGAATTCGGGAAAATGCCTACTATTTATACAGAGGAGTATCAAGACATAGTTATTCAAGATCCAAGATTTAAAGATATTGAGAAATTCATGAAAGCTTCATGGTTAGAATATATTAAATCAGAAGATAAGAGTATAAGTAATTTATTGGAAATACCTGTTAATCGTTTACAAAGTGGAGGTCTGAAATTTTTTTCATTGATCTTAAAAGGTTTCTTTAGTTATGAATCGAAAAAAACTTACTCTAAAGATTCGTCAATTAAAAATAATCTTATCAACATTAAGGAATTAGTTCATTCAGAAACAATGAGTCCAGCATTAAAAAAAGTTTTAGCTGATCCTATTCATTCATTTAATAGTTTAAAATACGAATATGGGTTATTCTTAGGTAAGACAGCAAGAGACATGTTTGATTCATGGATTGAACAAAAGTCTGGAATACAAAACTGTACATTTAAAATGTTTCAAAAGGAGTTTAATATAGATTTAGTTATACCTGCTGTTAGCGTAAATTCAAAAGAGCTATTCTATTTCAGAAATAATAGAAAGTGGAAAGATTTATGTGTAGCAGATGCAGTAAGAATGTCAATAAACATACCTTTCTTGTTTAAACCTGTGTTAATGAAGAAAACAAAAAAGGGAATAAGCTCTGTTACAGATGAAATTCATTTAGCTAATTTTATGATTGATGGAGGTGCAATAAACAATCTCCCTATACATGCATTTGATAAAAAAAGTTCTTCAAAGTTAAATCCTTCAGTCGTTGGATTTTCTCTAGTACCGTATAAAAAAGCAAAGACAACAGAAATTAATTCCATAAATCAGTATATCGGGGATATAAGTTATATAATCCTAAACAATGCAACAAATCTTCAGATTCTACAAGAAGAAGATAGAGATCAGATTGTAGAATTAGATACTAAGGACGTGAGTATTTTTGATTTCTCATTTGAAGAGATACCAGAAGAAGTAAAACGGGAGTCTAGATCTAGAACATTAGAATATTTTTCGTGATTGCATACCTTTCTGAAATGATTAAAAAATTAATAAGATAATTCATTGCGTATTTTTCCTTTATATTTCTAAGGAAAAGGAATCTGCTGAAGAGAAAATACAGCGAGATAATATCCTGGGAAAGATGAATTAAGTTTGAAGATAGTTATTGAGAAAAAATAGACAAAAAGGTAATTCCTACCCTTGTTTATCTGATGAAATCTTCTTAGTAAACCAATATAAGAATCAAGTGTCAGATAAAATTGTTTTGAGTAAACAGGCTATAATTTAATGATTACTTATACTTAATTCCAATATTCATCATCTGTATAGTCAGATATTACTCCTATTGATTCTGGACCAAGGTGTGATAGAACTGAACCTCCACTTTGAACTAATTCGATTTCCATTTCTGGATATCTCTTTTTGATAATATCCGCCATATTGTTTGCATAATCGAGTCTGCTTCCATAGACTATTGCTATATTCTTTGGAACTTTAGTAAAATCATCAGTACTCAGCTTTAGTGATTCTTCTAGTCCTTTTTGTACATCAGTTGTTGAGCCAGCTGTCACAACGTTTCCTTCTTCGTTCATGGTTACAATAGGTTTCTTTCTTAACACTGCTCCCATAAGGAATTTGGAAGTTCCAAGTCTACCTCCCTTCCACAAGTATCTTAAGGTTGGAAGGAGAATGATTGTTTTAATCTTCAAGGCTTGTTGAGTTAATATTTCAGCTATCTCTTCAGCACTGTGTTTCCCTTTTTTGATCAATTTGAGAGCCATTCTTATTAAGAAAACCTCTGGAGCAGATGCAGATAAGGAACTTACAACGTGAATATTTACATCCACAAATTGTTTCATTACTTGTTTTGCAGCTAGACGAGCACTATTGATTGATCCACTTAAACCTGCACTTACTGTGACAACAACAATGTCCTTTGTTCCCTCTTTGATATGCTCCATATAGGCATCTGTGTAGTCTTTTGGATTTGGTTGAGAGGTTTTTGGAACAAAAGAATAAAGATTTAATTTTGGTATGTGTAAAAATGCTTTTTCGTCTTCAAACAATTTATAGTACGCATCTCTATCAAAATTCTCATCTTCTCTTAGCTCTTCTTCATGAACATACATGTACATGCAAGCTATCTTAACATTGTTTTCTTTAGCAAAATCCCAAGGTAAATCAGAACCACTGTCAGTAACTAAACCAATTGTCATAAGATTTTTCTGTATTGCATCATTAAAAATCTATCTTATTCTTTGAACATTGTGAGCGAATATTTATAAATTCATAGAACATTCGAGTAGATTCACTCTCTAAAAATCAATTTAAAGATTCAGGACGGTATTATCAAATCTCTGCAAAACTATAGTTAAATTATTTGAAAAGGCATGAAAAGTATCCGTGAAGAAAAAAAAGAGATGAGCGATTATTTATCACTTCTTGTTAATTCATTCTGTTTTTCTTGCTTTTAGTTCTAGATATAGTGCTACAGCAAATCCTGCTCCAATTATAAAGTATGACGCAGTGTTCATCCAATTCCAAGCATGAATCCCTTCTAGTCCAAATTGTATGTAGAGCATAATTGGAACCCCTGTAAAGCCAAATACCATTTCTGTGATCAAGGGGATTTTAGCTTCTGCCCAGTTTGCTTTAAAGAACGTTATGAAACTCATAACTGCTAAGGAAAGAGCAGCACCACCAAAGCATAGTGGTAATCCTGGATCATCAAAAGGCCATTGTTGAATTCCTTGAAAGAACCATTCAAAGAGAAATAAGAAGGCTATAGCAAAGCTTATTTGAACACATCCTGTAACAAGAAACCAAATTTTTGTAAATTTTAACATTTCTTCAGACATATTTTTGTCTCCTTTTAGATTCTATTTAATAGAATCATACAAACACTGTGTTGGCATATCATATAAACATTATGTCTACATACCATGTACCCGTTATGTCTACATGATTTTACTATTGAAAATGTTTTATTAATTCTGAGAAAAAGGGAAAAGTAACACTGAGATACGAGGAAATTAACCAGAATCGCTTTCTAATTTTGCTTTTTCCTTGGTTAAAATCTCTTCTTTCACTATTGGAACAACTTTAGACGCAGTAATAATAGGCATATCCGCTTCGTATTTGATTTCTACCCCTAATTCCTTCAAAGTTGATGTGTGTCTATCAGTTAAGAAGAATTCCCTGAGTTTAATCCAACTGGTAGATATGATCATAGGTATGTTTTTTGGATTTGAGAGCTGATCCTCATTTAATTTTTCTGTATAGTTTTTAATACACTCGTGATCTGCTGTTAATTCTTTAACCGTATTAATTTCACCACATAACAAACAAAAATTCCAGCGAGCTGCATGCTTGTATAATGCCCTAAGTGTTATATCATATACCATAAAACTGTTCTTGAATTGTCCGCCCCACAGGTCCAAAACAAAATGTTTTGCTCTAGCGCGAATTCGATGTTTATCGGAAGTAGCAATATCTGGCATAGTATGTGAACATATTGTTTGCAACCTATATAAATTTTAGTGAATATGCAAGAAATTACCCAGAAAGTATAAAAGAAAGGCTAAGTACTGTTTAATATTCTACGGAGTTTAAATAATGACCGATTTTGTTTCTGAAACACCAGAACAAATAGACCAGTTAATTAGAAAAGGCTACAGTAACAAAATATTAGAGAAAATTCAATCTGTGCTATCTTCCAAAGAAATTTCTGGAGAAACAAGATTAGACTATCAACTACTCAAATGCCGAGTTTTAACCAAGCTTAATCAGCACATTCCTGCTCTTAACTTGCTGGAAGAAATAAATAAGGAGACATTCAAAAGTGGTAATGATATCCAACAGTTAGATTACCATATTTGTAAATCTGAAAATTTTGAAATTACAGGTAAAGTGAAGGAAGGATTAGAGATTCTTGTAGAAGCTGAAAAAATTCTAGAGAAATCTAAAAGTATAGAATCTTTTGAAATATTTCAGAGAAAAATCGATTTGTTAATTCAAAGAGCACGAACAATAACTATATCTAAGAGATATTTTGACTATTATCAACCAGAAAGCTTCGATCAGATAGTAGATTCTTTTGATGAATGCATTAACCTTAGTCACAAACGAAATTATGACTATGGAATAGCCATTTCCCTGGAACTCAAAGGCTGGTTTTTTTACACCCTAGGTAGACTTAAAGAAGCCTTTGAATGTTATGAAGAAGCTCATGAAATATGGAAAAGAGATGAGAATAAAATGGGTCATGCATGTATTCTTTTTAGAAAAGGTTTTTTGCATGCTTTTGCAGGAAATTCTGATCCTGCGATTGATCTTCTTGAAGAATCTCTTCTCATCAGTGAAGAAATAGGATCAAAAAGGCTTAATGCAAGCATACATTTTGCTCTAGATGCAGCATACTATAGCAGAGGTGAGATAGATCTATCATTAAAACATATTAAGATTGCAGTTGAATTATATCGAGAATTAGGTGATAGAGTATTTATTGCTTTGTCCCTTCACAATTATGGCTTTGTCCCTTCACAATTATGCAACTAAAATTATTTATGAAGATCTGGAGTATGAAAAAGGATTGACTCTTTTGCATGAAGCTTTGTCGGATGCAAAAGAATCTGGATCAAACAGGACATTTCAAGCAATCCAAACTGGTCTAATTTCCGCTTATATATACAAGGGAGAGCTAAATAGAGCTTTAGAATTCATTAATGAGTTAATAGAATCTTTTGCTGAGATTGGAGATATTGAGGGATTAGCAATAGCTCAAATGCATAAAGGTCAAATAAATCTAAAAAAGGGAGATTTGGATGAAGCATTGGAATTTTATTCTGATGCTCTTGAAAATTTTAGAATTCTTGAGAGACCAGATGGAACAAGAGAGTCATTAACTAATATTGGAAAAATTTTTCAAATGAAGGGGGAGTATGATAAGGCTTTATACCAGTTCTATGAATTAAATAAGCAATCCAATAATCAAAAAAACAAACTCTTTTTAGCTTTAAATTATTCCAATCTCATTTCTTGTTACCTTGATTTGGGGGACTTGGAGAAAGCTGCCAGTTATCTGCAATCGTTACAAGAAATAGATAAGGAGACAGAAAATAAGTTAGTTAAAATTACTAATAAACTATCAACAGCTTTAGTTCTAAAAAGGAATGAAAGCGTTCAAGATAGATTGAAAGCCAAAGAATTACTAAAATATATTATCAATGAGAAAGATGTAGAATATCGAACTGTTGAAACTGCAATTTTAAACTTATGCGATCTTCTGCTTATTGAATTGAAGAAATCAGAAGACTATAAATTACTTGAAGAGCTAAAATCCCTCATAAATAAATTACAAGAAATAGGGATTAGAGAGCTTACTTATCCTTTACTTGTACAAACATATTGGTTACAATCCCAGATATCTCTGCTTGAGTTTAATGCTGAAGGAGCACAACATCTGTACACAAAAGCACAAGTAATGGCAGAAGAAAAAGAGTTGGAGCCCATGGCTAGAAAGATTTCAGATGAACACGATTTCTTGATAGGTCAACTTGATTTATGGAAAAAGTTTACTACAAAACTTCCTTCCATTTTAGAGCTATTTGAACTCACAAGAATAGAAGATATGTTAAGCCAAATGTTAAGAAAAGGTGTAGTTCTTCCTTCAGAAATTGAAAAAGAAGATGAACAACCTGTTTTAATCTCTATCTTTACAGAATCTGGTGAATTATTGTTCTCTGAGAAATTATTTGATACTTTGGAAGATGATATAATTGAAAGAATTTTACCTGAGATGAAAACACAGATAGAAGAAGAAACTGATTATAATACAGCAAGAAGAGGACGATTATATGATTATTCCTATATACTTAGAAAGATAGATAAATTATTTTTCTGTTATTATTTTGTTGGAAAATCATATTCTGCAATTCATAAAATAGAGAAATTTTCAAGAATTTTGAATGAAGCTAGTAAAATATGGGAAAGACTAGTTACTTTCAGTCAAACTGGATCAAATCTCAACTTTGAGGAACGCAATTTTATCGCTAGTTCTATTGACAACATCTTTTTTTAACACAAATTAATAAATTTGGCTTCTTTCTTTTTCCATTATGATGCAAAGATCCTAGGTATTTCTTGCTTTGTAAACAATCCTTTTAAGTTACTACATTTTGTCAAATTGGTTTGAGATTATGAGAATAGGTCTTACATTTGATGATGTTCTTCTTGTACCAAAAAGGTCATCTGTTTTCTCTAGGCGTGATATAGATACTTCTACACGTCTTTCCAGAAATATCAATTTACAAATCCCAATTGTTTCTTCTAACATGGATACAGTCACAGAATCACGTATGGCTATTGTTATGGCGCAACAAGGTGGAATAGGTATTATTCATAGATTTATGACTGTTGACGAACAAGTTTCTGAAGTTAGAAAGGTTAAACGTTCTGAAATGATAAGAATAGACAATCCTTATTGTCTTCACCTTGAACATACTTTAGCTAATGCTAAAAAAATGATGGATGATAAGGGTATTTCAGGTATTCTTGTTACTGATGATAAGGAGAAACTTATCGGGATTCTTACCACTCGTGATATCCTTTTTGAGGAGAATGGTGATGTTAAGTTAGCTGATTTGATGTCTACTGATTTAATCACAGCTTCTCCTGATATCACAATAGAAGAAGCTCAAGACATGTTGAAGAAGAATAGGATTGAGAAACTCCCCTTAGTAGATTCAAAAGGTTATCTGAAGGGTTTGATCACTTCTAAAGACATTATAAAAAGCAAAGTTCTTCCTGATTCCTCAAAAGATGCAAAAGGTCGTTTATTGGTTGGAGCTGCTATTGGTGTTAGAGGAGAATATCTACAAAGAGCTGAAGAATTAATTAACGCAAATTGTGATGTTCTGGTTATCGACATAGCTCATGGACACTCTGATTTGGCTATCAATACCATAAGAGAAATAAGGGAAAACTTTGGCGATGTAGAGCTCATTGCAGGCAACGTTGCTACAAAAGATGGCACTAAAGAATTGATTGAAGCTGGTTGTGATGGTATCAAGGCAGGAGTGGGTCCCGGTTCCATCTGCATAACAAGAATCGTTACTGGAGCTGGTGTTCCTCAACTTACAACAATTATGGATTGCTCGGAAATTGCTAAAGAGTATGATGTACCAATTATCGCTGATGGAGGTGTTCAGACAAGTGGAGATCTCACAAAAGCTATCGCTGCTGGTGCTTCAACTGTAATGATAGGTGGAATGTTTGCTGGCACAGAAGAAAGTCCAGGCGCATCTGTTCTACGTCAAGGTAGAAGGTATAAGGTTGTCCGAGGTATGGCTAGTCTAGGGGCTTCTTTAGGAAGAGAATCAAGAAAGAAAGGTTCTTTTGATGAGCTTGATTTAGGGAGCATTGTTCCAGAGGGTGTTGAAGCAATGGTACCATATAGAGGTTCGACGGTGGAAGTTCTCGAACAGTTAGTAGGTGGATTACGTAGTGGCATTAGCTATTGTGGAGCTAAGAACATCAAAGAGATGCAAAAGAATGCTGAATTCATTCAAATTACTTCAGCTGGAAGAACTGAATCAGCTTCACATGATGTAGAGAAGATATAGCTCTTCTCCTTAATTTTTTGCTACAAATTTTTGGTGCAAATAACTTATGACATGAATTCTATCTGAATTCTTTAGAAGTACCTAGGTACATCATGGGGACGCCACGAACCCTCCTACCCCGCCCACATCTTTTTGTAAAGATGCTTACGGTTCGCTTTTGGTTTTTAAGATGTAGACTCGAGGATCACCATAAAGTTGGTGCATATCTACAATCCTCACTGGATAATCTGTTTAACCCTATATAAATACCAAGAAAAATATACAAACAACTTATAAGTAACAACCAAACCTTTGCACAGCAATGGTGAATTATGGGGCTATTTCAGTTATCATTTTCAAAGTAAAGAACAACCAACCTTACTTTTATTTAGTTAAACGAAGTTCAAATATGCCTATTTTTCCAGATACTTGGACACCTATTGCTGGTACTATAAATAAGGATGACCAAGAAGTCTATTCGTTCCTTTACAATAAATTGGGTAACATTATCGATGATATGAGCTCTAGACTTACAGCTGTTAGACTTATGCTAGAACGAAATTTGCTCTCACCCTTTGAAGAAGAGCAAGCAAATAAAACTGAACAGGATGTCTATGAAAGGATAAAGAATTTAGATTCTGATTTATTGAGTGTTTATCTTCATTCAATGATTCCCTCTGGTTTTGAAAAAATTAATAATGGAGAAAATACTTTCAATGTTAAACAATACATTTTCATATCTTCAGGAAGTAGTATTTTTGAAAGACTAAATCTTATCAATAAATCAACTATTTACATTGATCCTAGATATAAATTAGAAACTAAATCCAGATGGTTCTCTGCTAAACAGATAAAGAAGTTCTATGAAAAATCTAAAAAATTATTCCTTCCCTCTTTTGCTTATCTTATACATTTGATTACTGATAAAGGAATGAAACTTATCGAAGCATCTCGTAGTCTAGTGAATATATTGGAAACTAATGAATCTGTGCACTACCAAATTCTACCTTTCATTTGGAGATATATGACTCAGGCATTAACTTTACCTCCGTTTCACACTACCAATATCTATGTTATTGGAGATAAAAGAAAATACATTATCGATCCCGGAGCAAATAGTGCATCTGATATTGTGAATCTTATAAGTTTTATTGAAGATCACATAAACGAAATTGAAGGCATCATTTTAACTAGTGCAAATGCTGATCATTGTAATCAAGTTCTAGAACTGAAAAAAAGATACAATTTCCCAATTTACGCTTCTCATAATATAACAGGAATTATGGAAAGAGAAGGATGTGTGATTAATCACGAATTAAAAGAAGGTGATAGAATTCAGTTAGGTCCCTACGAACCTACTGGTGAGAGCAACTGGTTTATGGAAGTTATAGATCTTCCTGGCAACTCTCTTGGATGTATTGGCTTATGGGATTCTAGAGGAATAATCTTCACTGGTTCAACACTACATAAAACACTAGTTAACACTCCTGGTCCTTACCCTAATTCCTTTGATGATTTATTTAGAAGTTTAAATAAACTGAAAAAATATCCAGCTCGTTTTGGACTTTCAGGTCATGGTAACTTAATAGCTGATGTGAATGCTTCGATATCACTCAATCTAAAAAGAATGAAATGGTCAGAAAAATCTATTTTAAAGTATCTCAAGAAAGGTATTTCTCAGATAGATGAAATTGTTGACACGCTTATTGTTAAAGATCTACCCATGTGGAAAAGAATGACAAGAAATACCATTGTAGCTACTCTTGATAAACTGGTTCTTCAAGAAAAAGTTCTTCGAAGAGGGGATGGTTACTTACTCTCAAAGTAATGATTAGTTTGAAATATTCACGCTAAAACTTATATTTGCATCAAATACTACCCAAACAATGAGTATTCCACTTATACTAGAAATGTGTGATCCTAACGCTTGTAAACTAGAATGTATTGATATTTGCCCTCAGAATAAGAAAAACAAAGTTGCAATTGAGATTAAAGAAGATAAAGCACGTATCATAAAAAAAAATTGTATTAATTGTTTGCAATGTGTTTATGCTTGTCCATTAGATGCTATAGAAACCACAATAGGTGGCAATAACAAAACAACTTCTTCAAAACTGAAAGCAGAGAAAACAAAGAAAACTAGTCGAGGAGAAGAGAAAGTTTTCACAATCGATGAAACAGTATTTGAAAGATACAGTGAAAAGAAAACTATTTTCAATAGAAGAATCTGGGATGAGAGCTATGAAGGTTATAAAAAACCAATATATGGGAAAGCATCAGAAAGGGCAAAACTAGGGATAGACGGATACTCCGAAATAGAACAAGCTGCGATGGATGCTGCATGGTCGATAGAAAACCTTGTTTCTATGAAGGAATTTCATGAAGAACGTTCAAAAACTCTAAATTCAGAAGAAAAAAAGAAAGTTGAAGTTGCTAAAGCTAAAACAGATGTTAAACAAGTAAATTATGATGTCCAACAACCTCAGCAATACAAGGTAGAAGACCCAAGAGAAATGACTGTTTGGCTGAAAAAAATAGCAAAATTTTATGGCGCTAACCTAATAGGAATAGCAAAGCTTGATCCAAAATGGATATACTCCGAGGATAGAATGGAGAGAGAATACATAATTCCTGAAAATTTGAAGTATGCGATAGTTATTGCAATAGAAATGGATCAAGGGGCAATAAACACTTCCCCAAAGATGCCTTCTGGTATTGCAACTGGCTTAGGATACTCAAAGATAGCTTTTGTTAGAACATTAGTATCAAAGTTTGTTAAAAATCTAGGATATGAAGCTGTTCCTGCTGGAAACACTTTAGGACTCTCTGTTCCTTTAGCAATTGAAGCAGGATTGGGTGGATATGGTCGACAAGGTTTGCTAATTACACGTGACTATGGGCCAAGAGTTAGGATATGCAAAATATTAACTGATATGCCTTTAATTGCAGATAAACCTGATTATAAATTTGCTAAATCAGTAGTTAAGTTCTGTCGTACTTGTAAAACATGCGCAGAAAGATGCCCTTCAGCTTCAATACCCTTTGATGACGATGAGAGTTACAAAACCTATAGTACCAGTAACAATCCTGGAATTAAGAAGTGGTATATTAATGTGGAAACCTGTTTTCTTTACTGGCTAGAGAATGGTGGAGATTGTTCTACTTGCATCTCTGACTGCGAATACAGCCATGTTCCCACTTTGCCTCATAAATTTGCTAATTGGATTATCATGAACTTTCCTTTTCTTAATCCTATTTGGCCATTTATAGGGAAAATGTTAGGCTATGGTGGTAATAAGTCAGCTAAGAAGTTCTGGAAGAAGATCAAAGTATAGTTTTCCACCTTTTTACCCAAAGAAATCTGCAAGTTTATGTTGTCCCTTGAAGGTAGTTTTTTCTGGTATCATTACATTGAGGCCTCTCTTGCCTAGCATTTCTCTAAATTTACCTGCAATAGGAGGAGCGTAACCTGAAAAATGTTGGTTGATGTAAACAAATGCTGATTTTTCTGGATTATTTATTAATTCTTGAGAAAGCTCTCCGACCATCTCTTCTATTAATTCACTTCTATCTAGAACTTGTCTCCCCAAATCTGTTTGAGTCTTATGTGATCCAATAATTCTTAGATAGAAATAATCACTCTTAATTTTCTCATATAAGTTAAGTTTGAGATATGGTAAATAAGCACTTACAATACCCAATTTCTTGTTATTAAGAAAGTCATAGGTTTCTTGATTAAACCATGTTTTATGTCTGAATTCTAGTAGAAGTGTATAATCGTTGTGAGGAAAAAAGTTTACAAATGT
This sequence comes from Candidatus Heimdallarchaeota archaeon, assembly GCA_018238545.1. Taxonomy (GTDB): domain Archaea; phylum Asgardarchaeota; class Heimdallarchaeia; order Heimdallarchaeales; family Heimdallarchaeaceae; genus UBA460. Next base: position 121,797 of record JABCTC010000001.1, read on the forward strand.
TTCTAATTCTTCCATTGTTCTTGCATTTTTCTCAAAACTGGGGGCGAATTGCATGACTAGAGGACCAAGTTTATCCTTTAATGGACTCATTACATGCAAAAACGATTTCAAACTCTCTCTGGTTGAAGCTAGACTTTCAGCTTGCGAGATTATCTTTGGCATTTTTGCTGTAAGAACAAAATCATCTGGTAGTAGTTTTTCCCAGCGTTTTGTGGTCTCTATTTTAGGATAAGCATAGAAAGTTGAATTTATTTCACAAGTGGTAAATTGTGTTGAATAATATCCAAGTAACTCATAATTTTTCACGTCTGAAGGGTAAAAACCACCTAAATTTGCTTTCCAATCATCATAATTAAATCCAGTACAACCCACATGAATTTGCTGATTTGTCATGATATCCACCTCAAGAAATAGTTTTTAGTTAAAAAGCCCGTCTTGTTCGCTAAAAATCTTTCTTTTTTATTGCGGAGAAAACTACTATAATCTATTTAATATATCTTGAGAACTGTTTTCTGCCTTTAGGCAACCCCTTGCCCGTGAGGCTGAGTAGTGGCAGTTAGAACAATTAATTGAGTTACGCCACTAACTCTCCTCCATCCACCAGGGCATTTTTTTTATATTTAGATTACTGTGATTATTTATCTCTTTAACATAGCTTTTTTAGAAATTTCTCTGTGTCTATTGGGTTCAATTTAAAAAGGTTGAAACATTTCCCACGTTAAACAGTGGATTTTGAAATGGATACTATAGAAAAATTATCTAAACATATGCTTGTTGACGGATTTCCTTTGATACTTGACATGGAAAAAAGTCAAGGTTGTAGAATTTACGATAAAAAAAGTGATAAAACTTTTCTAGATTTCTTTTCTTTCTTTGCTTCTAACCCTGTAGGTATGAATCATCCCGAGATGGTAAGTAAAGAATTTATCAATAAGATAGGAACTATAGCAGTTAATAAGCCAAGTTGCTCCGATTTTTATACTGATGAAATGGGTGATTTTGTTGAAACTTTTAGTAGAGTAGGAATACCTGATTTCCTTCCGAACCTCTTTATGATATCAGGTGGTGCATTAGCTGTAGAAAATTCTCTAAAAGCAGCTTTTGACTGGAAAGTGCGCAAGAATTTTGCTAAAGGAATAGATGAAGAAGTTGGATCAAAAGTTATTCATTTTGAACAAGCTTTTCACGGACGAAGTGGATACACTCTTAGTTTAACAAACACTTTCGATCCTCGTAAAACAAAGTACTTCCCCAAATTCAAAGATTGGCCAAGAGTCATCACCCCCAAAATTACTTTTCCTCTTGAAGAAAATTTTGAATCAGTAATGCAATTAGAGGAAAAAAGTTGCCAACAAATACATGATGCAATAGAGCTATATGGAGACGATATTGCAGCTTTACTAATCGAACCTATTCAAGCAGAAGGTGGTGATAATCATTTCCGACCACAATTCATGGAAAAATTAAGGTCAATATGCGACTCTCATGATATTATGCTTATTTATGATGAAATACAAACTGGTGCTGGAATGACAGGTTCTTTCTGGGCTCTTGATCATTTTGGTGATAAAGCTAGACCTGATATTATATGCTTTGGAAAGAAAATGCAAGTGTGTGGTATTCTTGCCTCCAACAAAGTTAAGGAAGTGGAAAACAATGTTTTCGAAGAATCAAGTCGAATAAACAGTACTTGGGGTGGAAATTTGGTAGACATGGTCCGTGCAACTAAGTATCTAGAAATAATTGAGAAAGATAACTTAGTAGCAAAAGCAGCGACCAATGGTAAGTATATGTTAGATTTGGTTTATGAATTCCAAACTGATTTCCCTGATTTAATATCCAACGCTCGTGGAAAAGGTTACTTTATTGCTTTTGACCTTCCTGATACTGCAACTCGTGATAAAATTATGAAAATAGCTTATGATAAACAGCTATTGATTTTAGGTTGTGGTGAAAAATCTATCCGTTTCAGACCTTACCTTACAACAGAGCAAGCTGAAATTGATGAAGGCATGGCTATTTTATTGGAGATTATCAAATCTCTTTAATTTCTTTTCTTCTCCATTGCGATGATTTTAAATATACATCTTTTTGTTATTTTTTACAGCTAATGATTTAGCTTAAAAAATATGATTCATGATTAAACTTAAAATTTCATTGTGAATCTGATAAATAAGGTGGATAATATTGCCTCTAGTAGAATGTGTGCCAAATTTCAGTGAAGGAAAGCGTGAAGAAGTAGTACAACAAATTGTTGATGCTATTAAAAAAGCTGGCAAGATAACTCTTCTTGACAGCCGTATGGATCCTGATCATAATAGAGCTGTAGTAACTTTCATAGGCGAACCTAATGAATGTTTGAAAGCAGCTTTTGCAGGATGTAAAAAAGCAACAGAACTCATAGATATGAATGAACATAAGGGAGAACATAATAGGTTTGGAGCTACAGATGTAATTCCTTTCATACCCGTTTCTGATGTTTCGTTAGAAGAATGTGTTGATTTAGCACAGAAACTTGGAGAAAAATTAGCAAAGGAACTCAAGATTCCTGTATATCTTTATGGTGCTGCTGCATCCAAACCGGAAAGAGAAGTTCTTCAAAAGTTTAGAACTAAAACTTTCCAATATGAACAATTGAAAGAAGAAATAGCAACAGATGACCAGTATATTCCTGATTTTGGTGATAGAGAAACTCATCCAACTGCAGGAGCAACAATTATCGGAGCTAGAAACTTTCTTGTCGCTTACAATGTTTATCTTAATACTGATGATATGTCAATAGCTAAAACTATTGCAAAAAATATTAGACACAGTGGTGGTGGTCTCAGATATATCCAAGCTGGAGCAATGGAGATCACTGAAAGAAAGTGTGTTCAAGTTTCAATGAATATAACTGATTATAAAGGAACACCTCTACACCGCGTTTTTGACATGGTAAAAAGAGAAGCGGAAAGATTTGGTGTAGCTGTAACAGAAAGCGAGATCTATGGAATGGTACCGATGGATGCTTTGATTGATGCCGCAGAAAGCTACTTACAATTGAATAAATTCGATAGAGATCAAATTATAGAAAAAAAACTAGATTCTGAAGAGTGAATAACATGAGCAAAGAATTAATCGATATGAAAATAACAGAGTTTCTCGAAATTTTAGCGTCTGACGCTCCTGCCCCTGGTGGTGGAGCCGCAGCTGCTATCGCTGGAGCAATGGGCGCAGGATTAGGTTCAATGGTTGCTAACCTAACTATTGGTAAAGAAGGATATGAAACTGTACAAGACCTCTTCAAGGAAAAGCTTGTCAAAACTGAAGCATTAAGAGCTAAGTTAACCGAATTAGTTGATTTAGATGCCAATGCTTTTAGTGGAGTAATCAAATCATTTGGTTTGCCAAAGGGAACAGAAGAGGAAAAGGCTGTTCGTTCTGCTACAATTTTATCAGAATATAAAGTTGCCACTGAAGTTCCCATGGAAACTTGTAAAGCATGCAGAGAAGTTATAGACCATCTAATTGATATGGGCACTAAAGGCAATAAAAACGCTTTAAGTGACATCGCAGTTGGTGCTTTATGCGCTCTTACAGGACTTAAATCAGCTGTTCATAATGTTGAAATTAATCTTGGTTATATATCTGGTAAAGATAAAGCATATGCAGAGCAGATGGAAGCACAACTAGGAAGTTTATTAGAGAATATTGATGAAAAGGTCAACAAACTCGATGAAGATGTTCGAGCAACCTTTTAACAATTTTTCTTTTTTATTTACTAATGTGATAATAGATGAATCTAGTTTCCAAACTTCGAACTGTTCTTGATCCAATAAACAAAGAATTTCAATTCAAAGAAAATCTTGTTTTAACAGCTGTTCTGATCCCTATTTTCGTAATTGATGAGAAAATCCTTATGACTAAAAGATCCAACCTTGTAAAATTCCATAAAAGACAAATAGCCTTTCCTGGAGGGAGATATGATGATCAAGACCAAGATCTTATTACTACTGCCTTAAGGGAAACTTATGAAGAAGTTGGTATAAAACCTGCTCAAGTTGAAGTTATAGGAAAGCTTAACCCATTAGAGACAATAAATAATCATTATGTACATCCCTATGTTGGTATCATCTCAGAAGATATAGAAATAATAATTAATCCTGATGAAGTTGCAGAATATTTCTTTGTTCCTATAACTAAATTGTTGGATAAGAGCACTGCAAAAAAGGGATTTATAGCCGGAGGATTAAGATCATATTACTCTGTGGAAAAATACAAAATCTGGGGCATTACAGCTGGAATTTTATCTGATTTCTTAACTAGATTAAACTCTTTTTAGAACTTAAGTTCATCGAGTAAACTATCTATTTCATCATCTTCATCAGAACTTTCTTCTGTTTCCTCTTCACTTGTTTCGTCTTCTATCATGACTATAACTGGTATTCTCTGATCTTTCAGATAGTATTTGTATGCTTCTCTGTCTCCCAGAGCATCTAACATACTACCTGCTAACTCACTATAAGCATCATCTAGAGTTACGATTGAATCCTGTGTTTGTTGCCAAGTGTAAAATTCGCTTTTGTTCGCATGAAAGTATGTGACCATTTCCTTAGGATTGAAAAATTTCTTTTCGATATCATCTCGTATAGATGTAAGTTTGAAGAGGTTGAATCGATATTTTTCTAACATATGCCCACTTTTTTCCAAGTAATCCTTGAAAGTAATTTCTTGCATGAATCAATATAATTTTCTTTGAATATAACTTATTCGGCTTAAATACATAAGATAGAGGTAAATTTCTTAAATAGTTCATATAATGTCCTCTCATGTTTGATAATCTAGAGTTACCTTCAAGTATGGTAGATTACCTAATTTCAATAACACCAATTCTAGGAATATCTGGGACATTAGACAATTATGCAATGTATGTTTTTAGCAAATATTTTGCGCTATCTGATAATAAGATACTACTCCATTTTGAAGAATCAGATGTCCCAGAAACGATTAGTTTGAACATTCTTCGTAAAGGAGACGACAATACTGTCATTTCTGGTTACAAGAATGAGAAACTAGACCAGAAGCGTTTAGAAACAGCTAAAGTCCTCAACAATCCATATTATGTACACTCTGTGATAACTTTTGAAGTTAAGTTTGAAGAAAAGCTAGATTATCAAGAAAATGAAACATTAGCGATCTATAAAGTAGTAGCAGCGTTTGGAGTTGCAGGATTGGATCCCACATTCAATGATAAAGTTACATTAGCAAAAACTTTTGAAATAATGTCATTATCGGCTGTAGATAACTATATTATAGAGCGAAAAATAGAAAATTGTTGAGTGAATCGAATGCCTACACGAAGTAGCAAGAAATACGTGAAATATGAGCTTAGTTACAAACAAAAACGAAAACTCCTTAAGCTCTCAACTAAGCACGAAATTGATCCAGAAAACATTATCTTGATTATTGAAGAATTCTTTGATGAATGGTCTGAAAACACTAATAACATCAGCTGGCAGACTGTTTTAACTTACTTAAACATAAAAATACTTAACAAACGCATAAACAATATGTCAGATGAAATTGTTGAAATAAAGAAGAAGAATACTACCCAGAAAAAGATGTTAGTCGAATATGAAGATGATTATTTAGCATTGATAGAGTTAGGGAAAGCTCTTGAATCCTTAACAAAGATTGGTGATCAAGCATGAAGAAAAAACAAACTTTCAATATTCATCTTCCTGATACAATTTCAGAGCAAATAGATGACATAGAAAATGTTGTGGATAACTTTCTTTCAAATTTCAAGTATCTTGAGAATCTTGAACTTGATGATTTAACTAATGAAGAGAACCTAGAACTGGATCTAACCCGATTATCTGAAGAATTTAATCAGATAAGTCAAGTTTATGGCAAACTTCGTCAAGAATATGGTGTTTTGAATTTCCATGGTAATGAACTTTATACAAGAAATACTTTAACAGGATTGAAACTAGGTCTTGTGACTGGTAAACTTGAAAGAGCAAAATCTATCTGGGGAACTCAACTAGCTTTGGATTATGATGCTGCAAAAGAACTTATACAATATTTCTTTGACAGGTATCTTAAGAAAAGTGAAGATGATGATTAATTCGAATTTGAATTAATCTTTTCATCGTTTTCTTCCTTTAGTTTACTCTTCTGTTGTTCTGTTTTCTCTTTGCTATTGTCCTCTCCATTTTCTTTCTCTTCTTTTGATTTAGGAGATCGAAAAGCAAATCTAAGAAGTAGTGGTGTTAGAAATACAGTTACAAGTACGATTAATATTGTTATTGAATATAAATCTCCAGCAAGTTCTTGAATATCAGAAGAGAATTTAACTGCTTCAGTTAGACCAATAGCTGCAATAATTAGAGTAATTTCACCTTTTGGCATCATTCCTAGAGAGATTTTTCCTGAAGAAATGATATTTGGTTTAATTGTATTTTCCCATGTAATATCCTTCTTCTTAGAGATCTTTTCAATATTTTCTTGGTCTGAAGAATTCGATTTGCTCCTAGTTTTCTTAATTGATCTTACCAGTCTCTCTCTCAATGGGTTTGTAGAAAACATCGCTCCAGTGAAAGACCCGATCATTTTAGCAAAAATAGCTATTGGAATGATTACCAAATAGATATAATTGAATTCTACGAGAATGAAAGAACTACCGACAGAGAAGAAGAATAGAGGTATCAATGATCCTTCTCCGAATTTTATGAAGGTTTCAAGAGGTTCTTTCATTAAGAACTTAACCCTTTGCATACCAATTCCTAATAGAAATGCCCCAATAGCTGCGGATATTCCTAGATATTCTGCAAAGAAGGCTATAACTAATAACAAACCAAATAGTATTCCTACAAACAAATAACTTGTTGAAGTTACAGAAAAAACTCTGAACCTATTTTCTAGAAATTCTATTAGTTTAGGTAATAAATAGAGGACAATTATTACTAATACTATTATAAACCCTACTTGGATCAGAATGTCCCATACAAGTCCTAAACCTGTTCCAGAAGAACCTGAGAATACAATTCCTGATACAATTAGAAGTAACAGCATTGCTAAAAAGTCATCAAACACGGCTAAACTTAGTAATGTTTGACCTTCTTTTGAATTGAGCTTTTTCATATTACTGAGAGTTCTAACTGTAGTTCCAATACTTGTAGGTACGAAAATTAAAGCAAAGAAAGCTGCAACACCTATATTTTTTTCACCAAAAATTTCACCAATCAAGAAGTAACCTACAAGTACACCCAAACTGTAAGTAATTGTAACATCTGTAAAAGAAATCAAAATGTTTCGTTTCCCAGCTTTTCTTAGCTCTGAAGTTTTAATTTCAGAACCAACAATAAATAATAGCAATAGAATACCAATTTGAGCAAAGGGTTCAATTCCTTCTGCCATATCTGCAAAACTGTAAGTAAAATTCTCACCAATACTAAATTCTTCTATACCAAACAGAAAGAATATAGGCCCTCCTAAAAGTAAACCTGCAAGAAGTTCTCCGATTATTGAAGACAACTTTAATTTCTCGAATAACTCACCAAAAATTCTTGCAATTAGAACTGCAAAACCAATGTAAAGAAAAATGATGAAATGGAAACTCAAACTGTTTTCCTCCGAGAAATATAATATACATCAATTTTTTCAGCGGATTTTCGTTTTATCATTTACTCAACCTCTTCATCATCACATGCACAATCCCAACGAGATTTAACTTCACCAAGAATGTCCATTAAAGCAATTACTCCAAGAATTTCTCCTTTACGATCTTTAACTCTAGGTAAAAATACCGTGTCATGAATTTCCATAAGATTCGCAACAGTACTAATTTCATCATCATCTTTGATTGGTGGCAACTGTCTTTTTGCTAAATCACATGCTGTGATACATGATAGAACTCTTGAACGCATCAAAGCGTCATGAATATCTGTTTTCCTTTTTTGTAAGAGGGGCAAAATGTCTTTTATTGTCAACACTCCTGTGTATTTACCATCTTCGTCGACCACAATAGTTATTGGAGAAGTGTCATTCAGGAATGAATCAATCAATTCCATGCAACTCAAATCTTCATGAATAGTTGGAACTTTTCTAATAGGAAATTCGGTGACCTTCATCTCTTTGATTGATGAGAATATCTCTTCCATTGTCTCGTCCATATGTGCTTAATATTGGTATTAAAAATAAATCTTTCTAAAAATAGAATATATTTTTTACAATGATTGATAAAACTATTAAAATAAGAATATTAGTGAGGATTTATTGGCTATTGCTTTCCGTGATTTCTATTATCTCGTCTACTGGAGTATCTGGTTCTAGTACCTTCTTTTCTCTGAAAACCAGTTTTAGTAGTAATGGAGTTATAAGTACAGTTACTAACACTAATAGAATTGCCATAGAAAAAATATCTTGAGTAAATATTCCATTTAACAATCCTATTTCAGCAATAATAATCACGATCTCTGCTCTAGGCATCATTCCAACAGATAATTGGGCTGATTCTATGGGTTTGAACCCAATAATAGAACCTCCAATAAATGTTCCTAAAGCTTTTGAACCAATAGCTATGGGGATAATTAAAAGATTCACTAAAGTGAAAATTTTCCAGTCAAGTTGAAAAGTGGCACCCACCGTGAAGAAGAAGAGGGGAATGAATACACCCTCACCAATTTTCACAAAAGTTTCTTTGATTTCCTTAACTATTATAGAATTTCGTTGTAAAGAAAGCCCTAATAGAAATGCTATGATCGCACCTGAAAAACCCAAAAAACTTGCAAAGAATGATAAAGAAACTAGTAATGCAAAAATGATGCCTATCGAAAAATGTTGAGTAGAGGAACGAGAGAAAATATTAAATCTCTTCTCTAGAAACTTTAGTATTTGTGGGATTATTAGTACTACAACAACAATAAATATCGCTAAATATAGGATTTCAAGCCAAGGGTTCACTTCAGGATTTGGAAACAAAGTACCTCCTAAAACAAGAACGAGAATTAAAGCTAGAAAATCGTCTAAAACTGCTACCGATAGAGCAGCTCTGCCTACCCTTGTGTCTAATTTTCCTAAAGCACTTAGGGTTCTAACTGTAACACCAATACTAGTGGCTGTAAATAATAATCCAAAGAAAAGAGCAAATTTGTAATCTTGTTTAATTAAAAAGTACCCAGTAAGAAACCCTCCAGCTAAGGCTGCTAAAACCTCAGTAATTGATATCGTAAGACATTGTTTACCTATTTTTCTTATATCTTTAATATTTATTTCCAAACCAACAATGAATAATAGTAAAAGTATACCTATTTGAGAAAATTGCTGCAACGTACCAGCATCCATGAAAAATGAAACATCTACACCAATCAACAGGAAAAGCGGTCCTCCTATTAGTATTCCTGCAACTAACTCTCCAACAATCGCAGATAATTTCATCCTCTCAAAAAATTCACCAAATAATCTAGCCGAGAAAAGACCTATACCTATAAATAATAGAATATGGGTGATTTCAAGGCTTTCAACCATTATGTTTCACCCGTTCGAACTATATTGTGTTGTTTTTTAATCTCTCTACATTTTAAAATCAAATCTTTTTGTAAAATGACTCCTTGTAGTTCTGATTCCTTTTTTGAGATAGCTCTAGGCAGAAAATTTGTCTCATATTTCAACATTAATTCTGCAATTTCTTCTAATTTAGTATCATCATAAACATAAGGCAGATGAGTTTTAGCTAAATCACAAGCTCTGGTCGTAGATAACATTTGGCTTCTAGAAAAAGCACTTCGAATATCAGAGTGTTTAGGTAAGAAAAGCCCAAGAAGATCTCTTAGTGTAATAAATCCTCTAGATATGCGTTTCAGGTTGATAACATGAATTATTGGAGTTTCTTGATTAAGAATCACAGAAAATATGTCGAAACATTCGGTATCTTCTATAACAGTTTTAATAGGTCTTAAAGGGAAGTTACATGCCTCTAACTCACTAAGTTTGGTGAGTAAACCTTGTAAAGAAATATCCTTATCCATATTAACGCATAGTCGTGTGATTTTTTATATGTTTCGCCAAAAGGAATAGAAAGAAAAAATGAAGGAAGTTCTATTAGGTAAATTCCTAATTAGGTTCAAAGGTTCCATCCTATTTCTGATTTTTTTATTCTATACTTATTGTATTTTTGGCAAAAATTTTCCTCACTTTATCTGATCTTAGTAAGGTTCTTATGAACTCAATGAAAAGACATAAGCCTATAGTAAATGCTAAAATCATCATCCAGTCTCTACCAGTTAGGAAGTAGAAATAACCCTCAGAAAAAGAACTGAAAATAACTCCTAAAGGTTTAACGTACAAAGTAGTGATTAATAAAACCCAAGATATTAGGATAGCTCCAATCATATGTTTATTTTTAAAAGGATTTGATTTGAAAAGTGACGTATCATTGTCATTTCTCGCTATGAAAATAAACCATAATTCAAAGGATAATGTAGTGACAAAAGCTAATACTTGTGCATAAGCAACAATATTCTTTTTCATGAAAACTTGATAGGCTGAGGTAGGATCTGCGCTACTCCTATTTCACTAAAGAAAACGGTTGCCATATCAAGAAAATCAAACCCGTTGCCGCTAATACTACTCATAGTAATCCCTTTTGATACTTGAACAAAAATAACAGAAGCTATATCATCAAGTGCAAGAATTACAAGGATTGCGGTAGTTAAAACACCTGCTGCTTTATATTCCCATAATACTTCAGTGGTTGCTGCTGGTGCAGTTGCAGCTGCTAGTGATCCTAAAATGAGAGCTGAATAAAAATTCATATCTGTGAGAAAATATACTGCAGTCGTTACTATTACGAGTGTACCAAGTGTATCAGCTAAGAGAATAAGAAACATTTTCCTGTCCATTTTTTTCAAGGTTTGCCAGGATAATTCCGCGCCGATATTAAATCCAATCAACCCTAGTGTAATAGTTATTATGTGTGGCGTGATAACATTGACCATATCTGTTTGCATGAAAGGAAAAATACTTCTGTTAACAAATCCGATTAGATAACCAATGATTATGAACCCCAAAACTTTAGGAATATGTAACTTTTTTAATACTCTCGTACCGAGTAAACCTACAATTAAAATTAACCCAATCTCCGATAGCATGACCCCTATTTCACTCATATGTTTGTATCACCCTTCGTTTTATTTAATAACCTTTAGAATATAACATATACAGGTGATTAGTTCATATAATGATAGTCTTATTTTTATCACTATACTTTGTTTAAAACAATAATTGTCTTATTAGTATAATTTTAAGGTTATTCTTATGGTGATTCGCTAATACTTCCTCTTTTTCGTTAAACATTTAAAAGAATCGGTGTAGAAGTTAAAATTAGTGTGTTATACATCAAAGCTTTCGTGTTTTTTAGTTGATATCAAAAAAACTGAAAAATATTTCTTGATCTCTTTGTTAAAGATAAAAAATGGTAACCTTTTAGGTTAAATTTAAAAATCTCCTCTTTTTTCTTCATCTATGAGTTCTGAATTCGAGAATATAGCAACTACACTATTCATTCAGGTTGGAGAAGGGGGAAAAGACAAAATTCGTGTTCTTTATTATGAACCTGAAGGAAAAATCAAAGATACCGTCGTCTTAATACCAGGATTTGGATCCTTACCTTCAGCATGGGATACCTTTCTAGATGAAATGAAAGAAAACTATCGTATTTATGTTATAGAAACAAGAGAAAAACATACAGCAGAATTAAGCAAGAAACCTGAATTAAATGAAAAAAGATTCGCAAAAGACATAGCAGACGCTATTGAATATCTGATGCTTGAAGACTATCTTCTTGTAGCCTCAAGCATGAGTGGAGCTTTTGTATTAGTTGCATTAAGCATGCAGCTAATAAAACCTAGAAGAACATATTTGGTAGGGCCTGTTAGAAGGGTAGAGATCCCTGATTTTGCTTGGCCCTTTGCCTTCTTTGCTATTGGCCCTGTTTGGTATTTGATACTTAAACCTCTGGTTAAACTTTGGCTCAAATATGTTTATCTTGATCGGACTCAAAAGGAACAAGCTAAAAAATACTTTGGTTACTTCGATAATTACAATGTTCCTAGAGCTAGAAAGAGCATTCTTACTATGAGAAAATTCAGAATAACTGATGAAGATTTGAACAAGGTAGAAGCAAAATGTATCTTAATAGGAGCTGAAAAAGATAAAGCTCATGCTGCTGATATAACAATAGGTGTTGGGAAAGCAATTAAAGACTCTGAATACTATGATTTGGAAACTAATATTGCTACTCACAGTACACCTTTTGTTGAACTTATTGAAGAATTGGAGCGCAAAGCAAAGAAGTAGAATTGAATGTTATCAATACTAACTCTTGGTTAACATTTGCAACTATAATATTAGTAAATGCAGATATTCTTGAAAAACAACAAGATAAAAAGTTTAAATAACACATCTTTATTTATTTCATATTAGTTTACCTTGTCACACTCATATACAAAATTGAGAAAGTGCTGGTACCGGAGGATAAGAGATGTTTGCTCCCTTTGCTAAACGGCATACTATGGCCTTTAAAAGCCCTATAATAGTTAATCTGATTAAGAAATTAAAAGAGGAAAAGGAAGCAAATGTTAAATCTTTTTCAAAGAATTGTCTAGATTATGCTCTTAACAACGATGTTGATGACAATATAAGAGATCTTTCAGTTGATGTTGCTATTTGTAATAGGGATTTTAAGTCAGTCCTAACTTTGACTGAAGCTTACTCAAGAACCGAATATTATATCTATAGAGCTTATGCTTATTCTAGATTAGACGAAATTAACAAGATTATTAGTTTGAAATTAAGATTTCATCAAAAATACACAAAAGCTCTAGATAGTCCTCGCAATGCTTTTATCATTACAAGCATGGAATTCCTACTCCTCTATGGGGAGCAAAATTATTCAATGGCTATAGCCACAATCGATGAATTAGAAGAATTAATAGCTAAATATCCTGAACAGCTAAATGGGAAGCTATTCACTTCTTTGATATTAACTCTTGCATGTCAAACCTACTTACGTGTTCACAATTTTGGTAAAGTAGATGAAGTTGCAAGACAAATCTTGAGCTATGCAGTTGAACAGAATGATCCTTATTTCCAATCTGTTGCATTGAACTTGATTACAACTGTACTTATTAACTATGGAGAATTTAGGAAAGCTCAACGTATGTCAGCTGCTGCAATTCTTCCCACTGAAGAGACAGGTTTGGATGCAGATAGAGCAAGTTTACTGAATAATTCAGCAAATCTTGAATTAGCTAAAGGAGATTACAAGAAAACAGTGAAACTCTTGCAACAAATCTATGTTTTAATAGCTAATAATCCTCATGCTCAAGCAATAAGTGCAGTTAATATTGCTGAACTTCATATATTATTGAATAATTTTGAAGATGCTGAAAAAATGCTTGAAGAAGCTATCAATTTAGAAACTTTTCATAAATTTAATCTAATTGAACCTTACCTGTTACTATCTTGGATATGTATTAAAAAGAAGAATTACAAGAATGCGCAAGAAAACTTGGATATCGGTAAAAAGATATTTGAAGAAACAGGAGAGCTAAGAAAGAAGCCAAATATCCTCTATTTTCAAGGAAGGTTAGATTATGAGAATGGGAAAATAGATGAAGCGGTAAAATCCTATGAGCTAGCAAACAAAGCATCTGAAGAATTACAAAACATTGAATTTATGATTAAATCTCAATTCCAGTTAGCCAAGCTATATCTAGGAAAGTTCAATGAAACCAAAGAATTGGCATATTACTCCTCAGCTCTAAATTACATAAACAATTTAACATTCTTGTCAGAAGAACAATTCATACCTAAGTTAATGTGTGATTTACATATCTTGAAAGGTAGACTTCTTGCTCAAGTAGGAAAGAGATCTAAAGCCGTTGATGACATCCTAATAGCTTTGGAAATTGCTGAACGATTCAAATATCGATCTCTTCAACAAGATATAAAAGAACTGCTCCGTAAAATTGAGAGTGATAAATCTGATGAGGAAGAAGACGTTAAAACATTAATGGAAAAAGGCATTCTCGAATCAGAAAAAATTACAGAAATTTTACAGAAGTATGAAGGTTTTAAGTTTGTTAAATCACCCAAGAAAGTTGACTCTAAATTACAATGTGTAGCTTTAGTTGAGAAAGATACTGGAGTAATAAAATATCGTTATGCTACTAAGCATGAACAAAACAATGTTGCTTCAATCGTACCTTCTTTAGTTGCAGCAATAAACATGTTTTCTTCATTGGTGTTTGACGAGGATATAGTATTTGAAGAATTAAAAGAAGAGGACAAAGAGCTATTAATCAAACACATAGAGCCCTACTTACTAATAATAATCACAGATAAAATAACATACAATCTTAAAATTCAATTCGAGCGATACGCAGAGGAAATAAAGAAAATTTTACCAAGTCTAGAACTAATAGATACTGACACAGTGCAGCATGAAAAACTTGATTCCATCACAAACATATATTTCCTCGAGAAAACACGAACAAAGAGTGAACAAGAAGAGACGAAGAAGAAGAAGAAGATTACAATAGTGGAAAAGAAACCAGAACCTGAAGAAAAATCAACCAAAGAGGAAGATTCAAAATCACCAACAGGTATTGCTGATGATTTAAAAGAAGAAGAAACAGAACACGGAGTTGATGTATCTGAAGAAAAAGAAGATGTTTCTGAAAAAAAAGAAGATGTTTCTGAAAAAAAAGGATCATCAAAACCCGAACAAGATAGTATGATAGAAGAATTAGATAAAGCGGTTGAAGCAGTGGAGGAAGAGTTCAAAGATAGAATTGGCAATCTAAAAACTGAAGAAATAGTTGAAACAAAGAAGGACGAAACTGAAAAGAAAAAAGAAGAATAATAAGATTAAGAAAAATAGTTTCAATAGTTTTCTTGAAAAACATGAAAAAGGCAATTTTTTCTCTCAATTTTATATACCAATTTAAAGATAATAGGTAAAGTTAGACTTTACAATTGTAATTTGTTTAACATCAACAGACATCAGAATCAAAGGAGAGAATATTTGTGTGGGATTTATTGATAATAGAATACGACCATTATGTTGATCCCAAAACAGGTGATAAAAAATCAACTGAAGCAGAAAGATATAATGTAGGAGAATCTAAGTCTTTGAGTAATTTTCTACTGAACATAAAGAAAGATGTTAATCGTAACCCTGAATTCTTTTGTCATGCTTGTGGTTTTTGGACAAGTTATTCATTAGTTTTACAGGATGGAGAGAACAATTTAGTCTGTATTAGAAACCTCTATGAGATTTTCATGGAAAATGATGAGACTAGTTGGAATTTTGATTCTTTGACAATTAAACAGCTGCAAGAAATACTAACTAACGGAACAGTGTAAGAGTTCCGAATTTTAGGTAAATAGGTAAAATATAAATATGTATCAAAAAAACAATAGCTAAAAACCATAGAGGAATACAAAATGAGTGAAAAATGGATATGTACTTTGTGCGGATATATTTACGATCCAAAAATCGGTGACCCAGAAGAAGGTGTTGAACCTGGAACAGCATGGGAAGACGTACCAGAGGATTGGGTATGTCCTGAGTGTGGTGCCACTAAGGACGATTTTGAACCACATGAAGATTAAGAGATATTCTCTTTATCAGTATTTTTTTGTTATTTTTTATTTTTAATTATTTTAACTGCATATCATTATGACATGAATTTTGTACAAATTCTTTAGAAGTGCCTGAGCACATCATGGGGACGCCATTTACCCTCCTACACCTCCCACAGCTTCTTGCAAAGATGCTTACGGTTCGCTTTGAGGTTTTTGTTGGATTTAGCTCCGAGGATCACTATGGGTCTTATAATTCTAAGTCAATGTGTTTCATTCGTATTTAAAAGAAGAAGGATGAAGAAAATGCAAGATGTTCAAGTATTGAATTCTTCTAAGGTTACAGCCTCTGTACCTAGTACCTTTACCTCAGCTAAGTCTTCAGCTCCTAAAGAAGCTATTAAAATTGATGAATATGCTGTTGCATATTGCCCTACTTGTGGGAAAAGTTTTACAAAAAAATACACATTTTGCCCTAACTGTGGTTCATGTAAAATAAAAGGTATGTTGTAATTTAGTGTTAGAAAATAGGGGAAAAAGAAAGAGGAAGAAGAAAAATATTGGTGATATTTAATCTAAAGTTAGATTAGAAGATTTCATTTCATCTGCTTTAATTAGGTCAACTGTTAGTTGAATCTTATCAGCAAAATCAACTTTTTCTTCCATCTTTTTCTTTAGCTCTTCTTGTTCTCTTTCTGTTTTCATTGATACTTCTCGTTCTTGTGCTTCATCTTCAAGTTTCAGTACTCTAATAACTATATATCCTACAATGCCTGCCATAAGGATCAAAACTGCTACAATTCCAAAAATAATTGATGTCGGTATGAATCCAGCTAGTGTTGCTGCTATAGTTGCTGCGAGTAATGAAGCTGCATTTATAATTAAATCGATAATCCCACTGACTTTTCCCAAATGCTCGTTTCTTACTATAGTTTGAAGAAGGGTTGAAAATGGAATATTAAAACCTACATTGATCATTCCTATTAGGGCAAATCCAGCATATAGCCAAATAGCTCCTCCAGGCAAATATGGTGCTACTGCAATGAAAGTTAAGCATAAACTGGCAACCATTACTGTAAATCCATCCATCAATCGTTGTTTGGGTGCCTTTTAATGAAGCTTGGGGACAATTTCAAACAGAAGAAGTAACAGAGTTTATTAGATCATTAGATAGTTCTAGATTAATCAATAGTGCTTCTGGTTGGGTAGATAAGAAGGTAGGCGATATAAAGGATATTCACGTTTATCCAGGACCTGATATACCTAAAGTTGAAGAAGACCGTGCAGTTGTTTTAGGTGAATTTGGTGGTTTAGGATTCAAAGTACAAAACCATATCTGGAAAACTAGAATTTACTGGTCTTATAAGAAGTACAAAACTAAGAAAGAGCTAATCACCAATTATACTAATTTGATTAAGAAGACTAAAACACTAGTCAAGCAAGGATTATCTGCTGCGGTATATACTCAAACTACTGATGTTGAAGGTGAGATTAATGGTTTTATCACTTATGATCGTAAGAAAACCAAAATGCCCATGAAGAAAATTGCAAAATTGAACAAAAGTTTGTACAATAAACCTTCTCTTAAAAAGAAAAAATAAACATGAAAACATACATTTTACGTTTTTTTTCTATTATCTTTGAGTAAAGTTTTTTTTGGACTAATAGCTAACTTAAAAACACCAATCATCACTGTAGTCTTGAGGACTATGAAATTAACTGTTGAATACAATATACCTGATATGCATTGCAAAAAATGTGCTGATAAAATCTCGCTTGCTCTACAATTTACAGCAGGTGTTTCTTCCGCAGATGTAAGTCTAGACACCCTACACGCAACAGTTCAAATCGATCCTTTAATGATAACTGGGAAAAGAATTAAAGCGATGATAATAGCTCTTGGATATAATGCGATGATAATCTAAACTTTCATTGTTCTGTCTATGAAATTTGCTTTTTTGTGAGAATACAAAGATACAGGCTTTATTTCCTTACTTCCCTTATTAACAATCAAAACTGATGATAACCATGAATGAAATTAAACTAAAAGTTGAAGGAATGACATGTGGTCATTGCCAAATGACAGTAAAAAAAGCTCTTGAAAATGTTAAAGGAGTAAAATCCGCTGAAGTTGATTTAGAAAGCAAGTCAGCTCTAGTAAATTATAAATCTGATAAAGTAACTGTAGAAAATCTTGTTCTAGCTGTAACAGATGCTGGATATAAAGCAGAAGCAATGTAATAGAATAAAGATGCTTATTTAATTAATAACAAAGGTTGACTTTTGTGACTGAAAAAGAAACGAAAACGATAAATGTTACAGGAATGACATGTGCCTCCTGTGTTGCTAGAGTAGAGAAAGCACTAATTTCCTTGGAAGGTGTAGAATCAGCAGCTGTAAATTTGCTAAGTCATAGTGCTCAAATCATTTTTGATCCTGATTTAGTTGAAGAAAAACAGATCTTCAAAATTGTTGAAAAAACAGGTTACAAAGCTTCTGAAAGAACAGATGAACTTTCTTTCATGAAGAATGAACAACTCATCGATATGCGAAACAGATTTATTGCAAGTCTTATTTTCGCTCTTCCTGTGCTTATTTTTGCAATGGGGGGTATGTTCTCTCCAATTTTTGCTATATGGATGGATGAAACGATTATCTTTGAAGGTATGTTACTTACAGATTTTATTCAATTTATTCTAGCAACTCCAATACAGTTTATTATTGCATTTCCTTTTTACAAAGTAGCTTGGAAGAGTATAATTAACAAGAGCGCTTCCATGGATGTATTAGTAGTATTAGGCACACTTTCCGCATATTTTTACAGTCTATTTTCTATGATTTATCCTTACATTCAACCAGCATTTGAAGGTGACATATTCTTTGAAACCTCTTCTATTCTTCTTACTTTCATCTTTCTAGGAAAGTATCTGGAAGAGGTTACAAAAGGTAGGACTTCTGAAGCTATAAAGAAACTCATAGAACTGAGACCAAATACAGCTATCGTAATAAGAGATGACCAGGAGATTGAAATTCCAATAGACGATGTAGCTATAGGTGATATTTGTTTAATTCATCCAGGAACAAGTGTGCCTGTTGATGGTATCATTGTCGAAGGACAAAGCTATGTAAATGAGTCTATGATAACAGGTGAAAGTGTATCAGTTTTCAAAGAAAAAGAAGCTGAGATTATTGGTGGAACTATTAATGAAAACGGTTTTCTTAAGATGAGAACAACAAGAATTGGTAAGGATACTACTTTGAATAAAATCATCAAAATGGTAGAAGATGCACAAACTTCAAAAATACCAATTCAACGTATGGCAGATCGTATATCTGCTCTGTTCGTTCCAGTAGTAATTGTTCTCGCTATTCTTTCATTTATCCTTTGGTTCTCGCTCTATAGTTTTGAGTTGATCTCCCTTCCTTTACCTGCAGGAACTAGTATATTTTTACTTGCGTTCCTCACATCTATTTCAGTATTAGTTATTTCCTGCCCATGTGCTCTGGGATTAGCAACTCCGACAGCTATAATGGTAGGAACAGGACTCGGGGCTCAAAATGGCATATTGATTAGAACTGGTGAAGCTCTTGAAATAGCAAGACAAGTTGATGTAGTGCTTTTTGATAAAACTGGTACTATAACAAAAGGTTTACCTGAAGTTACAAGTATTATATCGATTGAAGAAAGTTTATCTGAAAAGGAATTACTGCAAATAGCTGCATCTCTAGAAAAAGGTTCTGAGCATTCTCTAGCTAAGGCAATAATTTCTAAAGCAGAAGAAATGGAACTTGCATTCTTAAAGATTGAATCATTTAATGCTTTTCCAGGAAAAGGTATTGAAGCGACTATTGATAATCATAACTTTTCAATTGGAAATAGAAAATTAGCTACTGAGCTTAAATCTACTATTCCTAGCTCAATAAACGACAAGATGGAAAACCTTGAGAATGAAGGAAATACTGTAATGATTGTTTTTCGTGACAAGTCTCCAGTCGGAATAATATCTGTTGCCGATACTATAAAAGAATCTTCGAAAGAAGCAATTGAATTGTTGAAGGAAATGGGTATGCTTACTGTTATGGTTAGTGGAGACAATGAAAGAGCAGCAAAAGCAATAGCTAATGAAGTAGGAATTTTTGAAGTTCATGCAGAAATCTTGCCTGAAGAAAAAGTCAATGTTGTTAAATCATATCAAGAAAAAGGATTGAAAGTTCTTTTTGGTGGAGATGGTGTTAATGATGCCCCCGCCTTAGCTCAAGCAGATGTAGGTGTAGCAATGGGGGCTGGCACTGATGTAGCTATTGAAGCAGGAGATATAGTTCTTATCAAAGATGATCTTCGTGATGTTGTAACAGCTATTGATTTAAGTAAGAAAACTATCAGAAGGGTTAAAATGGGTCTTTTCTGGGCTTTGATCTATAACGCTATTGGTATTCCTTTAGCTGCTGGTTTAAGTTTTGTTTGGTTTGGTGCCCCTATTCCTGCAGTATTTGCTGGATTAGCTATGTCTCTCTCTTCTGTCTCAGTAGTGATCAACGCATTGCTTCTAAAAAGATATAAGAATCCTTTTGAAAAAAGTTAATGTGTCAGAATTTTTTCTGTTTGATTTCAGATACTTATCAATGTTTCTGCTTGTTAGGGGTTTTCTAACTCCGTTTTATCCTAATATATATGAGTGTCTGAAGAATCTGTTACTTAATGATAGGAATAGAACTGGATCTCATCAATAAGAGAAAAACAACCAATATCAGTTTTATTGGAAAAATTGATTTCCCAGCTTCATATATTCCTCACTTGATTGAAGGATTATATTATACCAATTTCATACCTTTCATCAGATGTAGGACAAACAGACTGTTCTTCATGTATTGGCAACCATTTACTTCTAATTGTTTAACTTTGGACTATCTTACTGATTTACGAATGAGACTAAGTTTGAAGTATTATAAAGGAGATATCATGAAAGTTACTGATTACAGTATAGATACTTTCAAAGAACATGATGCTTATTTCTTGAAAGGTCAATGGAGAAATGACAAGGATCGTATTAAAGGAGTCTTCGAATTGATGGCAGTTCACACTGGTAACTTCCTGTTACTCTTCGATATTTCCTCGGCAGAAAACCATTTTTCTAACCCAGGAATATTAGAATTACGCGAAATACGTGATAGTCTTAGATTCTCTAGTGAACTTGAAACAGAAATGTGACCACATTGAGTCTTCATTCTTTTTTGGTAAAGTTTATATATTCCTCAACAAAGTTGGTCAAGGAGAAAAAACTAGGAGTTTTAGCATGAAATTCAGTAAAAAATGGCTATTTATAATTTTAATTGGTTTTATTACATTTTCATCATTTCCTCAGTCAACATATGGTGTAGTTTTCTATACAGATTATATGCCGCATCTTACAGGAGGAAACAACGAAGAATATGTTCTCATATACAAATATGATACAATTTCAAATGATGCTGTCATTCATGAAGAAATAAAATCTCGTATATGCACACGTACACTTACTGAATTTCAAACCGTTGAATCTGATGATACTCTCATTACAAATTGGGATTTCGTTTATGAAGAAAGAGCAATAGAATCAAATAAAACTGATCTAGTATTTTTCAATTCTCGCTCCTACGTGTTCATTGCTGCAGAAGATACAACATCTGGAAATCTTACCTTTTTCGCTACATTTAGTGATGACAATGGAGCTACATGGGAAGATATACGCCATGTATTCAATTCTTCCGTGAAAATTGACTATTTCTTAGAATTTGGAGTAGCAAATTTAGCTACTGAACTTTTCATCGCATACAGTTACAAAATAAATCCTTCAGGTACTGTTAAACGAACAGAAATTCTTACAATTGACCCTGTATCTTTGAGTGTAAGTCTAAGTGATGTAAGCACTGATTTTTATGGAGATGATTTTGAGCTTTATACTCATGAAAACAATATTTACGTTGTTTCAACTTATGAAGATACTTTTGATAATAGATTTGTCAGACTAGCTTCTACTTCTACAGGCACTTCTTTTGACGGCCAAACTGTATATATAGATCCGTTGTTTGGTCTTGCTGAGTATTTTGAACCTTCTGTAGTAGCATGGAATGATGGTTTCTTTGTTGTAGCACACGATTTAATTGAAGATATTTATGATGAAGTTCAAAACATAACTTTCACTGAACATATACTCTGGGGAGCTTATGTAGGAAATGTAGCTGATAGCTCATCCATCACATACCATAAGGTAGTGAAAGATGAAGCAGCGGGATATACTCGAAAATCACCAAGTGTTTCTACTTATGAAGGTCAAATATTTGTCGCTTTTGAACTAACAGAAGGAACAAAATTGGGTGGAGGGCGTCCAGAAGTTGCATTTTCATTCTCAACAAATGGAGACACATGGACAGATAATTTCATGGGTGGTTTCACAATTTACTTCAATCCCGGTATTTTCTTTGCAATTGCAACAATAGCCTGTTTTGCAATTGTCCTACCAGTGTATCTTGTAGTATCCAAAGCTAAAAAGAATTAATACTTTCTTTTTTCTCCTTTCATTTATTTTTCAAAACTAAAAGAATACTTTTTTATATTTCACTTACCAATTTACAAATATGTCTAATTCGACATACAACGGCTTCATTGTCATACTAGGTTTTTGTATCATAAGTTTACCAATAATATTCATTTCTTTGAGCACAGCTCCCCCTCCTTTAACTCAGTTTCAAAGTACCATGAATATTGTATCTATTCCTGGAGATGCATTAAGTGAAGAAGTACTGGAAAATATGAAAAATATTAATGGTAGTACACCTGATCTCTTCGATGATATCTCAACAATCCCTCAACTCGTAAATATTAACAATATTTCTGAATTAATATTTACTGAAAATGAATTTATAAGCAATTACAGTATGGATGTTTATACAGGATTTAGTAAAGAAGTCCATCTTTTCATCCTAGATATGGTGATAACTACAGTATCCACTGTTGATGTGGCAAAGAACACTTTTGTGGAATTATTTGATGATACAAATGGAACCATGCTTTCTTACATGTATATGTTAGATGATTGGAATTCATATTATTTCACAGAATCTAACTATCCCTCTGTTAATGAAACCATAGAAACAATCTATACAAACTTTGGACCTTTAACTCTTGAATATATGGTTACAATATCTTTCTTTGCAGATTTGGATATTAACGGAACACAAACAACTACAAGTTTCGAACGTTTGATATTTGTAGATGATTCTGGAATTGTTCTGTTCTTCCTTACCAATGAGGTTGCATGGGAAATAAAATAACTTGATTTCTTTTTGTGTGGTAAAATGTTAAAAGAATGGCGATTGTTAAATTTAGGCGAGGTTCCTTGGAAGAGGACCCAATCGATATACCATGCATTAGCTTTAGTTCAAGAAGAATTAAAAACACCAAACACTCTTATAATTATTTGGCCCAATAAACCCTTTGTGTGTATAGGTCTTCATCAAATTATTGACACTTCTATTGATTTAAAGAATATCCTTTCCATGAATTTACCTTATATCAGAAGAGCTTGTGGTGGAGGATCAGTTTATTTGAATAATGAGCAGATATTCTACCAAATAATATGTAGAGAAAAAGAATATCCAAAAGATATGCAAGAGTTTTATAAATTGTTTTTAGCTCCTGCCGTTAAAACTTATAGGCACTTTGATATTCCCGCACAGTTTGTGCCTGTAAATGACATAGTTGCCGATAATAGAAAAATAAGTGGAAATGGTGCAGTAACCTATAACAACTCAAAGGTTCTTGTTGGTAATTTTATTATTGATTTTCCTGCTCAGAACATGTCTAAAATTCTTAAAGTTCCTGATGAGAAATTTAGAGATAAAATAGCCTCTACTCTAGAAGAAAGAATGGGAAGTTTTAGGTATTTCTTGAATAAAATCCCTTCAAGAGAAGAAATAATCTCAGAATATATTGTAAATTTTGAGAAGAAATTAACTATTAAACTCATTGAAGGGGAATTACTACAAGAGGAAATTGATAAGATACAAGAAATAGAAAATTTGTATGACACTGATGATTGGCTTTACTATGTTGAAAAAACTGGACGTGAAACATATCAACAAAAAATAAAAAGTGGGACATATTTCACATCAATTATCAAAAAATTGCCTGGAGGATTAATCAATTTATTCCTACATTTTGATGAGGATAAATTACAGGATATTATTATCTCAGGAGATTTTAGCTTAAATCCACCTTTTGTACTTCATGAGATTGAAGCAGGATTAAAAGGTATTCCAATTGATTATGATGTCATAAGAATCAAACTAGGAACACTTCTCGATGAAAAAGATGTAGAAATGCCAGGGATACAAAGAGAAGAATTAGCAAAGTTAATTGTAGAGGCTTATGATAAACTGAAAAAATAACTAATGTCACACCCATTACTTTTTTAAATTACTTAATTAGATAATATTCGGTTTATATGAAAGTAAAAGTTTTTACTGATATTACTACATTTATTCCTGAAGAACTTGCAAAGGAGTATGATATAGATTTTACAGATCTTTCTGTTCTAATGGAAGATGGTGTACATAAGGAGAAATCCATTGACCGAGAGGATTTCATTAACAAAATGAAAGACATGGATCCTTATCCTACAACAAGTCAACCAAATGCTCATGATTACCTTGAATCTTTTCAAAAAATTTTGAGTGAAGGATATGACCATGTGTTCTATATTGCGTTGAGTTTAAATCTTTCTAACGCTCAGAATTCTGCACATCAAGCTGTTAAGAAACTGAAGAAAGGACAAGTTACTATTTATGATAGTGAAATCATGGGAGCTTGTCAAGGTATTATGGCTTTATCTGCATCAAAACTCTTTAAGAAAGGGAAAAGCATCGATGAAGTTATTACTTATCTTGATAGTCTTAAGGATAAGATATACGGAGCAGGTTTATCTTCGAGCTTTGATATCTTATTCAAAACAGGAAAGGTGAAAAAAGGAGCAGCTATCTCTGTGATTTCTTCTGTCATGAAATTGAAACCCATGTTTGAGCTCAATTTCGAAAAAGGTATTATAAGTTTAGGTGGCGGAAAAGGTTTCAAAGGTGCAGTAAAGAAGATTATGGAAAATATCCAAGAGAAGACCGATCCTGAATCTGAATACGTTCTTATTCTTAGTGATGCTCTCTCTCCAAATCTTATGATGACAATGGAAAAAGAAATTAAAAAGATTAGAAAAATAAAGGAAGTTTATTACTGGCCTATATCAGTTATTGCTGCACATACATTAGGCAAAGGAGCCGTTACTGTAGTATTAGGGCCTTCTTGGGAGATTTAATCTCCATTATCTTTCTTTTTTGAAAATAAGTATATTTTCTTTTTGCATTATATTATAGAGACCAAAAATTATTTTATCTATATTTCGTTCTAATTTATAGCCCATATTCTGGAACTGGTTTATGGTCATTTCTACTGTTTTGATTTCTTCCTTGTTAATTCTAGCATTACCGATAATTATGACACAGTATTTGTCTTTCTTTAGTACTCTATCCATTTCCAGATATATTTTTTCCATGTCTTTATTGTAACTTGAAATCTTGTTTTTACCTTTACCTCTAACACCTATGAAGTCATTTCTTATAATTTCAATATCATGTCCTAGAGCTGAAAGAGCATGTTTATCATTTTCTACATAATCTAGAGCAATAGAATAAGGAGGTGATGAAACAATACCATCGATTGAATTTGAATTTAATTTCAACTCTCTCGAATCTCCTTTGTAAATGTCAACTTTTCCTAGTTTGAGCTTGTGGTTTTTTTGTAAATCTGCATAATCAGAAACAGAAGTTATCATTTTTGCTGAATTCTTCAGGAATGATTTTCTAAAATCTTTCTTTCTTCTTCTTATCTTGTCGCTATGAGCTATTAGTTCTGAAACCTTGAAGAAATTTCTAACTTCCGGTTTCTCTATTGAACTAGTTATTTGAGAAATTTTAGTGCTTATTTCTTCTTCTTGATGTCCTTGTAATTTACCAAGTTCTTCTTCAATTTCAATTTGATTATAGATAATATCATCAATATAGTATATGGAATTGGTTTTCACTTGAGAGATTAAACTACATACTTCTGATACATCAACTCCAATACAGTTGATTCCTAATAATTGAGCTTCTAAAGCTGCAGTTCCACTACCTACAAAAGGATCTAGAATAGTTTCGCCTTCTTTTACTTTCATGTAGTTGATTAAAGCCCGAATCATTTGAGGGTGGAATTTTCCTTTATATGGATAGAACCAATGCGTAAGATATTGGTTTATTGACCTTGTGATATTTTTAGAAGTTATATCGTTATACAGACTTGATCTTGAAAGAGCAGATCCAAAGTAAGCTGTGCGTGAAAGAAACTGTTCTAGATTGGTAATTTCTTTGACAGAGAAATTACGGAAATCCTCCGATACTTTGTATTCAACATCAAAACTTTGCAATTCTAACTGGGCAAGAACTAGTTCATAGATGAATTGCACATTCCAAAATAGTTCAATGTTTTTGAAGTTGTTTCTACTATCATTCATCTATAAACACTACCTTCAATATAATCAGTGTTCTTTCCCCTTCTTTATGCCTTTAAATCATTGATTTAAAAATCTATACAGTGCGAAAGATTTTAATTTAAGCTGATTGATGAAGTTTTGATGGAAGAGATAGCTATATTCTATGGATTGATGATTGCCTCTGTTGTTATAGCTGTTGCGATGTTTATATTATTACTTTTCATCTCTGCTCCTTATGGAAGACATGTACGAAGAGGATGGGGACCAAGCATTTCAAGCAAAGCAGGTTGGATAATTATGGAAACTCCTGCTGTAATTATTTTTGGCGTTATTTTAGCTTTCAGCGAAAGAAGATTTGATCTCATCCCTTTAGCTTTTGCTTTTCTCTGGTTATCCCATTATATTCAAAGAGATTTGATTTTTCCATTTTTCCTAAGGACAAACAAACGAATGCCTCTTATCATCATGTTCTTTGGTATGTTGTTCCAAACATCAAATACTTACTTAAATGCACGTTGGATTTTTGTTTTTGCACCTGAGGATTATTATCACGAGAACTGGTTTCTGGATCCTAGATTCATTATAGGTGTTATCTTGTTCATAATCGGTTATATCATCAATAGACATTCTGATATCATACTTAGAGATCTAAGAAAACCAGGTGAAAAAGGATATAAAATACCTTTTGGAGGATTTTATCGTTTTGTGTCAAGTCCTAATTATCTAGGCGAGATAGTACTTTGGACAGGTTGGGCTTTGGTAACATGGAGCCTTCCAGGATTGCTATTCATAGTATGGACACTAGCTAATCTTATTCCTAGAGCAAAATCTCATCATGCTTGGTACAAAGAAACATTTGAAGATTATCCTGAAAAACGAAAAATTATTTTTCCATTTATTTATTAGATTAATTTGTTACATTAGTAAAAGATTTATCTTTACGATATTTCATTTTTCTAACAATTCCAGAAGATCATTTTTGTTTACTAGTCTATAACTTGGCTTATAGTTAGTTCGATAAGTTTCAGAGTGATGAATGAGTGGCATTTCAGAACTTTTTTCTATACTTTCAGTTAACCTAAGAATTACCTTAATCCACTGAAGTACCATATATTCCTCTCTTTCAGATGTCACGATGAAACCATTTTCACTTAAATCAACAAGCTCTTTCCAGTTTTCTCTAAAAACCTTAGTGGATTTTGGTGTAGATTTTTCAGCTTTTAGCATCAAGTTCCATAATTCATGTAATTTACCTAAATTGTCATTTTTCCACACTCTAAGGTTGATTCTACAAAGATCTGTTTTATTGTTTAGTATGTCAAATAATCTCTCATTTGGACGAGGTTTTGATGCCAAATTTAACTCTTCATTAAGGTATTGAACAACAATCTCTTGATTTCGATTTGAAAGAAGGTGTGTCCATCCACAAGAGCCTTGAAAAACAAATTTGTAGATGTCTTGCCATTCTAATTTTGGATAACTCTCAATATGTTCTATTATCGGTTGGATTGATAAACGAGTAGAAGTATCAAGTTTAAGAGATAGAGAATTACCGGATATTTTAGGTATCAAGCTCTTGAATTCTGTTAAAAGTTTCATTCAAACAAAAATAAAATTATACTTTCTAAAGATTTTGGGTGAAATGTTTTCAATAAGTGTTGAAAATGTTGCATATCTGTAAGTTTTATCATGTAAACTTATAAACCAGAAATGTCCTTGATTATACTTAGATGTGATTAAATGAAAAAGGAACGAAGTTTAATTTTTGTTAGTATTTTAGTAATATTACTCTTTGCTGTTCTTACTCCCGTAAGTCTTCAAGCAAATGACCAAAAGCCTTTTGTGAATAATGAAAGTAGTCTAGAGGCCACTATCACTTCAACAATTTATATTCATAATAATGCTGAATTACAGGCTCTAGCAATTTCTTGTTCTGGGAGTCCTGGTTCTGGATCTCCAGCAGATCCTTGGATAATCAGAGATTTAGTAATAAATACTACAGATACACTTGGTTTAAGAATAGATGATACGACTGAATACTTTGAGATTCTCAATTGTACAGTAACAGCTAGCTGGGGTATCTATCTCGATAATTTAGCTGATAGTACAGCTCGAATCAGGAATAATACTGTCATTAATTGTGATTCATATGGTATTTACCTTTACATGGCAAATGGAACTAATTATACTTATTCATGAATTCAGTATATCACAGATAGGTTTTTGGGGTTTAATCATATCCATTATGAGTCTATTTGTTGTATTAAATAGGATTAGAAAACGAAAGAACTAGTTTTTTTCTTTTTTCTCTTTTTTTCAAATATTATAATATATTTTGGTAAAATGAAATAAAAGAAGGGAAAAGTTATCTCTTCCTTTTTATAAACAAACCAGATAATAATAAAACTGCAAAAATTCCAACAAATAGTGCAAAAGAACTTTCTGCTGTTTCCATACTCTCGTCAGGGAAATCATATGGGTTATTTGGATTGGTTCCGTGTAGAATTTCCCATCCGTCTTGGTGAGAATCTCCATCAGAGTCGTTGTTGAAAGGGTTGCAACCATAGATATATTCTAGAAAATTATTCAATGAATCGTTATCTGGGTCATCCCAAGCATCATTGTAATCAAGAGAAAAAGAAAATAATACTCTTTTTCCTTTTTTTTCCTTTTCTTTAGTATTTTGATTTTTGGAAAAATCTTAAATAGAAATCAAATCAATTTATTATTTAACAAGATAAAGATAAAATTCAGGAGATACTTGAGAATGATACCCACAAAACAATTTGGTCGTACTCAACATGCTAGTTCTCGAATCATTTTTGGTTCATATGCTTTAAGTAAAGCAACACAAGAGGAAGCTGATCGCTCTCTTAATACGTTAATGGAATATGGAATAAATCATATTGACACTGCACCTATGTACGGTAATGCTGAGAAGTGTATTGGTTCTTGGATGGGACGACATCGCAATGATTTCTTCCTCGCAACCAAGACTCGAAGTCGTTCATACACAGGAGCTTGGAAAGATCTTCAAAAATCTCTCAATAATCTGAAAGTTGACACTATAGACCTTTGGCAGATGCATGGTTTGACCAACCCAGTAGGGTGGGAAAAGGCGATGGGTCCTGGTGGTACGTTGGAGGCTTTTATTGAAGCTCGTGACCGGGGGTTGGTAAGATTTCTTGGTGTAACAGGTCATGGTTACAAAGTCCCAACAGTTCACCTGCGAAGCTTAGAGCGTTTTGATTTTGATACTGTTTTATTACCTTACAACTATTTATTTATGCAAAAATCTCGTTATGCAACTGCTTTCAATGAGTTAATTGAATTGTGCAAAAAGCGTAACGTTGCAGTACAAACAATCAAATCAATTGCTAGGAGACCGTGGGAAGGAACAAGGAATTTCAATACTTATTTCTATGAACCGTTAGAAACTCAGATTGCTATTGATAAATCTGTACATTGGTCTTTAGGTTTATCAGAAAGTTTTGTGATTACAGCAGGTGACATGCAGGTTCTACCTAAGATGTTGGATGCTGCTAAGCGGTTTGAGAAGAGACCATCTGATGCAGAAATGAACACAATTGTAGATAAATATGATATCCAACCAATTTTTAGTTACTAGTTATTTAACACTGATTCTTCTTGATTAATTAACGTGTAAGTTTTTCAATAATATTTAATAGGTTAAACAGCGGATTTATATTTTAGATGTAAATACATCAAAAAAATAAGTTCCTTTTGGATCTTATAGAGAGATTCCAGCAGCTGTGACAATTAACTATGTCACTGGTAACCTAGCAGCTGGTAACTATACAATAGGAGTTTATTGGAAATCAATATATGCCAAGGCAGACACAAATTACTTGATTGGATATACTTCACCTAATTTTGCATTTCCAAGATCAATTTGGGTACAAGAAATAATAACATAGTTTTCTCCTTTTTTATTTTTTTCTAAAACTCTCTCATCTTTGTGATATCCTTGAAGGGATTTTATGTTGATTTGTTTGCTAATTAACTACTATTAGAACTGTTTTCTGTATTATATTTTCTTAACATTCCCCAATTTGTTAGATCAGTATTAGGAATCTTTATTTCTCCAACTACGTTAAAACCATATCTCTCATAAATAGCAAGATTTTCTTGAGACATCGTCTCCAGAAAACAGGAAATTTGTTGTGTGTCAAGATATTTCAAGAAGGGTCTAATTAGTTTACTAGCAAAACCTTTTCCTTGATATTTAGGTGCTACTCCAATGGGGGATAAAACCCAATGTGGTTCTTTCACCAAGTTTTCTCGTAGTGTTTTAATATGATCGTTCATACCTTCAATTATTTTCATGATCTTGGGTCCTAGTTTGAGAACCATCTTTATCCCACCTGATTTGACTGATTTCCAGTAAGAGAAGTCTGAATGATAAGAGGGTATCCAGATTGCAACGCCTTCAAACTTTTCTGATGTAGTATAAACTTGTCCATATCTCCTGCCATATTTAACTATATATTCAATATATGCCGTAAGAGCTTCTTTCTTATTATCAACATTTGAAAACATATGGTTGCACATTGGTTCATCAGCAAATGCCTCTACTAAACAATCTATAGCTTTTTGAATATTATTTCTTTTTACTCTAATTAAATGATTCAGCATTATGCTATGTACAGTGAATTTCTTAAATAATAATGTTTTGGCATTAGAATGACTTTTAACGTCTATTTCTTACATAACTCAATAATATACTTCACTACTCAGAGTAGTTATTGTCTTGTTTCTTCTTGGAGGAGTAGCTTTTATAATTTGGGTAATTTTTTATTTTAACTATTATTTTATTAATATGCTTTTGTCTTTTTGTCTTCTTAGTGTGGAAATCTAGAAAAATTTTAGTGATAGTACGGGTGTTTTTATAGTGAACTCTAGGTCAACGAAGGATGGCAAAGGTACTGCGTGCAGAGCGTATAGAAGTGGAGTATCATCCAGCACTGAGCAGA
>JABCTC010000077.1 GCA_018238545.1 Candidatus Heimdallarchaeota archaeon
CTTCTTTTTGTATAGATTTCAAAGAAGTCATTTCTGCAATAACAAAGGAGCTGAAAGAATAATGGGTGCTTACAAACTCACTCCTTGCAGTATTTCTTCTTCTGATGATCCCATTTCTATTGTTGAAGCAAAAATCTTCAATCTTTATTGTAACATGATGGCTGCTGAAAAAGAAGAGGAGGAAAAAACTCTCTTGAATCTACTCAATAAAGTAGAAGAAGAATTGTATGAGGAAAAGATTACTGAATTTACTTCTGTTTTTAACGCTAACAAAACCAAAGGAGATGAAACTTAATGATGGCCGAAGAAATAAAATTACATTTACATGAATGGCAATCAATTGATGAATACTATGATTCAGATACAGCAGTGTTGATCTTGAAACTCTATTGTCCTTTATGCTCAGAGTCAATTGAAAAACGAGTAACTCTACCGAAAAGAGGAGCTAGAAGATCATGAAAGAGCTCAATTTTTCCTACGCTTACGATAAGCTGTACAATCTCAATGATGGTTATCATGCTACAACTATACGAAGAAGGAACAAATTCAAAAAGGGTGAAAAGGTTAAAATTCTCGCTAATCGTCAATTCCTTTGCTACGCTCAAATCAAGACTATTAAAAAATTACAAATCAAAGAGATTAACACTATTGAATTATTACTTGATGTTGCTCCTCATGCAGATACAAGAGAAGAAGCTATAGCTTTCATCAATCGTTTTTACAGGATACCTCTAACAGAAGAATCAGAAGTTTTCCTTTATACTTTGAAGAGGATACCTGAGAGTCAAGTGATCGTTAAGATACAAACAAAACAGCAAGGAGCAGATACTAAATGATAGAGCATGGATATTTAGCTTGTCAATTTTGTAAATATTACAACGGTGAACAGTTATGTGATCTTCCAGGCTATAGTTGCACTTGGATTTATTATAAAGAAGATGAGCTTGAGGAAAGTTCCACAAAACCCGAAGGTGATAATATTGAAAGATAGACAGGCAGATTTACAGTGTTGTAATAATTATGATTGCAGTCATAATATTAATGGAAAGTGTCCTGCATGTGGTTTTGAAGCTCCTCTATCTGATGAAGAAGAATCTCAATCTATTCTCATTTGTGACAATTGTGAAGCTGGTTTTCCTGGATATATGTATGTTGCGACAAAGACCAACAAACTCAAAGGAGATGAAACCTAATGTCATACACTAAAGAAGAATTTTTATCTCTGTATTCGCAACTCTTTGAAGGTAATTCAACACCATACCGTTATTGTGTGAAACAACAACATCCTGTTGAATTTGCTATTTTACCAGATCTCAAATGTTGGGAATGCGAACATTTTGTTTTGAATGGAGGAGTATGTGATCCATTATGACAACAGAACCACGCTCACATCTGCATGAATGGCAGACAGTTGATGAATACTATGATCAAGATAAAGCAGTGTTGGAATTACAGCTCTATTGTCCCTTATGCGGAATTGAATTGCAAAGAGATATCAAATTACCAAAAAGAGGAGCTAGAAGATCATGAAAAATCTAAATTTTTCTTATACTTATGACAAATTGTATCTTCTCAATGAAGGCCATCGTGCCACAACTATACGAAGAAGAAACAAGTTTCGTTTAGGTGAAAAGGTTAAAATTCTCGCTAATGGTCAACATCTTTGTTATGCCAAAATCATCATCATTGAGAGAGTAAAAATTAGCGAAATAGATGATATAAAACTTCTAGCTGATGTTGCTCCTCATGCAGATACAAGAGAAGCAGCAATAGCTCTCATCAATCGTTTTTACAGGATACCTTTAACAGAAGAATCAGAAGTTTTTCTCTATACTCTGAAAAGAATACCTGAAAGCCAAGTAATTGTTAAAATACAACCAAAACAGCAAGGAGAGGATTAGATGAGAGAGCTGATAAGTAAAGAAATATGTGGAAACTGTAAGTATTGCCATTCTTTGTTTGGTTATTGTGCAGGTAGATGTGAAATAAAAGATAAAATAGTTTGTCATAATGAAACTTGTGAGAAGTTTGAGGAAAGTTCCACAAAACAGCAAGGAGACGATATTAGATGAGTACAACACAAAAAGAAGTTAAATGTGAAAGTTGTGGAAAGGAAATAAAATACGGTAAAACTATGTGGAAAGGAAAACCGTTTTGTCATTGCTGGTGTGCTCTTGACTTTGCTGAAAGGAGTTCTTTAACTGAAGGAGGCTTGTCATAAGATGGTTGATAAATGCAGTCAATTTTGGGTTGAATTTATTTCAAGGGATTTGGATGTTTACAGAGTTTATGAAAATGTCTATGATGGATATGGAAGTAGAAAGAAGCTGTTAAAACAGATTAATCATGGACAGTATAGTTTGACAGATTTGAAAAAAATGAAAACTGCAATAGAGGATTTTCTAACTAATCCCTTATTGAATAAACAAGCTTCAGTTAAGGAGACAATACAATAAATTGGAGGATATGAGAAGAATGTCAAAAGAAAAATTAATGAATAATGTTTTACAATCATTTGAAGGTGGAATTGCTAAATCTAATCTAATTAAAAATACTTTTCATAGTGATTATGATTTTAACGAACATCCCGAAATAGAGTGTGGAGAAGCTATTGGTGAACTAATTCGTTTAGGGATTTTAAAGGAAACACAAGTTAAAATTTGGGGAGAAATTCTTGAACCTAATTATTCTGTGAACTATGAAGAAATTATTAGAAGATTGAAAGAGCATGAACAATTTGGCGAGTTTTTAGATGATTATTTTGTTTTAGAAATAGACGAGTTCAGAGTATGGATACCACAAAAAAGAGAGGGTGAATTAAAAGAACTCTGTAAGGTTTTCCTCAAGGAGACTAAACAAGAAAAAGAGGTGGAATGAATGATAGATGTAGACAATTTAACTGAAGGTCAATTGATTAAAATGTATAAAAATTCTCGAAGAATAAGAACTGAAATGCAAAGAACAATTGACAGAAAAAGTAAGAGAATAACTGAACTTGAAAAAAATGTGTATAAACTAAAACAGAAGGTCAGGAAATTAGAAGGATGAGGTAATTAGAATGTCAAAAATAATATGTCATTATTGTGAAAAAGATATCACTGATGAACCAGTTTGTTATTATAGAAATTTAAAGGATAATGATATTTCGCTTTTGGTTTGCAAAGATTGTTATGAAAAAGAAAAACAAGAAGGATGAGGATCTAAGAATGAATAACGAAAAAGAATGGCATGAACTAAGAAGAAAAGTAATGCATTCTTCAGATATTGATGAGGAAGCAAAACATTGGAAGGAAATTGATAGAAGATTGAAATCTTATGATAAGATGAGCAAAGAAATCTTTCAAGTAGAAATGAAACTCGAAACTTTAGCCGACACACTACAAGCAATCCGAGAAGGATGATGATCTAAGATGGTTACAAAAGGAACTAAGGAATGGGCTACAAAGAACATTAACTTCTGTTTAGGTTGCTCTAATGATTGTCTCTATTGCTATGCTAAAGCTATGGCTCATCGTTATGGTAGAAAGAATCGTGATGATTGGCAAAATATGGAACTTCGTCCTGAGATAGGCAAAAGGATTTTCCGCAAAGCTAAAGGTTGGATTATGTCTCCTAGCTCTCACGATATTACTTTAGAGAATATTGATTTATCGATTCAAGTTTTCAAAAATATCCTTGCTGCAGGGAACAATCTTCTTATTGTCACTAAACCCGATGATAATTGGATCAGATATTTACTAAGAAGTTTATTTATGTATGAAGAACAGATCCTATTTCGATTTACGATAACCACTTTGGATGATAGTTCTAGGTATTACTGGGAACCTGGAGCTCCAAGTATCAAATCAAGAATTGAAGCTCTAGAATTAACTTATGATTTAGGATTCAAAACCAGTATCTCTGTTGAACCTTTTCTAGACGATACAATTGTTAATGTTGTTAAACGAGTACATCCTTACGTTACTGGTGATATTTGGGTAGGACCTATGAATATGATTCATGTACCAAAAGAACTTCATGCGGATATTGAACCTGCTGATCTATACTCTCCTGAAAATTTATTGAAAATCAAACAAGAAATAGATTCTCTAGGTTTTAACAACATCAAATACAAAGACCATTTTCTAAACAAAATAAAGGAGGAATCTAATTGACAGCTACACCTAAACATATTGATGTAGATTCTTTGATAAATGGTTTCTATGATGAACAGCTCCTTAAACAAAAGGAGAATCTTTCTATCTTACAAAAGGATTTCAAGCAATTTATAGAGTTAGGCTTTTTACCTACTAAAAACAATTTACAAAATTGTTCAATTATCTTCAAGAGATCAACAGATAAGAAGAAAATAATTTATTTCTTTGGTCCTAAAATACCTGCTTCTCTTGTTATTTCTTTGTTGGACGAAATGACTCTTCCCTTTGCTATTGATAGAGCTAAAAAGGTGATTTCTAATAAGGTGGCATGAATGGTTTACAATGGATTAAAACAATCTTCTTTCTATAATCTGGAATATATTAGAAGAACCCCCCCTTTACAGCACAATGAAAACGCTATTAGAAACACTTCTGAGAGTATCTTAAACAAATTATTAAGAAATCAATTTTACTATGAATCAGATCAACTTTCTAGTAATCTGTTTAAGCAAAAACACCTACCTACCTTTTCAGAAGATAGACTTACTGGAACTCCGTTTCTATCTTATAAGAAGGTAGTTTATGCTCATTTTGGAGAGGGGAAAGCAAATCCCGACATTGATGTGCATCTCCTTTTTTCTTCCTTTAATTCCCCTCTCCTTTTATTCACCTTACAGGAGGAATTGTTTTGACAGTTGTAGTTTCTATTCCTAAATTAAAAAGATTAAGCTCTTGCGAAGATTGTTCTGCTGATCTAATAGAATCTTCAGGATATCAGGTTTGTTCCAAGTGTGGATTAGTCCATGATAGAATCCTCACTCAACCAAAATTAAAAGTAGGAATAAATCATCAGATCCGTTCAATTGTTTATTCTTCCAGAACCGATGATTCAGAGCTTCCTTATAGATTAAAGCGATTAAACTATTCTTCTGATCAATGCTACACTTTTTGGTATAATAATCAATCAATTCAAAAAATCTGTGATGATCTTAATCTTCCTGAAACTACAAAACTTCGAGTTATTCAAATTTTCAAGAAACTGAGCTTAGAGGAAAAGAAATATCGCAAGCTCTTTGAAAGAGAATATATTTCTAATATCCTATCCTTTATCTCAATTTATCAGGCAACCAAACAACATAAAATCATTTTATCTTTCAAAACTATCTATGAAACTTTTAAACAAAATGGAAGAAATGTTTCCAAATATAATATTAACAGAGCTATCAAGATTCTTTCCATTTCACAAAGATTTACTGTAGAAGATTATCTGGAAAAATATGAACCAAAACTTCTCGAAGCTTACCCTGAACTGAAACCTAAATCTGATCAGGTTAAAGAACTAATAAAATTAAGGAGACATTTTCAGGGCAATAAACCGAGCATGTTTGTTATAGCATGTCTCTACATCGTTTATTCCAAACTTAATCCTGAGAGAAGAAAATTCAAGGGGATGGCTCCTGTTTTGTGCTCATTTGTTAATAAAAAGAGTCCTTGGAATATTACCCATACTGCTAAACTGATAATGGTTAAAATGGAGGAGTTGTCTTGAGCTGGACTTATCCTTTTGATCTCTTCATGTTCATGCTTACTGATTTGAAATTAGTTTCATGTTCTACCTGTGGCTGGAACTGGTTTGTAGATAAAGCTAAACCACTGAAAGACTGTTGGTGTGCTGCTTGTGGAATAGGAGATGATTAATTTGCAGAGATTAGACACCCAGAAGATTTCCTTTACTTATCTTCTTCAATCCCCAAGGAAATTTACTTTTGAACAGAAGAAACTTAAGAAATGGGTTGAAGGCTGGTGTAGAGGTTCTGTTCTCAATCTCTTTGCTGGAAAAACAAAATTGGCTGTTGATGAGTTTCGTGTTGATTCGAATCCCAATATGTTAGCTGATTGGTATGGAGAGGCATACGAATTTGTAACAACAACTGATATGAAATTTGATTCAGTTATTTTAGATCCTCCATGTTGCGAAGCGTTCCGGAAGATATTTGTCCAGACCAACGAAAGAAGTCGACTTGCGGTAAATTTCTGTTTAAGAACCTCATTTGATGTATTAATTTCTATACTTAAGTTTGCATGGCTTTCTTGCGATACTTCCGCAATTTTTTCAAGATGATGAACCAAATCAGTCTCTGGAATTTCAAGTGGCATTGAAAATATGTTTAGGAGTTGAGCCATTCTTTCTGCTAAGCTTAGAGTTTGAGTTAGTGTTTCTTGAGCCTTTTCGACACTTACGTCCAATAACATCTCAGCAAGTTCAATTGAGTACAGCAGACCTTGCATATCATTACTCAAATCGTGTCTAAGAAATTGCATATAGATTTCCAATTCTTTATGTTGGCTGTCAAGTTCTTGCGTACGCGTATTCAACTGTTCAAAATAGGAATCCAGCATGTATGAAGTGAGATATACAAAGAAGGTGATGATTCCCACGGTACCTATATGACTGTCATAGGCGTGAAATGGTATTGCAAAAATCCCTGCAATAACGATTACCATTATGAATACGATGAACACCCCTTGCATAACAACAATATGTGGTCGAGCTAGTAGTCCCCCTATTATCAATGCCACAAATACCCATGGCATCAAGCGAGGTAAATCATATGCTGTCCAGCTCGTACCGAAGAACCATATCATGATTGGTAATATCGTAAATCCTGCTATTGTTAGGAATAAACTAACGTTGTGGTGTTTGGTTCGAGTACCTAGATAAAAGATAATTACAAGAATTACTAACCCTAGATAGACAGAGCCAATAGTAACAAGGTGGTCGCTAGTAATCGCGGTCAAAAGAATGATTGGTATTGCAACGAGTAAAATAGTAGATAGAAATCTTGTTTGTTCGCGCTTTCTTATTCCTACTATGGACGGATGTGGTTCGATAAGAAGGAAAATTATCTTCTTGAGGGTATGATTTTCCATCATTCGCACTTCTTTTCATTCCCTAGTAGCTGTAATCGTAAATGTTATACCCCATATAAGATAAATTCGGTTGTTAGCTTTACCCCCCTTTATTGCAATAACATTGTGGTCAATAAAAAGAGAGCGAGCCTGTGAGGATTACAAGCTCGTCACATTTTGGCTTATTCTTTTCTAAGAGCGAAGGCTATCTGGTATTCTTGCAGTTC
Organism: Candidatus Heimdallarchaeota archaeon; assembly: GCA_018238545.1. GTDB lineage: Archaea > Asgardarchaeota > Heimdallarchaeia > Heimdallarchaeales > Heimdallarchaeaceae > UBA460. Next base: position 7,274 of record JABCTC010000077.1, read on the forward strand.
AGGTCGAATTTCCGCAAGACCGATTGCAGTAGTACCTTGAGCTGTGAAACCATATCCTATACGCATGAGCAGATCTGTCCAGCCTGCTGATTTGCATTCTTTAGCGATTTCAACGAGAAGTCTACGCCAAGCAAATGCATATCCTGTTTTCACTGCTGTAAACCTCATTAGAATTCGTTCTTCATCTCCTCTCAGGAAAGCTCCATCTGGTTTGAATCTCAAAGGAGCACTTGCTGCAATGGCTCTGTCACCATCGAAAAGAAGAACTGCATGTCCGTCTTTCAATACTCGATCCTTGAAGTATGCCGTAAATGCTTCTTCAGACGGGAATGCATTTTTTAGAAATTCATCTGCTAGGCAGACCTCGACTAGTGCTTCGATATCATTCTCAGTAGCTACTCGACTCTTTAGAGAAGCTGCTTTTTC
>JABCTC010000020.1 GCA_018238545.1 Candidatus Heimdallarchaeota archaeon
CCAAAGTAGGCAAAGTTTCAATTATATCTCCCTCAACATAGTAATCTAGTTGTTCATTATATAAAGTAGGTACAAGATTGAATAATGCTTTTTTAGTCGGTAGAGATGGAGATAATAGAATATCAGCAGCTGGAAAAACTTCTAAACTTGTAGCAACTCCCACAACTATCTCACTCCTATTAGCTACTCTCATTGCAGTGCTAATAATATCCCTGTCCAGAGATTCCCCAAAAAGTATAACTTTTGGTTTTAGAGGATTTTCACATTTAGGACATAAGGGGATTTTTTCCGGTTCAATGTGTTTTTCGTAATTCATCTTTTCCTCATGAGAACATCTAATACAGTGCATTATGTCAGGATTGCCGTGTAATTCGTAAACATTTACAGATCCGGATTTCTGATGGAGCCCATCAATATTTTGCGTAGCAATATGAACACTATTTTCTCCTTTCATTTGTTGAATCTCTGTAATAGCGTAATGACCTGCATTAGGTTCTACGGGACGAAAATCCTCATAAATAATACGAAAGAACTCCCACACTTTATCAGGGTTCTTTCTAAAAGCTCCGATAGACGCTACTTCACTAGGTTTGAATTTTTCCCACAGTCCGCCTTCAGAACGAAAATCAGGAATACCACTATGAACACTTGTACCAGCACCAGTAAAGAAAATGATTGTCTCTGCTTTTAAAATCTGCTTAGCAATCATTCTTATGATCTCGTCATTTGTATCCATAAGGTTCACTCAGTAACTCTGTTCGAATAAAGTTTTGATTATATTTGGAGAGGTTATATTTAATGTTTTAAGCTCTTATAGACTAAAACTTCTAAAATGTTACAAAAGGTTGTTTGAGGTTTTGTAAGTCCATTCAGAAAGATTTACATGTATCTAGTTTTCAGAGGACTCATGGACTACCATTTAACTACTCCAATACCACCCGAAGAACTGAAAAAAATCAGGATTGGGGATATAGTGTACCTGACAGGTACAGTTGTCACTGCTAGAGATGAAGCTCATCTTAAGGCATTAGAACTTCACAAAGAAGGTAAAGAACTACCTGTGAATTTCACCGGTATAGGACTTTTTCATTGTGGTCCAGTAATGAAAAAGAATGTTGATGATGAGTGGATAGTTGTTGCTGCAGGACCAACTACATCTGCAAGAATGGAAATCTTTCAAGATGAATTCATTAAAGTGTTTCATCCTGGAATAATCATTGGTAAAGGTGGAATGGGTGAAAAAACTGCCAAAGCGTGTCAAGAAGAAACTTGCATCTATGGATACTTCACTGGTGGAGCAGCTCTATTAGCAGCTGACAGAATAAAGAAGGTAAGGGATGTTTTTTGGTATGAAGAACTAGGAATGCCAGAATCACTCTGGGTATACGAAGTTGAAGAGTTTGGACCTTTAACTATAACAATAGACACCCATGGTGGGAATTTAACTGATGAGAGCAAAAAGAAAATAGAAGAAAACAAAAATAAGATTCTGCAAGAACTTTAGAGATATTTTGTGAGATTATTCTTTTTTCTCAGACTTATCGTCGTTTTTTTCACATTTTTCTTTAGTTTATAAACCAATTGTGTTATTATATTATTGAGTAACATAAATGTCAACCAATTCAGGAGAAGAAGAAACCTATAATCACATCAGCCTAGATGATTTAAAACTGGAAATTCAAGAGGAATTAAAGAATATCAGAAGTGTAAAGAAAACTTTGCGTAAATTAAGCAAAGAAATCAAGTATTCCCAAGAATATAAATTCTCTGAGAAGAATGAAATTAGAATAAACACAGAATTCATTAAACACAAATATACTTGCAATAAGGAGATTCTCGCTGGTAGTATTTCAATAAAAGAACATCTAGCTTATGTATTCAAAGAATCGGTTAAAGGATCTAGAATATTAAGAAATGCTATTCAAATAACAGGTATTGATATTGACCAAAATTCTACTGACTGGATAAAACATCTTCTTAATGATATGTCAAATTTGAATCACATTTTTGGTATCCTAAATGAAAATAGTTCCCGAAATATCATAGAATTGACAAATTTCTATCTCAAACAGTATAATGTTTCAGAGAAAGGTAAATTTAACCTATTAAAGAGAGATAATTGTTCAGATGATCTAAAAAATTACGTGTGCAAACTTGAATGTGTAGAGGCTGATTCTTATGTTCGTGTACTCCTAACTAAATGTGGTGTTCATGGAATTACCAGCACACATTCTGCTGAATACTTTCTTAAAGCATTTATTAAATTACACTTTGAAAATGACTCGATAAGAAGGCACTGGTTTAAATCTAAAAATCAAAAATCATTTAATAAAGTCCTTGTTAAAGGACTAAAAGGTAAATTTTCCAGTTCAAATGGCTTTGATGATATTCTGTTAACAGTATCTGGGAAAGACAAGTCTGAAAAATTTGATTTAAAGACTGTTGAAATGAAAGTAGGAGATGATTTGGGGAGCTTTTTCGATTACATTAGAACAAACAAAAATACAAAATTTACCTCTCAAATATGTGATGATATTGACAGTTTTCTTGCAATCAGATATAAACAATTAGTAAATAACAATATTGATTCTGAGCTTGCTAATAACATAATAGTGAATTTAAACAATAAATACAAATTTACAGCATCAGGGATAGGTTACAATTTTAATATTAAGATTAAATCTGACAATCTACGTAATGTTCTCATAGGTGCTGGGTTGACACAAGATAAAACTAATCGGATTTTAGAGGGAGCTATAAAACAGAACCAGTTGATTTCACTTATGCAGCATGGAAGTGCTCATAAGATGGTGAAAAAGAAAGGATATTATACAACAATAGACGAAATTGTTCATGATATAGAGTTTAAAGTTAAAATTAACGATAAAAACAAAGAAAAATACGTGATTGTAAAGATACATCGTGATATGTTCTTACCAAAATTTGTTATAAGAGATAATGGTAAGCTAATTCTAGAAATTGAAGGTTTTAGTTCTGTTCTACAGAAATTGGTCAATGAGAAAAACAAGACATCAGATCAATATAAAGCCTACATGAAACTCAAAATTATATTTAATAGTGCTTTGGTTGAATTGAACTCATGTGAAATTAGCTATAATACTTCTGCTGAAGAGGTTGTTGGAAATCTGAATGAAGTGCATCAATCAATTTATTTTGAAATAATCAAACATTGTAGGGATGGTTTATTTGAAGAACTATCTGTTTTTGAAAATGGAAGAATGTCTCACTGTTTGGAAACGATAAGTAATCTAGGTCAGAAAACCAGGGAACAACTTAAAAAACATTTCAAAAGCAAAAGTATTGTACCTTATACGTTTCATCAACATTGGCAAACACTTTATTCTCTAGAGAAAGCATTCCAATTAAAAGGCATGATTGCAAATTCCTCACCAGTGAACGGTTGGATGATTCTGAAAAATAGATATATTGGAAAAATGCTTCCTAATGACATTGTTGAAATTTGCGAAGTAGCAAATATTTGGAATGAATTTCTAGAAGATTCAAATTGGTTTCAAAAGATATTAAGAGATTTACCACCACCCTACAAAATTCCAGATGGATTTAATCTCAATCATCGAGCTCATATCATTAGACCAATTATTTTTTTTGATAAACAATTAATGACTCCAGTTATTGTAAAGGGATATAATAATAGAAATCAATGGTTTGGAGTTAAGATAGATATTAACAAGTTTTTTGAGGAAAAAACTTCTTTTAGTAAATATCTGTTTCAATTTCCGATCAAGATCAACATTAAGGGGGTTGAATTCAGTCAATCAGAGGAAATTGTAAAAGCATGGAAAGAACGTCTTATCTACACTGGAGTTCCAGAGGAGCAGGTTAATCTTCTTGGAACTAAGTATAATTTACGAAATGCAGAAGGTTGCTTTAATGTCAAAATTTTATTTGCAGTTATTTTTGAATTCAGAAATGTTTGGAACGAATTTTCTACATGGATTCGAGAATTTATTCAAACTACAAATGAGTGGAGCAAGGTTTTACCAAGTTCAGTGGACCAAATATGTGGTTCAAGACTACGAGTAGTAAATGAACAAATTCAATATGATAATTCAGGAAAAGGTGATTGGAGAGAAGTGCTACTTGGTCTAGGATCAATGCATGGCAAGGAAATGTGGAATGTACGGAAAGACATTAAACGTTCCTTTGTTTTTCCTTCACAAAACAAACTATTCAATAAACTAATCGAAGATATTCAATACCAGATTTGGAAACTAATACCTGAATCACCTCAAAACATAGATGTAAATGAAATCTGGAGTTTTATCATCTCTAACTGGAATGCATTATGATAGTAAACCACTTCCAGAATCCTTAAAATTAACGATTCTCTATGTTCTAGTTAGGATATAAAAAGGAAATCAATCATGAATAAAAAAATTGGCGTTTTGTTTTTAATTTTGTTTTTTAGTTCTCCATACTTTTTGAAACCAGCTGAAGCAAGTGTAAATATCGCATTTTACATTGATTTACTTTCACCAAACACAGACCCTGAAAGAAATCAATGGATTATGTTGATCCAAGAACAGCTTTCAAAAATAGGGATAGGAGTAAGACTACATGAATCAACAACTTGGGATAACATTGCTCCTCGTACATGGAGTTATCCCTTAATTGATTATGATTATATTCCAACATATGCTGAGGGCGGTTATGATTTGCTCTTCGTTAAGTGGTCTTGGGATCTTGATTGGGATCCTACAGATCTTTATAGCAGTCGATGTTTATATCCTAGTGGAAACAATTTTTACCAATATAATAATACCACATTTGATGCTAAATTAGATAAATATTTGACAGAATTTGATCCAATTCTACGCAATAAATATTCTCATGATATGCAAAAAATACTCTATGAAGACTTGCCTTCAATATGTATTGTCTATCCAAGATTCCTCTTCGCGTATTCTACCAATAGCAGTTACATTGATTGGTTTTTACTATCAATTTCCAATCATCGTGCTGAAAATTGGCTAGATTATTATGATAGTGTCATCAAATATGCTATTCCTGAAAAGCTCACAGAACCAAATATTTTTGTTCAAAAGACATTCTATGACGCTCAGTGGATGCAATGTGTCTATGGATCTTTGTATCAAAGAGCTCGGTATAACCATGAATGGGAACCTGTTATTGCAACAGATGCTGTTTATAGTTCTGATTATAAGAACTTAACAATTACAATCGATCCAAATGCTAAATTTAGTGATGGAAGCCCAGTTCTTGCTGAAGATGTAAAGTACTCTTATGAATTGTATATGACTCCTGCTGTTCATTCATCGAATTACGATTATCTAACAAAGTGGTTTACAACCAATGATTCAATTGAAATTGTTAATCCATATACTCTGAACTTCAATCTAACTCAAGTGTACACTTTTGCACACAGTTTGCTGTCTTATAGTATTGTGGATAAGAGTATTGCTGATCCAGCTATCGCAGCTTATGGATATAACATTTTTAACGAAATTCCATTAACGGGGAATGTACTTGATACATTAGTCAAATCTTGTGGTCCTTTCATGTTGGATGTATATGATTCAGTTAACGGTTCAGTTAAGCTTCTTCCTAATCCTTACTGGAACAACCTTACTGCTTCTAGGGGAATACAACCACTTTTGGATGAATTATATTTTATTCCTTTCTCTAACACTGATTTTGTTCATTCAGAATTACTCGCAGGCCATATCGATATCATGGATTACCACTTTGAACCTCTCCCATGTATTTTTTGGGATTTTGGAAGTTATGATTGTTACTTAGTGAAAGAACTTGCTCATGAAGAAATAGCTATTAACTTAAAGCACCCAATTATTGGTACTGGAGAATTAACCCCCGTTGGAACTCCTGAAGCAGCTAGGTTGATTCGTAAAGCTATAAGTCATGTTATACCAAGATCTGAAATCTCTGATAGTTTATCCTATTTACCCCGACCTGGAATTATACCTATGCCTGATTCTTGTATAGGATTTGATGATAGTTTGACACCTTATCGTTATGAGCTTGATTCTGCAATATACTATATCGAACAAGCAGGATATTGTGTTGAAGGACCTTGTTCTGTAACACAGATAACAGCAGAAAACTGCTTACTCATTCTTTGTATTTTAGGATTATCCAGTTTCTATTTAATTTACAAAAGAAAACCTTCTTTCAATAGAATGAATAATAGGTGAATAATATCTTGAGAATAAGAAAATCAACTAAGTTTTTCTGATAAAATTGGCTTAATGGGTGCTCTAAAATAAGAAAAAAAAGAGGATTTTAGCTTAGAATATTAAGTGATAAATTTTTTTGCTTGTTCATAGCACAAAGTTTTAATTTAATTTGTCTTTTCCAGTAAATGAATCTGATAACAATTCATAGTTCTTGCAAAGAGTGTCTTTGGGTTTACGAAGTTGAAGAGTTTGGACCATTAACTATAACGATAGACACCCACGGTGGAAACTTTACTGAGGATTCAAAGAAGAATATTGCTGCAAATCGTGATAAGATTTTGCAGGAGTTGAACTAGTATGAAGGATATAGCACAAGTAGTAGAAGATACAGCTGCACGGTTACTGAAAATCGCTGCAACAATTTTACCTACAGAGGTAAAAAACACATTAATCAAAGATGAGAAAGAGACAGAAGGAAGTTTAGGCAAGTCTCAATTACATGCAATTAATGAAAATGTTAACATTGCTGAAACACAAAGTAAACCAATGTGCCAAGATACCGGTCTTGTAGCCTTTTTCGTAAAAATCGGTGATAAGTTCCCAATTAGATCAGAAGTAAAAACAGCTCTAATTGAAGCAACAAAGAAAGCAACTTCTAATGTGCCTCTCAGACCAAATGCTGTAGATATGTTCAAGGGTAACACAAAGAATAATGTTGGATTAAGAGGTTATGTTCCTTGGTTCTACTTTGATTTAGTAGAAGGAGATAAGTGCGAAATTATAGCACTACCTAAGGGTGGTGGATCCAGCAACGTCGGAAAAATGAAGATGATTCCACCAGGAAAAGGTATCAAAGGTGTTAAAGAATTTGTAGTTGAAGCAGTAGCTGCTGCTGGACCTTTAGGTTGTCCCCCATATACAGTTGGTGTTGGTGTTGGAGGAGGAGAAGATATGTGTATGAATCTTGGTAAGAAAGCTCTTCTGAGACCTCTTTATGAATATCATGAAGACGAAAAGATAGCCGATTTGGAAAAAGAGATGTTACAAATATTGAACAAACTTGAAATTGGTGCTATGGGACTAGGAGAAGGATCATCTGTACTAGATGTTCATATGGAATTCGCTGCAAGACATCCTGCATCATTACCTGTAGGAGTAGTTATCTCTTGTTGGGCATTGCGACATGCTGGTGCAACAATAGATAAAGAAGGAAATGTGGAATACCACCCACAATAATCATTCTTTTTTTCTAAGATACAAAATAATCCTTTTCTTGGAAATACTCAAAGAGAGGAATACTACACAAAGGAAACCAATAACCATGTGTACATCAACTGTAGTTGTAGGCATTGAGGGAGAAGGATTAGAAAAATTATCTCGAATTTCTTGTTCGTTTAATTCTCTATTATATATGATTACTTCATCAATGATGCCATCAAACCACCAACCTGATCCACCAGTATCGTGACCAATTTGTAGATAATCTTCCTCATGTTCTTCTGTATTTAATGAATCAAAATATGTTGGACTTGTGGCTATAGTTGTTGCATTTACATATAATTTGACATAACTCCCATTCCAAGTAGCTACTAAGTGATACCAAGTATTTGTATCCAGCACACTGTATGCTCTAGTAGTAGCTACTGCTGTACCACTACTTAAGTAAAGTATTAAATCCCCACCTGTGCAAGACGAAAAATGAAATTCTCCTTCTGTCCATAAGATCCATTTACAAACTAAGGGATTCCCACTGCTTCCACCATCACCTGAAAAATTATCTGCTTTTATCCATAATTCTATTGAAAACCCATCATGAACAGATAAAGTATCTGAGTCTTCTATTCTAACATAGTCATCAATTCCATCAAAAGAAAGAGCTTTTCCTTTTATAGCTTCATTTGTCCATTCAGCTCCACTTAGAATCCCATCATTATTATTTTGACTACTATCCATTACTTCCTCGCCTTCACCTTCATCAAAATTCCAGTATCCCACAATATCCTCTTTTTTTATCAGACCTTGCCAGATTTGAAGTTTTTCCAAAAAAAATTGTTTAACTCTATATGGATACTTTAGATTTTTTAATTTAATTCAGTCCTTATCTAAAAGTATTAATCTGAATTTACACTCTTTACAATAAGTAGTTCATTCTACGAAGCCTCTATTAAAGAGATGCAGCAGTTGAAAAAGAAACAAGAACACTCATTCAAGTATGTATTTGGACCCGTTCCCTCAAGAAGATTAGGTCGATCCTTAGGTATAAGTCCTATCCCAAGAAAAACATGTAATTTCACTTGTATATATTGTCAGTTAGGTAGAACACCAAATTTTACAAATAAAAGAGTAGATTTTTTTCCTTCAGAAGCAATTATCAAAGAGGTTCAAAAGGCTCTTTTAATAACAGATAAAATAGATTATATTACCATAGTAGGAGATGGAGAACCAACACTCTATGCTGGTTTAGGGACTTTAATTAATAGTCTGAAGAAACACACATCTTTCCCCATAGCTGTCATCACAAATGGTGCATTACTATATCGGGAAGATGTTAGACACGATTTACTAAATGCTGATGTAATTTTGCCTACTTTAGATGCTCCCACAGAAAAATTATTTCGTTTGATTAATCGACCTCATAAAGAAATAAACCTAAAAAGTGTAATTCAAGGCATGAAGCAGTTTAGAGAGGAATATAACGGGCAGTTTTGGGTAGAAGTTATGCTTGTTAAAGGGAAGAATGACAAACCAGAAATTTTATGCAAAATTAAGGAGGTTATTGATTCGATTGGTTTTGATAAAGTTTTTATCAATGTTCCAATACGGCCTCCAGCAGAAAGTTGGGTGAAAATACCTGATCCTGAAGTTCTTCTTGAAGCTCAAAAGATTCTTTCAGCAGAAAGTATCTCTCTTTATGAAACATCAGATGTGACTTCTATCGATAAAACAGCTTCTCCTGAACAGAATATTATAAAAATAGCTCAAAGACATCCCCTACGAGAAGATCAAGTCTACTCGCTTTTAGAAACTTTGTCCAATAATTATGTTGAAAACCTATTATTGAGAATGGAAAAAGAAGGAAAGATTAAGTCCGTTACTTATAATGATAGAAGATTCTACATCATTCCACAAAGGTAAGTTTACTACTTTGGAGTTTATTGTTCCATTTTGTATTTTGTAGTGGTATAGGATTCTTTTATTCCCACTTCACCATTTATGTACTTTGTTGCAAATTGACCACAATTAGTACCTATGTCATTCTCTTCCCATTCACCAATACTGATTTCAGCATCAAATCCTCTTTCTCGAAAAGCTTTAACCAAAGGAAAATATTCAGAGTTTTCTTCAGTAATGCCACTCTTCAACTGATTACTTTGTGCTTTGCTAGTAGGATTGACAGGTGTGAGTTTGATCCAATACATTGAAGGTTTAAAGTACTTTAGAATCACATCTGGATCAATAATAGAGTCAGCCGCAACAGCGAAGTTCAAGGTTATTCTTCTGTCTCCTTCCTTAAACCATTTTTCACCGTACTTAGAAATTTCTTCAAGACTCCAGATGTTTGTTGTTATCCATTTATGTCTTACGTTTTCATCAGTGGAATGTATAGAAAATTGTAGTTGGAACTTTCCATTTGGATAGAACTCATCTTTAATAGAGATGAGCTTATTTAGAAAATCATCACTCCCATTAGGTGCGATTGTGCTTATACAGGGCATCAATCCTGGAGCGTCATATATTTCTGGTAACTCTTTCAAAACTTCTAGGACATCTTTGTTCAAAGAAGGCTCACCCATTCTCGCAAACTGGATTTTAAATTTGTCAATTGGAATTTTACCTTCTGGAAAACGAGCTCTGATCATATAATCAATTTCTTCTAACATCCCTTCTTTAGAGACGTTACCATGGTAGTACTCCCCAGCATCACACATTAAACAACCAATAGGACACCCATACATGGTTGAAATAACTAGAACCCATTTTTCTTCTCTAGGAATAGGGGGCTGTAGACTTTCAACAAATTCTACAATTTTATCTTCTTGTTTAGCTATGTAAAGAATTGCTAAATCTTCTTTACCATACTTTCCTAGAAGCTCCATGATAACCCTCTTTCTCAGTAATCTTTTTTACTGTTTCCATTGCAACCTTCATTCCATCTCCCATAGCTATCGAAACTTGTCTGAAATTATTTTTGTTAATATCACCAATAAAATATAGTTTGGAATCTATTTTTGGATTATTGTATTCAGATATTATGCCCTCAGAGAGAAAAGCATAATTTGGTTTTCTACCTATAGCAACCAAAATTAAGTCTTTTGTCAGAGTTTTAGGTTCCCCATTTTCATCTACATCAAGAATTATTTTATCGTCTTGAGGCACTAAATTCTTTATAACATGGTTTTTCAGAATAACAATGTTAATTACATCATTTACTCGTTTTTGTAAAATTGGTAGACTAGATGTTTTATCAGTTCTACATATGATTGATATTTTATTTGCTATGTTTTGAAGATTTAGAGCGTAATCATATGCTACATCTCCACTTCCTATTATACCAATGTCTTTTTTTTCTGTAAACTGTTTAGCATTATAAATTTCATAGAACAATTTTCCGTTTAGAAAAGCCTCTTTTTCACCCTCAACATCTAATTTCTTAGGGGTGGATCCCGTACCTATAATAAGATATTCGCTTATTATTTCTGTTTCAGCTGTATTAATTTTAAAGCCATTACTTACTTGCTCAACAGTTAGAACTTCCTCTAGAATAGTTGGAACACCAGCTTTTACCAGTTGCAATTGAAATGATCTGGCGAAATCTTTCCCAACTACCCCTTCTGGATAACCTATGAGATTTTCAACAAGATTAGCATTCTTGATAGTTCCTCCTATTTCCTTTGAAACAAGAACTATGTCTATTCCAGCTCTAATCAGTTGTATTGAAGCTGTTGCACAAGCCGGTCCTCCACCAATCAAAGCAACTTTGGTTATTAGTTTATTTTTCATTTATTATCTCCTCTGTTGATATACATGTACCAAAACCATGAGATATCGCTCTTAGGGTTCCTAAATGTAGCTCTTCTGTATATGTAGCTGTGGCATCTACTACAAAGAAAACCTCAAACCCTCTCATGAAAGCATCGCGTGCGGTTGTCTCGCAACAAAGATGTGTCATTACTCCTGTAATGATTATTTGTTCAATATCATTTTCCTTGAGAATAGTTTCTAGTTCTGTTTCATAGAATGCACTGTAATGGCTTTTCTCAATAACTTCTATGTCTCGTTTATTTAACATATGGGTGATTTTTGATTGATCATTATCCGGTCTAATATTGTCTTTCCACCAATTATTCATTATACTAGATTCGTTTTCGGTATCTAGATGCCTGGAGAAGATTACTTTGTTTCCCATCCATTGAAAAATCTTAGAAATCTCTTGGATTGAGGATATTATGTTTACTGAGGAAGGAACAAAAGCATGAGACTCTTCATTCACGAAGTAGTCTTGCATATCCAGAACTAAAAGAACTGCTTTCTTTAGATTTAGTTCAAAAGGTCGATATGATTTGATTTTTCTACATTCATCTAACCAATAGCTCACTTTCTTTTCTCTGTTTTTTTCCGTTAGATAAACTTCTTTCATCATTAAGGAAACAATGTTTTACCCTTTAAGAATGTTGTTTTGCTGAAAATGTCACAACTTGTGACCTCTTTATGTGTTCAATCCTTTTTAAAAGGGATAGTGATGTTAAGATAGGTGCAAAAAAATGAATAAAAAACTCGCAATAAAAATAAAACTCCAAAAAGAACTTAAAATAGAGAGAAATTCTGGACTAAGAACATACATACTCCTAAAAGGTTCTCTCTAAAATTCCATTTTTCTTATCTTCATAAGATAAACATATCTTCTTTTATTTATATCCAAGAACACTCTCACCATCAGGAGTCTTCTTTGTTTTAAAACCAACAGAATTAAGTCTGTCTTGGACACCTTTCACAAAATCTTTCCCTCGATATTTTGAACCAGGATTACCAACATAATGAAGTAGTCTTCCTTTAGGTTTAAGAATACGATATAGTTCCTCATAAAACTTTTCAGAATATAACTCACCTGCGAAAGAGAATCGGGGAGGATCATGAAGAATAACACTAAAGGAATCATCGCTGAATTTTTTGACTGATTCCGTTGCATTCTCGTTGATTAATTTAATTGTTCCCCGTTCAATGCCATCAAAAAGTTCTCTTGAATAAGGATTGAATCCAGCTATCTCCAATACACTGGGGTCTTTCTCTATAGTTGTAACAGTTGCATTTTTCCTCTTAGCTTGAATTGCTGTGTATCCCAATCCTGTGCATATATCAAGCACTATATCTGACGATTTAACTCTCACATATTCTATTTTTCTTTCTGCATCTTCTATAGGTGTCATATGCTTTGTTCGATGCATCCGAATCCCATCAATCTCTATTGTTGGAACTGTTCCTTTGATTGGTTCTAATTTGTAAAAACATTCATCAAAAAAAGCAATCTTTCTTGGTTTTTTTTCTAGTAAAAATGCTGCCTGAGCTTTCTCAAGTTTCTTAATCGTTTTTAGGGTGTAAGTAAAATCACCAATTTTGATGTTTTCTCCTTTAAGATAAGCAATTTGATTTATTAGTCCAAGGTCTAGCTTTAATTTGATTGAAGTTTTTCTCTTTTGATGAGCTATAATTATTTTTTCAGCTTCAAAAGAATCAATTATCATTATTGATCATCTCTCATAGGGTTTATCTCTTAGTTTGTCTTTAGCACCGAATTCTTCCGCTGCTTGAGGCCAACCATTATTAGCCCCATTCACATAGGATTCTAAGGGCATTGGAATGAACTCTAGCTTCTTAAGCTCATCTCTTGGAACAATTTCTCCTTTGCTCAAATGATTAACTGATGATCTAATAACAGAATCAAGTATTTTTGTTGGTTTAGTGTATATTTCATTTCTTGGATCTTCTTCTGGTAGTTGCTCAAGCATCTTCAAGAATTCTGGGATTGGATACTGTGCATATGTGCCAGCTGCACCAATCGGTAAACCCCCAGCCCAAATAATATCATTCTGTTTTGCAAATTGTTCATAGATTTTCAAAGTAATATTATTATGATAATATTCAAGAAAACCAGCATTAGAAATTGCGAACAGATGTCTTGTTTTATTACTTAGCTTACCTTGTTGAAATGCTTCAGATATGATATCCATTAGTTTAATTGTCATATAAGGAGCTTGATCTATATAGAGTGGTGATGAAATTAGGATTATGTCGCTATCATTAACAGACTTTATCATCTCTTCTGTTTTTTCTTGATTTTTCAGTGTTCTATATGCCCCGAAGGTCTTTACAACTATTCCTTTCTCCTCAAATAAGCTTACAAGATAGGAACCAATAGAATGAGAAGCACTTTTATCTCCCCTTGGACTGCACATTAAAAATGTTAATTGCCTACTCATTTTCTTCACCTACTTCCATCAAACTGTTCTTAAGTTTCTTTTTAATCGTTGCTTCATCATCATCCGTGTAAATTACTTGGGAGGAGTATTTTGGGCAGAAGAGATTGAGTACATTCCTTTGTACAAGTTCAGTAAAAATCTCTTCTTGATCAGAATTGGGTTTATCTAAAGTCCCGATAACTACGAGATTAGGATACTCGTCATATCTCATCTCATGATGAATTTCATTTTCATAAACGCGGAAAAATGGCGAAATTAAACCCAATGATCTATCAATGGCTTTCTTCAGTTCAGCAGAATATCCACCATAATTAATAGGTGTGATATAGACCAGAACATCTGACTGAATCATTTTCTTTGCAACTTCTCTCCCATAATCGTCAATAATGCAAATTCCAGGTGTTTGAACCCAACATTTGAAGCAACCTAGACAAGGTTTAATCTCTTCATCATGCAGAATAACAGTATCACCTACGTAATTGTTTCGTTGGAATTCGTCAGAGACCATTTGGTTAATTCTTGGAATAAAAGAATCGTCCTTATACATTCCATTTAAAATCACATATGACATTAAATATTGAATCCCAACTGCATATTTATATCTTTACAAAACTAAAAGGTAGAAGATTTTAACTTTCTTTACTCAAAAGTATAGAGACTTATAAATTCTCTATTTTAGAAACAACAAATGTCTCTTCCTAATTTCAAAATATCTGAATTTGATGTATTTACTGCTGCAGCTGATATATTTGAGAAGTACTTCGATTTAAATGACGAGCTCTTCTTTGAAGTTGAACCTGACGATAAACCTTATCCAAGAGATTTACGGAAAAAAATGATGAGTGATCAGAACCCAAGAAGTGAGACACATCGATGGTTAATTACTACGGAAAATGATGAACTAGTTATAGGATTTGCTCAAGTGAGCTATAATACAAAACTTGCAACTAATTACGAGCAAACACAAAGTATAGCAACTATGGAATTAGGGATTAGCAAACCTTTTAGAAGGAATCGTTTAGGTTCTAAACTTCTACGGACAGTTATAGATCATCTTATGAAACTTGAAAGAATTACAACTATTACTTCAACACTTTCTGATGAGACAGGAATAAATTTCTGTAATTTTCTAAGAGGAATACTCGTGCATGAAGAAGCTGAATTCAGATTGCATTTTAGTAAGATTGATTGGGATTAGATCAAACAATGGAAATCAACCGGTGAGAAGTTATCAAAAAGTGATGGGATAACTCTGGAAATGTTTGAGACATGCCCTGAAGATATTATCCAAGAATATACAGAAATATACACAGAAACATTAAATCAACGTCCATTAGGGCAGATTCCAGCTACAGTGAGAGTTACTCCTGAAACAAGAAAAGAGAAAGAGAAAAGTTGGATTACTAATAGGGGGCATAAATGGTTTACAATGATTACTAAGGAATCTGATCAACAAATAAGTGGATTAACAGAGATGGTCTATATTCCTGAATCCCCATATTATATCGAACAGTTACTCACTGGTGTAAAAACAGAATATAGAGGAAGAGGATTAGGAAAATGGTTGAAGGCAGAGATGATTGATTTCATTCATAAAAAATACCCAAAAATAAAATTTATTGCAACAGATAATGCGGGTACAAATGCCCCAATGATTTCAATCAATGAAAAATTAGGGTTTACAGAACATATTTCGATAAAAACGTATCAATTCAATCTTAGTGGGTTAGATGACTTAATCCCCATTTAACTAAACAGAGAAAAATCATTAAGTACTCATAACTAATTTTTTAAGAAACTTAGGTGGTCTAAAGATTACAAAGGCTACAATGGAAATAGCTACTGAGTTCACATGCTATTCTTTAAAAGATTCTTCAGTTGTATCTTCAAGAGTTTTAATGAACCGATTACTAACATTACAATACACTATTCCAACAATTCCAATCGCTGCAACAGCTACAAATAACCAGATTGAAAATAAACTAAACATGTCAGGATTTATCAATCCAATAATCGCTCCAATTAGAAGAGGGGTACCTGTAACAAAAAACAAAATCGAATAATATTTCGCCAATCCTTCTTTATCAACACTGAAGTCCTTTTTTCTAAAGATTCTTTGAAAAGCTTCATATCTATAAATTAAGAAGTTTACCCAACCCAATATCATCAAAAATCCAAGAGCAAACAAAACGATTGCAGCAATTAATGCATAGATTTCCAACCCCATGATGCATTATCGAAAAAACACATATTTAAATTTAATCAATTACTTGGCTATGTGTCAATTATATCTAGCTCACTCCTTCAGTTTATTGTAGCTCTCAGCCTTTTAGTTGAGTCTTCCTCCATTCAGCCAACGCTTTTAGTTTCTAGTGTTGTCTTGGCCAAAGATACCAATTCTTGATTGCCTATTTCTTCTGCTATTTCTATTCCTTTTTCCAAATATGGAACTGATTTCTCGAACTGTTCCGATCTTATGAAGGTTCTACCAATTGAGATAGACCCTATTGCCTGTGCCATTTTAATTCCAATTTTCAAGGCAGCTTCATATCCTGATTTATAGAATTCCATTGCTTTTTGATAATCTTTCTTTCTTATATGTAAGTCACCGAGGCTAAGGATTGAGAAAGGGATCCCAATTTTAAACCCTGCATCATCTCTAAGTTTTAATGACTCAACCAAGAATTTCTCAGCTTCTTCTAGTTCTTCATTTCTCATTTCTAAGAATCCCAGGTGTCTACCCGCAAAGGACATCTCTATAGGATTGTTAGTATTTTTTGCTAGATGGTAGGAATTGTTATACCATATACTTGCTTCTTCAAATTGATTCCATCTCTCAAAAAATAGACCACGATAGAAGTATGCCATGCTTAGGTACTTTGTGTTCTTAACAACTTCTAAAATTTCAATTGCTTTAACAATGTAGTCGATTGCTATGTTTAGATTTTCGATTTTTTCTTCTGGATTTGAAATTGTTTTGTAATTCCAAGCATTAGCATATTGGATGTTTAATCTTGCACTTTCCAATGATTGGTTATCCAGTATAATCTTATCGCAAATTTGAAGTTTCTCTGTTGCCAAACCAAAATCTTTGTTTTCCATGAGAATTGATACAACAAGAATCTCAGAATATAGAAGATAGAATTGTATTTTGAGATATTCATCAAAATTCTCTGCGTGAATAACAGGTTCACCCTTTTCTAATAGATCAATTGCTTTCTTCAAATCTCCTTCATGATAGAACTTCTGAACCTCCCCTAGAAACCTCTCAATGTCCTGTATTTGTTGTTCTCTCATTGCTGTTAACATTCACATGACTATTAATATAGTTTTTTCAGTTTAGCGCAAAGAGATTTTCTCGCTCATTAGAAAAATAACTTTGCTTTTATGAATATCTTTTGTCTTCCCAACAGCATTTAAACAGCATTTGTATAATAGGCTATTAAATAGATTTTGCGCTGCTTTATACAGAGAATTTAAATTCTGTAATCAAATTATATTCATAAATGAGCAACATAATGTCATTTGTATCTGGCTTGAATTTGGATAAATATAGTTCTTCTTTTTATGCCTTTCTGATTGAACTTTTTGAGTTTAATGTCTATTTTAGATTCGGTGAAAAGAGGGTTAAATCTGAACTTCAGGAATTGAAAGAGAAGCACTCAAAATTAACTAAGACAAAAAGTGATGGTTGGAGTATGTTTGAACAAACCATTATTGGAGGGTTTTTACATGAATATGATCATCACCGAAATAAGATTATTCTAGTACAATTGAATACGACTTTTGAGAATTATGTAATGGATTTTTCATTTAGATTACTACAAAATTATCCTGAAATGCTTGATGAGTGTCAAGTTAAAATGAGCGAAGTAAGAACAAAGAGTATAGAAGATGTAATAGACACAAAGATTGAGGAATTTATTCGAAATCAAGTAATGGCCAATAGTTTCAAGAAAATTTTTGAAAACATTAACAAAAAATTCAAAATTTCGGCAGATTTAGACTCTGAAATATTTAATAAACTAGATGAATTTCGAGAAATAAGGAACCTTATTGTTCATAGAAATTGTATAGTTGATAGAAAATTCATGGATAAATATACAAATGTGAGATACAAACTCGGAAAAAAATTATTGATTAAAAATGAATACTTACAAGATATAGAACATCTCATAGTAAAAACAATTTCTAGTTTTGATCAAGAGCTTATTAAAAAACACTCATTTCTAATACCAAAGGAAATCATACTTGGTCTTCCCAAAGATTTAGACGATAAATTTCTTGAAATGTTTGAGAGTTAAAATACTAAGTTAATCTTCGACGAAACTAAGATGAAGTGTAGAGAACACATTATTTCTATTGTGTTATTACATTCTTTGACACTCTTTAGAGAAAATATTGTAATCAATTACTTAGGGTATTTTTCTGGATTCAAAAGAATTTTTAAGTGTGAAAAATATTAGAAAACTTATGTCGAATTATTGGGAGCTATGGAGTGAATACCTATTTGAACCCTTGAAACCGGATGTAAATGCTAGAAAGTATTGGAATTTAATTACTAAAACATATGATAAAACAAAGGATAGTATTGCTTCTAGATTTTTAGGTTTTTTCCTATTGCTACTTCTAGGTACAATTGGTTTAGTATTACTTATCGCTGTGATGATAATTGGGTTTGGGTTAATAATTTCTTCATATATTCTTTGGATTGCAGTTTATATACTTTTGATGGTAATTGGTTTGGTATTTATCTGGTTAATCTGGATTATTTCAGGTAAAGAGGGCTTAAATAGCGCAGAAAGTTGGCTTAATGATGATATAGACTCGACTTTTACTGAGTTGAGAGATTATCTAATAGATCTAGCAGGACAACTAAATCCTTGTAAATAACATTCGTTAAGTTGAGCGATACCTTTACATCTAGTAAATTTATCTTTTTTAAATATGATGCAAAAGGATTTTTAGCTAATAAATTTCACAACCTTGCTGTCCAGTTGGATCAATCACTAATAATAATCTATCTTCCTAAAAGATTCTTTAGAAACTTTAGTGGTCGAATAATAACATAAACTACTAATGGAACCATCAGGAAAAAGAGATAAAAGAAATTATTGTAATTGAATTCTTCATAAATAGGAATTTCGGCTAATGGATAAGGGTCTGTAGAATTTGAATCACCCAATATCAAGTAAGAACCCGAACCTTCATAATTGGACCACCAATTTCCCTGTTTGGTTTTTATCTCGTACCACGTATTATTCTGGGAATCATCATAAGCTTGAGGTAATCCATCAACAACTTTCGAAATAAAGCTATTGTGATGAACAGTATTGAAATCTGATCCTACTTCTAACAAAAGTCCTAAATTCACCTGTTCTGGGGAGCCGTTATCTTCTAGATGATTATAAGAGATTTCACAATAATCTGATAAAAGAAGTCTAATCCCAGCAAGACCGTTATTGATGCAAGTATTATTTATTAAGCGATTATTGTTAGAGCTATACAACCAAATCCCAGAGGAAGATCCTCCTTCACATAAAGTAGATTTAATTGTGGAATAGTTAGTATTGTGTAGATTTATCCCCCCATATCTATTTTTACAAATAACATTGTTTATTTCTATTTCTTCAGAGTCATAAATCCATATACTCCACGCAACCGACACCTTTGGCGTATTTACAATTTTAAGATTCTCCATTAAAATATCATTACAATTCCTAAGTGTAATTCCTATAAAACCTATTTCGCTATTATGATTTTGTATTGTTATGTCATTACCGAACACTATGAATATTTGCCCATAGATGGGTTCAGTTAGTTTAATATTCACAGGTTCCTTGAAATAACCAAGGATTAAGTCATTTACAGTATTGTCCTCAAATGTATAAAGAAGATAATTTGCTTCATCATATGTTTCTCTTATGTCTAAACCAGTAACATAAAGCTTGTTTGATATAACTTCAGTAAAAGGAGATCTGTGAAATGACATTGATTTGTAGTTTGATGTAACAGTGTTATTCAATACTTTTGCTGAGATTGAATCTGTTACAGCTATTCCAACATACCCATTATCATTGAAAACAGTGTTGTGTTCAATAATAGCATCATTTGAACTATGGCTTTGTATTCCAGCTACGGAATTGTTAATACAAGTATTATTCTCTACTCTGGTTCCATTGGAATAACTGAGTTTTATCCCCGAGGCATGACCATTTTGTATTGCAAGGTTTTCTCTGACTTCTGAATTCAAACATCCTTCTAGGATGATTCCACCAGAATTCTTTTCACATATGTTGCCAACAATAGTAGCATTAGAGCACTCTTTTAGATGTATACCTGCCGACCTATCATTATCAAAGCAAATATTATTAATGATTTTGACTCCATGTGAATTTCCCCCCCAAATCCCCACAACATTGCTAAATGAACAGCTGTTATTTTCTATTAGTCCATTAGCAAAACCAATGTTCTCAATATGGATTCCTGAAGAAGCAGCTTTTAAGAGACAATTACGTATCACAAAATATTTCGTTGTACTCTCTATTATAATTGCTCTACTGCTAGATGTTGTAATGTTGTAATTTTCGATGATGAAAGGATCATTAATTGTTCCTTCTCCATTGAAACCATAATCTGTAAAGTTTTGATCAGAAATAATCTCTATAGCTGGATGTAAGATATATTCAATTGAATAGCTTTCTGAGACTTGCCGGTATTCTGGTAAAACTACTCTTTCTACATCATCATTCATCGCAAATTTAGATTGGATAACTTGTGTGTTGGTACTAATGTAGAATAAAGGAAAAACGAAAACAGCAACAATTAGTAAGCATTTCAATCGCAATAGTATCAGTAAATGATAGTTGAAAAGCTTGATAAGTTTTTTTCATTACAACGCAAAGAGATTTTCTCACGTATTAGGAAAATAACCTTGTTGTTTAGAGGTCCTTATTGGAAGGGAGTGTCTGCCTTACACAGCTGTTTTCTATGGAAAAATTGAACGAAAATTAGATGAGAATTATTAGATTATTTGTTTTCTAAATATTCTTCATAATTTTCTACATAATGTGTGTTCTGTAGCGGGTAAGGTAATGTTTCAACTACTGTTTTAGTGATCTTGTGGGTAAACATTATACCTTTTTTAGACATTGTATTGTTCTTAATATATCCCATCAATTTCAGAATAGACACAAAGAGTTTGATTCCAAGGTTTACCTCCCCTTCAATAGTACCCTTTAAATCATAAAGCATTCTTGCAAACTTTCGCCAGTCATCACTAGACTTCTCTTTTGTTGCAACGAGTGCCTTATTCTTGCTAGTTTCGGAGTTTTTCAAATATATGTCAAGCTCTGGATTAACAACTTTCCATGAACCATAAGTGGAGAAAGCAGCGGGTCCAAATCCAAAATAGTCTTCAATTAACTCGTCTCTTGATGAATCATAGACTTCATCTCCTTTAGCAAAAATCCATATGCCCTTTCTTATATATTCGTGTCTCATCATTATTTCGTTAGCCTTTTCAATGAGAATAAATTGATCGTCATCTGACAAACTTGGCTGTACAGCTAATTCCCCAATTTGCATAAAAGGATAAATTGTAATTTGATCTGGATTTAGTAAAGAAATTTGTTCTATGTCATATAGAAATGAATCAGGTCGTTGTTCTGGAAGGCCTATCATTAGATCCACATTCACCCAAAGTCCAAGCTTTTGAGCTTTTTTAACTATTTTTCCGATTTTTTCTTTCTTGGTAACAGTTCTTCCACTTTTAGACAGAGTTACTGCTGATAAACTTTCTACACCTATGCTTATTTTAGTGAATCCGATGTCGCGAAGTCCATCTAGATACTTACTATCTATTATAGAGGGGAGCAGTTCTATTCCCATAGTTGAAACAGTGATATTTTCGTGAATTTTGTTAATTATCTTTTTTAGTTCTGGAATCTTTAGGGTGTTCGGTGTACCTCCACCAATGTATAACCAGGTAGCCTCCCCTTTCAGTCCACTTCCCTCAATCTCTTTCATTATAGCTGAAATATATTGATTTTTCTTCTTTTCATTGAATATTTCTTTATAGAATGGACAAAAAGCACATTTTGAAAAACAAAACGGAACGTGCAAATATACACCAAAGGAACCTTTAGTTACAACCTTTGGAACTTCCTCATATCTATACACTGTTTTCTGAAAAGATTTGACCATCATTTCTTTACTTTTTTTAGTTATCATTGTTTTGCACAGTTTAAATTTGGGAAACGCCTTTTTCAACAATAAATAAGTGTTACGATGCGTAAAAGGGTGTTACTTTATTGATGCGATAACTATGTCGCCTGTTAATACTCCTTTGAACGAGAGGACATCGTCTTTAAATTTATGCAATTCGTGATACTTTCCGCGGAGAATGGTAGTCTCTAAACATAATTCATGCGAAACATGAGCATGCATAGTAGAAATAATCAGATTCTCATTCTTATGTTGAAGCTCAGTTAATTTTGCTGTGCTATCAAAATTGTGATGGTCGAAAATGTAAGTTAGTGTTCCTACTACTTCGATCTGAGGATTCTTTTCAATATCTTCTTTTACTAGATATTCTCTGATGATGTATCTAATGGCCTCAGATCTGTTTGGAAATCCTTTTTCCTCGATCCATATATCAAACTTCATTAGTAATTCAGGATCAAAGGAAACACCCGTTCTTGTAACCAATTCCTTCTTACCAGATTTCATATTCAGTTTCTGAAGCTCCTTAATTCATAAAAAACTTCCTACTTTTTCATAATACATCCTATAGTTTTGATTCACTTACATTTAAATAAACCAAATTAGATTAATTATCTAGATTCAAAATGTTTGGGAAAATTACTAAAGAAGATTTTAAGTATGTACTTCTTAACTCGAAGAATGAAATATCTTCTATTTTTGATTTGCTAGACGAACAAGAAGCATTAGATATATTGTCTCTCCTGTACTTCGAAAATGTTACATATGACACACTAAAAAGAGAGCTATCTCATTTTGACAAAAATATTTTATCAAATTACGTAGTAAAATTGTGGGATTTTGGGATTATTGAACTTGATCGTAAGGATAGATATCAACTAACAAAAACTGGCAAAAAATTTCTTGAAATAACAATACAACTGGTTTTTAATGCCTTTTTCAATGATGAAGTTGTTGATGAAAAGATGAAGACAATCTTAATTCAACATATTGGGAAGGAAGAACTAGCAAAATTCAAAAAAGAAATAAAAAGGAATAAGCGTAAAGGTAAACTATATGGTAGGAGTCGCAGCAGATAAGCTGTGTTCTCTTACAACAGCTGAAGAAACTAAATATTGTTACTCATATAACCTTCCATTTTACCTATACCTTTAAATCCGGGTTGAATTCTGTAAGTTGATTGTTGAATGAGTTCGTTATTTTTAAGCAAAGTGAAGAATCGTTTACCTCCAAGGAATTTGTTGCCTTTATTATTTGCTTACTTATTCGATAGTCTAGCCATATCCAGTTACTGGATATTTTTTGGTATATGGTTGAATGAAGAGTTAATTACACCTGAAGCAGGATTCCAATATCCTTACTTGATGTTAACCATAGTACTTGCAGTCCCTGGGCTTGTTTCAATTATAGGCAGTTCAATATTTAGCACTTTTTCAGATAAGACTGGACGAAGAAAAGAAATTATGTTTATTGCAAGACTGCTACTTATGGCTCAATGTATATTACTAATATTTTTCAATAGTGTTCCTTGGCACATTCTTCTAATTTTAGGGGTGTTTGGCGTTCATAATGTGTTCTATATAATGCATAATACTTTGAGTACAACAATTTGTCATCCCGATAAACGAGGTGAGGTTTCAAGTTTTCAGATGTTCTTTGCCAGTCTTGGATGGATGATTGGAAGCAGTGTGTCTGGTCTGATCTATGAAAATTTGGGCATGATTGGTGGACTAAGTTTTGGTGCTGGATTTGCCCTTATTACAGGAATAGTAACTATGTTCTCACCTTCTAAACCAAGTGTTGAAGAGGGCGATGAGGTAGGAGATTCAGATATACTTATCCAAAACCCTGAAGAGAATTCATCTGAGAAGATAGAGCTAAGCAACAAAAATCACACCTACAAATCAGCTAGTTATTGGCAGATCTTAATTCGTAGAAGCGTTTTATTTCTTCTTGTAGTTTTGGCAGTATTAGATTTTGGTTTTGGTTCTTTCAATATTTTATCCTCTGTTTATCTTAAAGAAATAGGACTATCGTCAAATTTCATCGGCTATTCAAGCACGATAGCCACTTTTCTTGGAATGATTTTTCTACTATTCATCGGAAGAATATTAGATAAGAAAGGAAGGAGACCAGTGTTATTAATAGCAATTGCGGCTTATCCGATTTTGTTCTTGTTTATGTATTTATTCTCTGACTATTGGATAATTATATTCCTTCTTTATTCTTATCCACTTTATGCTTTAAAGATACCCGCAGCTAATGTGATTATGTCTGATGTTACTAAACCCAAAGAAAGAGCAAGAGGGATGAGTTTATTGCAATTTCAGAACACTATATTTATTTATATTGGTGCTTTTCTTGGTGCATTTATTGCAGATGTTTCACCAATGGGATTGTTAACCCTTCCTCTGTTTCCATTATCTTTCGGAGCAATTGCATTTGTTTTAGCAATATTTATGATTAAAGAAACAAATAAGAAACTTCTAGGCAAGAATATTCCACAATTTTTAGAAAAGAATCGAACTAGTTAAAGAAAGATTTGAAAATCAAATTATTATGTTATTAATAATGTCTTTAGTCACCTTGTTATTTTTAACTATACCCCATGTGCAGAACTTAAATTGCTCCCATCTCTCAAACAGATTACTACTGTCAATTGCAAGTAAGAATCCGAAATAGAGCGTTAATATTATTCCATGACTTACTATCAGGATTGTCTTTTCAGTGTGTTCTTTATCTATTTTTGCTATTTCATCTCTAAATCTCTTAAGAGCATTTTCAGCTGTTTCAATAACTCTTTCTCCTCTATTAAGTTCATTTAAAGCAGAATTTGTAATAATTTTTTTTCTATGCTTTTAGCTATATAGTGTGCAGTTTGAATGGCTTTTTTTTCTGTAGATGATAATATTACGTCTACATCAAGAAATATTTTATTATCACAAAGCTGGCTTACTTGCTCTATCCCTTCATCCCTTAAAATCCATTTATAGGCAGGTTTCTTAGGATCAATTTTAGTTAAAGCATGTCGAAGGAAGATGAATTTGTTATTCATTGAATCATTGATGTAAACAAAGCAAGGTATAAAAAAATTGTGAAAAAAAGAGGGAATTAACAGGAATCTTCGTATAGTTTAACTAACCTGTCTCTAACTGCTTCACTTCTATATTCAGGAAGAATCATTGGCGAATATCTTTTTTCTTTCATTTTTAAAGCATCTAATGTTTCTATTGTTTTCCTTACATGATCCAAAGATAATTTTCCTGGATTTCCACCTTTCTTTTTGTATTCTTTAGCTGCTGTTATACCTGCTCGTCTTCCGAATACATTTACTTCTAATAGTGAATTACCCATTAAACGATTCTTTCCATGAACTCCGCCAGAGATTTCGCCTGCTGCTAAAAGACCTTTGAGCGAAGTATAACAGTTTTCATTATGTAAAACTCCTCCATTTTGATAGTGGAGTGTCGGATAAACAAGAATGGGATCTTTAGTGATATCAATATCGAAACGTTGCATCATTCGATACATGGCACTTAGATTTTTCTCAATTGTACCTTTTCCTTTTAGTTCTTCTATCAATGGGCTGTCCAACCAAATACCTCTCATACCTGTAGGCGTTTCAATGTAATTATCTGTGGATGCACAACATTTGATAAATGAAGAAGCTTCAACATCTCTTGGTTCAAGTGGATAACAAATTTGTTCTCCATCGTATCCTAATACTTGTCCTCCTAGACTTCTGACTTTCTCAGTTATGAGCAGCCCGAGTATTTGCTCTGGAAAAGCAGCACCTGTAGGGTGGAATTGGGTAGATTCAAGATTTCGGAGTTTAGCTCCTGCGCGATAAGCTATTACTAATCCATCAGCTGTAGCTCCATAATGGTTAGTTGTTGGAAAACCAGCAACATGTAATCTACCAAAACCACCTGTTGTTAAGATTGTAACTTTAGCTTTAACTACGAAATACTGCTTAGTTTCGATGTTATAAAGAATAGTTCCAACAATTCTTCCTGTTTCATCTGTTAGTAGTTCAACAGCTGGAGAAAATTCTAGGACTGGGATTTCCTTGTTGATGACTTCATCTTTCAAAGTACGGAAAATTTCCATTCCTGTGTAATCTTTTGAACAGTGCATTCTATTTCTAGATGTACCACCACCTGGATTTTCAACAAAACTTCCATCTGGGTTTTGGTCATACATTATCCCTAGTTCTTTGTGCCATTGAATGATTTTTGGTCCATCATTCACTAGAGCTTTTGCCAATTTAGGTTTATTATCAAAATGCCCACCACCTAAAACATCAAGGTAATGAATGAGAGGAGAATCTACTGGACGATCTGCAGCTTGAATGCCTCCTTGAGCCATAACAGTGTTACAATCACCCAATCTTAATTTAGTAACAATTAAGATTTTATCTGCTGGTACTCCTTCTTTTACTGCCCATAAAGCAGCTGAATTGCCTGCACCACCAGCTCCAATTATTAGCACACCAACATCATAATCAATTTGAGATAAATCAATATCATCAGGGTTAACTACTGGGTAAGCCTCGATTACATCTGCTACTTCATTAGGTATGTTAATGCCCTTGTTGGGTCCCCATCTCAGATCTCTTTTAAATTTTGGATTGTAATCTGGATGATAATTATCAAGCACTTCTTTTCTTTCAGCTTCAGTTAAATCTGCTTTAATTTCAGTCAAACGTTTAGCTCTAGTTTTGTTAACATTTTCTATGCTTTTGCGCATATTTTCAGGATATCCTCTTATCATCATAATCACGCCTTTTTCTGATCAACAAAATCTCTTTCATGATAATATTTGTGTCGTAATTTATCCTCAGGAAGAGACATAAGTTCTTTGAACCCTTCTTCAAAAACACCATCTTCAATTTCTCTTACTCTCTTTTCAAGAGTTTCTGGAGGTTTCATATTATATTTTCCGTGTAGTCTTCTTACTAAAGTAGCTACATGATATTGTGGGATTTCAGCAGGGCAACGAATTGCACATAAACCGCATTGCACACAGTCAAAACTCACTGCAGCTGCTTTATCGATTTCCCCATGCAAGCAATGTTGCACATAATCCATAACTTGAATTTCTTGTGGGCATACTCTTGAGCAAGCGTTGCAACTTAGACATCGAGCCACTTCAGGATAGTAACGAAGTATTGTACTTGCTATAGGATCAAGAGTGTCAATATCATATTTTGCTTTATTTGCAGGAACGAAGGGCATTTGTGTGAGATACATTCCTTCTTCAACTTGAGTTTGGCAAGCTAAAGCGGTGTATATTCTGAAATCTCCTTCCTTGCGATAAACGGTAGCACACGCTCCACAAAAGCCAGCACGACATCCACTGCCTCTTGTAAGTTTGAATCCCGCATATTCTATTGCTTTCATTATGGTTAATGATGAAGGAACTTCATACATGCTCCCCATAATGTAAATTTTTACCATCTGGGTTTGATTTTCTGCTTTTGTTTTTGATTTTGTTTTTGCCATTTTTAACCCTCTATTTCTTTTTCCCTAGTAGTCCTAACTCTTTAAGTAAGGTTTTTGGATTTATGTGATGATCTTCAAAATGATTTACTTTTTGTGGTAATCCCATTGCTATAGCCATCAGTTGTGTAAAATAAAAAATGGGTATGGGATCTTTTTCTACACCTAGTTTTTCTAATTCTACTTGTTGATTATCAAGATTATAAGCACACAAAGGACATGCTACGATCAAAGCATTTGCGCCAGTTTTCTTTGCATTTCTGATGATTTTAACAACTTGAGAATTTACAATATCGTCTCTATCTACAATATGATAGGAACCACAACATTGTTTGAAGTAAGGCCAATCAACTACTTCAGCTCCCAATGATAGAGCAATACTTTCCATAACTGTGGGCATCTCTTCGTCATCTATTTTAGCTTTTTCTGGATGTAGAAGCATACAGCCATAATACGAAGCAATTTTCATCCCCTCTAATGGATTAGTTACTTTTTTTGCGATATTTTCATAACCAACATTGTCTCTGAGAATTTCTAGAAAATGCTTAACTTCCATATCTCCCTCGTAAACTAAATCATCGTTTTCTAGTTGAAAATTAATTTTCTCAAGATCATTTGGATTTTCTTTTACTTCTGCATTTACTATTTTCAAAGTAGAATTACACATTGAACATAAGGTTGTAACTTGATTAGGAGAACCCTCTAATTCTTTAACATGTTTTGATGCTCTAGATAGAACTCTAACTGGAGCAATCCTTCTCATTAAATTATCAGTTGTCATGGTTTGAACTGTTCCACAACAATTCCATTCAGGCATTTCTACTAGTTCCGCATCTAATTCTTTAGATACAGCAATTGCTGATTGTTCAAATCCTTTGGCTTCAGTTTTTAAATTACACCCGGGAAAGTAGGAATTTTTCATTTATTCACCTTATTATAATTCTGATTTTTTACGGAAGCTCCCAACCAATGCAATATTGGGTATCTTCTTCAACAACTCTTCTGGCAAATCTAGCCTCTCAATTGTTTCTGGTTCATAGCGTAAGGTATACTCACGTATAGCTTCCATAACGGCTGCAACATCAATTTCTCTTGGACATCGAACAGTACATGTTAAGCAACTTGCACATACCCAATGGGTATTTGATTGCAGAACCTTCTCCTTTTTTCCTAATTGTACAAGTTGCATTGTATGATTTATTGTTTTTTCCATAAGGTTACTAAAAGCGCAACCAGCAGAACATTTTCCGCATTGATAACAACTAAAGATGTTCTGTCCAGATATTTCTTCTATCTTTGAAGTGAACTCTTTTTCAGATTCTCCAAATTCTATATAATCATAAGACATATTTTTCGCCTCTACTCTTCTCCTAAAGCTTGTATCATTGCAAGGATTTGCTTGTCTTCAAAGCCAAATTGGTTTATGGCACCATTCAAACATGCAGCTGCGCATGATCCACACCCCTTACATAGTGCTTCATTGACAGAAGCTACCTTGTAGGTATTTCCAAATCTTTTAGTGTCTATCAAAGTGATTGCACTATAAGGACATGTTTCCACACAGACTCCGCAACCTCTACATAACATTTCATCAACATGAGCAATGGTTGCTTCAACCTCTATCTCATCTTGAGCTATAATATTGCATGCTCTTACTGCAGCTCTTCCTGCTTGTGACACTGTCTCTGGGATATCTTTTGGTCCAGTTGCACACCCGGCAACGAATACTCCAGTAATTGAAGTTTCAACTGGTTTTAGTTTTGGGTGAGCTTCTTTGATGAATCCATTAATACCAAGAGAGAGCCTTAATACACTTGCTATATCTTTTGTTCCTTGACTTGGGATAATACCTGTTGCAAGCACAACTAAATCTGCATGTAGTTCGACTGTTTCAGCAGTTAGTGTATTTACACCTTTAACTAAAATCTCATCTCCATCTTGTATTAGTTCAGAAACTTTTCCTCTGATGTAAACAACTTTTGCTTCTTCTGCTGCTCTTTGATAAAACTCCTCGTAATCTTTTCCTCCAGTACGTATATCTATGTAGAAATTGACTGCGGTTCCATCACGTACTTCATGTTTGAACATTAAAGCTTGTTTAGTGGAATACATACAGCAGATTTTAGAGCAGTATGGTAAGTGCTTTGCCGGATCTCTTGAACCAGCACAGTGGATGAAGACAACGTTTTTCACCAATTTTCCGTCAGAAGGTCTTCTTAAAGCTCCGGTTGACGGTCCTCCTGGAGATATCAATCTCTCAAAATCTAGGCCTGTAATAACATCAGGTATATTGCCTTGTCCATATTCTCCAAGATTTTCTATTGGGTATGTATCATATCCTGTAGCAACGACAATAGCACCAAACTCATCCTCAATTATCTCAGGTTTCATGTCAAAATCAATGGCTTCAGGGCCACAAACATCTTTGCATTTAGAGCATATGAGAGGGTCAATACCTAAACAATCGTCAGGATCAATAATATATGATGCGGGAATAGCTTGAGGAAATGCAATATAAATCGCTTTACGCGGCGATAAGTTCTGGTTGTACTCATCATGAGCAATAACAGGACAAACAGCAACACAATCATCACACATTGTACATTTATCTTCAATTACATAGCGTGGTTTCTTCTTTATTTTAACTTCGAAATTACCAACATAACCGTCAACTTGTTCCACTTCAGCATTGGCAATTAGAGTGATGTTAGGATTACGTCCTACATCAACCATTTTAGGACTCAGAATACATGCAGAACAATCTAATGTTGGAAAAGTCTTATCTAATTGAGCCATTTTTCCTCCAATGGATGAAGTTTTTTCAACAAGTGTTACTTGATAACCTGATCCTGCAATATCTAATGCTGCTTGTATTCCTGCAATTCCTGCTCCTATTACAAGTGCTTTGTGAGTAACTCCTACCTTTTTCCTATCCAAAGGTTCCATTAGAGCAGATCGCATAACAGAACTCTTTACTAATGATTTCGCTTTTTTAGTGCCTTTCTTTTTATCGTCATGAACCCATGAAACCTGTTCACGAATATTGACTATTTCTAGTGTATAAGGATTCAATCCCTTATCCTCAATCGCAGCTCTAAAAGTAGGTTCATGCATTCTGGGGGAACAAGCTGCAACTATTACTTTATCTAGTTTCAGTTCTTCAATATCCTTCTTAATAAGTTCTTGACCAGGATCAGCACACATATACTTGTAAACTCGACTGCTGGCTACATAAGGAAGAGATTTTGCATAATCTACTACCTTTTCAACATCAACAGTTGCAGATATATTTTTTCCACATTCACAAACGTAAACACCTATGCGCATCTTTACAAATCTCCTTCAAGGTTTTTTAACTGAGCATTTGAGAATACTGGGCCATCTTTGCAAACATAAAGATTACCAATATTGCATCGTCCACAAATTCCAACTCCGCATTTCATTCTCATTTCTAGAGTTGTAAATATTTGTTCATCTTTGAATCCTAATTCTAGTAAGTTTTGAATAACAAATTTAATCATTATTGGGGGACCACAAGTTATTGCAATTGTATTTTTTGATGGGGGTTTAACTCTGAGCAGATTAGAAGGGACAAATCCCACGAACTCTTCCCATCCTTCTTCTACTACATCAATAGAGAGATGCACGTTTACATCTTCACGTTTTTGTAGCTCAGCAAATTCATCCTTGAAACATAAATCATTTGATGTTCTTGCCCCATAGATAATATCTAGATTACCATATTGATCTCTATTTTTATCAGCAAGAGTATAGTTGGCTATGGATCTTAATGGTGCCATTCCGATACCTCCTCCTATGAAAACAATATTCTTGTTTTTCCATCCTTCTACGTCAAAATGATTACCATAAGGTCCTCTTACACCCACTGTATCTCCCACTTCTGTTTCATGCAAGGCTGAAGTATTTATTCCTTGTTTCATCACACTTACTTCAAGATAATCTTTCTCTGTTGATGAGGATGAAATTGCAAACATGCTTTCACCTTTACCTAGCCTACTGATCATGACGCACTGACCAGGAACAAAATTGAACTCTTTTTGGATTTTTTTATCTTGCATTACTAACTTGAACGTCTTTATCGCTCTTTCTCCAGTAACCTCGACTTTTATCTTCTCAATAGTTGCCAACACAGGTTGGTATGGATTTTCTGTCATAGTTCCATCTCACTTACTCGGTTCATTAATTCAATAATATCTATATTTACAGGACAATATCTGATGCACCGACCACATCCTGTACATGCGATAACATCAGAATTTTTTGGAAAGTAACTGTATTTGCAATAAAATCTATTTCTCACTCTATTCATTCTCGCTGGACGCGGATTATGTCCTGAAGTATGTATCGTATATTCAGGGAACATACATGAATCCCAGACACGAATTCTAGCTCCTTTATCTAGCGTACCCTCATCAAGCATGTCAAAACATCGGCAAGTCATGCACAGATATGTGCAAGCTCCACATCCTATACATTTTTTAGCATATTCTTCCCAAATTGGATGATCAAACATTTTATCCATTTTTTCTTCTATGCCCTCTACTTTCAAATTTCGTTTTATTAATCCGATTGCTTCTTGCTCTTTGGCATTCTTTGCTTCTATCTCCTTTGATGAAGCAGGTGAGAAAAATCTGCTGAAATCGTTAATAAAGTCCTTCCCCTTTTCAGTCATAACTTCTACTAAGTAGTTCTCTTCTATATCCGTAAATAGAATATCAACATATTTTCCAGAAGCAGGACTATCACCAAATGAAGTACAAAAACAACTTGAATCAGGTTGATTACAGCTCAACCCAATTAAAACACTGTTGTCTCTATTGGCTTTGTATAAAGGATCAACAACATCACCAAAAAACACTGTATCAAGTATCCTAAAACCTTTAGCATCACAAGGTCTAATAGCAAAAATTGCTGTTTTTTCATTTCTAATTTCTTTAGGTTTAATAGTTCCTTTTGTACCAGGTTCCATTAGAAAGAGCGTTTCAGTTTGATTGAACAATATTGCTTTGGGGGGCATTCTAGAATTTAAATAAGATAAATCCATCTCTGAATAATCTTTTATAATATTGAAACCAGAAAATCCATTCTCCTCTGTGGGAGCGAATAATCTGTAGCTTTTTACTATAGTATTGATGATTTCCGGGAATTTTTCTTTTGATATTATTAGACTTTCCATTTCTTCACTTCACTTTATGAATTCTTCGGGATCATCAGGATTGAAGCTACCAAGCAATGGTTTGGCATCAATATCCAGTCCTGGTGTATATTCAAACATTTCTTTTACTTCTTCCCCTAACTTTTTGTTTAATTCCATTAAGGGTATGTCCATTGGGCAAGCGTTTTCACATGCTCCACATCCTACACATCTCCCCGCTAGGTGATACGCTCGCATGATATTCCATGCAGTATTTTCAGAAAGATTAACAGATCTCCTAATCCATTGTGGTTCCAGTAAATCAGCCATACATGTACTACAATAGCATAATGGACAAGCTTCTCTACAAGCATAACAACGGATACATCTTTGAAATTGCTTTTCCCAATATTCCCATCTATTTTCTAAAGTTGCTTCTTCCAATTTTTTTATTCCTTCGTATTCTGCTTTGGGATTAACTTCAACTTCTTCTCCGATCATAACATCATATAATACGGGATTTGGATACCCACAAGTTTTACAGACTTCAGCTAAGAGTTCTTGTTTTGGAATTTTATGCTCTTTTCCTTCAACTGTAAAAACATATTCATCATTAATTTCATCTATTTCAGTAATTTCTGATTGGTTTGGAAATCTCTTCTCTATCTCTTTTTGATCAATTACACCTGGGCATGGAATACCTATTAATACAACCTCTTCTCTTTTCATTCCATTTTCCTGAATGATTTGAACAATTGCTCTTGAATCGCATCCTTTTACAACGATACCTATTTTTCTCTTATCTTCTTCTTCTCCTCTTTTCAGAGGTAGTTTTTCTTCCTTAAGTGGATATTTCGCTAGATTTTTGTTACATAGAGGAGTAAAAATGAATTCTTCAACATCTTTAGGAGTATATGCGAATGCTGCACTTGTCTGAAATCCGTATGATCCTTTTTTATAGCCAATAATATACTTAACATCTTTTCTTGCAAGTGTTTCTTTGGCAACTTCAACAAGTTTTTTCTGATCTACCATTCGTTCTTCCTCCTAATTTTAGTGTTAGGTCCTAATTTTCTAATTTCTTCAGTTACCTCATCAACAACATCAGCGAACTTTCTTCCTTCAGCTGCAGAAACCCATGCCATCTTAACCCTCTCTGGGTTAATTCCCATGAATTCAAGCAATTTTTTCATAACAGATATTCTTCTTCTTGCAAGATAGTTTCCGTGTTGATAATGACAATCGCCTGGATGGCAACCACCAATTAAAACTCCATCAGCACCTTGTTGTAATGCATTAATAACAAACATAGGGTTAACTCTTCCTGAACACATAACCCGAATAACTTTGACATTGTGTGAGTATTGAATCCTGCTAGTACCAGCGAGGTCGGCTCCTGCATATGAGCACCAGTTGCACAAGAAACCAATAATATTAGGTTCGAAATCTTCCATCGTTATACGCCTAATTCCATGTATTTTTGAATAATCATTTGTGATTCTTTCCCTTTTCGAAAGCAACAAGATTTTTCTCGATGAACCTTGCTCGCACCTTCGCTTTCATGACTTGAACAAAAGCCTCTTCAGAGAAAAGATCAGTGTTGGCACATACAAAACCTAACATCGCTATATTAGCATATAAACGACTTCCAAGAGTTTCTGCTATTGCGGTTGCGGGTATTTTGTGAATTTTGCTGGCTTTCTTTGCATGGTCATCTAAAGTTACAAGGTTTTCCTCAACAAAGATAATTCCACCTTCTTTCAAACGGGGGATATATTTGTGATAAGCTTCTTCAGACATTACAACAAAATAATCAAATGCTGTAGATTTAGGATAATCAATGGTTTGAGTATCAATCACAACATCACAACTACTAGCTCCTCCTCTGCTTTCAGGACCATAACTCTGTGTCATTACTGAATTCTTACCTTCTTCGTGAAGACTAATGACTTCTCCAACAAGCCTTCCCATGAGAGCAATTCCTTGCCCACCAAATCCAGCAAAACGAATTTCTATTCTGTCACTCATTTTTATGCCCCCTTATCTTTAGATGCTGTCGACATTCTTTGAATGCTAAGTAAATTGTCAGTCAAAGTTGGTTTATCATGAATATCTACAAATTTACCTACAATAATTGGTCCTTCCTTGCCAATTGCGACTTTTTCTGTATCTATTCCGTGTTCAATCACTGATCGTTCCTTAAATGCTTCTAATATTGCTATCCCTTCTCTTAATTGGTTTCTTCTACCATAAGTTGTTGGACATGCACCTAATACCTCAACAAAAGAGAACCCTTGGTGATTGATTGCTTCAACAAAAGATTCTTTCACTCTTCTGACATCTAAGGCTGTCCATCTTGCAATATAAGTAGCCCCGCATGACTTCACTAGTTCTGGCAAATTGAAAGGTTCCTCGATATTACCATAGGGGGCAGTAGTCTGAACTTGACCTTTATATGAAGTAGGCCCCACTTGTCCACCAGTCATACCATATTGAAAATTGTTTACGCAAATAACTGTGATGTTAGCATTTCTTCTTGCTGCGTGAATCAGATGATTTCCACCTATTGAAGCGAGATCTCCATCACCTGAGATGACAATAATTTTTCTGTTGGGGTCAGTTAGACCAAGACCAATAGCAAAAGGTATTGCTCTCCCATGTGTTGTGTGGAAAGAATCGAAATTCAAATATCCTGCTGTTCGACCGGTACATCCAATACCTGAGATAACTGCAATATTTTTTTGTTCTATTCCTGATTCTTTTATTGCTTCTATTATCACTGTCATGACTGAACCCAAACTACATCCGGGACACCAAATGTGTGGTATTCTCCCCTTCCTTAGATAACCATCAAGAGGGTGTTCCTCTGCTTCTATCAAACCAATTTCTTCTTCGGTCATTTTGTTCGCCTCTCTATTTCTTCTACTATTTCTGTGGGAGTATGAATGGCTCCGCCTAGTTTGAATAAACCGTGAACCTTTGATTTTCCTTCAACAGCTCGTTGAACTTCTCGTGTAACTTGACCTGAATTTATTTCTGTAATGAAAATAGCTTTAACCTTTGAAGCTATTTGTGCTATTTGTTCATCTGGAAATGGCCAAATAGTAATTAATCTCAAATAACCAACTTTTAGACCTTTTTTTCGGGCAAGATTAACTGCTCCCTTAGCAGCTCTTGAACTAATACCGAAAGAGATAATGACAAACTCAGCATCATCAAGCATGTACTCTTCAAGCTTGATTATTTTATCTTTGTTTTTTCTAATTTTATCTAAAAGTCGTGTAAGTAGAACTTCTTGCGAGTTCACGTCTAAAGCGGGATATCCTCTTTCATCGTGTGTCAAACCTGTTGCCATTACATTATAACCCTCACCAGCAACAGCCATTGGAGGTATCAAGTCATCATCTGCTTTGTAGGGTAGATGACCTTCAGCTTCATCTGTTGGTTTCTTTCTGTTGACAATTTCAATTTTATCTGCTTCAGGAATAACTAGTTTTTCGCTCATGTGACCTATAGTTTCATCCATTAATATCGTTACAGGAACTCGGTACTCTTCAGCTAGATTAAATGCTGTAACAGCAAGATCAAAGCATTCCTGTACACTATTTGGAGATAGTGCGATAATTTCATAGTCTCCATGACTTCCCCATCTTGCTTGTTGGATATCCTGTTGACCTACTAAGGTTGGTAATCCGGTAGATGGTCCACCACGTTGAACATTTACGATAACACAAGGTGTTTCCGTCATAATTCCTAAACCAATGTTTTCCAACATTAAGGAATAACCTGGTCCAGAAGTAGCAGTCATCGATTTCCAACCACCCCAACTTGCACCCAAAATTGAAGCTATTGAAGCAATTTCATCCTCAAATTGTACAAAATGTCCATTAGATTGAGGCAATTTGATTGACATATGTTCTGCAACTTCAGAGCTTGGTGTTATAGGATACCCACCAAAAAATTTACATCCAGCAGCAAGTGATCCTTCAGCTACTGCTAAATTTCCACTAGTGAAAAATTCACCAGTATTAACCATTGGCGCATTTATTTTTTTATCACTCAACTTCCATTTCCTCCTCTTCTACAGGTTTTTTGACAAAAATAGCGAATTCAGGACATATTAGTTCACAGAAATGACATTCAGTACAGTTCTCGAATGTTTTTCCTTCAATAAGTCTTGGTGGATGATATCCCTTCTCGTTGATTTCATCGGATAATTCCAGTATTTCTTCTGGGCAAAATTCTATACACCACCTACATTCTTTGCATCTAGAAGAAATAATGTGAATCTCAGGTGTAACTATTTTCCATTCTTTAATATCTACAAAAGCAGGCCATTCTGCTTTTTTCTTTTTCCGATCAAAACTATAGTTCATCAATGAATCCCGCAAACCACTAATTAATTTCAGTTTGAGGGAACAAATATTCGACTCTTATAAGTTTTGTTAAAAGGACACGAATTTCCTCTTTTAATTGAGTAAAATCAATTGTGAGCCATTTTACTATTTTGTATTCTACTGTCCTCATATATAAAGGATTGACCTTAGACGAATTGTGACATTTTTGTCGTTACTTGCTTTTTTTCGACTGTGCAAACTATAAACAACTTGCCATTTTTGTTATAAAATGAAATCTTTTTTGAAAATCTTGTATATTTTGCCATTTATTAGTTATTGAAATGAATTTAATGTTCCTTTTAATTCACCATCAAATGTTTTTCATGATTTGTACTTTTAAATCAAATTATTGCAAGAAGAATAATAACAAATTGTACTAGAATTAGAGAAATATTAAAGAGTTATAAAGGAATATTTGTATCTGTTGAAAATGTTGTCAAGAGATTTATCTATAACAATCATGGGAAATACCGGGGTAGGGAAAAGTACTTTGATTAAACGTCTTAAAGGGGAATCTGTTGAAGATATCAGCCCCACAACTAATATAGAGGTTCATGAAAAAACTATCCGATTGA
Organism: Candidatus Heimdallarchaeota archaeon; assembly: GCA_018238545.1. GTDB lineage: Archaea > Asgardarchaeota > Heimdallarchaeia > Heimdallarchaeales > Heimdallarchaeaceae > UBA460. The sequence continues at coordinate 37,524 of JABCTC010000020.1, forward strand.
AGAGTCAGTCATACAAGTCTGCATTTAGTCTTGAGAAATATCGTAGCTATAAGGTATTAGCCGTTGACTGTCCTGGGGATATGAGTTTGTGGCCATACTGGAAGAAAGCTTTAGTAGACTATAAAACGCATGGAATTATCTTCATTATTGACCCCACTCAAGATGCGAAGATTCAGATTGATGCTCTCACACAAGTTTCAAATTACTACTTAATGACACTTGATGATGATGTTGTTAAGGCTGAAAGAAAAGCTAGAAAAGAGAAAGCCATCTTTTTCTTAGTTGTTAATAAAATAGATTTGTTAGATAACAGCAAAGGAAAAGCTGATCAATTGTTACGTGACTATTACCAAACTGCGTGGAATCATCTTAAAGAAAGATATCCTAAGAGCGGTCATTATTGGGAAGCTATTTCAGCAATTGATGAATCTGAAGAAATGTATTCTATTATTGATGGTATTTTTGAAACTATAAAGCGAGAAATTTATGGTGACTAATCTCCCCTAATTTCAAGCTAAGAGAGAAAAGTTTTTTTATCGTTTTTTTTCCTTGGATAAGTGATAGTATGAGCGAGGAAAATAAAAAAGAAGAAAATGCTCAAGATAAACCTGCATCTGCAGAAGTGGTTGAAGATAAACCTGCATCTGCAGAAGTGGTTGAAGATAAACCTGCATCTGCAGAAGTGGTTGAAGATAAACCTGCAGATGCAGAAGTGGTTGAAGATAAACCTGCAGATGCAGAAGTGGTTGAAGATAAACCTGCAAAAAAGACACAAAAATACATACATAATTGCACTAAATGTGGTAAATGTTGTGAGAAATGGACTGAAATCCCTTTTTATCTAGAAGATCTCCAACGATGGATCAAAGATGGTTCTATCAATTATGTTTTGCCATTTATTCAATTGGAAGAAACTCCTCCAATGTATGTGCGAATGTTTCTGAAAAGAACACCCGTTGAAGGTGAAGATCCTAATCCTTCTGGTTGCCCGTTATATGATTACGAGAATAAAATCTGCAATTTATACAGCTCAATGCCTTTACATTGCGTTGCTTATCCTTTAGCTTATAACGGTGAGAAGTTCTATCTTGTTGACACAGAATCGCCAGGATTAGGTTCAGGCAGTATGTCAAAAGAATCTTTAGCAGAAGCCAGATTACGCGCAAAAAACCATTTTTCAGCACTTACATCAACAAGTTCCATACTTCCATTAATTTATTCTCTAATCCTCAGAAATATGATGCAAAGAAACCAAGAAGCAATGGATAGTATGTCTGAGGAAGATAGAAAACAGTTAGACGAATTGATGAAAAAATCTGAAGAAAGCACAACTGATGAAACTGAACCAACTGATGAAACTGAACCAACTGATGAAACTGAACCAACTGATGAAACTGAACCAACTGATGAAACTGAACCAACTGATGAAACTGAAGAAGAAATAGATGATTTTGAAGATTTGGAGGACATAGAAAAATAAAAGGGCCCTAAGGCTGAGGAACCCCTCAGTTTCTTATTCACTCTCATCTTGACAATATAAGTCTCCTGACCCCATCAGATGCCCATCATCTGATTTTGTATTTAGATATTTTAGATTGTAAACATTTGGTTTAATCGAAATTGGTATTCGATCTGTAACATCGATACCTGCATCACATAGACCAGCAACTTTTGTTGGATTATTTGTCATTAATTTAACAGATTGGATTTTCAATGCTTTTAATGCGTCAATAGCTACTAAATATGACCTCTCATCCTTATTGAACCCCAATAATTCATTAGCTTCATTGGTATTGTATCCCATTTCCTGTAATGTGTATGTCTTCAATTTGTTAAATAGTCCAATCCCTCTTCCTTCTTGTCTTAAATATATCAGAATACCATATTCCTCTTTTGCAATATGATCCATCGCGAATTCTAACTGTTCTCTGCAATCGCATCTCAAGGATGTAAAAGCATCACCTGTCAAACATTCAGAATGGATTCTCATAGGGACATTCTCTTTTCCTATAGGGTTTCCTTTTATGATAATGGTATGTTCTTTCATGTCTCTCAAACTTAGAAAACCTATAATTTCAAATTCACCATGCTGCGTAGGTAATTTTGCTATTGATCCAAAATGAACTAGTTCTGTATCTTTTAACCCTAGTTTGACAATTTTCGCTCTGATACTACGTTCAATATCGTCTGTCATTTTTTCCGTCTCGTTATCTGTTATTTTCTGCTTTTTGTATATTGAGTTCGTGCTAATATATTAACTTGAATACATTTAATTTTCCTTCTGGTTCTTTCCATTTAACATCAATATTGTAAACTTTTGCGGAAGGGGGACCTCTCTTTGCATAACCTATGAGATTGAATAGTTTCTCTTCTTTGCCTTCTGCTATGATTTCTACAGTTCCATCTCTAAGGTTTCTTACTGTGCCCACCAAATTTAATCTAGTAGCATAATCCCTAGTAGATGCTCTGAAAAAGACTCCTTGAACTATACCTGTAACAATGATTTCTACTCTTTTTAACGAATTATCAGTCATTATTTCTGTACCTACTAACATATTTCTTGATTAATATATCAGAAAACTCTGGAAGAATCTTTTCACAAGGTCCAAAGAAAGAGTGGTCTGAAATAGCTGTAAGGGGGGTTTCTTCGATGTTAAATTCAAGAAGAACTGCACCATTATTCTTTGCAAACAAAGGTAATGATGCTACTGGGTGAACAACTCCTGATGTCCCAATTATAAGTACTATATTTGCTTGATTTACCCAATTTACAGCTTCTTGCCATTTGATTTGATCTAGTGGTTCTCCGAACCAGACTACATCAGGTCGAAGTAAGTTCTTTTTACATTTTGGACATTTTGGGACGATATCTTTCTGCTCTGCAAACTCTTTGTTATCCCATCTTTGAATATAATCGCAAACTTGACATCGAGCATACCTTATCCTACCGTGTACTTCGACAATTTTTTTGGTATTCGCAATTTCATGCAACCCATCTACATTTTGTGTAATAACACCTATCAAAAGTCCTTCTTCTTCTAGTTTCGTTAAGGCTTCGTGTGCTGGGTTTGGTTGCGCTTGCAACAGAATCCTCATGCGAGCTCTATACCACTCCCAAACAAGATTAGGATCATTGCTAAATGCGTAGGGTGTTGCTAAATCTTGAGCGTGATATTGATTCCAAAGACCATCCTCTCCTCTAAAAGTAGGCATGCCCGAAGCTTTGGATATTCCTGCACCTACTAGAACAACAATTTTTGGTTCCAGTTCTAATAAATTATCAGTAATGGAATCGATACTCATTACTAATGAATCTCACTTTGACATAAAAAAGTAATGTGTGAATGAATCAAAGTTTCTTTCATGTAAAAAAACAAAAAAGCTAAGTCATAATTTTCTGGTTTAATTAAATTCCAAACTTTCTTTTCTTTCCAGTGACATCCTGGTATAGTGTATCTATGCTAGAAGCATATTCAGGATACCTTGTATAAGCAATCTGGAAAGCCATATCAATTTCAGATTCTCCTAATGAAGCAAATTGCTGTTTTGGATTTGTGGTAAGAGCATAATACTGCGAAATAATGCTTGTTCCAGAGTATCTTATGATTTTAATAACTTCCCCTTCTAATTTGAGTATAGATGAACCAATGATTTTCTTGTGATTATGTCCACTTGCTTCAACATCTTCTTGTAATTTCCTGAGGATTTCCTTGCTGAAATCACTTTCTTCCCCTCCTTTAGCTTTACCAACAGTTAAATCGCATATTACACTATTGGGATAATTTGAAATCAAATCTGGAGTGGTGAACAAAACATCGAATTGATCGGGAGGTACATAATTGGCTGGAAATAAGGATACTAAAAGTTCTCTTCTAGGTTGAAATGCTTGTAATGAAGATAAAAACGGTTTGACCATCTCTGTACCACAGACAACAGCTATGGGTTTTCCGTTTACAAGAGCATGAACAACTCTATCTTGCCCTTTGCTAACTAATCGCATAAAGAAGTAAGGTGAAGCGGCTGCTCTATCAATTTCGATTGTTTGAACCCCAGAATCATCATCTTTTTTTGACTCTAGGACGGTTTTGATATTTTCACCCCATTTTGTGATTCTTGCTCTTAAGGAATCATCCATCTCATAACTTGGCTCGTAAAGTAACAAACCAGATATTTGTTTTGAAACATTTGAACTGTTATAATTGAAAACAGGAACTTTTGTATAAAGTTGTGACTGTAATTCTTCAGGAATAATATAGGTTAGACAGGCCATGGTAATGGGAGAGCGTTTACTTTTACATGGAACTCCAAAGAAAAATGAATAAGCAACTCCACCTATATCATGCAAAGGCATAACGGCACTTGATTCTTTCAGGAAATCTGTAGCGGCAGCACCCATAAGCATTCGAATAGAAACTTTTTGAGCCTCCTCTTCTGTTAGATTCTCAAAATGTACTGCTCTGGTTCCTACGGTGTCATCAAATACACTAAAACATAATTTGTGAACCATTTGAAAATATAGTTTTGCGGTTTCTATTAAATGTATTGTTGAGGGAAACGATGTTACTCGCAAATGGATGATAGAACCACTAGAATGCTTAAATAATTCAGCGGATGATTTTTATATTAATAATTTAAAGAAAAGTTGCCGAATCCGGTGGTATGAGTGATAAACACCACAGAATTAGAAGAACTAGTGGAAAGGTTAGGTAAAACTAAACGCCTTATCCTCATCGAACTGTCAAAGGGGGCGGCTGGATACAAGAAACTATCAAAGAAACTACAAATAGGCTTGGATACCATACGTTCTCATGTAAAGACTGGAAAACATTCCAGATCGCTCAATCAAATTGGACTAATCAAACAAGAGGAAAGGGGTTGGTCACTAACCGAATTAGGTATAAATATATTGGAATTGGTGAAAAGAGATCCTGAATATTCTCCTTTCTTTGTAGAACCTCAAACAAAAGAAGAATAGGAGAATTGAAGGGCTACTTTCATCTTCCTTTTTTTTTTATTTTTTTAACGCGTTTTCAGTATCAATAACAATCTAGAGCTTTTTCTAAGATTCTTATTACCTCGTCCCTTCCTAGAGCATCAATTAATGTTCCGGCTCTTGGACCTGATTTTCTACCTAAGATGATTTTGTATATTGCTCTGAAGAATAGCGTTGGTTTAAGATTTGCTTCTTTTGCAGAGTTATAAAGATCTTGAGTGATATCATCTCCTTGATGACTCTCTGGAATCTCTTTGACAGCACTAAGTAGCTGTTCTAATATATCCTTCTCAATTATTTTAACATCATCACATCTAGGATTCTCAACTATTTTGAATATTAGATTTTCATTTGCATAATTTTCAATCCAATATTTCGCTTTCTCATATCTATCGTTGAATAAATTCATATCATGACTCGAGATATCTTTAGGTAATGTGCCTCCTTTAGTTAACTTTTGAATTACTTGTTCTTTGTCAAACAAACAGACTTGCATTACTGTAACTAAGTGACCATAATCAACCTTCACTGGTTTTGTAGGCGTTTTTTGATGGATTTTTGCTAATTCATATGCCTTAACAGTTTTTTCTCTTGTTTTTTGATGCTCAATTTCTACTTCATCATAAAAAATTTCCTCAGCATTATCATACTCACTTGCAATACTAGGAACATCAAAATCGACTCTGAAATCAAAGTCTGTTCTGAGGTTATGTCTATAAATTTTATATAGAAATATTTCAGGTTCTAAGATTTTTGGGAATTCTGATACAGGCATACCACTCCCACTACTTCCACTTAGTTTTTTACCTCCAAAGGTTAGAAAACCATGCTGGATAAGTAACGGTAGTTTTTCCTTTTCGAAGATGTTCTTATGTATGGCTAATGATGTATCTATAGATCCCCCTGCAACACCGTGGTCCTTTCCTGATGATTCTACAGTTACTCCTAAGAAATCCTGTCTCGCTGCCCAATCTAGTCTCCACTTTATCTTCCAAAGCGTATCTCCTAGAATAATCGAAGATTCTTGCCCGCAACCCCGTTTCTCCCTATGACATAGTAGATTAACCTTGATTTTATTGTCAATAAACTCATAATTGACTATTTTTGGAGCTGCTAAATTCTTACATTTTGGGCACTGAATAAGAAAGAAGTCTTCCATTTTTGAGCCTGTAATTCTTTCAGTTATTTCGAACATTTCTTCCTTTTTCTCAAGAAACAGTTTCGCATATTTATCATATATTCTATCAAAATATAATTTTGAGGTGTGAATTGGTTCGGGATTAACGTCAAAATCATTCATTATGGCTAAAGCATCAGTGATGAAGTGATCTGCATAAGAGTCATGACACCCTAATGGATCTGGTACTTCGTTGATTGCGTGTCCTAAATACGGTGATAACATTTTTCCATGATCTTTCTTGAAGAAAGCTGGTATCTTATCAAATGGATCTAAATCATCTATGTTGAGTATGTATTGAGAATCTGCTCCTAGGTTGATTAATTCTCTTTGAATAGCTCTACAAGTTACAGCTTCCTTGAAGTTTCCTATATGATAATGTCCGGAAGGTGCCCAGCCTGTAGCAACAACTTGTTTATTTCCAAATCTTTCGACGGCTTCTTCACTTACCACTGTTGCCCAGTGTTTGAAAGCATACTCATCATTCTCTTCAATATGATTCATTATCGTGTTTTTCCTTTTGTTTATCTTAAGAATTATGATGTAAGTTACTTCAATTTAGCATATAAGCTTTCTATTTTTGCCACCCACTCACCGAATTTATCGGGTGTTTCTGGATATTCATCGCACAATTTCGCTACAGCTTTACTTACATCAATTGTTCTTTTGATTAGAATTAATAAGCCTATTTTTGGTAAACAACGTATTGCTCTGTTGAGAAGATTAAACAAGGAATTTTTCTTCAATATGCCTTCTGAAGTTAGATCTGCTTGTTTGATTACCTTTCTCTTGAGGAGAAATTCAAGATTATCTGCTCCTAATTTTTCCAATGTTAAAGTCAGAATTCTGCTACGGGCATTGTCTGAACCAAAACTAGAAAAGATGTGTCTGTTATATCCCCATAAATCTTGTGTGGAATATTCGTTTCTATCAATTACTTCCTTTGCAATTTGACCGGCATAGTATCCTGCTAATAAAGCAGGACCATGACCTTCTGCTGTTAGGGGGTCGGCATGAAAAGCTGCGTCTCCAGCTACTAATAACCCAGGTGCAACAGCATTCCATAATGGCGGACGAATCGGTACATTTCCCCCTCTTCCATCTAAGACCGTGTATGCTTCAGGCGAATAGTATTTTGCCATAGCATTGAAGTATATTGATTTTACACTCTTGTCCTTGTTTAATCCTTCTTTGATGAATCCTGTCCCACAATTTAGTTTTTTGTGACCGTCAGCAAAAAACCAGATGTAGCCTGGTGCAGGTATGTCTTTTTCATACTTGAGCACAATTTTTCCATCTAAATCATGTTCCTCCTTTAATTCAATTATCTCTCGATAACAAGAAGCGTAATCTGATTTTGTTAATTTGTTGTACAGAAATGGTTCAAGAGATTCATCTATGGTTGTTCTAACAATCCCTCTTACTCCACTACAATCAATAACTATTTTTGAATGAATCTCATCTTCCTCTTTGTTCCAAGGTTTAATTACTACTCCACTGACTTTATTTTCTTTTATTATTGCTCTAATTACTTTCGTTTGATAAAGCAATTTAACTCCTCTATCTAATGCATCTTGTAGTAATCTTTGGCCATATTTGTGCCGGTCTACCATATAACCAATTGCCGGTAAAGCGATATGATCTTTCTTTATCGCTGTTTGAAGAACTAATTCTTTTACATCAGCATTTATCTCTTCTCCATGAGGGTATTGTACTTTTAATAAATCCGATGCAGTATGTGATGTTTCTTTTGAAATAGCTTCTCCACACACCTTATCACCTATTTTCTCCTTTTTCTTTGAATCCAATAAAATAACTTTCAATCCATTGTTAATACAAGATATCGCTGCACTAACACCTGCTGGACCAGCTCCTACTACAATAACATCATAGTGACTTTTCATGCTTGAAATACTTCTATTCGAAGTCATAAATAAATTCTGCGGAATTCAACTATTCTTTTTGCTTTAATAAAATTATAATACTAATAAAATCATTAAGGGATGATGATTGAATCTTCCGCCTTATTCCGCATTAACATGTAGGTTCAGAGAGAGTTTTTAGGTTTAAATAATGTAATAAGGGGGGTAGTAGTGATGTTCGTTAGAAGAACTGAACGGATAAAAGTGAAACATAGTTTCACGCTGGTCTTCACCTACGGGACAGTGGATGCCGTGAGTCATCCTCACTGTTGAACTGTTTAGAGTAATCGATGCAGAGATGATAACAGTTGAAGACCTTAAATGTTCGTTAACGTTCGGAAAGGTCACTCATGAAAGAAATGCTAATAGATTAAATAGAGAAGTTTAGGGTGATTTAACCATCTCTCTTCTAACAGTAGTTTCTTTTTCTAATACATCCTTTTCTTCTTTATCTCCTATGAAAACATTGAACATCTCAAATAATGGCGGTGTATCACCTGATACTAGAACTTTCAGAGTAGTATTTTTTCTGACTGGAGGAGTTTCTACAATCCATGTGATAATTTTATCTCCTTCATCATTAATTTGCTCCATAATTTGAGATTCTTCAGGTGTTCTTCCAACAATTGTGTGATTTATCGGAAGTTTGTCCATTAACGAAATCATATCTGTAGTTTCAGACATTACGTTCTTTATAATGTAAAGCACAGTGTAACCCATCTCTCTTTCCGAAGGCAAAATAAATTTAGCCACTTTGAAGATTGTTCTACCTTCCTCATTCACAATGATTTTTTTACCTCTGAAAAGGTATGGGAAGTAATCTAATGTATAGATCTTTTCAAGTGTTTGATTTACTCCTACATTCTTTTGTTTCCAGATGATGTTAATTCCCTTTAACTTTGCTTTTTCTATGATACCTGTTGGAGGAAGAGCTTCAGGATTAGTTCTTATAATACTAAACTCTGGAGGTATTTCATCAACAATATGCAATTCATGTAAAGGTCGATTATGAATATTGATGTATTTTGTGTGAGAGCTGAATTCCAACCCTTTAGGCGTGATATTTTCAAAAGTGTTTAAAACCGCTATAACTTCATTTTGAACGATTTCAAGAATTGTGCGATTTATACGTTTTGCAAGTTTGTAACTAATTTCAATTTTTTCTTTTGGTTTAATTTCTGGAATTTCCCAAATAATCTCTAAAACCTTCTCCTTTTTCTCCTTAGTTGGATCAATTTCAAGGTTATCTATACCCAAATCTTCAACTTCAAAGTAATAGGGTATCTCATCTACAATCTCAACTTCTGTAATTGGTTCATCATATTCGTTTTCCAAACTAGAGAAAAGTGTAACATCTCTTTGAGTTTCTCCGATTCCTAAAACATTTTCTCTTTCAGTGGTCGCAATCTCACCATTAGGAAGTTTAAATTGGCTTCTACTTTTTATTGTTGAGGGAATCTGATATTTGTTATCTTCTAGTATCTTTTGTAGAAGCTCATTTCTTAGGTAATCATCTTCAGGAAGTCTTGTGATAGAAACCTCGTGACCTATTATCTTTGTATCTTCTGGGATGTCAAAAGCTTTTTCAAAATCCTCAGTGACAACTGATTTTGTGTCTTTTATAAGATCCTCTAAATCTCCTGCCACATCTTCATCTGAACGGAGAAGACGTAAAATCAAACTGTAATCACCAACAATATTTATCTCCGACAAATATTCTACTATCCACCTTGCAACCCTTGTTTCGTGCGGAGCTAAAATTGTTGCCCAAAACTCGTACACGGTTCTTGCTATCTCTTGCAGATTTCTGCATTCTTTTTCATTTATTAACCCATGAGTGTCGAAGAATGAAACTAATGCGCTCATTGAAGTACTGAAAACATTTGTATATGGTTCAAGCTTAAGAAAATATCTAGCAGAACCCCAGATCGGTTGTTTCTCCGACATCTTAGTTCATCCTCACTTTTTCGTTCATTGATATTACTTCGTATTCTGAAAGAGTTTCGGTTGAAATCTCTATCTCTTCTTCAGTATTATTTTTGTGATTTAGTATAATTACAGAAAAGGTTCCTTCTGCTAGATTATTATGAACATACCTTCTTATTAATGAGACATTCTCAAAATATGTGTTTGGGCTAGCTGGAATTAATTCTAGGTCACCAAAAACATCCATTCGGTAAATCTTAATGATTTCTCGATTTCCTTTAATTTGTTGTCTTCCAGCAAAGATTGTTTTTACTGTGTCTAAATGGAAACTGGAAAGATCCTTGTCCTCAGATTCCTTATAAATTTCTTCAGCTTTACTAATATTATCAATTAACATATATCTGCTGATTAATTTGCTGTAAGCATATGCTAAATAGTCGTCTTCTTCGAAGTTTTCCATGGTTTCTGCAACAAATTGCCATAGAATAATAGATTCTAGAATCTCATCTGATTTTTCCAATTCTGAAGTTTTACTTTCAACATAACTCAAGAAATCCTCAGCAGATTGTTTTGCAAGAATATCTTTCGCTTTACGTATAATTGTTTGAACGGTTTCTTCACTGCTCACTGAATATCACAACCTTAATCAGATTGACTTACAAGTCTATATTTTTGTTTCAACTTATAAGAAGCTTTTTGTACTATTTTATTAGTATTTATAGCATTCCTCGGATATACATCAAACAAAAACCTAAAAGCGAACCTTAAGTATCTTTGCAGAACCATACTGCTTCCAAGTAAATAAATACAAAAAAGGTTAAGGTCGATAAAGTTAAAAAAACACTTTTTTATTCTCATTTATGTCTGAAACTGCAAAAGAAGAGATTTGTGCTTTTCATTATCACAATAAATCTACAGTACAATGTGCTACCTGTGGTTTACCAATATGTGATTTAGAGGAAGGTGCCACTGCTGAAGGTAAGCAAATTTGTACTATCTGTTTTAATTCTCCCAAAGCTTCTAAATTCAGAAAATATATTCAGATAGGAACTTTGTTAGTAACATTACCCAGTGTCATTCTCATTTTTACATTAGTGCCTTCTGAAAATAGTTATCAATTATGGGCCTTTCTAGCATTGATACCTCTAATGATTGGTTTACTTATAGGTGGTAATAGGCTACTAACAAATATGGCTTACAAAGGATTAGGAAAAAACCAAATGATCCTGCCACTTATACGTTACTTTGAAGCTAGTGGAAATGATCAATTCTACAAAATCTTTCTAAAGAATTTGAAAAAATTATCAGATGAGGAACTTGAGGAAATACGAGAACCATTATTTGATTATTTGGTGCCCGCTATTCTCTTTAATTATTCAAGATTAAGTGATAATTGGCAAGAAGATTTGCTTAAGTATCTAAAAATAGACGAGATAGCTTTAGCAAAAACATTTGCTGAAGACTTCAGAACTCTTCTTATCAATATTGCAGTTCATGATGCTAAAGCAGATTTATCAAAATTCATCTTCTATCTTGGAGAAATTACAGGAAACGATGAAATTATTGTTGATTACATCAAAGCGATTGCTTCAAAAGATATCAAGAATCTGGAAGATGACCAATTGAAAAAAGATTATGATATGCTTTTAGAAGAGCTCTTCCTTTATGAAGAAATATTCTACTCTGTATGTGATAGACTAAATTTGCCGAAGGAGAAAGAAGCTCTAGCTGCATTGCTTAAGCGTTATGAACCTCCCCCTGTTCCAAAAAGCGCTATGGATGCAATAAAAATACAAAGAGATCAAGTTCTTCAAATGCAGAGACAGGGGTTAGTTAGTTCTAAAGAGGATTTTGAACTAACTGATGAGAAAGAAGCTGAAACTGATAAAACAACAGAAGAATCTTAACTCAGTTTCTTTATTTTTCTGTTTTCTATTATTTTTTCTTTACAAACAATAATCTTATTTTAGTCATACACAATTTAAGCTGGGAATAACAGATATGATGTATAGCGAACAACCTATGATATTCATGATTTACTCAGCTCACACTGATCTTAATATTCCCTATTAAGCATAAAATCTAGATAGTAAAACTCATATAAAAGATTGTAAAAGCAGAGTTGATGCTCTTATGGGATTTAGTCAGCAAAATAAAAAGAGAGAATCAAAATTTTGGAAATTCCTAGGAGTTTTCCTATATCTTTTTACTATTGCTGTTTTGCTTGTTGGAATAACTTATTTTGTTTGGTCTATAGTTTTAATCATAAACTCTTTAATTGAACCTTCAAATTCGTTAACAATTGCCCAGATAGTTGTCCAAGCCATTCTCAACTTCCTATCTTTATTTGTAGAAGTTATGAGCATTTTCTATACAGTTATGTTATTCAAACATATGAGTACAACTTGTTCTATACCTTTGGCTAAAGAGGAAGAGACAATTGATACAGTTGAAAATCTTCCAATGGTAAGTGTGTTAGTACCAATTCATTACCCTAACCTCGATGTACTCAATGACACATTGCAATCTATACGAGATTCTAATTACCTGCAAGAAAAAGTCCAAATTCTTATTGGAGATGATACAGAGAAGTCTCCTAAGTATGATGAACAAATATCTCTGCTTTCTGAAAAACATGAAGCTCTTTACATACATGATAGAGAGAATTACAACTTCAAAGCAGGCATGTTAAACATTATGCTTCCGAAGGTTAAATCTGATTTTGTGGTGTTTTTGGATTATGATCATAAATTAACCCCAAATTTTCTTAGAAGGAGTATTTCCAAATTTGCAAATGATGAAAATATTGCTTTTGTACAAGCTAAGGTTAATTTCCGTAATATAAAATCGAAATTACAAATATGGGAAGCAGTAATGTATGCACAGTTTTTTGAGGTATTCGAGAGGTCAAAAAATAAGCGTAAAAAAGTTATTTTCAATGGTTCAACAGCTTGTTTCAGGAAAAAAGTTATAGATGAAGTTGGTGGTATTCCTATTGCAACATTCACAGAAGATGTTGATTTAACTATTCAAATTTTAACTAGAGGATATGATAGCGTTCTAATTGATGAATATGGTAGTTTTGGTTTAGTTCCTTCGAATTTTCCTCTTTTGCTTTCTCAAATCCTCCGATGGGCAAAAGGAAGTATGCACACACTAAAATTAAGATGGAAAAATATACTAAAAGGAAAAATGTCTTTCTACGATAAGATTGATCTTTCCTTTAGTGCATTATTGTTTTTCATTGCTTCCTCGATGTACCTAACAATCTTTCTTTATGTTATAATGTTCTTTACTGGAAGTGAAGCTATCCGTCTACCTAGTGAAAACTTCCCCCCTCTGATTATCATGCCTGTCGCACTAGCAGTCTCTTACCAAATTTCAGCAGTAATCGCCATTCTCTTCTCTAAAAAAGGTAGGGAACTAAAAATTAGTGCTTTTGATTTATTACTATTTTTCCTTATTGCGTTAACTTTGAACCCATTCACAGTCTATGCAGTTATAAAAACTATTTTCCGAAGAAAAGCGCCTGATAGGAGAAGGGATCAATGGAACGAGAAAATACCTTTCGTTCCCGTATCAGCGATTATCTCACTTCTTGGAGTTGGGTTAATAGTTTTATCATATTTTGATTTTATTGGTTCAAGTCAAAGTTTATGGGTTGTAATGGGTCTTCTAGGACTCTCACTTGTTGCAACTTTTCCTGTTAGTCTCTTTCTCTATATTACGACGAGGCATAACAAACCTTATTTTACTCCAAGGAAAAAAAATGATATCGAGGCTTAAACATGGGTTGGAAAAAAACATTATGGTTCTCACTTACAGTTATTCTCTTTGCTTTCTTGGGCTATTATGTAGTTATTAGTAGTATTCATATTGTAAATGTATATAAAGATGATTTGAGTAACTGGAAAGCTATAGTAGGTTTAACACTAAATTTTCTCATATTATTGGTTGAATTGTTCTCATCATTTTACTCGGTTTTCATATACTATTATATTGGATCTTCTTCTGAATATCGCTTATTGAAGGATGACAAAAACAAGTATCTTACTTCAGATCCTCTCCCCAAAGTTGCCATATTCCTCCCTTTTTATAAGGAACCTCTCACAGTGGTTTCCAAAACAATTGATGGGGCACTAAATATTGATTATCCAAAAAACCGCTTTGAAGTAGTAGTTTGTGATGATAGTCCTGCAGGAGAATCTACCGACATTGAAGCTTATTGCAAAGAAAAAAATGTCAAATTTATTCATAGAGATTCAAGAAAAGGTTTCAAAGCTGGTGCAATTAACAATGCTCTGAGCAAGGTCAAGTGTGATTTTGTTGGAATATTAGATTCTGACCATATTCCTACTCCAAACTTCATCCGTACTTGCTTATCTGGTTTCACTGAAGATGATATTATTTTAGTTCAAGGTAAGCCAATGTTTGTTAATCAAGATAATTATTTGCAACGTAGTAGTGCTTACATTCACACCCAATTTTTCCATGTCTATCAGAAAAGTAGAGGAACAAGGAATGGAGTCATTTTTGCTGGAACTACAGGTATGTTTAGGACTGATCTATTGTTGGAATATGGTGGATTTCACGATGACACTTTGGCTGAAGATACTGATACATCCTTTGCATTAATGTCAAAAGGATACAGAACCCGCTATCTTCATATAATTTGTTCTAAAGGGTTGGTTCCATGGAATCCAATAAGTATGATAAATCAAGTGTGGAGATGGACTAATGGTATCACATCAATCATACGAAAGCGTCTATGGACAATTTTGAGAGGTAAAAACTCTGTAATAAACAAAACTGACATTTTGTCTACATTGTTCACACCCGTAATCGGTGTAACAATGTGGTTCGTCAATCTTCTACTTTATATCATGTTTATGTTAAGCACTAAACTCAACATTCATGAGTTTGAATTCACCAGACCAATTTTAAATAACACAATTCCCTTGTTACTTGCTGCCCCCCTTCTTATTGCACTTGCAAGTTTTATAATGGCGTATGTTTCTTGGTATAGAGAAAGTAAAGAAGATCGAATGATCAAACTTCGTGGCTTCTTCGGAATGAACTGGACAATTTCTGCCTTCTATATGCTAATGCTCACTGCACAATCCTTCCTAATTTGGGCTGTTTTGAGTGCTCTTCTGGGTGTTAAGAAAGACTTTGATCGAACTGTTAAAGAAAAAACTCGAACCATGGGTAAAATGAGTGCGAAAATCAAATATACGCTTTGGTCTATAGGATTATTTGGACTTGCAGTTCTGTATTATATTGCTAGTTGGGATGCCTTAATAATAGAAAACAATGCTGTGTTCGGATGGTTTATATTTGCGGCTATCTCACTTACGATACCTATTATCATAACAATTACACATTTCAGAGAAATAGACAGAATGCAAGTTTTTGCTGCTACTAAAACAGCAGACGACATAGAGAAAGAGCATGAGGAAAAACAAACATGATGATGGCACAGATTGACATAAGAATCATACTGCCCGTTATTTCAATACTTGGTATGGGATTCTTGATTGTCGATGTGTTCAAAAAGAAGATTATGAAAATCAATTCTTCGAGTTCTTTAATAGATTATATTATTGAATCTCTACTTTTTGGAACAATGTCACTTGTTGTCCCTATGCTCATAATAGCTATAATTGCGGACAAAATCGGAAGCACGACTATCTTAGAGCGCTTTGTGTATACGTACCTGGCAGTAGCCCTCGCTTATCTAATTTTCAAAATATACCTTTGGGTTAGAAAGAAACTTCCCGTACTCGTCTTAAAGGAGAAGAAGAAAATACCCCAAGGTCTTGATGTATTATTACAAGTTATAGTAGGTTTAATGATTTTCTTTTTCATACTTCAGGGTTTAGTTTACCCTCTTCGAGGATGGGATTTCTTACACTTCTATTTGCCCAACTCTTTCAGAATATATCTTACAGGTCAATTAGGGATTGTCAATGAATGGAATTTTATGCCGCAATTCAAACCGCCTGTAAATATCCTCCTATTTGCGTATGGGTTTTTTGTAACACAAACAGAAATGATTCAACTGATTCCTTTGCTATTCCTTGCTGGAATAGTTTTCCTTTGCTATAAAATAGCAAAATTAGAAGGTTTAACAAAAAAATCTTCTTTACTATCTTCAATTGCTTTACTAGCCACTCCTTTTACATTTTTCCTAATATATGAATTTCAATATTACCAAGAAATTTACATAACATTCTTTACAACTGCAACATACTTCTTTTTCAGAAAATTTCTAAAGAGTGAAAATTTTAAAGATCAGTTCTATAATGCTCTCCTCGCATCATTAGCTCTAAGTGGTTGTGTTTTAAGTAAAATCAGTGGATTTGTTATACCATTTGTAATTTTGGTTGCAATGCCTTCAGATATGGTAGGGAAAATTATCCGTTCAATTATTGTAGCGGGATTTGCTTTTCAGCTTGTTCGAAAATCCATATTCGAGGTGTATTTAGGAACGGGGATTCTTATCTTTCTCTTATGTGCATTTTGTATATATCTTATCTTTTCAAGCGAAACATTGAAGTTTTCATATAAACGTTGGTTGTTAGTTATCGGTATTTTTTCACTTCCATTTGTTGCAGCATTACTGTGGGGTCTTCATATATTGGCTGTTCCCGGTGTTCAAGATTATCTCTTTAACCTTTATGTGAACTTGCCTGATACTCAGATAAACTTGTCGTGGATGGGAATTTCTCTTCCTGGGACTACAACCTATCTAGAAAATGCCCATATCGCAACGTTTGTTTCCTCCTCATTTTCCATTTTGATTGCAACAATGTTTGCTGGAACATGGTTGTTCTTTAAGATATTTGGATTTATCAAATCTCATAGAAAGAACAATGAGTTGATACTCTGGTTAATATTCTTCTATGTCTTCTGGCAAGGATTTTTTGCCAATGGGTCAATAAGATACCTCTCCCCAATTCTTGTTCCTCTCGCAATTGTTTTTGTAATGGGAATAGATGCCGTTGTTGATTTCTTCAACAAAAGAGATGGTCAAGAAAGAGATGGCTTTCTTGCTAGTATTTTCATTTTAGCAAGTGCGTATCTATCACTTTATCCTGCTATCCCATTTGAAGTTATATCTGAAGACTTCCATCTACGGTGGTATCATGCTCACACCCATATCTGGTCTTTGTTAGGTCATATAGTCTTTTTCAACCTCATAACTTTTCTTCTTATCTGGAAAGAAAACAAACTGAAAATTAGCTACCCACAAATTTTTAATAAAAAATTTAGTTTCCAAAAAATAATTTCCGGCTTTCTTATCTTTATTCTATTTTTCACACCTTTCTTAGCTCAATTTGCTCTGTTAATAGATACTGGATTTAATCTAGAAGAATTTCAGATGGAGTATTCGTATTCTACGAGAGAATCATATCAAGAACTCGTTGACGCGATTAACCGTCTCGGATATGCAGACAATTTAGCTATTCTTTCAATTAATACGCCTGGTCTTGAATATTACTCCTCTCAACCAATTATTGATTTATTCATGATTTCATTTATAGAGGATTCGGGGTTAGCTGATTCGGTCTTCCCATTAAGAATCTCGAATGTAACGCGAACGCTTGAATTTTTCGATCAATATAATGTATCAATATTTGTTTCTCTCAATTCTCTCAATGATTGGTATCCTGCTTATTTGGATCGAATATATTGGAATTACTTTGTATATCGTTTCATGAACAATAATGACTACTTTACATGGAGATTTTCAAATGAAGAATACATCCTGTATACTATAAATAGCTACGATCCATATGTGGGACCAGTCGATATTCAACTTGTGGGGCCTCAAAATAGGGGAAGTTTACTTGCAAGGACACCAGATCCTACTGAAATCATAGGAAATACAGGGTACATTGAAACAAAAATAGATTTAACAGCTGCTCAAACAACTGGTCCAATAAATATTACAATTAAGAGTGAATATAGTACAATTTCAAATGAAACAATAATAGAATCTAATAGTTTCCAATACTCGAAACCTGAAATAGAATATTTTCTAAGACTTTCACTTCTAGCTTTGCCCGAAGAAACAATATACTTACACAATATTGAGATTACGATAACATATGAAAATGTATATGGAGTTGAAGAAAATCACGATTATGTGTTGCAAGCATTTCAGGGCAACTCTGTTAATATAACCAGAATGGCAAATTCATGGCTATTTGGGGGATATTATGGTTTTATCTATGCTTGATGAAAAATCCACAATATCATCTTTTTGAGTAAACTATTCTTCTTTCTTTCCTAGCATTTCTAGTGATAATGAGTGACGTAATTAATGCTATGAATATTATTAACACACCATTTGTCAAAAACATAGCCCATCCTCCAGAAGGAGAAAATGTGTGACCAAAGAATACTGTTTGATTTGCACTTGCTAGGACCTTTATAATGGTCAACCCCAAACCATATCCTATAAATGATGTTACTACTGCAACCAAGCCTAGACGGGAGAAAACTGTTGTTAAGACATTCGTAGTTGTTCCTCCAATCATTCTAAGAATTCGTGTTTCTCTCTTGTTTTCTTTATACACATTTTGAAGGATGGAATACATATTTACAATTACGATTAATAAAATTAGAATGATTTCTGTGTAAGCTAATGTATATGTAAATAGAAGGCTGCCTTTTAGATAATAATCCATATATTCCAAAGCGACGGATACTATGAAAGTGAACCCAGATATTGGTTTGAATGGAATCTTTCCATATTGAGAATCAGTGTCACTCTTGATAGTTATTGTGATAACTTCTCTGCCCGGTTCAAAGGAACGCGTTAATGTTACAAATTTCCCGTCTAATTGGAAATAGGAAACATTTACGATGCTATATGGTAACCATAATGTTATACTAGAATACAATTTAGTATTTGTTGTAAAATTTCCATCTATAATTGTTTGGAAGGTAACTGGAAGATTATATACTTTTGAACCATTATCATAAACAAAATTAAATTGTACCAACTTTCTTGGTGAAGGAATTTCAAATACTATTTGTTGCCCTTGAGAGTAAACCTGGAATGGTGCACTAAGCAATTCATATGGACGCTTAAAGTGGATAATGTAATCTCCAGCAGGTATTTGTGCATTAAATTCTCCGAGAGAATTGGTCTGAAGAAAAGCGATTCTATTGCCATCAAGATCTCTAATAATACAATATTGATTGGTTATTGGAACACCAACATAATTGTCAAGAATAGTTAATATAACAAGTGAATTTCCTAAATATATTGTCTGAAATAGTCCATCATCCGTATCTAGAAGGAAGCTGTAAGTTATATTGCTGTATAAGAAGTTAACATCGAACTTACCTGGAAAAATATTCATGCTCAATTTTCCATTAATATCTGTATTCGCTGTCCATGATGTATAATTGTATTCGCTACTTATTGATACATCCAGAAAGGAAATGTTAAAATCATTACCAAACAAGAAAACTTGAAACTCTAAAGTTATTGGAACATAATTGAGACCATTATAAAACACATAAGAAACTGTTTTTGTGTTATAATAAGAATCTACTAAAAAGAAAGTAATTAATTGTCTACCTTCTTGATTATACTCTAAAAATACGGCTGTTCTGTTGTAAAGAATTATTCTTGGATCATGTTCAAGCTTGAAGTAAACCTCTACAGCATTACTTTCAATTTCAAGAAATTCATCAAGTGTTTCGATTCCCTTATTAGGTGTCACAATGGTTATCTCTGGCAATTCTGTGTCTATAATGTATTTAACGTTATATTGAACTCCCGGGTAGGTGGTTAGCATATAATAAATGTCATGAGTTCCATCTATTACAAAAATGCTTGATAAATCATTAATAGTGAATGAAACATCAAAGTAGGGAAATGTTACAAGAATACTCCCAGAATAGGTTTCATTTAGTGCTGTACCATATAGTTCAGATGCTTTTTGTCCATCGCAAATATGAAATTCAAAGGTTCGTTTTCTACTTTCAAATAAACTTGTGTAGTATGTAACAGATAAACTATACAACCCAGGATGCAAATACACTCTTTCCTTTTCTAAATTTGTTCTTGAGAAAGATACGATTGAAGGACCAACTATCTCGTAATCGATTTTGAATAATGATTGTTCGGTATTTATCTGTAAATCTATGTAGCTTTGATTTAAGAGTCCACTGTATTCATCTTGTAAATAGAAATCTATCGCGGTAGAACCTGCGAAATTGATTACATTATACGTATAATTAACTATTCTCACATTACCTACAAGATCACATGTTAATATTTTTAGATTATGAAAACCATTTTCTACAGGTACAGGAATTGATTCTTCATATGAATGTGAATAATCCTGGTCGTCCCAACCAAACATCACATAAGAGAATGGTTCATTAATGGTATAGGATAGAGAACTACCCGTTTCAACCGATGATCCATTTGTGGCACTTATTGTTACGTTAGGTGGTGTGTTATCGACCATAATCTCATAGTCTCTGAAAGACCAAAGTGTTCCTGTAAAAATAACTAAAGATAAGTTGTGATAACCTTCGTTTAAACCTTGAACAGTTATTTTTCCGTCATTTGCTATAGGCGTATTTGAATTAGAATCCCAGTGATATTGAATAATTGGAAAGGTAGGATTAAACCATGTTTGCAATGTATCATTTTCTTTGAAAAATAATCCTTCATTTGGACCAATAATGCCAATATTATCAGGGGTGTATTTAGTTATGAAATAGTAAGTGCTGATTCTACTCTCTCCAGTTGTTTCTGCTTTCATTTGTAGTTTATGAATTCCAATTTCACTAGGGCTGACGATGAAGCCTTCATCTGCTTTTGCCCAGCTATTATTATTCCATCTATACAACAAACCCTGATTGAAAATTAGTGTCTCATTTAGCTCTAAGATAGTTAGAGGATATATTTGTGATCCATTCATAACATTCAGGAAGTCAATATCTGTTGGAAAATCATATGAGATTGTGAAGAATAAAGTAGTTTCTGCGTAGTTTTTGCTTTTATCATAATCTTGTAAATAGTCATTATTGTAAGTTAATATAGTAAGACTATGAAAACCTTCTTCGAAAGGTACTAACATGCTTTGAGGGGGAACCATTCCTTCTGCACTATAATGATACTCTTGTAATTCCCCTAAATCCCCATCGGGATAAAAGAAAATAGAGTAACCAGTAGTTGCTCTAATTGAGATGTTTAGCTTATCACCAATAATCGTTGAAAAATTAAGAGGTGATTTGACAGTTATTTGTGGATGTCTACTAATTAGTGTGATTTCATATTCATTTGTTTCTTGTGTTATAAAGCTAAAGGATTTCCAGTACTCACCATAACTGAACTCTGCTATGTAACTGCCATTTCCAACAATTAGTGATGCGTATCCATTTTGGTCTGTATACCTTTGTCTAGTGTTCTTTCCTAAAAGACGTACTCCTTCTTCACTATTGTATACAGTTACTCTTACGTCTTCTATTGGTTCAGCATCATCCGTTACAACATGAAACTGAATTTCTCGTTCTATATAGTTTACATATATTGATTTTGTAGTGTTTTCATCAAGTATGAACTTCACGGGTTCAGAAAATATTCCGTCAATTTCAGCTTGAACTTCATACTCTCCAAAAGGTAGATTAAAGGTTGCTAGATAATCGTTGATTATTACCTCATCCTTGACTGAAGTTCCTTTACCTGTTCTAACATATACTGTTGCATTTAGTTCAGTTGATCCTCCAGGAGTATTAATTATTGTAGTTAAACCATACTTGCTGTTTACCAACTCTTCTATTGTTTCCTTTGAAGGTATTAAATCTAAATCTATTTTGACTCTAATGTGTGTTATATAATTAAATGTTTCAAATGAGAAGAATTGCCCGATCCATAATGGAGCAATAATTTCATCATCTAACAAGGAACTTGTGACGAATATAGATTTAACCCTCAGTTCTATCGCAGCGTTCGATCTAGTTGAAAATATGGTCATCAAATCACCAATTTCCAGGTTATTTCTTTCCGCGTAATCTATACCTACACTTACATCATAAGTATCATTTTCACTCAGAGGTACCCCCTCTACATAAGCTACTTCTGTAAACTGCCAGAATTTTGTTATATCGACTCCCCTAAAGTATACTGCCTTATTCTTATGTACTGCTGCTGTCATTACTTCTGGACTAACATCTATGACACCGTAGATTGATTTTATAGTGTCTGCTAATTCTAAGGGTAAAATGCTTGTATAAGGTGTTGATGCTGCTGGATTTGAAATAACCAAAATATCATCACTTTCACCTAAATATGAAGTAGTCGATTCAACTATACTTACTAAAAGAATACCTCCTCCTGTGATTATTGTTGAACTAATGAGAAATCCAATGAAAGCTATGAACATCCTTTTCTTTGGTATTATATTATAGAGGAAAATTGATCGTAAATTCATTATTTATCCTCCCTAATAACTCTGATCTTTGCTGCTTCTAACGATGGATATATCCCAGAAATTACTGACAAAACTAGCGCAAACAAGAAGATTATTCCCACCAAATTCAATTCAAAGTTTAATGCCAAATACGGCAGTCCAATAGTCGCTGAAACTATTGCAACGATTCCGCTTACTGCAAAATATCCAATTATAATTGATAATAGCGATGAAATTATCCCTATGAAAACAGCTTGCAGCATGAAGAGCAACATGATTTGGTTTTTTGTCGCTCCAATTGATCTTAAAATGAAAATCTCTTCTTCACTCTCTTTGACAAGAGTATAGATGCTATAACTTATTGAAACTAGCATCAGAACAAAAAACAATATTTGAAGAAGAGTCAGAGTTTTAATAACCTCCTCTGTTGCATAAATGATGAAATTTTGTGTCTGCTGTTCTTCATTGATTTCTAAATACTTGAATCTTTCAGTTATATCTTCTTTAATTTGTCCAATTTCCCTTGTATCTAGGACTTTGAATTCAATAAAAGAATAATAATCTAAACCTAGCATTGGTAACCACTCGTTACTATCACCTAATATTTCAAGGTCATACTCTTGACCGGATTGGATTATATTTGCTACAGTGAGATTATTTGCATAGATCATTGAGAATGTTTCATTAACATAAATTTCAGAACTTTCAAGTTCCAGATTTGCTCCAATACCTGAAGAGATTGAGTTTGCAATCTGTTGCCCCATAATTACCTCAGTTGATTCTATTTGAGATAGAGTGTAGGTATATTTATGACGTTGATAAAGTTCAAACGTTGTAAAATTAAGTAAACGTAAATGCGTGTCTATTCTCGCTCCTGTTTCCCCTTCAACAGTTATTGGGATGTAAATTTGTGGTAATACCACTTCCACATTTGGTGTGTGGATAGAATAATTTTCGAGAAATTCATAAACCTCAAAGCCTAATCTGCTCTCTGACAAACTCATGTCATATTCAGTTATAAGATAATAATTCGAGGGTTTAATGACTGATGCCATTCCTGCTATGTTTCCAGCATACCCTCGTACCAAAAGAGTTGTAGAAATGTAAATAACTAGTGCTAATGTAAGCGTCATTGTAGCTTGTAACGTTCTTTTTTTATTGTGGAAGAAGAAGCGTATAGTGAATCTTAACACTGGAAATCACTTTCTTTTTTACAAGAGTAAATTTCTGATATAAAACTTTCTAAAGAGAATATTAAAAAAATAGGTGCCTCACCCACCTCTTTAGGCGGGTGCTACCAAAGCGAAGAAGACTAGTCTCTGAAGAATCAGTGTTGCATAAATTCCAATACCTAAAGCAATTACAGAAGGAATTCTTGTTTTAGAGGGTGCTACTTTGCTCACACCTATACCTAAAAACAAAAGGAACCCATAGAAGAAAATATTTAGTGGAATTGTAGATAGTAATTGAAAGGTTAGCATTTGTTGTTCAGTTCTAAATGTTGCAGGGTCAGTAGGATGAAATCCAACGGCTTCAAGATATTTTACTCCAGCAAATATGTAACAGATTATTAGAATAAAAATAGTAATTGAAGCAATAAGAACTGAATTTCTATAAACCTTTAGCCATTTCTTTTCTCCTAATAGTAGAGAGTAAATTAGAGGAAAGACAAATACCCATGTAAACCATGAAATTGTCCCTATCAAGAATTGATCACCGACATCACTTGCAAATATATCCGTGAAATCTAGAGGTTCTGCAAGATTAGAATAAAGACCTCCGGGATATAAAGGATAAACTGTCAATTCGGAGAAAAATCCTCCTCCAAAAGCCATGAAGCTAACGTAGACTAGGAATGATACTAAAATTGTAAATAGGAAATAATTGGGTAAAAGTTCAGAATAACTTGCTCTGCTCGGTCTTGCGAGATAATCTCTTGGAAAGCGAAAAATATCTTTAACATATGTGAATTTAAACAGCAAGTAGATACCAATAGCTGGAATCGCAATGACCGCAACTAAAAATAATAACTGAAGCACAAAAGCTCCTGGGTCACTTATCTTCAATAATAGACTTTCCCAAACAAAGGTCTTTATACCGAATTCAGGCATGCCCAAAATCGGTGGAGAACCAAAAAGGAGAAGAGAATACCAACACAGCGCTAGCGTAACAAATATGGTTGCAAGATAATCCCACACTCTAAACTTTCTTTCGTGTGTAGTTAAATACCAAAGTTTCTTGTATATTATTTCACAAGCATCTTTCTCAAAATCAGTTAGAATTAACCCATCAATTCTTAGCTCTCCATATTTCTCGAAGAATCTTTTTGAGATTGCTTTCAGGATTTCGTTTGTATCCTTGATATCCATTCTTTTGTCGACAGTTAGAACGAACAGCAAATCTTGTTCTTCTTCTTGGAAAATGATTCTGGAGGTTACTAGTTCAAACTCTGAGATATTTTCTTTTTGAGTTTCAGAAGTCATAGAGTAGATCGCACTCATTAACCCTCCAGTCAGAGCTACGTCAACTGTTTGTTCTGTTTCCTCAAATTCCTGACTATAGAATATTTGACCATATGTTGTAAGAATTAGAAGATGTTTTATCACGGTTTATTCTCCTTTTCTTATATTTCTTTATATGAATCCTCTATCCTAAAAATCTTGTGGCATTTTCTTAGATATTAAATAGTGAAAGAAAAGGATCAAGTTCCTTCGTAATAGGCATCACGATATCTGATCTGTTCCTCGGTTAGAGTGTCGATTTTATAACCCATAAGTGAGAGTTTTAGACTAGCTATACTTTCATCTTGTTTTCGGTCAATGTCATATACTTTGTTTTCTAGATCCTTACCTTTTTGAGCTAAATTGATTAGACTTAGAAGCTGGTTAGCAAAAGACATGTCCATAACTTCTGAAGGATGACCCTCAGCTGCAGAGAGATTAACTAGTCTCCCCTTAGCAAGCAAATAGATTCTTCTTTCATTTTCAAGAGTATACTCTTCATTATTTTCTCTTATTTCGCGTTTAGATTTTGCTAATTTTTCCAATTCCCCTATGTTAATTTCTGCATCATAATGACCTGTGTTACAGACGATGGCGCCTTCTTTCATAACTTTGAAATGTCTTTCAACCAGAATATCTTTCATTCCTGTTGCAGTGATAAATAGATCCCCTTGTTT
This sequence comes from Candidatus Heimdallarchaeota archaeon, assembly GCA_018238545.1. Lineage (GTDB taxonomy): Archaea > Asgardarchaeota > Heimdallarchaeia > Heimdallarchaeales > Heimdallarchaeaceae > UBA460. The sequence goes on from JABCTC010000020.1 coordinate 63,166, forward strand.
TGCCGCATCATCCATTTCCATAACACGAAATCCATCCATAGCTGCTTTCAAAGCTTGAATGGGATCAACTTCTGTTATGATAACATCAGCTCCTATGCCTGAAGCATTTTTAGCTAAACCTTTGCCACAATGGCCATAACCTGCAATTACAACTATCTTTCCTGCTATAATGATGTTTGTTGATCTTAAAATACCATCAAGAGTTGATTGACCAGTTCCATATACATTATCAAAGTCACTTTTTGTCTCTGCATCATTCACTGCTATAACTGGATAAAGTAATTTACCTGCTCTATCCATTGCACGTAATCGATGAACTCCTGTTGTTGTTTCCTCAGTTCCTCCAATGATATGTTCAGCTTGTTCTGGAAAATCAGAATGAACTCTAAAAATAAGATCTGCTCCATCATCAAGTGTTAGAGTTGGTTTCATCTCAAGTGTCTTATCGATTGCCCAGTAGAATTCTTCAGTAGACATTCCATACCATGCAAAAACAGCTATATTTTCTGCAGCTAAAGCAGCTGCGATATCGTCTTTTGTCGATAACGGATTACATCCACTCCAAGAAACTTCTGCACCCGCAGCAATGAGTGTTTCAACTAAAACAGCTGTTTCTTTTGTGACATGAAGACAACCAGCGATTTTCATTCCTGCTAATGGTTTTGTTTCACTGAATTTCTTTCTGAAATCCATCATCACAGGCATTCTTGATTCTGCCCAATCAATATTTCTCCTACCTTCACTGGCAAGATTGATGTCTTTAATCTTATATTCCATGTATATTCCCTCACTGATATTTTTAAAAAGATGTCGAGAAACGAGAATAAGAGAAGCCAATATTGTAAAATTTAGCACAAAGTTAATCAGATGGTTTGATTTCATTTAACCTAATGTCAGATTACAATTCTCCAATAATAATTGCTCATAGAGGTGCTTCTCAAGATGCTTAT